>CAIVVT010000178.1 GCA_903909435.1 uncultured Acidobacteriia bacterium | reverse complement strand
GATTCGAGGCTGCTAACAACGTCATAGACGGCATTGACTTTCCGGCGCGCAGGTATGGCAGGAGGCTATAGGCGGCCTGGGGAAGCACGCCGAGGGCTGATATGCGAATGGCTCCAATGGGCCGAGATAAGAAGCGGGAGCACTTTGCTGGCTCGGGAACTGCGTATTTAGCCAGCTTGGGGTGAGGTTGCTCTTCGCTGCCAAGGTGCACGCGAGGAACCGTGTGTCTCGCGGCATTCATGCGCCCACGAACGTATACGCGATTACGCAGATAGGCTTCTCGAAGCCTGGGCGAAATGCATATAAAGAGCATTGAATCAATGCGTTACAGGAACTTGTCGCACCTTGAGATGCAACCCGAACAATGGGCGTCATTGCTGGACGCGAGCGTGCTGAGGCAAGTAGCTTACTTGTTTGCAATGACTTACGCGAAGGGAGGCGCCAGGACGTCCCCGCTGGCCCGCTGGCAGCACTGGCTAAGCGGCCCGGAGTGAAGCGCAGACATCAAAGAACCACGCCGGCATCGGATGCTCTAGGTCCCAATAGATGCTCATCGGCCGACTACCCGTGTGGGAGACATAATGCAGAGGCCCAAGAAACACAAACGCCGTCCCACGCTTGGGCCGGACGAAGAGCAAGAATCTTGCGCCATTCCGGTCTTGGTGAAGATAGCGCTGCCCGGTAGGGGACTCCTCACTCGTCGTACTCTGCGATTGCCAGTGGAAGCGGCTCGGACTCACCGCAAAGTCTTCGTAGCGCGTCGAGGGAGAAAAGGTCTTGTCCGACTTATCCAACGTTACAAAGAAGAGTTCAGTGCGGAGTTCCTCGATCCAGAACCGGCCGGCCTGCATGCGACGCGAACCGACCTGTTCCGGCATACCGAGCGCCACCAGAATCTCGTCCCGCATGTACTGGCGGTGAAGGAACAGCGGACAGTCTTCGAGCAGTGTACGTTCGTCCGTGTGGAGTCGGACGCGATCCAGCAACGCCTCGCTCAACTCTTGTAACTCTAGTCGCGCGCTCCCCATTTGTCGTAACTGCTCCAGGCATTGGCTCCACCGGCAGTCCGGCTGCCGCGCCTCCCGCTGCAGTAGTCGGAAGGTGAGCATCTCCACCATCCGGCGCTCCATCACGGGCAACGCATCCAATGAACCTCCCGCATTGGCCAGCAGACTTAGCTGCAACCTCAGCCGCCTGACTGAATCAATGTGCAAGAGATGATGGAACTGAGTTGCCAGGGTCCGACCCTCGGGCGTCAGCGGCTCGCTGAGCAGTTCCGCACCTTCTAGCAGGATCTGCCAGCCTCCGATGGAAGACTTGTACAGATCCGCCAGATCATACTGGGTCTCAGCCAGATACTCGCTCAATGTTGGCCGCCGAGAGAGGTGTAGGGCGAGGCTTCTCAACTCCGCAATCATCCTCGCGCGGTTTGACTGGAGTTGCGCCTTCAGATTCTCGAGAACAATCTTCCTGGACTCCTTGTCAAGCCGGAAATAGCAATTCCCCGGCAACCGCGTAATCCCTGTCTCAAGCTCTCGTGTCACTTGCTGCCGCGTGCCACCAAACAGGGCGGTGAAACGTTGGTCGAAACGGAACTCGCGTCGCTGATTGCCAATGAAGTCCAATACCAGACAACTCGTCTTGCCGGTGTCGAGGCGCAGCCCGCGCCCTAATTGCTGCAGGAACACTGTAGAACTCTCGGTCGGCCGGAGGAACATGACACAGTCGACTTCGGGGATGTCCACGCCTTCATTGAATAGGTCGACGGTGAACAGTACATTGACCTCGCGGTGCCGCAGTCTCGAGCTTGCCCGTTTTCGCTCTTCAACGGGAGATTCGCTCGTTAGTGGCGCCGCCGGAATACCAGCGGATTCAAACACCTGCGCCATGAAGCGCGCATGCGCAATGCTCACGCAGAACCCGAGGGCCCTCGCCTGGCGCCATTCACCGTAGATCTCACAGAATTGGCTCGCCACCAGGTTCGCCCGGCGCGTGTTTCCCAGGTACTGCGCCTCCAGTTCTCCGTTGGCATACGACCCGCGCGTCCAAGTGAGCGTCGACAGGTCGGTGCCATCATGCACGCCGTAGAAATCGAAGGGCACCAAGTACTGTCTCTCTATGGCGTGCCACAACCGCATCTCGTCGGCAATCCGATGGTCAAACCACGGTAGGATGCTCTCGCCGTCCATGCGCTCCGGTGTCGCCGTCAGACCAAGCAAGACGCGCGGTCGAAGCGCGGCGATCATGTCCCGATAGCTCTCCGCCGGCACGTGGTGAGCCTCATCCAACACGACGTAGGCCCAGTGTTCCGCGCCCATGGTCGCCAACAATGAGCGGGAGTGGAAGCTCTGCACAGTGGCAAAAAGATGGTCAAAGCTCGCGGGCTCCATCCCGCCGGCGAGCACTTCTCCAAACGACTCGTCTCGTAAAACGTGTCGGAAACGCTCCCGAGCCTGTCGCAAGAGCTCCTCGCGATGCGCCAAGAATAGTAATCTCGGCCTTCCTCCAATGAAGCCCTGCCGCTGATAATCAAAAGCTGCGACCAGGGTCTTGCCCGTTCCGGCCGGCGCCACCACCAGATTGCGAAAGAAGCCGCGGTCGACCCGTTCGGACTCTAATCGGTCCAGCGTTGCTTGCTGGTACGGGTGCGGGCGCAAATCGAAGAAGACCGGGACTACACTGTCATCCTGCCCAGGCGCCCGCCCTGAGAATTCGAGCGCAGCCTTGACGCGCGCGCATTGCTGGGTATCGTCCGGCCGAAACTCCTCGAATTCCTCTTCGCACCAATGCGTGTCGAACGCCCCGCGGAAGCGCTCCACTATTTGCGGTGCTTCCGCCTCGCTCAGCTTGACCGTCCACTCGATCCCATCCTCGAGCGCAGGCCCGGAAAGGTTCGCCGAACCCACGTACACGCTGCTGTATCCGTTGTCCCGCTGGAAAAGCCAGGCTTTCGCGTGTAAGCGCCGCCGCCGGCCATCGAGCGAAATCCGTAACTCCACATTCGGCAGGCGGGCCAGTTCTTGTATCGCCTTCAAGTCGGTAGCACCAATGTAAGTCGTCGTGAGAATCCGCACCGGCGCCCGCCGCGCGGCCAACTCGTGAAACGCGCTCTTCAACCTCTGCCAGCCACGCCACTTGATGAAGCTCACCAACATCAAAACGCTGTCGGCTGTTGCCAACTCCCTCTCGAGTTCAAAGCCCAGCCGCGGTTCGTCAAGCGCGTTCATCATCAGGCTATTCGACCCGAGGGGTGTCGTTGGTGGTACGGGTGGTGTCGCGCCGCGGTACACCGCACGCAAGATCTCACCGGCTGGATCCACCGCGTCAGACTCCACCCCGTCGCGATTCTGGTTCCGGACAAACTCTAGCACTGCGTTGGCCAGCTCCAGTTGCCGCTCTCTCCGTGCTTCTGCTGGTAGAGCGCGCAGCGCTCCTTGGATCTGCCGGATCAGGTGCCGCGCAAGATACTCAGGACAGTCATTCTCCTCTAACGTAGTGAGTGTCGCCTTTAGGCCCTCGCCTGCCCGGCGCTCCATCAGTCGCCGAACCCCACGCGTCACCAACTGATCGTACAGACCTTCTATTAGTTCGCTCATGACTGACGAGCACTTCAAAACTAGCCGTGATCTCCTGTTAGCCGTCCTTAAGGCAATGGGGGGACGTCCCCACTCCCAACTTCTGCTTCCGCCTCTCCTTGTTCCGCTGCGTTGTGGGGGCGGGCTGGTCAGCCCCGGCTTGTGAGGTCCTTCCGCTGCCCCCTCACTGATACGCCGGCACGCCCGTCGCGCGGTACAGTTTCTTGATCCGCTCCAACTCCGGTCCCGCTTCGGCCAAGCCCATCTCGCGCACCATGGCGCCGATGCTCTTGTGCGGGTCATTGGACCAGAAGATGCCGTGGTCCTCGTCCTCGTAGTAGCGGAACCCGACTTTGCCGCCATATCTTTCCTGCATGGCCTCGCCGTTGCGCAGCGGCTCGCTCCACGGCAGAATCGCGTAGCTCAGGTCGAGCTCCTGCACCAACACACTCGCCGGGGGCAGCACCTGCGCCGTGATCTTGCCCGTCGGCTCGAAGACTGCCGCGTTGTTTCTGGGGGTGCTGGAGACGATGTAGTAGCCGTAGCGCCGCGCCCGCGCGGCAGGCATCCCCGTCTGCGGCGAGTCGCTGGGCCAGACAACGAGGGGCGCGTATACACCAGGGTGGCTCCCGGAATGCCGGTGGTCCGGCGGGCGTCGAGCGTGGCCTCGTTGGTTTCCTGCGCGAGCCAGGCCACGTCGGCGGCCGGAATCAGCGAACTCCCCCGGTTGGCCCAGGAAAAATACGATCCGGCGGGCAGCCGCAAGCCCCGCGGCGTTTTCACGCCGGCGTGCAGATAGGCCCAGATGCCCCACTTCAACCGCTGCGGGGAATTGTGCAGGATGTCAAAGTCCTCCCACGCATCGAAGGTCTCGGTCAGTACGTAGTGGCGCACCTTGGTGTCGGCCAGCATGGCGGCGTGCAACAGCACGTTGGTGAGGCCGTGGGTCCAACCGAGCCAGGGAACATTCCAGAAGCGCACGTGCCGCACGCCCACCTCGGCGTAGGCGCCGGACCAGGTCTGGTCCAGATAGGCGTCCATGAAGCCTTCCTTGGCCAGGCGCTCCAAATCCAGGCATTCCACACGCCAGTCCGCCACTGAACTCGCCGCGGTGGATTGCCCGATGACCAGCGCCCGCGGGTTGGACTGCTTGGTGGTGCGCACCAGCATTGCCGTGGCGCGGTGCCACTGCTCCACCTTGGCGGGTTCGGCTGGCGCCGTCCAGCCGTACGGTCCGGCCTTTTGATAGGCCTCCGGCTGGAAGAAGGAGTCCTTCATGAGGATCGCGTCCAGGCCGGCGGCTTGGGAGAGGCTGCCCCACTGCCGGCCGAAGAACTCCACCAGCGGCGTGCCGGCGGGAATGCCGGCGGGGTAGGAGCCGTAGGCCTTGGAATCGCGCTCCAAGACGGCCAGATGATTGAAGACCCGCCCATTCACCCGCACGTTGAAGTAGGAACCGGGGTGGCGGACCGAGAACTCGATGGGGTCGCAGTCATAGTGGCGGTCCCAGCCTGTCACGTAGGAGCCGACCTTAAAGTCCGGTACGCCGTGTTCGCGCCGGGCGACCGCGCGCAACTCATCGGTGAGGGCGCGCAGGTCGCGATAACTCCAGGCCTGGTAGGACGCCCAGCGGGACTTGTCGGCCGTAGCCAGGCGCTGCTGCTTCCACTGGCGGATGCGCTCTTCGGTGGTCCCGGTGAGTTGGCGGTCACAGCGCAGCATGGGCCAGGGGTGCATGTTTTGGGGCAGGCTGACGGGCTCGTCGAGGTTGCCGTGCCAGTCGAGGATGTAGCCGGCCGAAAGCCCCACACTCATGATCACGCCCTTCCAGCCGGTCACGCCTTCGTACAGCGGGGCGTAGCGCTGCCAGAAGACATGCACCGATTCCGAGATGTGGTCGCGATCGAACCAGTACAGGTCGATTTCCAGCCAGCGGTCCGCCGGCACAGGGGCAGCGCGCACCAACGACGCCGCCCACAAGAGTACAGCCACCGATTTACGCATAGACATATCGCTATTTGGCCTTTTTCGTATCAAGAGTCCAGGTGGGCAGTGCTGGAGTGCCCAGACTTTGCGTTAGGCCGTGCACTTGGCGCGGCCGATCCGACAGGGGCCCGCAGACCCGAGTTTCGCTGGCAGACTCGATGCCCGGCCCGGCCTGGCAGCGGACATTCCCGCGGAGGGAGATATTGCCGTTCCAAAGCGCCGACAGGCTCCAGGCCACGGCAGCAGGAAGCTGAGCTTTCCGCTCCCACCTGCCGCGCACCGAATCGTAAGCCTGGCCGGAGGCGGACGGGTTCCGCCAAGCCCCGGTGTGACATCCGCCCAGGAGGTGGGTCTCGCCGTTCAGCACGGCCGCGGCGCGGCAATAGAGGCGAGATGGGATGTCCGGCTGCGCTTTCCAATCCGCAACCGAAGCACAGGATGCCAACACCAGGCCAGCTGGTAACCTTCGCATAAAGTCTCCCTCGATTGACCGGAAGATCCCGCTAAAATCCTCCCGCTTCGGTTTTGCCGGGCGCGAGGCCCCCTTCGGAGTCGATGATATAGGGACACAGCCGGAACGCGTCGCAATCGACGCCGCCAAGAGCCGCGAGGCGTTCGGCGGCCAACTGAGCCGGAATGGTGCCGGTCAGGAACTCCCAGTCCGCCGGCAGCCTGGGCACTTCAAACGCCAGATGGGCCGCGTGGGCGGGGAGATCCCGGCCGATCAAAAGAACTTGCGCGCCGGCGCCGGCCAGATTCCCGGCCAGCATGAGGTCCTCGCACCGCAAGCGCAGCGGATCGATCCACATACCGATCCGCGTTCCCGGAAAGACCATCTCCTGGGTGCCGTGGCGGAAAGTCCCGGTGCCGATGGCGCAGGCGGGTCTCTTAGCGGCTTCTTCCCAGAGCAACCGCGCCTCGCAGGCGCTCGCGAGGGTGCCGCCGCGCGCCAGGAAGTAGGTCGCGGCTGTGGGATCGAGCCAGACGGATTCGGCGAGCTGCTTCCGCCATCCCTCCAACTCCGCTTCCGCCCTGGCGAGTCCGTCCTGGAGTTCCAGGGCCAAGCCGTCGAGGTCGGCCCGCGCGGCTGCCGAAGCCACCAGACCGCCCGTCAACGCCAACCCGGAGTACATCGTCACCGAAACCAGGTGGTCGAAGCGCGCACCCATTTGAAGGACTACGCGGGCAGCGCGGGTCAGGGGCGTGTCCGCGGTGTTGGTGATGGCGACTACAGGCACACCGGCTTCCGCGAATCGCGACGCCAAACGAACAATTTCGACGCTTCTTCCGCTGCGGGAGAGAACGATGGCAACCGCTCCGGCGGCCAGGGTGCCGAAGTGCAGCAGCTCCGAAGCGTCCGCGGGATGCGCGGCAAAGCCGTACTTCTGGAGCAAGGCGGTCACGGCCCAACCGGCATTCCAGCTGCTGCCGATTCCCACCACGTAGATCAGGGAGGCGGAGCGCACCAACCCGGCGGCGGCCAGGATCCCCTCCCAGCGGGATTCCGAGAAACGGGAGAGAATCCCGGCCAGTTCCGCGGGCTCCCGCAGGATGTCGTGCAGTAGTTTCGTCATGGTGTTTTCCAGCAGACACCCGCCGGCCGGAATGACGGCTCCTCAAGCTGCCCGGCGAATCCGCCGCTCGAGGCAAGGCTGGCCACTGCGCAGCGCTGCCCCAGGGCAATGGCGTTGGGCACGCTCCAGCCGGAAAGCCGGCCGCACAGGAAACCGGCGTCGAAGTTGTCGCCCGCGCCGACCGCATCCACCACCGGGCTTTGCAGCGGGAGAGGCGGCGCCTCCCAAACCTGGCCGCGCCAGGCCGCCAGCACGCCGTCCGCTCCGCACTTCACCACCACGAGCGGCCCCGCGGCGCTCAACTCCAGGGCGGCCATGCGAGGGTCGGTTCCCCCGGCGATGGCGAGGATCTCGGCCCGGTTCGGCAGAAAGACGTCCACTTCCGGCAGCAACTCCCGGACGCCTCGCCACCGGTTCTCCGGATCCCAATTGGGGTCCAGCGAGGTGGTGATCCCGGCGCGCCGACAGGCGGCAAGCCAGGCCCGCCAGACGGAGCGCAAACGGTCCAAAAGGAAGTAGCTGGCAATATGCCAATGCCGGCACGGTTCGGAGGCTAGATCGGGGAGACGATCGGGGCCGACCGCCGAGAGGCTGCCCGGGAAGGTGAGAATGGCGCGGTCGTTCCCTTCGATCAAAGCGACGCCCAATCCGGTCTGCAGCCGGGCATCGACCCAGACCCTGCCGGTGTCCAGTCCGAGCGACTGTAGACGGCCCAGCGCGAAGGTCCCCAGCGGGTCGGCGCCGAGCGCGCCGATAACTCCGGCCTGGGCTCCCAGCTTCGCCATCTGGGCAGCGAAGATGTTGGCCGATCCGCCCAATTCGAGATGATAGGCACCGATCAACTGCTCCACTTGCCCGAACCGGGGCCGGACGTTACCGCTCAGCAGCAGATCGACGCACATGTCCGAAACAGCCAGCAGATCCAGCCGCTTCACGCCCCGCCTCCGGAGCCGAATTTCCTCAAGAAGGTCTTTCGCATGTCGAGTGCAACCGTTTTGCGCAAACGGTTGCATGCTACATTAGGGTGATCCAGATTGTCAATCTTAGAGTGCAAGGAGGCGCACTTGCCAGGCCCGGTCACAATTCGCGACGTGGCCCGAGATGCGGGGGTGTCGGTCACCACCGTTTCCCACATTCTGAACAACACGCCGCACCGCCCGGTGGCGGAGGCCACGCGGCGCAAGGTGTTGGAGGCCGTCGAGCGGCTGGACTTCCACGCCAATCTGAACGCTCGCAGGCTGGCGCAGGAAAGCAGCCGCTTGTATGGTCTGATTCTGTCGGAAATCGCCAACCCGTTTTTCGCGGATGCAATTCGCGCTTTCCAGGCGGCGGTGCGCCGGGAGGGATGCGACCTGCTGCTGGCGAGCACGGAGTACGATACCCAGTTGGCGGAGATCGCCACCCGCAAGATGATCGAGAACAAGGTCCAGGGCGTCACGATCCTGACCTCGAAGTTCGACGAGCGCCTGGTGACGGCCCTGCGGGAACGGCGGATTCCCGTTGTGCGTTTGGGGATCTCTGCCCCACGCCCGGGAGTGCGCCCAATGCTCATCGACTCATCCGCGGGCCTGGGCCAGGCCCTGGACCACTTAGCCAGCCTGGGCCACCGCGAGATTGCCTTCATTGGCGGACCGCGCGATGTCCCCTCGGCGGAAATCATACGGAACCAACTGGAAGCCGCTGTGGCCGGCCGCGGGCTGCACCTCAGCTGCCGTCTGGAGTGCAACTACAGGACCGACGGCGGATGGGCGGCGGTCCGCTCACTGATTTGCCAGCAGCCCTCCGCGTCGGCCATTCTCTGCGGCAACGACCTGATCGCCCTGGGAGCGATCAGCGCCCTGGAACAGATGGGAATTGACGTACCCAGCCAAATGTCCGTGGTCGGCCACGACGACCTGCTGATCGCCCGTCTGGCGCGGCCGCCTTTGACCACCATCCGCGTCTCCAGCGAGGAGATCGGCCGCAAGGCTTTCGAGAGCCTGGCCGAGTTAGTCCGGAATCCGGATTCGGAGGGCGAGCCAATCCCAATCCCTGGCCGGCTGGTGATCAGGAAGTCCACGGCGCCGGCCCCGGTCGAGACGACGTCGCCGCCGTCCCTGCCGGACTAAGACCAAGGCGAACGGCCGTTGGAATCCGTCCCGGAATTCCTTCGCTTCATCGGCCGCACTTTCAGCGTGCGAAGGGTGCTTCCGCTGACGAGTCCGTTCTCTTCGGCGTCTTGTCGTCCTGTAAGCGTCGCCTGCTGACCCCGGAGGGATGAGTGACAACTTCGGAAAGCGGGAATGGACTCCATCGGCGGATAGACTGGAAGCCGCCCCAGGCACCCAGATCGAAGCTTAGAGGATGAACTGACCTGCTTCGAGACATTCGAAAGGCTCACCCACCGAAGAAGCATGGGCAATGCAACATTCATGCATGAATGCCGCCGCTAGGAAGCCGGGTCGGTAATTCAGCCTTCGTTCAAGCTGATCACGAACACGATCTGAGTTTCTGCTCAAGCAGCGGTTGTTACCTGCACGGGTGTCCGTGCAGACATCAACTGAACCAAACCCAAACTGAAAGGGTCGAGCGCCTCAGATAGACTTCCTTGCCCCACAAATGGTCAAACCAATGAGGCACTCCTACCGGAGTTGAGTCAGCGTCAGTATGGGTTCGAGTGCAGTGCGGGGCATTTTGAACTACTTTATATGCAATCACTTACATCAAACAGACCGCTCGAAACAACGCCCGAACGACACCTTTCTTCGCCGTTCCTCCGGCGCGGACTTTCCCCAAGTTCCCGCATGTTTCCCCATCCTTGCTATCTAGAGTCACACCAATTCCACACCAGTCGGGCACCGTTTTGCGGCCTGCACGACTCCCAGCTATTGGGCGCGAAAGGTCTGCATCGCCGGGGTAGCGCCAATGGACTGGGAATGCGCCAACCGATTGCCTAGGAACGCCGGTCTGGGTCAAAGTCCCGCGCACGACGGCATCGCGTGAACATCTGCGCGGCAAACTACATCGCCGGCGCGCCTATCGCTCCACCTCGATGCGGTAGATCTCGCTCGTCGAGTGGTCCGCCAAGACGACGGCCTCCCCATCCGGAGTCCAGGAGACACCGGCGTCGAGGCTTCCGGTCAAACGGAACTCGTTGATGGTGCGGATCTCCTCCACCTTGCGCGTAGTTATCTCGATGCGGGCCAGCATGGGCGGATTACCCATGATCCCGTACACGTACCGGCTGTCCTTCGACCACTTCGGGAACCCAAAGACCTTCGCATCGACGATCGTCCAGCGCCCGGTCTCGAAATCGTAGATGACCGGCTGGCGCCCATCGAGTGTGAGCGCCACGAGATGTTTCCCGTCGGGGGACCAGCGCGGTGAAATCAAGCCCTCCGAGCCGGGCACTACCTGCACCTGGCCAGTCTCCAGGTCCACGATCGAGACGTGTTGACCCTGTTTCGGAACGTTTTCGAGATTTAGGGAGGCGAAGACTAGCTTCGTTCCGTCGGGCGACCATTCCGGAGTGAAGCCGGGGCCGTTCACGCCCTTGACAAGTTCGGACTTGCCGCCGTTCGGGTCGATGGTATAGATCCGGGGAAGTTCCCCCGATACTCCCTTCCGGTGTGCCGCGAACGCCAGGCGTTTGCCGTCCGGAGACCAGCGGGGCATATACGTCAGCAGGCCGTCTTCCAGTAGGACCTTGTCGCTGCCATCGCGCCGGCATTTCCACAACTCCCGTCCGGGATAGCTCACATAGGCGATCCACTCTCCGTCGGGCGAGTAGTCCAGGCATTCGGCCGAAAGCCGGTCCAGGTAGGGCTCGAAATGATCCGTCCTCCGGTTGAGCTTCATCAGCTCCCCGCGGACCACCTCTCCGTTCGAGTAGATCACGCGCGGATCCGTTGGATCCTCGGTGGGGATGTGGTAGCCGGCCGACCCGACCGTCAAGCGCTGCGGCTCCGGCCGCCTCATCCAGCCCAGCCAGCGCCGGCTCCCCCGCACGTAAATCTCCCCACGGGAGACGAAGTACAGCCTCTCCCCGTCAGGCGACCAGAAGGCAGAGTATTGCTCTCCAGGAAACTCCGGCAGCAGGGGCCGCATGCCGGTTCCGTCGCTCTTCACCTCCCAGAGCTTCGTTGGACCGTCCTTGAGCGGCAGGAATCCGATTCGCTCGCCGGATGGATGCCAGAACGTGAGTGAAGGCGTCCTCCAATCGATTCGGGCGACCAGCCTCTCCGGCCCCCCATCGACCGGACGGGCGAACAAGCCCTCTTTGCTGGATCTCAGCAGCGTTCTGAGGTCGGGGGAGACGGAATAGGTGTTGCCCGGAAGGTATTCGCCGATCTGGCGCGGCTTGCTCCCGTCGAACCCCGCCAGCCACATTTCTCCCCGGGTCTCACCCGCTACATACGTGACAACCAAGATCGCGCCTTGCCGGGAATCTGCCTGGAGCAGCTGAGCGACGTACTTCGGGAGGAGGAACGGCATTCTTTCGCGCCTTGGCTCGCCGCCCTCCGTGGAGATGGACAAGAACTCGGTCCAACTCCTGCCCGCAGTCTGATCCGGCGCGTCTGCCGTCGCGGTATACAGAATCCTCCCGCCGTGCACGGCCAGCCACGGCATAATCAGATTGCCCCCGTGGGTCAATTGCGTCACTCGCGTCCTGGGCGCCGGCACAGGCCATAACCCGGTCACCAGGACGGCTGCGATCAGACCGCCCACGCACCACCAGAGCCGCGCGTGCGAAGGCACCGATTCCTGCGCTGCGACTGCCGCGGGCGCCTCCGACGCTGGGGGCTCCGGCACGCTGACTGGAGCGATGAACCGGTATCCCTTCCGCGGCAGGGTCTCGACAAAGCGCGGGCTGTCGGCCGCATCCCCCAGCGCCAGGCGCAACCTCTTGATGGCCGTGTTGAGCCCCTGCTCGAACTCGACGAAGGTATCAGCCGGCCAAAGCGCGCGCTGCAGTTCCTCTCGCGCGACCACCTCGCCCGCATGCCGCAACAGCAACGCCAACACCTGAAACGGCTGCTCCTGCAGCGCCACCTTCCGCCCTCGCTTGCGCAACTCACCTGTCGCGAGGTCGGCCTCGAACAAGCCGAATCGGAATGAATCTGCAGCCGCTGCTGAGGGTTCCACTTGAGTACCTTGACTTCCAGTCGAGTATAACACCCGCTGATTTGATTCCAAGCGCGCCACCCACGCAAGTAACTGATTTGGAATCAGTTACTTGCCGGGACAGATCAGCCCGCATCGCGCCACCGCCATTCCATTTGCGTTTCAGCCGCCGTCCATTGAGAGCCACCCCGCCATAGCGCATTCTTGGTCTCGCTATGGAGGCGAGACCAATGAAAGCGGCGGCGATAATGACGATGGCGGCGATGCTGGGCAGCCTGGCCTGGGCGGCTGACAGGCCGGGTGAACGGAGGGTTGTAGTTTGCTTCGAAGAGAGCGGTGGGCTACTGCCGGAGACGCCCCAGGCCCGGATGATCGCCTCCAAGTTGTTCCAGCCGGCGGGCGTGAAACTGGAGGTGCTCAGCGGCCAGCGTTCTTGCGAGGGGCAGCGCGATCGAGTGATCGTGGTCGAGCTGTCGACGAACACACCCAAGCATTTGCTTCCGGGTGCCCTGGCCTATGCTCGCGAATTCGAGGGAGTGCACATTCATGTGTTTTACGATCGGATCGCCAACCTTGCAGAGAGTCGGGAACTGCGGCTGTACATGTTGGCCTACGTTATTGTTCATGAGACCACACATATTCTGGAGGGCTACGACATGCACTCAGCTAGCGGGATCATGAAGCCGCACTGGGGTTCTCCCGAATATGGGCTCATGAGGATCGGACAACTCAGGTTTACCGATGAGGACATAAAGCTGATCCACGCAGGCTTGGCAGCGCGTGAGCCCCACCGCGGATCCGGCCTGCCGGTCATCGCCGCCGGACCGGCCGCGATGCAACCGACGGCCGAGCGCTAGCAGGCGCAGTCGCACCACTCTGCCTGATGGCTTTCGACCTGAGAGGCGCATGCAACCCCGCCCGGCTGGCAGAACGTGGTTGCAAACCGGGTCGCGGTAGGGACGATCATCGCTGACCGCCCCCCCGCACAGATCCGTACGAGCGCCAAAAGACGCACCCGGCTCCTACCTCGGATGTGTTGCGCGAAGCGCACGTCGGGATTGAGGTGCACGAGCCGGGGCCGGGGCAGCCAGCAGTCGCACAATCGCATTCAAAGGCAGTACACGTAGCCACCTATTGGCAGCCCCATTGCCGCCGAGGGACGGACCTCCGCTACCGACTGGCCCGGCCCCTCTGTCAGTGCATCATTCTGAGTTCATGCTCCAGTAGCAGTTGATGTCTGCACGGGTGTCCGTGCAGACATCAACTGCACACGACCTGAACTGAGCCGGGTTGAGCTTCGGGGACTCAGTACGGTCACAGTCTCGCCTAATGGACTCCGCCGCAGAAGTGCTCGTATAAGCTTGGCGAGCGCAAGAGCCCGCGCGCCTATTAACCGAAGGGTTGTTAGCCCGAGTCCTGCCGGAGCAGACATTTTAACTCTTTTCCTGTTAATAATTTGCAGCCAAAACGAGTCCGGACAAACGCCTGCAAAACGCCTTTCTTCGCCGTTCCTTCGGAGCGGACTTCCCCGAAGTTTCCGCATGCTTCCCCATCCTCCCCACTTAGAGTCACACCAATTCCACACCAGTCGATACCAGTGGAAGGCGGTCATCCTCCACGAAGGGCGCCGGGTTTTGAGTCCTGAAGGCCAGACTGATGCCTGCTCTGGGCCTTCAACACGACTGAAACATGAGGCAATTCGGCTATTCAAGCTCTCTTTGCAGATGGCGTGAGAGCGAAGATCTGGCCGTTAGTTCCTCGATGCCTGCATCGGCTCTTGCCCGCGCAGGCGGGCGAACACTTGCTGGCGCATCCTTTCACCTTCGCGTGGAGTGAACACGAGCGTTCCCTGCGCGACGCTTTCCAGCGCTTTCTTTTGCCAGGGAACGTGCATCAGACCGCTAGCGCTGTGACTGCCCGCACCCAGCAGCAGGTGACCCATTTCGTGCGCCATCACAAGGCCAAGCATCGCTGCGTACATCGATTCGCTTCCTTTGGCCAGTTCCTCCGAGCAGTGCGCGCAAACCTGGGCGATCGTTCCGAATCCGCCATCCTCCGAAAGCAGGGCGGAGCCGAATGTCTGCTGAGATAGCCCCAGCCGCTCAGACATGCTCCGTGAAAGGACGCGTATGGCCACACGTAAAGGTGACACAGGGAGCTGGCATGCCAGGTACTGCGCCGCCTCGCCCGGCGTGAGGGGGCACTCCAGCCACTCCGTCTCGATGCCGGTGCGGGTGTAGATTCGAGCCGCCTCACGCTCGGCGCGCGCCAGCGTTTTGGGAGCTACCCCGGCGTAGTTGTATACGAAGACCTGGATCTTCGCTTCCGGCTTCGATGCTTCTGCGTGCAACGTGCCGACCAGGATCAACAGGAACCAACTTCCGACTAACGTTTTCATTGATCTCGCCTCCATGGCGAGACCAAGAATTCGCTATGCGGAGGTGACCCTCAATGCACGGCGGCTGGATTCGGACTGGGCCTGACATGAACAGCCATTCAGCGCGTCTGTACCCGCAAACGATTGAATGGAATGTAGTTACAAAGCTCTATGAACCGGCTGCTGCAGGAAAGGCGGGTGGTATACTCACGTAAAATCGAGGTGCTGTCGTGGGATCTTCCCAGGCCTTTCGCAACACGTTTCGTTTTGGCTTGTTCGAGGCGGACCTCGGCACGGGAGAATTGCGCAAACGCGGCCGCAAGGTGGCGCTGCAGGACCAACCGTTTCAGGTCTTGGCTTTGCTGCTTCAACATCCGGGTGAGATCGTCTCCCGCGAGGACTTACAGCGCGTCCTTTGGCCTGCCGACACGTTCGTGGAGTTCGAGCACGGGGTCAACACGGCGATCAAGAAGCTGCGTCAGGCGCTGGGGGATTCGGCAGACAACCCGCGCTTCATCGAGACCCTGCCGCGCAAGGGCTACCGCTTCATTGCTCCAGTGAACTACCAGCCAATCCCCACGCCGGCCTCGATTCCTGTCGCTGACGCTACTCCGGCCTCAACCCTGATCTCAGTTCTAGCGGCTAGCGGACGCCGGTGGTGGTGGCTTGCGGGTGCCGGCCTCATTCTCGCCACAGCAGCATGCGCTATGTGGCTTTTCCGCAAGCCCGGAAATGCAACGGCGACCGTCCCGGCCTCAATTCCCCTCACCGCCTACCCGGGCTTCCAGGCGTCGCCGAGTTTCTCGCCGGAGGGGGACCGTGTGGCATTCTCCTGGAACGGCCCTAAGCAAGACAACCAGGACATCTACGTCAAGCAGATCGGAGCGGATGTGCCTATCCGTCTCACGAAGGATCCGGCCGAAGACGTGAGTCCCGCCTGGTCGCCGGACGGGCGCTGGATAGCCTTCCTACGTTGGCTGTCCGCCGGGAGGAGCCGTGTATTCCTGATTCCGGCGGTCGGGGGGGCCGAGCGAAGGCTCATGGAGGTTTCTGAGGGACAGGCGGAAGGCTGGGGGGGAGGTGGGGCTTCGTGGCACCCCAGCAGCCAATGGCTCGTGATCCCAGATAAGATCTCGGCCCAGGAGCCATTCGCCTTGTTCCTGGTCTCTGTCGAAACCGGCGAGAAGCGCAAGCTGACCTCTCCGGCTAGGGGTCTACTCGGCGATTTCTACCCCACTGTTTCTCCGGACGGGAAAGCTGTAGCGTTCACCAGGGCAATCTCCATGGATTCCTCTGATCTTTATCTGCTGGAATTGTCCGTGGACCTTCGCGCCGTCGGCGAACCGAAGCGCATCACGTTCTGGCAAAGATGCACGGGTGAGCCGGCGTGGTGGCCCGACGGGAACTCGCTCCTGTTCACTTCAGGCGCGACTTCCTTCAATAGGACCTTGTGGCAGATGGCCCTTCGCGGAGCCGCGCGACGACAGGGAGAACCTGAACGACTGCCCTTCGGCGGGGAAGGCTACGGTCTCGCGCCGGCGGTTTCCCGGCAAGGCCGCGTGGCTTATATGCAGCACGCCCTGGTTGCGCACATTTGGCGCATGGAACTGGGTGGTGGCCACCGAGTGGTCAATATGCCGATGAACTCCTCCCGTCTGGATCACGTGCCGCAGTACTCGCCGGACGGCAAGCGTATCGCGTTCGCTTCGAATCGCTCCGGCAGCCAGGAGATCTGGTTGTGCGATGCTGACGGGTCGAACGCCGTACAGCTGACCGGCTTCGGAGGCCCTTATGTCGCAGACCCGACCTGGTCCCCGGACGGACGCCGCATCGCTTTCGACGCCCGGCCTAGGGGGACGAGCGAAATCTACATCGTCAGCGCAGACGGAGGGAAGCCGGAGCGGTTGCGCGGGACTCAGAGTGGTGAAGGGGGGCCTCAGTGGTCACGAGACGGCAAGTGGATCTACTTCGGCTCCGAGCGGAGTGGAAATCCGCAGATGTGGAAAGTTCCCGACGGCGGGGGAGACCCGGTGCAGATTACGAAACAAGGCGGCGGTTCGGGCGGGCATGAATCACCCGACGGGAAATTCCTTTACTACTTGCTCGACGGGGTGGATGGTGGCAACACCGAAGTGAGGCGAGTCCCAGTGGAGGGCGGCGAGGAGATCCGGATCATCGAGTCCGTGTGCACCCAGGGTTTCGCGGTCGCCGAACGCGGGATCTACTTCTTCTCGGGCTGCGAGAATCCTTCGGTCCAGCTCTTCAACTTCGCCACCCGGAAGGTCGAGACGGCCGCGAAGGTCGATGGAAACATGGCGTACGGCTTTTCAGTGTCCCCCGACGGCAGATGGCTCCTATACGCTGCATATGACAATGCAAGAGAGCAGAGCGATCTGATGATGGTGGAGAAGGTTCGGTGAGGGTTGGACTTCGCGCCGGTTTTGCGAGGTTTTGGCCGAAGAGCGGCGAATGGCTCTGCCACTCCTGCCATACCACTCAGTGGGGACGGCTACAATGCTGGAAGCCCGTGCACTCACAAATAGGGTATTCCGCCGTCTCCCCAACGCGATTCTCCCCATTGCTTCGACGTTCTTCCTATTTCGATTCCATACAGTTTCACTCAAGTGGTTGCAGGTTCCGTCTCGGCCGGTGTCACGGGGGCGCCTTCACATTGTAGTGCGCGAAAGCCTAAAGCTTCTATTCAGGCTTGCGCACTTCCGCCGGCAGCGTGCCGGACGCGCGCCTGGCCCCGCGCGCCGCCATTCCATCATGGATCAGTTCTGCGTCCTGCTCGGCAAACTGGAGTCGGCTCCCCTTCATCAGCTCATACTCCTGGGAGCCCCACTGCCCCTTCATGATCCCGCTATCTGAATGCCGATCGATCGCTTGAAGCACGTGTGTGATCTCATGAACGACAACATAGGCCAACAGGTAAGGCCGTAGATCGCGCGCTTTGCTGGCGATCCGGTCGTAGAACACCTCAATGTGCACGCCCTCGAACGGGCGAGCGATGGCCAATGCGCCGGGTCGTAGATTCTTGGGCGTGTCCATCGACAGGCTGACGATGATCGCCTGGTCACGCTTCTCATTGCATGAACGCCGGTCCGTATGCCATTCCAGTTTCACGCCTGCCGACCGGAACAGCGCGGAAGCCGCCATCTTTGCCACGGCCACCTCCATCGCGTTACTTCCACTCACATCGAAGCAAGCCACAACCTTCTGATCGTCGGTTTTTGCTGCCGCCCAGGCGATGCTGCCCAGCATTGCCGCCAACGTAACCACCGCGGTTGTCTTCATTGATCTCGCCTCCCTGGCGAGACCAAGAATTCGCTATGCGGAGGTAACCCTCAATGCACGGCGGCTCGATTGAGTCTAATTCCGATGTAAACTGCATCCAGGCAGACCTCTCCCGGCAAGAGATTGATTGGAAAAGAGTTATCAGGCAGTATCAACCGGTTGAAGCAAGCCGAACAGCTATGCTACTCTACGCCCATTCGGGTGACTGATTGGAGACTTCGTCGACGGTTCCCAATACAGTTCGTTTCGGTTTGTTCGAGGCCGACCTTGCTGCGGGAGAACTGCGGAAGCGTGGACGCAGGGTGCCGCTCCAGGAGCAGCCGTTCCAGGTTCTGGCCGTGCTGCTGCGCCATCGCGGTGAAATTGTCGCTCGCGAGGAACTGCAGCGCGCACTATGGCCAGCCGACACGTTTGTCGAGTTCGATCACGGAGTCAACACCGCGATCAATAAGTTGCGTCAGGCGCTTGGGGATTCGGCGGACAACCCGCGTTTCATCGAGACGCTGACACGCAAGGGCTACCGCTTCATCGCCCCAGTGGAGAGCCTTGCGCACCCTGCTTCGATCCCGCCACCCGCCCCAATCCCTGTTCCGGAGGTCCGCAAACGAGGGTGGTGGTACGCCATCGCCGGTCTGGTTGTGGTCGCCGCCGGATGTGCTGCGTGGCTATGGAACAAACCGGCCAGGTCAACAATGGCCTTACCGGTTCCAGTTCCATTCACTACCTACCCGGGCCTTGAGGCGTCGCCGAGTTTCTCCCCAGAGGGGGACCGCGTCGCATTCTCGTGGGACGGTCCCAAGCGGGAAAACTTCGACATCTACGTCAACCAGATCGGCGCGGATGTTCCTGTCCGTCTCACGATGGATCCGGACCCGGACGTTTTTCCTGCCTGGTCCCCTGACGGTCGCTGGATCGCCTTCCAGCGCAAGTTGTCCGACGAGAAATTCGGGGTATTCCTGATCCCGGCCGTGGGAGGAGCCGAGCGAAAACTCACCGAGGTTCTGTGTGGTGGTAAGGAGCTTCAGTGGTGGGGACAAGGCAAAATGTCTTGGCTCCCCAGCAGCCGGCGGCTCGTGGTGCCTGATAGGAACTCGGTCCAGGAGCCACTCGCATTGTTTCTCGTCTCCGTCGAAACCGGAGAAAAGCGGAAGCTAACCTCTCCGCCTCAGGGCCTCTTTGGCGATGTTTACCCCTCGGTTTCCCCAGACGGGCGCGCTCTCGTGTTCACCCGAGCGATCAACGGGTTGGGGGGCTCCGATCTTTTTCTTCTTGAACTACCTGAAGGCTCCAGCGCAACCGAGGAGCCAAAGCGCATCACGTTCTGGCAAAGAAACACGGATGAGGCGGCATGGTGGCCTGATGGAAACTCGATCCTGTTTGCATCAGGTACTTCCACCAGCAACAAGAGACTGTGGCAGATGGCAATTCGCGGGTCCCCGCGTCAATTGGGAGACCCCGAACCCCTCCCCTTTGGCGGCGCAACCAACTACCTGATGCCGACGATTTCACGCCAGGGCCGCGTGGTCTACATGCAGTTCGTCAACCGCGCCCATATTTGGCGCCTCGAACTGGGCGGCGGCCACCGGGCGGAGAAGTTGCCCATGAACTCCTCCCGTTTGGACTTCGTTCCGCAGTACTCGCCTGACGGCAAGCGTATCGCGTTCACTTCGGACCGGTCAGGCAGCCACGAGATCTGGGTGTGCGACGCCGACGGATTGAACGCGGTGAAGCTGACCTCTTTCGGCGGCCCTTATGTCGCGGGCCCAGCCTGGTCCCCGGATGGACGCCGCATCGCTTTCACCGCCCGGCCGGGCGGGATTGGCGAAATCGACATCGTCAGCGTGGATGGAGGCAAACCAGAGCGTTTGCGTGGTGCCCACGTCGGGGCTGGGCTTTCCGGGTGGTCGCGAGACGGCAAGTGGATCTACTTTGTCTCTAAAAGGAACGGAAACAAGCAGGTATGGAAAATCCCCGTCAACGGCGGCGAAGCGGTGCAGATCACGAAACAAGGCGGCGCTCAAGGGGTCGAGTCCCCCGACCGGAAATTCTTCTACTATTTGTTTGATCGAGTGGATGGGGAGAACACTGAACTGAGGCGCGTTCCAGTCGAAGGCGGCGAAGAAGTCCGGATCGTCCCGTCCGTATGCTCGAACGCCTTCGCGGTGATCGACCGTGGCATCTATTTCCTCTCAGACTGGGAGAACCCGTCAGTCCAGCGTTTCGATTTCGCATCTCGCATGGTTGAAACGGTTGCCAAGTTGAAGGGAAGAGTGGGCTGGGGCTTTTCTGTTTCCCCTGACGGCCGGTGGCTCCTCTACACAACTCATGAAGGTGAACTCGGGCAGACCGACCTGATGATGGTGGAGAAGTTCCGATGAGGGCGAGCCGCCGTAGGCCCGCCTGGCTCCCTAATGATGCGACTGTAGGGCTCTTCCAAGAGGTCTTTAGCTTAGGTCGTGATGCGAAGATCAAGAGAGTGTCGAGAGTTATCCCATTTCATCCTGCACTCGTGGGTGGTTCACCCCAGACCCTTTAGAATTCGGACCGATAAGTCGGCTTATGACCGCTAACCGTGGTGCTGCGGTCGGATGACGCGCCACTCGGAGAATGGGCTGAATCTAGACTGCTGAGGCTCGCTCCCGGGATACGCGATCATGGAAGCGTGCCCCGGACGGGCATTGGTACTCGCAAGTCGGCATTTCCCAGCGGGGACGTCTTAGTGCGTCCTTTCGCGTAAGTCATTGCAAACAAGTAAGCTACTTGCCTCAGCACGCTCGCGTCCAGCAATGACGCCCATTGGTCGGGTTGCATCTCAAGGTGCGACAAGTTCCTGTAACGCATTGATTCAATACTCTTTATATGCATTTCGCCCAGGCTTCGAGAAGCCTATCAGCGTAATCGCGTATACGTTCGTGGGCGCATGAATGCCGCGAGACACACGGTTCCTCGCGTGCACCTTGGCAGCGAAGAGCAACCTCACCCCAAGTTGGCTAAGGACGCAGTTCCCGAGCCAGCAAAGTGCTCCCTCTTCTTATCTCGGCGCCCGGTCTGATTCTAGATAAACGTATGAGACTGTTTCGATGCGCAAAGGCAAGTTGGACGCGCGGCGCATCCCGAAGAGCACCTTGCTCGGTCCCTGTTTGCAGTTGCATCGCCGGCGCTCGTCAAAACAGCTGGGTGGTCGAATTCCCGGACGTGGGATTGAGATATTGGGTATTCCCGGCCTCATGGCCCATCGGCGAACACCTCGTGTCGATTTCTGGCTGTGTGGACGCGCAGAGTGTCAGGGTGCTCGCCGTTGACGGAGCGAGAGGCGCACTGAGGTTCATGTGTATGTGACCGGGTGGCTTGATGTCGCCGAGGCACCCGGCTTCATGCCCGAGTAGCAGTTGATATCTGCACGGGTGTCCGTGCAGACATCAACTGCACACGACCTGAACTGAGTCGGGTTGAGCTTCGGGGACTCAGTGCGGTGCCAGTCTCGCCTAACAGACGCCGCCGCAAAAGTGCTCGTGCGCTCTTGGCGAGCGCAAGGAACGGCGCGCCTGCTACCCGAAAGGTCCTAGGTTCGAGTCCTAGCTGAGGAGCTATTCTTAGCATCTCTATTCTCGATGGCTTACACTCATTATCCAGCTTCAAACGCCACCAGGACTGCGCCATTCTTCGCCGTTCCGCCGACGCGGACTTTCCCCAGTTTCCGCATCTTTCCCCATCCTTCCCATTTAGATTCACACCAATTCCACACCAGTCAAAGCAACCGAGCTAGAGGCCGGGATTTGGATTTCGCGCACTGAAGGGCAAGAACCGGGTCGGATCCGTGTCGGGCAAACTGAGTTGCTTCCACCGCCGCGCGGCCGGATTCCTGCCGACAATCCCCGGCGGGGGGCTTGACGGAGAGCACGAGGGCTAGCAGGGATTCCGCCAGAGCCGATCAGGGCCCGAGTTAGCCGACGACATCCACTTAGCCGACAACGGCCCCGGTCTGCGACGTATCGTAGCCAGCGAGAACGTCCAACTTACGCCGTAGCGTCTCGCGTTGGAGCACGTCCAGAAGTGCTTTTACAGCGGGAAGATCGGTAGTGCCCTTGCGCATCACCAGATCGTAACGCTCACTGCGCAGCGGGGCGAACTCCAGACCAAACGCCCGTGCCGCCGAACGGGTTGCCAGACACGCGTCAGCACTTCCGATGGCAACACCGTAGGCCGCCGCCAGATGCCCGAAGGCTACGCGTTCGTAGCCCTTGATTCTGGTCGAGTCCAGACAGGCCTGCTTCAGCAATTGATCCAACAACGCGCGGCTGCCCGAGCCCGATTCTCTGTTGACGAAGCGGATGCTGCGTTTACAGAGGTCATCGATCTTGCGTATCTCCTTAGGATTGCCCGGCGCGGTCACCAGCCCCTCTTCCCACCGCGCAAACGTCACGACGCTCATGTCTTCCCCTGGAAACTCCTGGCGGATATAGGGCATGTTGAATTCGCCGGTCTTCGGGTCCTCGAGATGGGATCCCGCGATGTGCACCTTGCCCGCCTTGAGCCACGCGAGCGCCAACTTACTCGACGCTGGAGCGCAGACAATTTCGATGCCGCTGATCTTTTCGACCACGTGCGAGAGGAGGCTGGCCGCCGGATCGCACCCCGCGAGCACCAACCGCTTCTGTGCGGCTTCCTCCTTTGAAGACACCACGAGGTCGGCACGACTGCTTGATCGTCCTAACCGCTGAATGATGCCGTCCGCCTCGGGCATGTAGCAGGGCGAGGCGCTCACAGGCACGCTGACCCAACGCGAGCCGACCTGGCAGATTCGCACGGGTTGGCCCTCCAACGCGAGTGAACTGCTGAGGACTTCGGCTGAGAGTGACTCCGGTGCCGCTTGAGTGCCACTTTGCAGCGTGAACAATTCGTCGACAGTCACTTCCAATTCGCGCGCCAGATGTAAGGCGACTTCGGTGTTCGGGACGTAAGTGCCCGCTTCGATGGCGTAGATGGTCGGCCGGCTCACGTTTACGCGCCGGGCGAGGTCGGAAGCGCCGAGCCCCCGGCTCTTGCGGAGTTCAGCCAGCCGATTTTCAACCAGTGGCTTCCTGGCCATCACTTCGTCACCTGAACGATCTCGAGCTTGATCAGCATGCGGACTGAGCGCGCACCAGGCTTGTCTTTTGGCACGATGATCCGGAATGGTCCTGCTTCTGCAGACAGTGGTTTGTCATTGGCGCTGTCCGCCAAGAGGACCTCGTCATCGATGAAATCAGGGTCGAGTTCAGCAAGTGAAAACACTACGCGGTAACCGTCTCGTGCTTCGCCGAGGACAAAGCCTGCCAGCGCCTTCCCCTGCAACTCCTTGCCCTGTGGAACGCCCGCTCGTTCGAGCACATCATGGAGCCAGACGCCCTGGTAGGCGCTCTCTTTCCCGTGGCTGGCAAGCTTGGCGGTCGCGCGGGGCATTTTGGACAGGTCGTCGGCGGTCAATTTCAGGACATGTTGAACGGCGCCCGTCACTTGCAGCGACGGGGAAGCGTCTTGCGCCACCGCTAAGGCTGCAGAGAGCAGCCCAATGAGCATTAAGCGCTGCGTGGACATGACTGCCTCACATTCTAGTTACCGAGTCTGCGAGCGGTTTACTTCCCGCCAGCCTTTCAGAAGTGGACTTTGGCCACGAATTCGAAATCACGTGGGTTCCCGGCGCTGGTGATCGAGCCGAAGGCCGCACTACCGAAACTACCGTTAGGATCGTTGAGCGGGGGAGTATTCGAGATGTTGAATACCTCGGCGCGAAACTCCGCCTCGATCCGTTCCGTGATTCTAAATGTCTTACCAAGCATCAGGTCCGCATTCTGCAGGCCGGGCCCGCGTACCGGGTTGCGTGAGCTCGATCCGATCACGAATTGTGGCGCGAGCGAGAACGCGGCCGTATTGAAATACTTGGCGACTGTCCGTCCCGCAATGTTGTTTGGGTCGCCAATCCGATTAGGCCGTTGGACCGCGAAGCCCAGACTGGAGTTGTTGTTGGTGGCCTGAGTGGTTGCCACGGCGTCGCCGGCCTGCACACGAATCAGCCCACCGATCTGCCAGCCGGCGAGCTTCCATATCCGCGGGACGTCGTAGACCCAGCCCAACGCAAAGACGCGCGGAATATCGCCGCTGGACACATCCTTCTCTAGGTGCCGGTTGTAGGCGTCCGCGGCGCCGGTGCTGTTGAGAACGGGGCCGGTGAAGATGGTCTGCGAAAATACGCTGGAGGCATCGTCGATCAGCTTGGAGAACGTGTACGCGGCGTTGATCGTCAAGCCGTGGGACAGCCGCTTCTCGATCTTGAGCGCAGCCGCGTCGTAGGTCGAATTGCCGACATTGTCGCGAAAGAGCGCGACCGTGGTGAAGCGCGGGTAGGGCCGCAGCAATTGCTGCTGAGCGATCGTCTGTCCTCCGAGGGACGACGAAGCCGGGATCTGCCCGTAGTACGGATTGGCGACCTTAACCAACAACGCCGCGCTCTTCGACAGGTCTTGCGAAGGCAACTGGTTGATGTTCGCATCCGGGATACCCAGTCGCGTGTTCTTCGAGCCGAGGTAGGCCAGTTCGATGTTCCAATCGTTCCCGATCGTCTTCTGCACGGTGAAGTTCCACTGTTGCGAGTAGCCGGACCCGTTCGAACGGTCCACGCCGAAGACACCTTGTCCCAATCCTGATTTCGGATTCGGCGCACTGACCTGGACGGTTGGCCCGTTGGCCAGCGTGAACGCTGCCGTGGCATTGTCGGGAGACTGCTGCCCGACGGTCCGTACGAACGGGAATTGGGGAATCGTGAACGGTGTGGTGATGCCGGACTGTTCGAAGAAGATCATCCCGTAACCTGAACGGATGACCCAACTGTCAGTTGCGCGAAATGCGAGTCCGGCGCGTGGACCGATGTCGCAGCACTCCAGGCTTCGTGAAGTATGGGGAAATTCGAGTACCTGCGTTCCGAGGTTAAACACGCCGCCCTGATTGTGAACTTCTGTTGAAGGGAAATTGAGCGTGTACCGCGCGCCAATGTTCAGTGTCAACCTGCGGGAGACTTTCCAATCATCACCGGCAAAGAACTCCGCAATGTGTGCACGCGGCTGAATCACCTGCTTTTGAATGTCAATGGAGAACGCGTTTACCTGCCCCAGAAGCAGTGACGCTAAGGCGTTTCCGCTCCCTGCGACCGTCGAACTGTTCGTTCCTGTCGTGGTAAAGCCGAACGAACCTGTAGGATTCGGCGGGTTGAGCACCTCAAGCGCTTCCCTCCGCAGATCCGTGCCGACCTTGAACGTGTGCCGCCCCAACACCATGGTGAATGTGTCGATGTATTCCGTCACCGATGTAGTGAAGTTGGAGTTGGCTGCGGTCGTCGGCCCGATCTGCTGAAGACCGGACAAGGTGAAGATCGGCAGGACTGAAGCGAAAGAGTTGGAGGGCAAGCCCCGGATCGCGATTCCGCCGTTCTGAAGCGATACCTGGTTGAGACCCCGGCGGGAATAGCCGAAACGCAACTGGTTCAACACGCTTGGCGAGATCGACCAGTTGTAGTCGCCTACAATGGCATCGCCGCGCGTAATGGCATGCCCAATCACGCCCGAAGTGAGACTTCCGCTGCCGTCTGGCAGGGGCGTCACCGGTGTGTCGTCGTCGTGAAAGATCGTGTAGCGAGCGAACGCACGGTGCTTCTCGCCAAAATACCGGTCAACACGGAAGTCTGCCTGGTCCTGGTTGTCGGGCTCGGTAGCCGTTCGAACGAAGTTGCTCGCACCGGCAACGTTTGGGAGCGGGTAATGCGCAAGCACCTGGCTCGCGACAGGATCGAAGCGGGCCAAGGGAATCGCGTTGTACGCAAAACGTGTGCGCGGTGAGGTCGAAGGATCGAATATGGTCTGTGTGAAGACGCCTTGTCTTTGAGCGAGCGCCGGGACGATGCTGAAGCGCGTAATGCCGGTGCGCAGCCGAGTGCCCTGCCAGTCCGCGAAGAAAAACGTCTTGTTCGTTTGGATCGGCCCGCCGACGGTGAGTCCGTATTGGTTCCTGCGGAACTCGGGCGTCGGGCCCGGTTGGGCGAACAGGTTTCTGGCGTTTAGGGCTTCGTTGCGGAAGAACTCGAATACAGATCCGTGGAACTGGTTGCTTCCCGATTTGCCGATCACAATGACCGTGCCACCGTTGGATCTCCCGTACTCGGGCGAGTAGGCATTCACATTCAATTTGAACTCGGCCATGCCGTCGATGATCGGGTAGTAGACCACCTGACCTGGCTCGGGTTGCAGCACGCTGATACCGTCGTAAATGTACTCGTTGGTCCTCGGCCGGCTGCCATTGATGCGCGGAAGGAAGTTCCCGTTTGGCAACGCGACACCGGGCGAGAGCGTGACCAGGGGGATGAAATTGCGCCCGTCCAGCGGCAGGCTCACAACCTGTTTGCCATCGACATTTTGACTCACCTCGCCGCTCGCGGTCTGGAGCAGTGATGCTGCGGCGGTCACATCAATGGATTGCGCGGGCTGACCGACTGAAAGATGCACGTCGATCGACGTTCGATCACCCAATCGAAGAGTGACGCCAGATTGGCGGTAGGTTCGAAACCCAGATTGCAATACGGTCAGAACGTACTGGCCCGCAGGCAATCCGAGCAGGTGGTATTCGCCGCGCTCATCCGACGTCGTCTCGTAGCGGGCCATCGTGGCCTTATCCTCGAGTTCAACTTTTGCCTTGAGAACCGAAAGACCAGACTGATCCTTGATCGTGCCCAGGAGTTCCGTGCGGCCGGCCTGTCCGAAGCCTGAGCCCGGAACCAAAACCGCCGCGAAAGCGGAGAGAAGTAGGGTCGCGATTCGTCTTGGCAGGAGGGTGTTGTGTATAGACAACGACGTAATGTTAGCACAACGATCCAGGGTTGCTGGCCTTAGGATGCGGGCCGGAATCGGAGCTTAAGCTGAGGCCCGAGCGTGGTTCGGTGTCGTTCGGCTTGCTGAGCTTATTGACTCCCGCATAGTATAGCTTCGCGTTCCCCGGTGATATTACATCTGAGGATGCATGGGTAATGCGGTTGGAGTACCACGGGATTTTAGCGCGCTGGAGCAGCGCCGGTTGGAAGCGATCCGGTTGTGGAAGGGCGGAATGAGTCAGGCCGAGGCCACCCGCCGGGTGCAAATCGTCCGGCTGACGGTGGTGCGCTGGGTTGCGCAGTACCGCGAACGCGGCAAAGCAGCTCTGCTGAAGGCCGGGCGGGCGTAACGTAAGCCGCTGCTGGAAGACGAGGACCGCCAGCTGTTACGAAGAGCGCAGCGAAATGACAGCCGCCACTCCGGGGCCATCAGTTCATGCGACAAACGCTGTTGCCAGCATGACTAGCGTCGCTATCGACATAACGGCGGCGCAGGTCCACCCCAGCCAGCGGAGTACCGGCCCGTTGCGGTGCTCCCCCATCACGTCGGTTCTGCTGGTGAGCAGAACTACCAGGACGAGTAGCGGAGGTGCCAGCGCACCATTGAGTACGGCCGACCAGAAGAGCATCTTGACGGCGTTTAGACCGGCGTAGTCCAAACCGAGCCCGAGCGCCATGGCCAAGACGATAACAGCATAGAAGCCGTGGGCGAGTGGAGGGTGCACCTCCAGCGAGCCAACCCAATCGGCGGCCTCGGCAATGGCGTAAGCGCAGGACCCGGCAAGTACCGGGACGCCCAACATGCCGGCACCGATCAGACCCAGGCTGAACAGCCAGTATGCGCCGTCACCGGCGAAAGGACGCAGGGCTTCGGCCGCATCACGGGCCGTCAAAATGGTCGTCCTGCCGTGTGCATGCAGCGTGGCGGCCGAGGTCAAGATGATGAAGTACATCACCAGGTTGGAGAAGAACATGCCGGTGAGGACGTCGTTTCGGGAGTGGCGCAATTCCCACTGCGTCGCGCCTTCCCGTTCCTTAACTGTCGTCTTGCCTTCTGCGACTTCCACCTCTACTTCCTGCGCCGCCTGCCAGAAGAAGAGGTAAGGCGAGATGGTCGTTCCCAGAATCCCGACCAGCGTCGCCCAGTAGGCGCTCGTCCATTGCACGCGTGGAATTAGCGTGGCACGAAGCGCAGCCGGCCAATCGGGGTTCGAGAGAAAGGCAGCAGCGATGTAGGCGAACAGGACCAGCGTGAGCCACTTGAAGATCCTGGCTATGTGGCGGTAACTGGCCCAGAACAGCAGGCAGACAATCAGCAAAGCAAATGCAGGCGTCCAATAGAGTGAATTGACGCCGGTTAGAAGCTGCGTGACATCAGCCATACCTCCCAAATCGGCGGCGATGTTGACCACGTTTGCGACGACGAGCAGCGAACAGGCACCCCACAAGACCCACCGTGGATAGCGCACTCTAATGACACTGGCGAGTCCGAGGCCTGTGACCATGCCCAGGCGGGCGCACATGATCTGCACGGCCGCCATCAGGGGGAAAGAGAAGATGGCCGTCCAAAGTGGCGCGTACCCGAATGATGCTCCGGTGACGGAATACGTCGAGATCCCGGACGGGTCGTCATCCGCCGCGCCTGTAATCAGCCCCGGGCCGAGATTCGAAAAGAACCTGCGGAAGCGGCCTTGCAGGACAAACAGATGTCTGGCAGCCTTGCCAGCAGGAGTAGATGCGCCCATTAGCTTCCGATCCACAATGTACGGCTTCTGCCGGCAGCGATGTCTTGGAACACCTCAATGCGGGCAGCAAGACGTTCTCAGTCACTTGGATCGAAGTGTCTCGATAGCGCAAAACCAATCGTGTTGTGAAGAACCCTCAGGGGAACGCCGGTCTTGCCATAGCTGGTAGGCGAGCGCGGCGATCTGATGTTCCAGGGCTGCGTGGGCAATTCCGTCCGCGCTTTGCCCCGTTTGAGGCCCTTGCTGCTTCTTCTGTGCCGTCAGGTACGCCTTGTTGGTGTGCTCGCGGCCAAGCCTGGAGCTCTCATTGCCACTCAGGTGCTCTTCTTTCCCGTGGTGTTCGGAGCCGGCGATATGGGCGTGCTCAGCGATATCACGGCGTTCGGCTGCTATGCGTTGTGATTCTTTCATAGCAACTGTCATTGCACGCGCCGCACCATCCGCCGCAAGGTGACGGATCTCCATAGCAGCCCTCGCTGGCTGTGTCCGGAAGCTCAACTGAAGATGCACGATCTGCGCGGCGCACGCACCTTTCGACGTGTCGATGGCTGCTCAGGCAAACACCCGACGCCAAGGAACACGACCGCTGCAGCCGGGGTTGTGGAAAGGGCCGCTTACACTGCCGGGCTGATGCCTGCTGTGCGGATTTCGGTGAAGTACGGGGTCACCTTCCGCTGCACACAGTCCGCAGCGTATAAATACATCGCCGCCGACCAAGTTTGCCAGTCCCGGCCGCTGGGCTGCCCGGTCCGGGCTGCCACCCACTCATTGAAGCCCCACTCCGCCTCGTTCTCATGCCAGGGCTTAACAAGGGCCGTCAGCGCCACCAGTTTCCGTTCGGCCAAATCCAGCCTGCCAGCGGCCACGCAGGCCGCCACGTAGAACCCGCACACAAACGGCCAGACTCCGCCGTTGTGATACTCGCCGGGCATGTTGTAGTGCTCGTAGCGAGGCCGCCAGTCGGCGTGTTGGGCCAGGATGTAGGGGAACAGGCAGGGTGGCAGGTCCACCGCCAGTTCTCCACGCTCCTGCATCGCATCGCACTCGGTCTCGACCCAGGCGACAATGCTGCGCGCCCGGTCAATGGAGGCAATGCCCGTCAGAATCGCAAGGCTGTTGCCAAGCAGATCGAAGCGGTCGCTGTTGAAGATCTTGTAGGAATAGAGCGCGTAATAGGGCTTGGCCGGAACTACGAGCCCCTCGTGCTGGTGGGGATTCTTGGCCTCTCCCAGAATCTCCAGGCGGTTCATCAACTCGCCCAGCAAAGAGGCCGACTCGTGCTCGCCATATAGACGCAGGTAAGCGTAGACCAGCGTGTTCACATACAACCCATATCCCATCACCCACTGCTCGTCACGCCAATCGCTGGTGGGCAATTGGGCGACCATCACCATGTCGTCGGGACTGCGGTACTGCATCCAGGTCAAGGCTTTCCTGGCCGCCTCGTCGAGGAATCCTGGCTGGTTGGCCGACCTCCTGAACAGGGCGAGACCAAACAGGAACAGAGGGGTGGTGTCGCTGGCACCGCGGTCCGCGCCATCGTGCGCGAGGGACGGGATGTGGCCGCGCGTGGTTTGATTGAGGGCCAAGGCCACTAGTGTGCGCCGCAGCGAGTCCGTCAATTCCTGACTACCCGTGGTCAGCACGCCCAATGCGGATATCATCAGGTCCCGCGTGTAGGGTTCCGGATAGCCCCACCCGGCAGTTCGCGGCAGACCCTGACATGGTCCGTGCGCGTTATGCAACAGAACCGCCAATGCGGCAGCCTTTGCCTGGTCGATTCGGGTTTGCTCGATCGGAGAGATCGCTTTGCCGTCCGTAAACATGACACCTCGTGCGTGCAATCAGCCTGCTATCGAATCCCTAACCGGCCGGACACAATCTTGACGAACTGTCTGGCGACCTGACGATAGTCGAACAGTTCTGTCACGTGCTTGCGGCCCGCCTCGCCCATGCGCCTGCGCAAGCCAGCGTCAGTCATGAGCGTCAGCAGGTATTGGGCGATGTCTGGCACGCTGGCGCGAAACTCCACGGTGCGCGGATTCGGGAAGACGACGCGGCGGCTGTTGTCATCTCCGTTCCCATCCCCGAACACGCCTTCGGTGATCTTCCGCTCCTCCGCAACTGCCGCAAGAAATGCCGTTTCGCCTTGGACCATCGTGTCGAGAAAGGCCATGGCGTTGATGGCAATCACCGGCCTTCCGCAGGCGTTGGCCTCGACCTGGATCATCCCGAAACCCTCCAGCCGCGACGGTGCGGCATAGATGTCGCAGGCCGCCAACAGGTAAGGCATGAAGTTATGCGACACGACGTTGGTTGAGAAGATGACCTTCTTCTCGATCCCCAGGTCCGCCGCCAGTTGCAGGTCAACGAGGTTTTGTTCCACGGTGCGTTGCTGGGGCCAGAGTTTGCAGACGTATCTCCAGTCGGGGACTTTGCCGTTGATCAGTGCCAGCGCGCGCATGACCTCCTGCGCGCCTTTGGAGGTTGCGTCGCCGCCGGCCGTCAAGATCATAATCTGGTCGTCAGACACGCCCAATGCTTCCCGGATCGAGCGCACTTTGGGGTCATTGTGGCTCCGCGGGGCGAACGAAACAGTATCGCAACCCACGGGCAGAACTTCGATGTTGTCACCCCGGATGCCGTCCCGCATGTAAACGTCTTTAACCCAATTGGAGGTGACCAGAATCAGAGGCAAGGCGTTCAGCACGTCCTGGTATTTCGCGATGAACCCATCGGCAACCAGCCAGGGGATTGCAGTGATTCCGAATTGCTGCGGATGCAGAACGAGATGTGGAAGGTGACCCCAGTACCCAATGCCAACAACTACGTCGGGCCGAAACCAGCGGAAGTACCATTCCTTTTCGAGAGGCGATTCGAGATGAACCGGGTGGACGTCCACGCCGATTTCGCGCAGGCCCCGGTAGAACATCTGGCCCTGCGTGGACAGGCCTCCCGCCGACGGCGGATATTCGGTCAAAACCAGAACTTTCAAAGTTGTCGCTCCAGATGTGCTGCGCGCTGCCGCAAGGATTGCGGTGAGTCAAAACACCAAAATGCTTCTTCCCGGGGCGTTGCGCGCGCTTCCCAAGTGTTGGGGCCAAACCCGTAAACTTCCTCAATCAGCCGGTACTTTTCGTGCCAGATCTGCTCTCTTAGCACGTCCCGTCGATCCGCATCGCTGCGTGCCCGGGGAAGGTACGCGCGATCCCCGTCTTCATATGCGAACAGCCACAAGCGCCCAGTTTCGATGCGGCTGGCGCGCCACAGGTCAACCACGCACCGAGAGCACTCTTCATGCCGCCGATGCCGCGTGTATTCGCCGCGCGGCCCGTGGGTCAGGATCAGGCTGTAACTCACTCCTGCCAATAACTCGAGGATGGTCTGTTGAGTCTCGTTCTCCGGTAGAGGCGTCTGTTCGGGTCCGTCATCAAGATCCGCCATCACTCCAACCGCCCCCAAGGCCAGCAGCACCCTGCGGAACTTAGGCGCACGATCCGTGTCCGCCGCTCTGCACAAGGTAACGATGGTCCACTGAAATTCCGGATGCGCCAGAATGTACCCGCCGCACCACAGCGTCTCGTCGTCCGGATGGGCCACCACAACGGCGGCGCGGGGGCGAACGGGCGGCTCTTTCTGTTCCGGTGAGATAGACGTCATTGTTTGAAGCGAGCGCAACGCTCGGTTCCGCGCTTTCCGAGAGCCCAGCGGGACCACACGGCGGCAATCGGAAGAGCGCTCAAGGCTCGTTCACTGCACGCTTGAGACCAATGGCAGAGCCGTGCGGTTCAGGCGAAGGCGCGGGACCTCTGCCTGCCTGCCCGCTTGCGGCAGGCGCGGGCAATGGAAGCCGACGTGCTTCGCTTCGTCTCGGTTGGAGTACGCACGATCCAACCATCTCGAATCTCGGAGGAACATCTTGACTACATTGAAAACGGTTACGGACACGGCAACGGAGCTGGGCAACGAGGCGAAAGAGACGATGGAGCAATTGGGACGCAATACCGGCAGGCGAATCGACTCGGTACGCGCCGAGACTGGGGCAGCACTTCATACGGCCGCGTCCTCGGTTCGTGCAACCGGGCGTCAGGGAGCAGAAGCGCTTGACAACTTCTCCACCGGCGCAGCGGACCGGCTCGATGCTACCGCGGAAATCGTCGAAAACAATGACCTTAGCGACGTTCTCACCAGCTTGCGAAGGTATGGCCGCCAGCATCTGGCGGGGACACTGGTGGCCGCTGCGGCGATTGGCTTCTTGACTGGGTCTGCCATCAGAAGCTCGAAGCACCGTTGCTCGAAGTGCGGGCAAGGTTCCGCAGGACCACAAGTCTGAGCTTGTTGGCAGCACTCGCAGATCTGGCGGCAAGGACTAGTTTGATCGAGACGAGTCCTGGCTGGATATCTGCCTGCGCGGTCACGGCTCGATAGGCTTTGCCTCAACTCGTACCCCGGCTGAGAGTGGCGCGCACAAAGATCCCGCTGAAACGCAAAGAACTCCAATTCACTGAATTGGAGTTCTTTGCATTGGTTCCTGCAGCTTTGCGCCCCGGCCTAAGTGGCCCATCAGCCCGAGGTGCGCTGATGCGGCACTTGGAAACAGTCCATCGCACGGACTGCGGCGGAAAGCGCAGCAGCGAACTTCAGCAACACTACTTCCCAGCTCTACGCCATTGCAGCACTTGGAAGCCGCCTTTCGAATTGGCGGCATTGAGAAGTGAACGGCGCAGCTGTCCCGATTCTTGAAGCACTTCACTCGCCAAAGATGAATTCAATTGACGGTGCACACGCCTGGCATCATCCCTCCACGGCGCCCTGCAGGTCTCGCCAGAACTCGGCTTTAGCTATAAGGGGAAGGCGCGAGCGCCGGCCGATTTGATTAGCTCGAGTCTCTCCTGTGCTGAAAAGAATCACCTGCGATTGAGCGTGGCCGGGAACAGGCGGAAGCAGGGCCGGGGCTCGGGGGGACGTACCGATGCATGCACAAACTGCGGCGGCAAGTGCATCTTTTGTTGCTTCGAGCAAGTGCCGAGCCGGGAGCGCAGCCACCGTGCGCCGGACTCGCGCGCTTAGCTGCATGGCGCGAAGCAATGGTCCGGCTCCCTGGTCCGTCAAGCCTTTGAGTTCGCCGCTGCGGGTAAACGAGCCCGATAGTCCGTAAACCGGCAGGTAGGGAATCAGCTCAATCAACTTCCCGAGCAGGGATTGGCCTTGCCCGGATACCTCCAATCCTGCCGCAGTGCGTGCAATCCCCCTGGAGCAGTTCCCAATGGCGCGTAACGTGCCTTCCGATTAACCGAATATGACGAGGAAAACAGTGATTCTGGCGGCGGCTGCCGCCTGCGTGGTAGTGGGACTCGTGACTTGGCTTGTGCTTCGCAATCGATCCGACGTTCAATATCGGACTGCGACCGTCGGGCACGGAGACATCAGCGTGACTGTTTCGGCGACCGGCAGCCCGAACGCGGTGGTGACCGTGAATGTCGGCTCGCAGGTCTCAGGCATCATTTTGGCCCTGATGGCTGATTTCAACAGCAAGGTCACCAAAGGCGAGTTAATCGCGCGGATCGATCCTGCGCCTTTCCAGGCCAAGGTCGACCAGGCGCAGGCGAACGTCAATTCAGCCAAGGCTGGCGTAACCAATGCGCAGGCGGTGGTGATACAGGCCCTGGCCGGCATTCAGGCGGCTCACTCAGCATTGGCGGCGGCGCAGGCGAATGTCGTGAAAGCCCAGGCCATTACCGAGGACGCCAAGGTGAAAGTGGACCGGCGCGTGATCATGGTCAAACAAGGTGCGGACTCCAAAGAGGACCTGGAAACGGCGCAAACCACTTATCAGTCGGCAGTCGCCGATCACAGCGCGCTGGTGGCGCAGCAGCATGCGGTAGAAGACGGCGTAAAAGTCGCACAGGCGCAATTGAATGTGTCGAACGCCTTGTTGAGCGCAAACCGGGAACAAGTCAAGCAATACGCCGCCGCGCTTCAATCGACTCAGATCGACTTGGGCCACACGAATATCAAAGCTCCGGTGGATGGCGTCGTGGTTTCCCGCAACGTAGACGTCGGGCAGACCGTAGCCGCCAGCCTGGCGGCGCCAACCTTGTTTCTGATCGCACAAGACATGACCAAGATGCAGGTGGATACGAACGTCTCGGAAGCTGACGTGGCACGGGTGCGCTCGGGGCAGCCGGGGACGTTCACTGTGGACGCCTATCCAGGGCGAGTGTTCAAAGGAACCGTGACCGAGATGCGCAAGGCGCCTATCAATGTGCAGAACGTGATCACTTACGACGCAGTGATCGGCGTCTCAAACACGGACCTGAACCTCTTTCCGGGAATGACGGCGAACGTGAAGATCCTGGTGAACCAACGGCCGAACGTGCTGCGGATCACGAACTCGGCGTTGCGCTATCACCCGGCATCCGACATTGCTCTCCCGGTCGTTGCGTCCAAGGGCGCGCGCAGGAGTTCCGCTCAGGACAAGGCTGTCTGGAGACTGGATGCCGATGACAAGCCGGAGCGCGTCGTGGTCACGACCGGCGAAAGCGACGGGACCTACACAGAGGTGACGGCAGGCGGCTTGAAGGACGGGGACCGGCTGATCATCGCGGCCATCGCCTCGGGAGCGGCGCCGGCCTCGAGTAGCAGCCCCGGAGCCTCAAGCGGCAGCAAGGGCGGCCGTGGACCGGGGTTCTAAGTGAGCGACACGACTGCGGTCATCGAAGTGAAGGATCTGGTCAAAGACTACAAACTGGGCCAGGTGCCGGTTCATGTCTTAAAGGGCATCTCCTTTGAAATCCAGCGTGGGGATTTTGTCTCCATCATGGGGCCATCCGGATCCGGCAAGTCCACGCTAATGAACATCCTCGGGTGCCTCGATAAGCCGACGTCGGGCAGCTACAGGCTCGACGGAATTAGCGTGGGTGAGTTAAACCGCGATCAGCTGGCGGAGATCCGGAACAAGAAAATCGGGTTCGTGTTCCAGCAATTCAACCTGCTGGCGCGAACCAGCGCGACGGAGAACGTCGAACTGCCATTGATGTATACCGATACGCCCGCTTCTGAACGGCGTGAAAGAGCAATGAAGGCGCTGTTCGCTGTCGGTCTCGCTGGTCGCGAGGACCATCAGCCCAGCCAACTCTCGGGCGGTCAGCAACAACGCGTGGCCATCGCGCGATCGCTCGTGAACAATCCCAAAATCATCCTGGCGGACGAGCCGACCGGCGCTCTGGACTCGCGCACCAGCATCGAGATTATGGCTATCTTTCAGCGGCTGAACCGCGAAGACGGCATCACGATGATCGTGGTCACACACGACCCGGACGTCGCGACTTACTCCAACAGGAATATTCACTTCAAAGACGGCAAGCTGCAACTGGACGAACGCGTCGCGCAGCCGCGGGATGCCAAACGGGATCTTGAGCAACTCCCGGCCGAGAAGCCCGAAGAGGTAATTGCGGCATGAACAAGATCCTAGCCAGCGTCAGGATCGCGCTGCGCGCGCTCAAGGTGAATCGCACGCGTTCCGCGCTCACGATGTTGGGCATTATCATCGGCGTCGCGGCGGTGATTGCGATGGTGGGCGTCGGGGCCGGAGCCACCGCGAGAATTCAAGACCAGATCCAGAGCATTGGGGCCAACCTGATCATGGTCCTGCCAGGCAGCATCAGCAGCAACGGCGTCAGACTCGGCTCCGGTGGGGTGTCGAGCCTGACCGAGGACGACGCCAAGGCCATTGCCAAAGAGTGTCCTTCGGTAGCCGCCGTCGCCCCCACGGTACGCGGTTCCGTGCAGGTCGTTAACGGGAACAGCAACTGGGCCACCAGCGCGCAGGGAGTGACTCCGGACTACATGACCATCCGGGATTACAGCATGATGTCCGGCGAGTTCTTCACGACGCAGGACGTGGATGCAGCCGCCAAGGTGGCCGTGCTGGGCCAAACCGTGGCGCAGAACCTGTTCGGCGACAGCGACCCCACGGGTCAGGTGGTCATCATCAAGAACGTGCCGTTCACGGTGTCGGGAGTGCTGACGCCCAAGGGACAGTCACCCTCAGGCCAGGACCAGGACGACGTCATACTCCTGCCCCTCTCTACGGCTAAGCGCAAGGTGATTGGCGGCAACAAGGCAAACGCCAAGTCGGTCAACGCCCTGATGGTGCAATCGGCCGGTCCGCAGACCATGGACCAGGCACAGCAGGAGCTCACCACGCTGCTGCGCGAGCGGCATAGGATTCAGCCTGGCGAGGACGATGACTTCTCCGTGCGCAATCTGGCGGAGGTGTTCGCCGCGCAGGAGACATCGGCGCAGGTGATGTCGATTCTGCTGGGCGCAATCGCGTCGGTGTCGCTGATCGTAGGCGGTATCGGGATCATGAACATCATGTTGGTGTCGGTCACTGAAAGGACGCGCGAGATCGGACTACGGCAGGCCGTTGGCGCCAAGACCCGTGACATCCTCTCGCAATTCCTGGTGGAAGCGGTGACCCTCTCGCTGCTCGGTGGAATTATCGGGATTGTGCTCGGCCTGACCACTTCCGTACTCATCTCGCACTTCGCGAACTGGTCCACGCAAGTCAGCCTGACGTCCGTGCTGATGGCGTTTGTCTTCTCCGCCTTGGTAGGCGTGTTCTTTGGCTACTACCCGGCCCGCAAGGCGGCCTACATGGACCCGATTGAGGCTCTTAGATATGAATGATTCGATCCGTTCCGGCCTACTCCGCTCGGTGTTCGTCTTTGGGACGGCCGGATTGTTGCTGACAACCAACGCTTGTCTGGTCGGTCCGAAGTACCAGCGCCCCAGCACGCCGGCGCCGCCCGCCTTCAAGGGGGGGACGCCCGCGGACTGGCCCTCAGCGTGGAAAGAGGCACAGCCCAACGACGCGGCTATTCGCGGTCAGTGGTGGCTGGTTTACAACGATCCGCAACTCAACGCGCTTGAAGACCAGGTGCGTATTTCGAACCAGAATGTGCTGGCGGCGGACGCCCAGTTCCGCGCTGCCAAGGCGACAGTGCTGGTCTCGCGTGCTGGCTTGTTTCCTACGGTGTCCACATCGCCCACGGCTTCGCGTTCGCAGACGAGTGCAGCGACGGGAGCGAGGAGCCTCTACGCGATACCTATCGATCTCGCTTATCAGGTCGACACATGGGGAAGCATCCGCCGCGGGGTTGCCGGGAATTCCGCTATTGCGGAGGCGACCGCCGCGCAGTTGGAGGTTGCGCTTTTGCTGTATCAGTCCGAGCTAGCAGCGGACTACTTCCAGATTCAAGGACTGGAAGCATCACGCCGGTTGGTGTACGACACAGTTAAGTCCTACGAGCGTTACGTTCAACTGACTCAGGACCGCTACGACGGTGGGGTCGCATCGATGGGCGACGTGGCACTGGCTCAAACTCAGTTGGAAACGACGCGGGTGGAATTGGTGGATCTGGGGGTTCAGCGGGCTCAATTCGAACATGCCATCGCAGTGCTCACCGGCAGACCACCTTCCGAGTTGTCGATCCTCGGGACGCCGGCGCAGGGGCCGCCCCCGGTCTCTCTGATTGGGATTCCATCCAGTCTGCTGGAACGAAGGCCCGATGTCGCAGCCGCGGAAAGGCAGGTCGCGGCGGCGAATGAACAGATCGGAATTGCCAAGGCGGCCTTCTACCCTGCACTCGCCTTCAGTGCCAGCGCCGGATCGCAAACAGCAGTTTTCCTCGACCTGTTGTCGTGGCCGAGCCGCTTCTGGTCGCTTGGACCGCAATTGGCCCAGACGCTATTCGACGGCGGCAGGCGCCGCGCCCAAGTGAAAGTGACCCAGGCGAATTACGATGCCACGGTGGCGAACTACCGGCAGACGGTTTTGACGTCGTTTCAACAGGTGGAAGACAATCTCGCGCAATTGCGCCTCCTGGCCGAAGAGTCGGTGATCACGGATCGTGCGGTCAAAGCCGCACAGCGGTCACTTCAAATATCGACCGACCAATATCGCGGCGGACTCACAAACTACTTGACCGTTATCACCTCGCAGACTTTCACACTGCAGAATCAACTGCGTGCAGTTGATATTCAAACTCGCCGAATGGACGCTAGCGTGTCGTTGATCCAGGCCCTTGGCGGCGGCTGGGACGTCTCGCTGTTACCTTCGCCCAAAGAGCTTCGGCACTAAGCCAACGAACCCAAGTCCACCCGGCGCGACCACGCTCTCCACGCGCTGCGGCGCCGGGTGCGCCAATGGTTCGCTGTTTCGCTCACCCATGGAGTGAAATACCGCCTGCTTTCGGGCCTCGCTGATCCCGCCTCTTGTCCTGCACTCCACGCCCAGACCGCGGGATCAAACTGCCGGATCTAGGGTCATGCGAATTGGGGCGCCTAACGTCCGTTTGCCGCAGCCATTGCGAAACCGGAGGAGCGGCCGGCATCCCATGTATAGGCTCATGATCGTACGAATGTAGGTTGTTGTTGAGATTGCACTCGAGACGGGTTTCATAAGCACGGTTTGGGATTGTCGTTTGGAGAGAGCCAGGCGCCGCTGCCGCATCCATTTGTGCACTGCTTTGTGCGATATCGCTGCGGATAAAAAGAACCGATAATACTATTGATCGGGGATCGGAAGGGACGTAAACTACCTCCGTCGTCCTGAGAGCCACCGGGGCATCGATAGGCCCATGCCACTGCGGTCCACGTGAGTGCGCGTATCCGGGTGGGCGCCCGGCCTTGATGTTCTGGGTGCTTGAGGCGAGGAGGAGTTCAACGGTATGAAACTGTATGCGGCTATAGTGTTGATTCTCTTAGCGTTCGCCCTTCCAGCGAGCGCCAGTGTTGTCACTTCGCTACCGGGCGGAACTGCTGTTCCGATGCCGGCTGTCAATTACTTTGGTGGAGACCCCCAGACGTTCGGTGGGGTTACCTGGTCTTCCACAAACACATCGACCCAGGACGGTTCAACTTTCGGATACAACGGGGGATATGGCTTTGGCGAGAACGGATTTTGGTCTGAGGCCCTCGGGCCTATGGCCGGTGTGAACGATTCTTTCGACGCCTATGGCGTGAGCGACACGATGACGTTTACGTTTGCGACCCCAGTGTCCGGCGTCGGCGGGTTCCTGAACTACGTTCCTGGAGGATCCACTCCAACCATTATTCAGGCGCTGGACTCGCTAGGAAATGTGATCGAGTCCTACAACCTGACATTTCTGACTGGCGGCGCAAATGATACGGGCGCCTTCTATGGTTTCCTGGAGGGTAGTCCCATCATTAAGTCCTTTACTCTTACGGACAACTATGTTGGGATCACGAATCTGACCGTACTTGGGACGTCTTCGATTCCCGAGCCGGGGAACCTCGCTCTGATTGGGTCAGGCATCGCGTTGTTGGGCGGATTGCTCCGCCGCAAGTTAGGCCGCTAAGATAGTCGTCAGCATTGGTCCCCGGCCGACATTCCCTCCACGGGGAGGCCGGGGATCGGCGTTCTTCTTCACAGCCTTGCGAATCTGAGAAATCGCGGGCAATCCTCCCATCATTAACCTCATCCGTTGGCCCCTTTAGCCGTCATCCCCTCAGTTTTCGATCTCGTCCGCGCCTATTCCCTCCCCCCTTTGACGGTTTGTGATCCATCCGACTGAAAAAGCGGCCCTTGCCTTGAGAACTTCTCAGGCTTGCGCATACTTTGCCATCAGGAAGACAAAGAATCCAGGAATGCAAACCCACCTGCTCGGCTACGTCGCAATCATCCTTTTCCAGCAACTTATGATCGTCGGTCTCTGTTTCGGCATCGTGCAGTTGTTCCACAAACAGCACCACCTGCGGCGACTTTCCAGGACCCTAGCCGAGCGGCGATTCGCCGAACTGAAGCTTGGCCGGCATGATCTGGAGACTCCCCGGTTTCGAGATTCGATCGCCGAACCGGCCGCTGAAGTGCGACAAAGCCCCTGTTTGCTCACGAACCTCGAGAGTTAGCCGCGTCGCGCCGTCCTCGTTGCAATTGGTCCTGCCATCGGATGGACGATGCCGCCCGGTGCGCGCAGCCGGGCTGGTGTGAGCCTGGCTTGATTCGTTTACATCCCGGCAAGACTCACTCGGTTGATGCTTTGCCATACTGCAATTAGTGGTTATCAGATCTTCGGTCCTTTTGCTCGCCGCTCCCGTCTTCGTGTGGCTGGCCCCGCTGCAAGGTGCCGTGGCAACGCCGGTTTGCGCGGGCGCTGCGTCGATTTGGGAATTCAGCCTCTCCGCCCAGCCGACTTCGGACAAACAACCCATCGCCGTACGTGAGGTACGCGCCCTGGGCGCCGGCTACAGGTTGATCTACCGGCCCGGCCAACTTCCGGCAAATGTCAACAAGAACGCGGAAGTGGCCGTAGTGCTGGTGCCTGTCAACCGGGGCGGGGAAAAGAGGCCCGAAGTGACGGTCCTGGACCCTCGCTCCGCACTGGAGTCCGCAGAGTGGGAATCTCCAGTTTCCGTGGATGTCGCTGCGCTGGTCTTCGGACCGCAGGGCCTGGACAAGAGCCGCGTCCGGCGCCTCGTTCAGAAGGACTCCGAACTGATCTCGCAACTCGCCGACTACGCAGAGAAAACGGCCCTCGCGGAAACGTTAATCGAACATCTGAAGTCATCCAGCGCCAGCCTCACAGGCCCTTCAACGTCGCTTGACGCGGCCATGAAGGGGATTTCCGGCGCGCCGGGTTCACCCACCCCCGTGGACCGCACCGCACCCACCGATCAGCAACTCAACGCCATGCTTCGCGGTCTGAATCCGGCCATCGCCGGGTATGATCCGCTCGCGCCGACTCAAACCGCGAGAATCGCTCAAACCGCTGGAGTCGCGGCCCGCGTCGCGGGTTTGTTCTTCAACAACACCGTCGGGTTGGCCGTCGGGAGTGCCGCCCTAGCCGAAAACATGAGAGCGCTGCTGTTCCCGAATATGGACTTCCGTTCGACCTTTGCGCAGGCATCTTCGAACGGCAGCCAGACGCTATGCGGGAAGCGCGAGGCGCAGCAGGCACGCACCAAGTTGGCCTATTTGTGGGCCATCCGCATCCCCAATACGCCCGAGCCGTCGCTGCGAATCCGAAATGCCGCTTACCTGCCTCAGGGCGGATTCGGGGCCGTCCTGGCGGAGACCTTGAACGAAACCTCCTGGAACTCTGTGGGTAGTGTGAAGCAATGGCGCCTCAAGCCCGTCTCCGGCGCTACTCCAATCACGGTGCCGGTGACGGTAGAGCCCAAGACGCAAGCCCTCAAATTCGATCTCGCCAAGGCGGCTGTCCCGGCTGGAGAATACCAGTTGAGCGGTGCTTGGGACTGGTCGGATTTCGCTCTCAGCGGGCCAGTCCACGTGGTCATTCCCCCGGACCTTTCCAAAGCGGCAATCGAGCCCGCATCCAGCGACCGGCTTGTGCACGGCGGCGCTCCCGTTGACGTCAAGTTGAGCGGTGCTGATTTCGAATTCGTGGATACAGTCAAGCTTCTGTCCGAAAAGCCCGATACGAAGCCGCTCGAGATTACGCCGAAGCTCCCGGTGGGCTCCGGCGCGGGGCCGCAGCAGACGCTCACGATCAATGTGAATCCGGGCTTACTGGCGGTAGGGCAATACAAATTGTCGCTCGCCGGGACGGACGGCAAGTCCGTTGAGATCCAGCTGCGAATTCTGCCTCCAATCCCTGCGTTGAAAGGCCTGCCGCTGCGAGTTAATTTAGGCGAGGCTGCTCAGGCCGTAACCCTGAAGGGCTCCGGTCTGGATCGAGTCGAAGCCCTGACCTCGGGCTCCGCGCAGATCGAGTTGTCTACCGCAAGCAACGATTCCGAGCGCAAAGCGACCGTACGGCTGGGCCCCGGCTTACGCGCGAATCAGGAGTTGGATCTGCAGATGAAGGTAGAGGGCATGGCCGGCCTCCAGGATGTGAAACTGGCACTAAAAGTAGTGCCACCCCGCCCCAAAATCACGGCGGCGTCCATGTCGCGGGCGCAGAGCCTGGGCATTGAAATCAAACCTGACGAACTGCCAGCCGACACCTTCGTGACGTACTCCGTGCGCGTGGAACATCTCGAAGGCCCCGCCGCGGTGCGCGTCGCGTGTCTCGAAGCGACGCAGACCCTGGCGTCTCAGGAACTGCGCCCGGGTGAGAAATCGGCAGCCGCCAGGCTGGACCGTTCCGGCTCTGGCGGGCTGTTCCTATCGCTGCTCCCGGGAGCCATCGGTCAACCGGGTTGCGAGTTGGCGGCTGCCGTGGAGACCGCTGAGGCGGGTTCGTCGGATGGGTGGAGACTCGGCCGGATCGCGCTGTTGCCAAAGCTCGAGAAGTTCACGGTCAGCGACGAGAAGCTCAGCGACACCCAATATGCGGGGGTCCTGGAAGGCGAACACTTGGAGAGCATCAGCAAGGTGGGTTGGGACGCAGAGCATGGACTGGCAGTGGACAGCCTGCCGGTTCCGCTGGCTGGCGATTCCCAGCGCCAGACGCTGCGGATTCCCATTTTGTGGCCGTCGCCGTCGCCGCGCGCCCCACTCTATGTCTGGCTGCAGGGTGACGACAAAGGACGCCGCACCGATAGCCGTTATTGACGTTTTAGCCTCCGGTTCAGGGACCGGAGCGGCTCCCGGGGGCAACGTCCACTGGGGGCCGCTCTGGTTTGCTCAGCCCTCAGGCGGAGGGGCAATTTTGTTCAGCACTCGTCCGAGCGCCGTAAAAATGTCGACAGGCAGCGGGAAGATCACCGTGGTATTCTTTTCGGCCCCAATCTCGACCAGCGTCTGCAGGTAGCGCAACTGGATCGCGGCCGGTTGTTTCTGCAATACCTCTGCCGCCTGAGCGAGTTTCTCCGAGGCGACATACTCGCCTTCAGCATGGATGATCTTGGCCCTGCGCTCGCGTTCTGCTTCGGCCTGGCGGGCGATGGCGCGGATCATATTCTCGGGCAGATCAACCTGCTTCACTTCGACCTTGGCTACCTTCACACCCCACGGCGCCGTGTCGGTATCGAGTACACCCTGGAGCCTCAGATTGAGCGTCTCCCGCTGGCTTAGCAACTCGTCCAATTCGGCTTCGCCGAGGATCGAACGCAGCGTAGTCTGAGCCAACTGAGAGGTCGTATAGAGAAAGTTCGACACTTCCAGAACGGCCTTCTGCGGTTCGATTACGCGGAAGAACACGACCGCATTTACCTTCACCGTGACGTTGTCCCGCGTGACGATGTCTTGCGCCGGCACTTCCAGCGTTTCCAGGCGCAGGGAGACGCGCACGAAACGGTCGATGGGCCTGAAGATGAAGATCAGGCCTGGCCCCTTGGGTTCCGACATCACGCGGCCGAGGCGGAAAACGACACCGCGCTCGTACTCCGCCAGAACGTTGATGCATGAGAAGAGGTACAAGACCACGATCAAGATGCCGACGTAAACAATGGGTTCCATAACTGTCAAACCTTTCTCGATCCCCGCGCCTGCGAATCTGTTCCCAGACGCTCGACTTTCAGACAAAGCCCATCGACCGCCGCGACTCGCACCGCGGTCCCCTGGAGGATTGGTTCCGCGGATGTCGCCTGCCAATACTCACCATGAATCCGGACGATTCCATCCGGCGCCAAAGCCGTGTGGGCCACGCCGGATTCGCTCAAGAGACCGCTGATACCGGTGACCACGGGCCTGCGCCGTGCGCGCACTACCAGCGAGACCAGGAATACGGTGATCAATGCGAACGGCAATGTCACCGAAATCGCTGTCGAGAATCGAATGCGCATCTCGGGCGGCCCGTCGACCAACAGCAGCGCGCCGAATAGCATCGCCACTGAGCCGCCGATCGCCAGGACGCCGTGGGCGGCAATCTTCGCCTCGATGATGAATAGTGCGACGGCCAGAATCAGCAGTCCCACCGCAGCCCCGCGAATGGGCAGCACCGACAGCGCGAGCAATCCCACCAGCAGCAGGATCGCCCCCGCGGCACCAGGCGCCACAAGGCCAGGCGTATTGAATTCGACGTAAAGCAGCAGTCCGCCAAGCACCAGCAGGATGAACGCGAGATTCGGGTCGGCCACGAGCAAGACGGCCCGCTCCCTGAGTGTCGGTTCGTAGTAAACGACCGCCACGCCTGCAGTATGCAGCACCGACTTCGAGCCGTTGGGACGAGTGATTTCGCGGCCGTCCAGGCGATTCAGCAACTCCATTTGGTCGCGGACCACGAGATCGGTGAGACGCAGGCTCGCGGCTTCCTCACTGGTGTACGACTTCGCCTCATAAACGGTAGCCTGTGCCGCTGCGACGTCGCGGTTGTGCCGCACGGCCATGCTGCGGACGGCGGCGGCGGTATCGTTTTCGATCTTGTGCCGCATGGTCGCGTCCATCTCCTGCCCCAAGAGAACCGGGGAGGCCGCGCCGGCGTGTGTCCCGCTAGCCATTGCGGCCACGTCACCGGCCAGCAAGAGGATGAACCCGGCCGAGGCCGCCCGTCCTCCCGAAGGAGTGACGAAGGTGACCACGGGCACGGGCGAGGCATTGATGCGTTCGACCATAGATTGCGTCGCCTCGAGCATGCCCCCAGGAGTGTTGAGCCGGATCAACAAGAACGGCGCGCGATCGCGCTGTGCCTGTTCGATGGCATGCGTCAAGACGTCCACCGTGATGGGGTGAATGACGGCGTTGAAATCGACGGCGACGACTGCCGGTTGGCCCCCGCCAGCCAGGACGATGGAGCCAAGCAGCGCAAGCAGCAGCAGAAACGGACGCATGGGCTACCCCGGCCTCAAGATACGCTAGTAGGAGGCCGGTGTAAACGCCGGGCGGTGCGGGGCTGATGTGGATTGCCGATTCATGAGCAATGACGAGCGCTATTCCCGGCAGATTCTCTTCAGGGAGATCGGCGAGCAGGGACATCTGCTCATTCGCCAGTCGACGGTCGCCGTCATCGGCTGCGGCGCTCTGGGCGCCTTCCAGGCGGGGACCCTGGCCCGCGCTGGTATTGGCAAGCTGATCCTGATCGATCGGGACTACGTGGAGTGGAGCAACCTGCAGCGCCAGTGGCTCTACGACGAGGCGGATGCGCGTGAGGGACTGCCCAAAGCCGTCGCCGCCGCCCGCCACATAGCCCGCATCAATTCGGAGGTGAGCGTCGATTCCCAGGTCGCAGACCTCGCTCCAGACAACGTCGTTGATCTGCTGGAAGGCGTTGACCTCGTACTCGACGGCACTGACAATTTCGAGACGCGCTACCTGATCAACGATTGGTGCGTGGACTCCAGCGTGCCGTGGGTCTACGGCGGTGCCGTGGGATCCTACGGCATTAGCATGCCGATAGTTCCGATGCGGACGGCCTGCTTCGAATGCGTGTACCCTGAGCCGCCGCAGGGCGCGCAGCCAACCTGCGAGACGGCCGGCGTGCTGAACTCCGTCACGGCGATTGTGGCCGCGTGGCAGACTGCGGCGGCGATTAAGTTCCTGTCGGGCCACGGCACGGAACTGGCCGCGAGGATCACGGTCTTTGACGCCTGGGCTGGTACGACACGTCAGGTGGCCATGCCACCCCGCGACCCGGAGTGCCCGGCCTGTGCTCAGCGCTCTTGCCGGCATTTGAACGGCGAGGGGCGCCCGCCGATCAGCCTTTGCGGACGCAATGCCGTGCAGATCCACGACCGCAAACGGCCGCTTAACCTGGCGGCGCTGGCAGGCACTCTGGCGCGCCTGGGCAAGGTTCATGCAAACGAGTTCGCGCTGCGGTTCGAAACTGGCGAGTACCAGCTCACGATCTTCCCCGACGGCCGCGCCATCATCAAAGGAACCACCGATCCGGGTCTTGCGCGAAGTCTGTACTCCCGCTATATCGGAAATTGAACTCAGGTCCTGTCGACCGCTATGGTGTGGGCGGTTAACTCAATTGGTTAGAGCGCATTCAATCTACGCCCAAACTATCCCTCCACCAGTCGATTGAAACAGCGGCCAGTCGTTCCTCCCTCAATGGCGTGGGGGCCTGCTTGGCCGCTCGTGCCGAATGGGGAGTGAGCACATATTGTGTTGACCGTCGATAAGTTGCGTCGGAGCGCAAGTATCCTCGAAGGGGATGCGTTGAGTCGCGTTTCGCAGGAAGTGGATAGGCACGTCCGGACGTGCGAACCTGCTGATGAAATTGGGGTCTGAGCCTGAAGCTCCGACGAAACGTCGCCGCCGTTTAGTTCACGAGCGTCGAAGGATCGTGGAAGAGTCCTTGCCAGCAGACGCTTCGGTAGCGCGAGTGGCGCGGGCGAACGCTGTCATTGCCAATCGAGTTTCTACTGGCGCACGATGTGTCGCCGTGGGCAACTGGGCGGCGAGGCCGTGGCGGCGGGGGTTCACGGGCCTGAGCGGACTGGTCCAGACGGCTCTAAAGCCAGGCCCCTTCGCCGATCAGGTTCTCGTCTCTCGAGGAGGGGCGCGAGGATCTTGTGGTACATCCCATCCACGTCCTTTGGAAGCTACGAGCGCTAACTGCAGTCCGACCGGTCTCGCGCTTTGAACGACGAGAGAATCGCCGGGATGCAAGGGGCCCACGCGAACGTCGCGACAGGCGACAGCCAACGGTTCGATGAGCGCCGCAAGTTCGAGTCATAGCTCTGGCGGTGGACGATGCGAAAGTCCGCGCGTGGCAGTCCACATTTCCTGCAGCGCACGCGGTGTTTCATCCTTCAATGGAAAACGTCAAGTCCGCCCGGCAGAGCCCGCCACGGGTGACCCTGACTTGCACCTGCCCGGCCGCGCGAGGCTCGCTTATTTATTCGCAGATCGCGATCCCCGGTGCGCTCCGCTACCTGCCCATCCAGCCGCCGTCCACGGTGAGAACGGTCCCACTCACATAGTCGGAAGCGGACGACGCCAGGAACACCACGGCGCCTGCCAGATCTTCGGGCACACCCCAGCGGCCTGCGGGAATCCGGGCCAGAATCGCCGCGTTGCGCGCCGGGTCCTGCCGCAACGCCTCAGTGTTGTCTGTGGCAAAGTAGCCCGGCGCGATCGCATTAACCTGCACGTTCTTGCCTGCCCATTCATTGGCCAGCGCTTTGGTGAGCTGGGCGATGCCACCCTTTGCGGCGGCGTAGCCGGGAACAGTGATGCCGCCCTGGAAGCTGAGCAGCGAAGCCGTAAAGATGATTTTGCCGGATCCCCGCGTCAGCATGTCACGGCCCAATTCGCGCGCCAGAATAAACTGGCTACTGAGATTTACCGCGACGACGTGGTCCCAATCGGCGTCGGCGTGCTCTGCGGCCGGGGCGCGTCGAATCGTTCCACCGTTGTTCAATAGGATATCGACGGGCGGACACTCGGAGTTGACCCGCTCGACGAAGGCATAGACGTTTTTGCGATCAGCCAGGTCACACGCGATCACCCAGCAGCGCCGGCCGAGAGCAATGATTTCGCGTTCAATATCACTGCCGCGCTCCTTGAGCGTGGCACTCGTGGCAATGATGTCGGCTCCCGCCTCTGCCAGTGCAATGGCCATGGCCTTGCCCAAGCCGCGCCTGGCGCCGGTCACAAGTGCGGTCTTCCCTGAAAGGCCAAATCGTTGCAGAACGCTCATCGTGCAATCTCCCTGGGCGTGCGGGCCGCTCGGTCTCCCTACTGCAAGGTTCCACGGCCGTGCTGCTCCAGCCAGACGAGCGACTCCAGCAGGTAGTAGTCGCCGTAGACCAACATCCCGTCGTTGGGCCGCGTCGACGAGCCATGTCGAAGGATGCCGGCGGGAGAAGCGTCCCCTGCTCCGACGGGCGACAGGTAGCGGTCGATGAGCGATTGCACGATCCGTTCCCCTTCGTTTCGGTAACGGGCTGCCCGCAGTGGATCGGGAGTCAATTCCGAGAGGCGCATTAGAGCTCCGGCGAGGATGGCCGCCGCGGAGCTGTCGCGATTGCGGTAGAACACGCCCTCATCGGAGTAGTCGTACCAAGGCACACCGTCGGACGTCAAATGATCGAGCGCGAAGTCGGCGGTCTTCTGCGCCGTCGCCAGCAGTTCCGGCTCGAGTGTGGCTCGATAACTCTCGGTGAATCCGTAGACTGCCCAGGACTGGCCGCGCGACCAGGCTGAGTCAGCCGAAAGCCCCTGATGCGTGTGACGGAATACGACTTCTCCAGACGGCGTCGTATTCGGGAATACCAGCATCTGTCCGGCCGACGTGAACTGCTGCCGGTTGTCACCGGGATTGTAGTGCACTGACTGCGCGGTGGATCCGTCGGGGCGGACAAAGACCGCTGCTGCCCGGAGTGCGTGCTTGCGGCCCAGCTCCTTCCATTCCGCATTCCCGGTCTGCTGCGACGCCCACCACCAGATCTGCAGGTTCATCATCGTGTCGATGATGGTGTCGTCGCCGTTGACACCCCACGCCGCCACCAGGTTAGTCGCAGGGTTGAAGAGCTGCTTCAACCGGACAGCGCCTTTCAGTCCGTCAGTTGCGTACTTGGCGTCGCCGGTCGCCTCCAAACCCAAAACGGAGGAATAAAACGTAAGGAAGCCCGTGTCGTGCTCCTGGCCGGACTGCTTGCCCGCGAGGCGCGAGGTGAAGAACTCGGCGAGTTGGGCGTAGCGTGGATTGTGCGTATAACCGTAGAGCTTCCACAACTCGCCGGTCCAGAACGATCCGGTCCAGAAGTACCCTTCGTGCGCTTTCCACTCGCCTGTGGCATTACTCCCCTCGGTGAAGAATCCCCATCCGGTGTTCTTCCCGTACGAGTCCGCTGGGCTTTGCGCCGCCAGGGGTTCGAATTTCTGCGCGGTGCGGTCTGCAGCTTGGCGGAGCAGTTCGATCGCCTGCGCCCAGGTGCGATGCGCGATGGGCGCCAGCGTATCGGGCGGCGGCGACTGCGGTCCAGCCGACTCCGACAGGATGCGAACCAAGGACGGATGCGCCATCCGCTCCGCAGTCTCGTTGAGCAAGGCGACGAAGCGTTCGCGCGTCGGGCGTTCGACGGCCGGTTCAACCGAGCCCGCGCCCAGTCGATCTCCCGTCGAACGGGCGTTGCCGACATACGCCTCGCTGCCCTCCTGGTCCCACAGAGCGGCGGCGTACCAGTGCGCTGAATTGTCCTTCGGTACGACGCCGATCAACCGGTTATTCGCGTCGTCGGCCGCAGGTGCCGACTGGTCGGCGGGAATGAGAACAGCGACGCCGAGATTCTCGCTCGTGACATCTTCGCTTTGCGGCTTCAGTCCGGCCTGCACGACCTGATGGCCCCAGGTCGCGATCGCCCGAACGGCCTGGTTGCCGGCCGACACGGTCTCCACCGGCTTGATGGGCAATCCCGTGAGCAGTGTCAGGCCGGTCGAGTCGCTCAGCTTTATCGCGTGCTCGAAACCGTGCTCGCCCGCCCATTGCGTGATCCTGCTGGCCAGATCCACCGTGCGATTCCCGACCCTCCACCCTTTGTAGGTGATCTCAATGATCGAGCGCACCGGCCCGGTACTCACGACGCGCCACTTGCGTTCGGCCACCTCTGCAACAGGCATGACCCGGCCATCTACCAGTGCGCCGATGCCGCCTGGCCCGAGCGCTTTGCCGATTGCATAGATGTCACGGCCGTACGCGCACTCCTGGTGGTAGACGTACTCGGGTGTGGCGAACAACCCGAGGTACAAGCCCGGGCGGCGCTTACCGAAAAGGTCGATGGCGTTGCGCGCATCAAAGTAGATCCTCCAAGCCGTCTCCTCCGACTCCCAACCGGGCCCTTCGTAGTGTCTTGCGAACTGCGCATCCGTCCGCTGGGGGTAATGCGAACGGATGCGCAGGAGCGTCGCCGCGTCACCATATGCGATGCTCACAACCCGCGTCTGGTGCGGATCCAGGTCGATCTGAAACGCGATCTCGTCCACCTTGCGCTCGTCACTGACGGAATCGGATTGCGATGGAAGTTCGGTGGTCTCCAGCGTTCGAGCATCTTCCTCCAATGTCCGAGCGGAGCTGGTCGTGACGATGACCTGGCTGGCATTGAAGTCCGGCGCGATGCGTTTCAACGCGGCCACGTCCAGAACGATGTTCTCGGCCACCCGCCGTGTTGCGCCCGGATTCTCAACTGCGATTTTCAGCATTTGGACCCGCGGACTGGCTTGCAGCACCGGGACCATGCCGAAGGCTAGGAACAACAACCCGGGCGCCACCAGTCGTGCGTTCATCAGGCGTTTCATCGCGCACTCACCTGAGACGCCTCCAGCCCCGAGCCGCCCGCTGCGTACTCGGGCTGCACGTTGACTACGCCAAACTGCCGATCTGTCGCCTCCGTGTGGGCAGCCATCATCCACAGGAACCCGATAGAGCCGCCCGGCGCCGCGACGTTGGGGTGATAGCCCGCCGGCATTGCCACGCAGTCCCCTTCCCGCACGATGACAGCGAGCTCAGGATTCTTCGGGTCGGTGTACACCAGTTGGATGCCCCAGGCGGGAGCAGGCATTGCGATATAGACGTACGCCTCTTCGAGCATCCGCGCGTGCTCATGCGGAGGCCATGAGGTCCAGTTACCGGCTTCGCTGAAGGTCACTCCGGCGCAGATCCGGCCGGCCTGTACATTCTTGCCTAGCAGTATGTTCAAGTTCCGCGTGCTCGACGGTCCGCCGGCCCGGAAGTGGAGCGTCGGATCCTGCCGCACGCCATCGTAGGAGATGAATTGCAGCGGATATTCGCCGTCCACCGGAGCCGCAACTTCGGCCAAATCGCAGCCCTCGCCTTCAGGCGTGACCGCGACCGCTGACTGGCGTGGCAAGTAGAGTGCATCGTACTGGTGCAAGATGAAGCATCCTCCGGCCACCTCCACTCGCGCCCGCCCGCTGAGACAGATCAGGCCCGTTTCAAGGCCTTCGGTCCCGAACTCCGCCGGCGCGTCGCCCACGGCCAGAATGATGCGGCCATAATGCAGTTGCCGCATCGCACTCTCGCCTGGCGTCAGCCACCATCTGCGTCCTTTGGCCTGGTGTGTCCCCCGGCGCACGCATGCCTCAAACGTCATTGTGGTGCAGCTAGTCATGTGTTCACTCGATGCCATTTCGGTTCATAATGTGGAACAAGCCGTTTCGTATTTTGCCACTCAGTCTATGTCCCATTAGCCAGTCTGTCAATCAGGAAGTTCCTTTGGGCGAGTAACGTCGTACTACAATGTGAAACATGATGGAGCCCGTAGCCAAGAATGACCACCCCGGTGTACGTGTTCTCCACAAAACTCTGGACATCTTAGAGGTGGTCCGGTCCAGCGAGTCGGGCCTTCGTCTGGCCGAAGTGATGAGGCTTGTGGCCATGCCCAAGGCTACGGTTTACCGCATCCTCTCCACCCTCGAGGGACGCGGCTACTTGGACCGTACGCCCGATGGACTGTATCGTATCTCTCAGAAATTCTTCAGCTTACAGCGGTCAGAAGCGGCTGAACAACATCTCACCCGAATAGCGCCTCCGATCATTTCGCGACTAGTGGATGGCTGCAAAGAGACCACCAACCTGGGCATCCTGGACGGCGGCGAAGTGGTGGTGATCAATACGGTTGAGAGCCCTCAGGCTGTACGAATGTCTTCAAAAATTGGCAACCGGCGCCACTTGCATTCGACCTCGCTCGGCAAGGTCTTTCTCGCAGGCATGTCGGAAAAGGATTGTCTGCGTCTGCTGCGCGTAAAGGGAACTCCGAAGTTGACGCCGCACACGTTGACAACTCCGGAGGCAGTCCTCGCCGAGATCTCGCGCGTTCGCGAACAGGGGTTTGCGATGGACGACCAGGAAAACGAAATCGAGGGCCGCTGCATCGGCGCGCCTGTTTTCGGGCAGGACGGTAAAGTTTTCGCCGCGTTGAGCATCTCGGGACCCGTCTTTCGGATGGACGTGGAGCGTGCCCTGTCGCTGGTTCCGGCCTTGAAGGCCGCTTGTGAGGAGTTGTCGCTGGCCGCCCGGCAACGTTAGTCGGGTAGCGGAATTCTATATCGCAAACCAGTTCGTGATGGACTGATACCGGATTCCGCGCGGCGGGTTTTGGCCGCTAGACTCGCCCGCCGCGAGTAAGGTTCAGCCCGATTCTCATCGTAATGGGACGCGGTGACTGTCGGCGTAGATCCGTCAGGTGCCTTCGCCGCTAGGAGCAGATTGAGGCAGGCACCACGTTCCCAAGCCCTCAATTTGCCTGAGGAGACCCCTCACGACCGCTCAGCATCGCGATACGAACGCGGGTCGCCCGGGGACCTGAGAAAAGGCGATCAAAGCGCGCGTACCGCCGTTGACAAGCGTTTGGATGCAAATTAGACTTGAGGTCGAAATATGGTACGGATCGTTTCACATTGTGAATCGCTGTGCGAATTGCCGTGACAAGGTATTCAACTCCTAGCCCCTTCGAGGGATCTGTCCGGTACGAGCCCAACACATCGCAAGGATACCGATGCCGACTCTTGCCTGGCAAAGGCAAGACGCGCCACCGGCAATACGGTCGTTCCCACGTCGTTAGGCACGAGGCTACGGTCGAATTCAGCAATCCCTGGCTGAAAATCAAGATACGATTCCTCTCCGCAACTCTCGCCCGGCGACCAGCACGCGCTCCGTTCGTCCGCTACCAAGTGCCACCGCGCGAAAATACTCAGCAGCCCTGGAGCCTGACCTCCAGTTGTATCCACAGAATTACCACCAGACCTCAAGGAGCCCCTTACAATGGCCGAATCGCCTCAACCCAACGACCCCCGCGGCTTGCGCCCAGCTCCGGCGCAGCCAATTGGCTGCTTCACCAATGTCGATGTGGGTTCACCACAGTTGGCTGGCTCCGCGAAGCCGGTTGGAACCGGTTGGGACATCGTCGCAGGCGGGGCCGACATTTGGGAGAATGCCGATCAGTTTCATTTTCTCTTCCATGACATCGCCGACGACTTCGACATCGCGGTCCGTGTCGAGAGTTTCACGCCGGCGCATCTGTATTCCAAGGCGGGCCTGATGATTCGTGAGAGCTTGGAATCCGGTAGCGCCCACCTGATGTTTTTCGTGTTCCCGGACGACGAACCGCGGAACAACAATCTCGGAGCGTATGAGATGCAGTATCGTCCGGCGTTAGGCGTCAACTGCCAAGCGATCTATCCCGCGGTCACGCCCCCTGCGCCGCCAGAGTTTCCCGCTGCCTATCCGAACTCCTGGCTGCGGGTGGCGCGGAGAGGGCACCAATTCTCGGCTTATGCATCCACCGATGGCAAGACCTGGAAGCAGTACGCGGAGAAAGAACTGATGCTGGCCAACACTGTCAAAGTTGGCATGGCGCTGACGTCGCACAACCCAGAAGTCACGGCCCAGGCTGCATTCCGCGAGTATTCTGAATCGAAATAGGCCCCTCCCGAAACCCGTGAAACGAACACAACTCTCTCAGCGCGGCCCGAACTTCTCGCGTATGGTTTATGGCACCTGGCGGCTGCTCGACACGGAGCCGAACCCACAGGAAGTCAACCGCCGGCTGCACGCCTGCCTCGAACTCGGCATCACGACCATCGACACCGCCGAGATCTACGGCCTCTACGAGGTCGAGCGAATGCTGGGCGCGGCGCTCGCGCTGTCACCGGGCCTGCGCGACAGAATTGAGATCGTCACGAAAGCGGGCATTTATGTGCCCTATCCGCAGTGTCCCGAGCGCCACACGGCACATTACGATGCCAGCGGTCCGCGCCTCATCAGGAGTCTTGAGCAGTCCCTGAGCCTGCTCGGCACAGACCACGTGGATCTCTTTCTCGTGCATCGCCCCGACTGGCTCACACGTGCTGATGACACGGCCGCGGGATTGAATGAGTTGTTGCGCACAGGCAAGATCCGTGAGGCGGGCGCATCTAACTTCAGCGTTTCGCAGTTCGACCTGTTGAGCACGCACATGGAAAAACCGCTCGTTACCAACCAGATTGAGTTTCACCTGTTGCACCCGGAGCCGATCGAGGACGGCACCCTGCATCAATGCGAGAAACTCGGAGTGCCGCCAATGGCGTGGAGTCCGCTTGCGGGCGGGCGGATCTTCGATCCAACCAATCCCGCCGCTAATCGACTGGCGGTGGCGGCGAAGAGCATGTCGAGCCGCTACGACGGGGCAACGCTGGAACAGCTTGCCTACGCCTGGATCCTTGCGCACCCAGCGCGCCCGCTCCCGGTCATCGGTACGAACAACCCGGAGCGGCTCCGGTCCGCAGCGCGGTCCGAGGCAATCGCGATGGAACGCGAAGACTGGTATGCGCTTTGGGAAGCGGCGCAAGGCCGAAAGATCCCATGAGCCGCTATCGGGATTAGTCAAGCACCACTCGCGTTCACTACACACTGTTAAGGTTCAACAGTCCTCACGACGACATCGCCATGCAACAAACGCTCCATTTCGCTGACTATCTCGTCTTCCTCGTCTATTTCCTCATCGTTTCCGGTTACGGATGTTGGATCTATACGAAGAAGAAGGCAGCGGCGGCTTCGTCGAAGGACTACTTTCTGGCCGAAGGCACCCTAACCTGGTGGGCAATCGGCGCCTCCCTTATCGCTTCAAACATCTCCGCCGAGCAGATGATCGGCATGAGCGGATCCGGCTTTAAGATGGGTTTGGCCATCGCCTCGTACGAATGGCTGGCGGCGGCCACGCTGCTGATCGTAGCGGTGTTCTTCATGCCGGTTTATCTGACGAACAAGATTTACACTATGCCGCAGTTCTTGCGCCAACGCTATAACGGCACTGTGGCGATGATCATGGCGGTCTTCTGGCTACTGCTCTATGTCGTGGTGAATCTCACTTCGATTCTCTATCTCGGCGCTCTCGCCATTAACGCTATTTCCGGCCTCGATCACAATGTGTGCATGATGGCACTCGCAGTTTTTGCCCTAGTCATCACGCTGGGAGGCATGAAAGTCATTGGATATACCGACGTCATCCAAGTGTTCTTTCTTGTCCTCGGAGGCCTGGTCACCACCTATCTCGCCCTGAATCTAGTTTCTCAACAGTTCGGAACGACTGGGGTCATCAACGGCTTCAATCTGACGATGACCCACGCAAGCGATCATTTTCACATGATCCTGAAGAGAGACAATCCAAACTACATCGATCTGCCTGGCCTGACGGTATTGATTGGAGGAATGTGGGTTTCTCATCTGAGTTACTGGGGCTGCAATCAATACATCACACAGCGGGCTCTCGGAGCCAGCTTGCCTACGGCGCGCAACGGTCTGTTATTTGCATCTTTTCTGAAGCTAATGATGCCAGTGATTGTCGTTCTACCCGGTATCGCCGCATATGTCTTGTGTCAACAAGGCTCCTTTCATGATGAGTTGCTGCTCGCAGGAAAAGTGAATTCCGACAAGGCCTACCCAGTCTTGCTGAACCTACTGCCCACCGGCATGAAGGGCCTCGCGTTTGCCGCACTCACCGCGGCGGTTGTGGCTTCGTTGGCTGGAAAAGCGAACAGCATCGCCACCATTTTCACGCTCGATATCTACAAGCGGTATCTCCACCCGGAGGTTGACGAAAAGAAGATCGTATGGATCGGTAAGTGCGTGATTGTCGTGGCGATGGCGATTGCGATCCTGATCGCGCCGCACCTGGGCATTGACAAGGAAGGCGGCTTTCAGTTCATCCAGAGATACACGGGGTTCGTGAGCCCGGGAATCTTCGCCATGTTTGTTATGGGCTTCTTCTGGAAACGCGCGACCTCCAATGCGGCGCTCTTTGCAACTCTGGGTGGCTTCGCCTGTTCCTGCTTCCTTGAAGTTCTTCCACGATGGACGAATCTTTCCTGGCTCGCCTCCTTCGGCTTCTCCAGGCTGAACCAGGCCGGCCTTTATGAGATTCCATTCCTGGATCGCATGGGGGGCGTCTTCATTTTCTGCATGGTAGGGATGATTCTGATCAGTCTGCTCGGAAGACGGCCGGCGCCTCCGGGCGGTGAAGGTCCAGCCGGCGTCGCTTTGGCGGTCGACGCATCGTTCTTCAGGGTGTCGAATGGATTCCTGGCGGGCGCATTGACCGTATTCGGTTTGCTGGCAGCTTTGTATGTCGTCTTCTGGTAGGAGACCGGCGGCAAGCATGGCACGGAAGGATTCGTTGTGATGAAATTCGATTCAATTCTAATTCGCGCCGGCTTTGCGGTGGTTATTTCCCTGGCGGCGCGAGTTCCCACTCGCGCTCAGCAGAACCAGCCCAATAGCCAAGGTCCGGTCGTTCATCCCGAGCTATGGCCGGCCAGCAAGTCGCCGATCGGCCTCGATCGCAGGACAGAGGGCCGCATCGATGGCCTGCTGAAATCGATGAGCGTTGAGGAGAAGGTGGGCCAGGTCATCCAGCCGGAATGGAAGACGATCACGCCCAAGGACGTCATCACCTATCACATAGGCTCGATCGAGAATGGCGGCGGTGGAGTACCGGGCGGGAACAAACATTCGAGCGTGCAAGACTGGGTCAGTCTGATCGAGCCGTACTACGATGCCTCGGTGGATCCGGCGAACCGTATCCGCATCCCGCTGATTTGGGCGTCGGACGCTGTACACGGACACAACAACGTCTACGGCGCGACAGTGTTTCCGCACAATATCGGGCTGGGCGCGGCGCATGATCCGGAACTCATCCGGCAGATCGGCGAAGCGACCGCCGCCGAGGTGCGTTCAACGGGAATGGACTGGTCGTTCTCGCCAACCATTGCAGTGGCCCGCGACGACCGGTGGGGTCGCACCTATGAGAGTTACTCGGAAGATCCCAAGATCGTCGCTGAATACGCGGCCGCCATGGTCTCAGGTGTTCAAGGATCGGGGGAAACATTTCTCGATCAGACGCATGTGATTTCCAGTACGAAGCACTTCCTCGGGGACGGATCGACAGATGGCGGACGAGATGAGGGCGACTCGCTGGCAAGCGAGGCCGATCTGATCAGACTGCATGCCGCGGGATATACGCAGGCCGTCAACGCGGGCACGCAATCCGTCATGGCATCTTTCAATTCCTGGCATGGAGTCAGGATGCATGCGAACAAAGCGCTTCTGACGGACGTACTCAAAGGCCGGATGGGCATGGATGGTTTCATCATGGGGGATTGGTTGGCGCATGGCCAGATTCCCGGATGTACCGAGTCTGATTGCCCGGCGGCATTCAATGCCGGAATCGATATCTTCAACCAGCCGAAAGAGTGGAAGGCGTTGTATGCCAACCTAGTCAGAGAGGTCAAAGACGGTACCATCCCGATTGAGCGACTTGACGATGCAGTCCGCCGCATCCTGCGCGTTAAGATGCGCATGGGCGTGTTCGATGAGCCTCCACCCGACCGGCGACCGGCCACATTTGCCCCGATCGGCTCGGCCGCACATCGCACTGTCGCGCGCAGGGCAGTGCGCGAGTCCCTCGTGCTCCTGAAGAACAATGGGGTTCTGCCGATCAAGCCGAGTTCGAGCGTGCTGATCGCAGGTGACGGCGCCGACAACATCGCCATGCAGGCGGGGGGCTGGACGCTGAGCTGGCAAGGCACGGATAACGGGAGGGACGACTTCCCCGGCGCCACATCCATTTATGAAGGACTCAAGGCAGAGATCGATGCGGGGGGTGGGCTGGCACTGCTCAGCCCTGACGGCACTTCTGCGCAAAAGCCCGATGTTGCCGTCGTTGTGTTCGGAGAAGTGCCATACGCCGAATACATGGGCGACCAGCCGGACGTAGCTTTGCACCACGATGGCGGCGAAACACTCGAACTGATAAAGAAGCTGAAGGCACGCGGGATTCCAGTGGTCGCTGTGATGCTCTCGGGCAGGGCGCTTTATGTAAACCCGCAGATCAACGCCGCAGATGCGTTCGTGGAAGCTTGGCTACCAGGATCGGAAGGTCAAGGGGTAGCAGATGTGCTGCTAGGAAAGAGCGATTTCACCGGCAGGCTCAGCTTCTCCTGGCCGGCGCGCCCCGACCAGACTCCTCTCAATGTTGGCGATGCGAACTATCGCCCGCAGTTTGCCTTGGGCTACGGACTGAGCTACGCCATGCCTGCCCAAACGCCCATACTGCCAGAGGTAAAGGACAGTGCGAAGTATGGGGAAAGGAACGTGTTCTTCGCTAAGGGAACGGCCTGGAACGGCTACAAGCTCTCCATCGGAGACAGCAACGCCCCACACATGGACTATGTCGGGACGCGTACGACGTTGTATGGCTCAGCCGGTCTGATGGTGGAACCGCAAGCAGACTTGGCCCTGCACCTGGTGTGGAACGGCAAGTCGGCCGCGTGGTTCGAAGTCGGCGCAGATACGCCAAGCGATCTCAGCCGCGAGGCAAATGGCGCCATGATGTTGTCGCTCACTGTCAGGATCAACACGGCGCCGTCGGGAACCGCAAGACTTAGCATAGGATCGGCGTCGTTGCCGATAGCAGGTCAGCTCAGCGCCCTGCCGGTCGGTAGCTATGCGACCTTGGCCGTTCCGCTGTCCTGCTTCTCAGCGCAGGACCTACGTCGTACGCCGACTGTTTTGCATCTGGAAACGGCCGGTAATCTGGATATCTCCGTGTCAAGAATCCGAATCATCGAAACGAAAGCGGGCGCGGCATGCCCGACGAATTGACGCAATTGGCAAGAGCGGGGAAGAAGTCCGATAGGCGCGCGCGATAGAGTAGCAGGGGCATCGAATGAATATGCTGCTGGCCGGTCTCGCCGCTTTGGGTTTGTGTGCTGGCGCGCCATCGCACCGCTTCGTCTGCACGGACTACACCCAGGGTAAGGTCTTCGTTGTGGCTGAGAACGGACAGGCCGAATGGAGCTACGACGCTCCCGATGCCAATGACATCTGGCTGCTCCCCAACGGCAATCTGCTGTTCGACACCGGCCACGGAGTGAAGGAGGTCACGCGCGGGAAGAAGGTGGTCTTCTCCTACGAGTCCGCCTCCGAGATATATGCCTGCCAGCGGCTGCCGAACGGGAACACGTTCATCGGCGAGTGCAACTCCGGACGCCTCCTGGAAGTGAGCCCGTCCGGGGAGATCGCAAAAGAGGTTCGGCTGCTTCCAGCAGGGCAGGACGGCGGGCACGCCTACATGCGCAACGCGCGCCGCCTGGCGAACGGCAACTACCTGGTGTGCCACTACGGGGGCAAGGCTGTCAGAGAGTACGATCCGCAGGGGAAGTTGGTCCGCGAGATCCTCGTTCTCGGAGGGCCGCACAGCGCGATTCGGCTGCCGAACGGCAATACGCTCATCGCCGGCGCGGATGCCGGTGGTGCTGCAGCGAGCGTGTTTGAGGTCTCACCCACAGGCGAGACCGTCTGGTCGGTTAGCGGCGACGAACTTCCCGGCGTGAGCCTGAAGTTCATGAGCGGGCTGCAGCGGCTGCCCAATGGCAATACGGTCATGAGTAACTGGCTGGGCCACGGCAATCTTGGCAAGGCACCGCACCTGATCGAAGTCACGCCGGACAAGAAGGTGGTCTGGACCTTCGCCGACCATCGCACGATGAAGACGATTTCCAGCGTGCAGTTGATCGACGTCGCAGGTGATGCGATCCAGGGCGAGATCTTGCATTGATAGAGTTGGAGGCACTATGAAGCGAAGAACTTTCATATCCTGCACGTCGTTGATTGGCGCGGGCGCAGCGGTTGCGACGCCTGCGTTCTCCACACTGGCAGAACCGAGTGAGGGCCAGGGACGGATTCAGAAGGCCAAGCGGGCGGCTTTGGCGATGCAGCGCCGCGATTGGGAGCAAGGGATTCTGGCCCAAGCAATGCTGGAAGCGGGCGACCGCGAGATGGTCATTCTGTTGACGAAAGCGGCCATCGTCCAGAAGGAGGCCGACGGACGTCTGGCGGTGGTTGTCAACGGAGGGCCCACCGATCCAGCCATGGGTGGCGCGGCCTACGCGAAGGCGGCGGAGTGGACCGCGGACCCGCAGATCAAGCAGGCAGTAGAGGGGCTGCTGGAGTGGATCCGGCATAAAGCCCCCCGCAACGCCGACGGGATTCTGTATCACGTCTTCGGGCCGGAAATCTGGTCCGACGGGTTGAACTGCGCTCCTCCGTTCCTGGCGGCGATGGGCCTCCACGAGGAAGCGCTGAAGCAGATAGAGGGCTATCGCCTGCGTCTCTGGAGTCCCGAGAAGAGGCTACTCTCGCACATGTGGGACGACGCAAAGCAACAGTTCAAACGCAAGGACTTCTGGGGAGGCGGAAACGGCTGGGCCGCAGCGGGAATGGCGCGAGTCATCCGTTCGTTGCCCAAAGAGCAGCGACGGGAGCGCGGGTACCTGGCGGCGTTCGTTCAGGACATTTTGGAGGGTTGCCTGGCGCATCAGCGAAATGATGGGCTGTTCCACGATGTCATCGACGATCCGTCAACGTTCATCGAAACGAACCTGGCGCAAATGCTGGCCTTCGCGATCTACGAGGGTGTTTTGGCTGGCTGGCTTCCGCAACGCTACCTTGCACAAGCGAACTGCATGCGCGACGCAGCACGCAAGAAGATGGACGCGCTTGGGTACGTGCAGGACGTCTGCGGAGCGCCCCATTTCGACCGATCAGGCACGTCGACCGAGGCGCAAGCCTTCTGCATCATGATGGAGGCTGCTGGCAGCAAAGTTGGAGCCGCCCGGCCGGCCGCAAACTCATAAGCAGGCAGCTGGACCGAAGACTAACCTCCCGGCCGGTGACGGATGCTCATCGTACTGGCTCCACCGGAACTCTTGTGCTAAGTTTCGCCGTGGAATTGGGACAATAGAATGTCATCCTTACCCGGTTTGGCGTGAACCAGCTTCATCCAGGCGCCCATTAGAGGCAAGCCTCGCTTCACGCGATAGGCTGGGAGGCTGCAGAGCTTCGAGGCACCCCGCAGTGTGATCCTGCCGACGGCCACAGTCAGTTGCGGATCAGCCTAATCGGCGGCAGCCCTCGATCCGCGATTTCATCCGAGGTTTCCTGGGCCGAGACTGCGAGGATGGCGTCCAACGAATCATCACGAGGACACTTGTCGAATTACGTCTATGCCGAGGAGACTAGCGTTCGTCCTGTGCCTGCACTCTGCGTGACGATCGGAGCGCGCCTTCGCAGGAGCATGGTTCCGGACTTGCCGCGCGTTCACGCTGGATTGCTCCATTTCCAATTCCGAATCTCCGGCAGGTCCTCGCCATTTTTGTCGATGTATTGCTTATGCTCGATCAGTTTGTCCTTGAGTTGCTGCTTGAGGTAGATACCCTTGTCACCGGTCCGCGGGGCGCGGTCGATCACATCCATCACCAGATGGAAGCGATCCAGATCATTCAGTACCGTCATATCGAACGGCGTGGTTATCGTGCCCTCTTCTTTGTATCCGTGCACGTGGATGTTGTCGTGGTTGGTGCGGCGGTAAGACAGCCGATGGATCAGAGAAGGATAGGCGTGGAAAGCGAAAATCACCGGTTTGTCTTTGGTGAAGAGATCATTGAAGTCCATGTCGCTCAGCCCATGCGGGTGTTCGCTTTGGGGTTGAAGCCGCATGAGATCGACGACGTTGATGACTCGCACCTTCAGGTCGGGCAAATGCTCGCGCAGGATGGAGACGGCGGCCAGTGTCTCCAGTGTAGGCACGTCGCCACAGCAGGCCATGACCACGTCCGGCGCGCCGCCCTGATCATTGCTAGCCCACTGCCAGATGCCTATGCCTTCGGTGCAATGCTTCACGGCTGCGTCCATGGCCAGCCACTGCGGCGCCGGGTGTTTTCCTGCGATGACTACGTTGACGTAATGGCGACTGCGCAGGCAGTGGTCCATCACCGACAAAAGGCAGTTCGCATCCGGCGGAAGATAGACCCGCACGATCTCTGCCTTCTTATTGACCACGTGGTCAATGAAGCCCGGATCCTGATGCGTGAAGCCGTTGTGATCCTGACGCCAGACATGAGAGGCCAACAGATAGTTCAGGGATGCGATCTTGCGCCGCCACGGGAGACGTGAAGTAACCTTCAACCACTTGGCGTGCTGGTTGAACATCGAGTCCACTATGTGGATGAACGCCTCATAGCAGTTGAACAGGCCATGCCTTCCAGTGAGCAGATAGCCCTCGAGCCATCCCTCGCACTGGTGTTCGCTGAGCATCTCCAGGACGCGACCGTAGGGTGCGAGGAACTCATCGTTCGGGACGGTCGCCGCCTCCCATTGACGGGGGGTCACTTGGAATAGCGCTTCCAATCCGTTAGAGAGCGTCTCGTCCGGGCCGAAGACGCGGAAGTTGCGCTGCTCGCTGTTCAGCTTCGTTACGTCCCGCAGGAAGGGTCCCAGCACGTGGACGTCGCCCATGCCGTGCGCGCCCGGCATGGGTACTTCTTCCGCGAAATCCCGAAAATCAGGCATGCGCAGGTCTCGCAGCAGCATGCCTCCGTTGGCGTGTGGATTTGCGCCCATGCGTCGTTCGCCCTTTGGCGCGAGCTCGGCCAATTCAGGTTTCAGGCGGCCCTGCTCATCGAAAAGTTCCTGCGGCCGGTAACTCCGCAGCCATTCTTCCAGGAGCTTCAGGTGTTCGGGATGGCTTGCGGGGTCGGAGAGAGGCACCTGATGGGAACGAAACGTACCTTCCACCTGCAAGCCGTCGACGATCCTCGGGCCAGTCCAGCCCTTGGGCGAATTCAGCACGATCATCGGCCAGCGCGGACGCGTGCCGTTACCGTGAACGCGGGCGTCCTGCTGGATTTGCCTGATCTGGCCGATCGCGATGTCGAGTGCACCTGCCATGGCCTCGTGCATCAGGCCGGGTTCATGCCCCTCAACGAAGTACGGCGTCCAGCCGTAGCCGCGCAGCAACTGCTCCAATTCCCCGTGGGTGATGCGTGCGAGCACTGTCGGGTTGGATATCTTGAAACCGTTGAGATGCAGGATGGGCAGTACCGCGCCGTCAGTGGCGGGATTGAGGAACTTGTTGGAATGCCATGCCGTTGCGAGTGGTCCGGTCTCCGCCTCTCCATCGCCGACGACGCAAGCGACGATCAGATCGGGGTTGTCGAATGCTGCTCCGAATGAGTGACTTAGGGAGTAACCCAGCTCGCCGCCCTCATGGATCGAACCCGGGCATTCGGGTGAGGCGTGGCTGGGGATTCCGCCCGGAAACGAGAACTGCAAAAAGAGCTTGCGCAATCCCGCCTCATCCTGGCTGATGTCGGGATAAACCTCACTGTAGGTCCCCTCAAGGTAGGTGTTGCCAACCACGGCCGGGCCGCCGTGCCCGGGGCCGGAGACGTAGATCATGTTGAGATCGAATTGTTTGATTACCCGATTCAAGTGAGCGTATATGAAGTTCTGTCCCGGCGTCGTACCCCAATGACCCAGCAGCATATGCTTCACGTCGGCGAGCACCAGCGGCCGCTTCAGTAGTGGATTGTCGTAAAGATAGATCTGCCCGACGGACAAGTAGTTGGCGGCGCGCCAGTAAGCGTCGATGTCGTGCAGCAGTTCCGGCGTTAGAGTATTTGTTTTCATGGCTTATCATTCCCGGTCCATCCAAGGTCAAGCAGGCGTGTTACGGATCTGGCGATCATGAGTTCCTCGTCGGTGCGAATCACCCGCACCTTTACGCGTCCAACGTCCGCTGAAATCAAGTCTGCATTCCGCGCGTTGCGCTTGCGGTCTAGTTCGATTCCAAGAAAGCCGAGATCACGGCAGATCCGTTTGCGGATGAGCGGCGAGTTCTCTCCGATGCCGGCGGCGAAGACCAGCGTATCGAGTCCCCCCAGCGCGGCGGCATAGGATCCGATCCACTTCCGTGCCTGATAGCAAAAGAGTTCTACCGCCTCCGCGGCTCGAACGTCGGTGGCTTCGCTGGCGCACAGGTCTCGAAGATCTGAACTCATGCCGGAGACGCCGAGCAACCCGGATTCGTGGTTAACCATCTGCTGGAATTGCGGCGCGGTCATATTCTCCGTGCGCGCGAGGTAATAAACCAGACCGGGATCTATGTCTCCCGAGCGAGTGCTCATCACCAGTCCCGCGGCGGGAGTGAAACCCATGCTGGTGTCGATGCTCTTGCCGCGGTACACCGCTGTGAGACTGGCTCCGCTGCCGAGATGCGCGAGGATCACGCGGCCGTTCAGAGCGCCCGGGTCAAGCCGCGTCAACTCCTCAATCAGATAAGCGCAGGACAAGCCGTGGAAACCATAGCGCTCGACGCCCTTCGCGGCATAGCGGCGAGGAACCGGTAGCAATCGTGCGACGGCCGGCATGCTGCGATGGAACGACGTGTCGAAGCATGCAACTTGGGGCAGCTTGGGATGACGCTGCAGAAACGCCTCGATCAGTCCGATCTCTCGCGGCAGATGATCGGGGTCATAGGGCGTGATACGATGCAATTCCTTGAGCAATCGCCGGGTCACCCGCTCCGGTTCGGTGTGCTGCATGCCGTGAACGACACGGTGCCCCACAGCCTTGATCGATGCGAAAAGCGGTTGGGCGTCTAGCCAATCCAGCAGGAATCCGACTGCCGTGCCGTGGTCAGCGGCTGTGATGTGTTGAGTCGCCCGAGCTTTGCCTGACTGGTCGCTGACGACCAGATTCGTGCCTTTCAGCCCGATGCGGTCGATCTTTCCAGCCAGTTGCCGCTGGAGAGTCCCGCCTACCGCAAACAAGGCGAACCTGATACTTGAGGAGCCGCCGTTAATCGTCAAGACGCCAGGTTCAGCAGCGCTCACGGCTGACCCCAGCACAGTTCGGCCGGCCAGCCGCGGCTTCCGCGACGTAGGCCGATGACGCGCTCAACGTTGGCGCCGCTGAGGATGCCTCGGCTTGCATGGATTTGACGGCCCATCTGATCACCTCTCATAAGATCCAGTCAGCGCTGCCAGAGGATTCGAGCGCACTCCAGCGGAACGGCAACACCTTCGAGGTGTGGGATCACTCGCGCGGTATAGTCAGTGCCCGGGCGCGACACACCCAACTGCGCGTGGTAATCGAAGCCTCCGGGGGAGCCCTCCAAAGGACGAATGCGCTCCATCGGCTGGAGCACCGGAACACCGCCATTGAGGGCATCCGCGTACAGCTCAACGCGCACCGAATTCGGGTCGAGAGTCCCGAGATACACCTGGACCTCAAAGACACGTTGATCGCCGATGGTTTGGACGCTCATCTCGCCGAAGCGGATCACGGACCACTGGCTTGCGATCGAGTGCCGCCATTCGTTCAATTGCTGGCCGGCTTCAGCATGACCCGCCGATCTGGCGCGATAGGCGGCCGCACCGGGGATATAGCGTTGCTCAGTGTATTCCCGCACGGACCGATCCGCCGAGAAGCGAGGTGTCAAGCTTGCCATGCTGGCCCTCATGCGCGCGACCCAGGCCGTGGGTATACCCTCGGAGTCACGCGCATAGAAGTCCGGAATCACTTCCCTTTCGAGCAAGTCGTAAAGCGCATCCGCTTCGGCAGCGTCCCAGGCGGGATCGTCGCCGTGTTCCTTGCCGTCGCCCAAGGCCCAACCGAGCTCTGGCGAATAGGCCTCCGCCCACCAACCGTCCAACTCCGACAAGTTGATGCCTCCGTTGACGAGCACCTTCATGCCGCTGGTCCCGCTGGCTTCCCAAGGCCGCCGGGGTGTGTTGATCCAAACGTCCACTCCTTGCACTAGACTCTGGGACAGAAGCATGTCGTAGTCACTGAGAAAGATCGCGTGTGGGCGTACTTCGGGCCGACGGATAAACTGAACCCACTCACGAATCAGCGCGCGGCCGGACTCGTCGGCTGGATGCGCCTTGCCGGCTAGAATCAGCTGCACCGGGCGCTGCGGATTAGTTAGGAGGCGAAGCAGTCTATCAGGATCGTGCAGCAACAGATTCGGTCGCTTGTAAGTCGCGAAGCGGCGCGCGAAACCGAGCGTCAAAACATTTGGATCAAACAGGCGAGTCGCGGCTTCGGCCTCCTCTGGAAGTGAACCGGCTGCCGTCAGATCCAGCGACAACCGTCGGCGAGCGTATTCGACAAGGCAGTTGCTAGCAGCAATGCGAAACCGCCAGAGCTCTGCGTCGGAGGCGCAGTGAATGTCCTTCCCCAATGCCTCCGTCGTACCCAACCAGCGGTCCTTTCCACAGGCGTCCGTCCACAGATCGTCGGCGGGCGCGGAGTCCCAGGTCGGCATGTGGACCCCATTGGTGACATATCCAACCGGCACTTCGTCCACCGGCCAGTGTGGAAATAGGGGTGCGAAGAGTTGCCGGCTGACTTCGCCATGCAGCCGGCTCACTCCGTTCACCGCGCCACTGCCGCGAATGGCCAGATAAGCCATGTTGAAGCTCTCGTGAGCGTCATTCGGATCCTGGCGGCCCAAGGCCAACAAGTCGTGAAGCGAAATGCCCAGTTTCTGTTCAGCATATCGACCGAGGTATTGATCGATGAGATCTGGATGGAAGCGATCGAACCCGGCGGCGACGGCCGTGTGCGTGGTGAAGATGTTGCCCGCTCGCGTGACCGCCAGCGCATCCTCGAATGGCTGCGCGGTTGCTTGCATGAAATCGAGAGCGCGTTCCAGTACGGCGAACGCCGCGTGCCCTTCGTTCAGGTGACAGATTTCTGGCTGCAGCCCGAGTGCGCGAAGCAGTCGCCACCCGCCGATTCCCAGCAGCATCTCTTGCTTGAGGCGCAATTCGGGCCCGCCGCCGTACAACTCACTCGTGATCCCGCGGTGAACCGGGAAATTGGCTGCGTCATTGCTATCCAGCAAGTAGAGTTTGACCCTGCCGACCTGAGCCTGCCAGGCGCGCAGCCATACCGAGTATCCGGGCAAGGCAATCTCCAGACGCAACCATTCCCCGTTGGGTTGGCGCAGCGGCGTGATCGGTAACTGCCCTGGGTCGTTATATGGAAAGAGCGCCTGCTGCTCTCCGTTTTTGTCTATCACCTGTCGAAAATAGCCCTGCTGATACAGCAGGCCTACCCCAACCACCGGCACGCCCAGGTCGCTGGCGGCCTTAAGTTGATCCCCCGCTACATTGCCAAGACCGCCGGAGTATATGGGTAGCGCCTCACTCAACATGAACTCCATGCTGAAGTAGGCAGCGCAGGTCAATGGTGCTGTGGGGTGATTCCGCTGGAACCATGCAGGCGATTCCGCACTCTGACGACTGGCCTGGACGAGCGCGTCCACATCGTTTCGGAACGTAGGGTCGGCTAGCATTCGCTCGATCCGTTGGCGCGATGCCGTCTGCAGCACCACCCAGGGGTTATTCGTGATCTCCCACAATCGGGGATCCAATTGCCGCCACACTTCATCGGTCGCGTGATTCCACGACCAGTGCATATCCAAGGCCAGTTCAGCCAGCGAATCGAACCCCTCGATATCCGTAGGCAGCAGATGGTAGAGGGGATGGCTGGCGCGGGTTTGATTGCTCATGATTCTTTCTCCGAACTCTTACCGTGTAAGGTTATTGTGCGCCTGTATCGGGGGCTACGTTGCCAGATGCGGGTATAGCCGGGCACCGATCAAAACCAGGATCGTAGTCGCAATGAGCATAACCGCGTAGTCGAAACCAACGCCAAAGCTGCTCGTAGTCCCGGCGAGCATAAAGGTGCGCAGAGCATCCACGACATAGGTCAACGGGTTTAGACGCGAAACGACCTTCAGCCAACCGGGCATGATTTCTGTGGGATAAATCGCGTTGCTGGCGAAGAACAGTGGCATGGTGAGCACTTGCCCTACTCCCATGAAGCGTTCACGGGTCTTAACGATACAAGCGATGATCAACGAAAAAGTGGAGAACAAGGTCGAGGTAAGAACGACAATCATGACCACGTTCAGTAAGGCCAGCGGGCTCCAATTCAGTTTCACTCCGAGCAATAGCGATAGACCATAAACGACGGCAGCCTGCGAAAGTGTGCGAGCGCCGGCGGAGAGGCCCTTGCCCAGCACAAGGGCTGCTCGTGGGGTGGGGCTGGCAAGGAACTTCTGCACGATCCCAAGGTCACGCTCCCAGATGACGTTTATGCCGAAGAAGATGGCCACGAAAAGTACGCTTTGAGCCAGGATGCCGGGAGCGATGAAATCCAGGTACGGAATGTTCCCGGTGTGCATCGCGCCGCTATGCGAGAAGACTTGTCCGAAGATAAGCAGCCACAGTGCGGGCTGCAGTGCGCGGGTGATGAGTTCAGTGAAATCGTGGCGCAGTTTGCGCAACTCGAATTCGGTTATGACGAAGGTCTTCTCGACGAAGCCAGTGACTGGATAAAGAATGGAGGTGGTCATGGTTTTCAAGCTAACCAAGTCGCTCTGCCGTTTCGCGTTCGGCAGAGATGTCATGGAGTGTACCTCCGGAATCAAGCGCAGTACCGGCGTAATGCACGAACACCTCATCCAGCGAGTGGTGGCCTCCGAATGACATTTTGAGTTGCTCACAAGTGCCAATCGCGGCGATTTTGCCCAAGTGCATAATCCCGATGCGATCACAGAGACTATCGGCTTCCTCCAGATAGTGCGTGGTGAACAGCAGGGTCGTACCGTAATTCGCGCGCAGTTCAATGAGGTGTTTCCACACCGCGTCGCGCGCAATCGGGTCCAGCCCAACGGTCGGCTCATCCAGGAACAGCACACGTGGTCGATGCAAGATCGACTGAGCGATTTCCAGTCGACGGACCATCCCGCCCGAGTATTGCCCCACCAGGCGGCCGCCGACGGCCGTTAGGCCCATGAACTCCAGTGCCTCCTCGATTCGCGACCGCTGCTCACGACGTGGCACGTCGTAGAGCTTCGAAAAGATCAGAAGGTTCTCGTAGCCCGTAAGCGAACCGTCCACGGAAACCGCTTGCGGCACATAGCCAATCGCGCGGCGAACATCGACTGCCTGGGTGGTTACTGAGAAACCGGCTACCAGCGCCTCACCTGAGGTCGGAGGCAATAGCGTGGTCAGCATTTTGATTGTCGTGGTCTTGCCGGCTCCGTTGGAGCCCAGCAAGCCGAAGACCTCACCCGCGTTGACGCAGAATGTCAGTGCATCGACGGCGGTGAACGGTCCGAAGCGGCGAGTGAGGGATTGAAGATCCAGTACGATGTCGCTCATGTGGCAGTATTCGCCCTAACCTAAGTCGACGATCATCTTGCCTAAGTTTTCTCCACGGAAGAGCCCAATGAACGCGTCCGCCGCCTTCTCGATGCCCTTCACGACAGTCTCCTCGTGCTTGACCTTACCAGCCTTAAAATAGCCGCCCACCTCCTTCTCGAATTCAGCTTGATGGTCCATCCAGTCGGAGACGATGAGACCCTTCATCGTGAGGCGTTTCGTGATGAAGTTAAAGAGATTGGACGGGCCAGGACTTGGCCTTTCCGCGTTGTAGCCGGAAATGCCGCCGCAGGCGATGATGCGGCCATGCAAACGCAGAGTCGAGAGCGCCGCTTCAAGCATCTCGCCGCCTACGTTGTCGAAATAGACGTCGATCCCGTCGGGTGCCGCGAGCTTCAGTTGATCGAGCAGTCTCCCGGCCTTGTAGTTGAAGGCGGCATCGAAACCGCATTCATTCCGAAGAAACGCGACCTTCTCGTCGGAGCCGGCCGAGCCGATCACCCGGCACCTGCGCACTTTGGCAAGTTGGCCGGCTACGCTTCCAACGGCTCCAGCAGCTCCTGAGATGAAGACGGTGTCTCCCGCCCTGACCTCCACCAGGCGCAATCCCGCCCAGGCGGTCATGCCCGTCATTCCAAGCGCGCCTAGATAGGCCGAAAGCGGTTGGATTTCAGGGCTGACGGCATGCAGTGCTTTCGGAGAGGCAATGAAGTACTCCTGCCAGCCAAAGCCTGAGGTGACGGTATCGCCGGGCTTAAACTCACTGGCGCGGGATTCTACAACCTCGCCGACCGCACCGCCATTGAGCGGTTTCCCGATTTCAAATGGCGGCACGTACGATTTCCCCTCGTTCATGCGGCCGCGCATGTACGGGTCCACCGACATAAACAGGTTACGGACGAGCACTTGCTGATCCTGCAGCGGCTCCAACCTGGTCTCGGTCAGCGCGAAGTTGTCTGCGGTTGGAAGCCCGTTGGGGCGTGAGACCAACCGGATCTCGCGACTTGTGATGATCGACATTAACGACACTCCTGTTGATAGGTCGGACAAGAATCCGGCGTCTTCCTCTGGCGCCACCCTGAATGCTAGGGCATTGCATATGCCCGGTGGCATTTAACCTTGGTCCCGTCGATTGTTTGGTGCGTCCCGGCCCTTTACAATCTCGGGGGTCTCCAAAACCGAATGGGTGTCGGTACGGACCTAGATTTGTGCGCAACGACACGGTTGATACTAATCCGTCGAACGCGAGACGATTCGATTCGAGCAACACTGGCCGCCACGATTTGTCGTGGCTTAATCGCGCAACCTGACGGACGAATAGGGCCGCCCAGCGCCCAGGTCATTTTCGCACACGACGTCTTTATAGGCTCAGGATCTGACCGGACTTGGCCTGGGCTTCTTCGGCCAGCTTGTAGGCGTGATCCGAGTACTCCTGCGCTCGCTCCGAATGCCAACTGCCTGCAACGCCGTCCCCTTTTTCGTTGTGTTCGGCCGCAGTGCGATGGGCCTGTGCGGCTAGTTCGTGCTGCTCGGCCGCTTTCCGGTGGGACTGCGCCGCAATTTCGTGCCGTTCGGCGGCTTCCCGATTCTCTTCATGCACGGTGTTTCCTCCTGTGGACTCGTGGTTGACTCCCACAGCTTGATGCACGAAGCGGACCATTCTCTTTTATGACCCATCAGCCGGACCCACTAAGCCCCGCATCGCTTGAATCAAAACGGGCTGCAGTGATTTGGAAAGCCGTAGCGCCACGCGTCGAACCCATAGCAGACTCGCGCACCGCGCGTTGGGGCATTGAGCGACACGGAATCCGATCGCGCTGAAGAACCAGCTCTTCGTCGAGTTCTGCCGGATTCGCGGCTCCGTAACTAGCTGCCGGAACGCGGACATAGGCAGAGCGATGCAGACGCTGCACGTGGGATGGCGAATTCTGCACTCGCCTTCGTGTATTGGACTTCGGTTCAAGTTCAGGAGAACCGCGTTAGCCGCCAAAGCCACATTTTGCGTCAGTGCCTCCCCCGGAGTGAAGGTTGGTGCTGCGCGTGCACTAGGAGTCAGCAGTGTAGCTGCCTTCCAGCAGTATCTGTACAGTCACTATCTGATTCAGGCAAGCAGCTCAAACACACAAAGGAAATTGATGATGTCAGAACTAAACGCGGTTGTGGCTGTTTATAAGACGCATGAGTGTGCCGAAGATGCCGTCAAGAAGCTTCAACTTGCAGGCATTGACATGCGAACGTTGTCTATTATGGGAAAAGACTCCCACGCAGATGAACACGTCGTGGGGTACTACAATACCGGCGATCGCATGCGGTACTGGGGTAAGACCGGTGCATTCTGGGGCGGCTTTTGGGGACTCATGTTTGGATCGGCGTTCTTCGCAGTTCCGGGACTCGGCCCGATTCTCGTGGCAGGGCCACTAGTCGCCTGGATCGTCGGAGCTTTGGAAGGCGCCGCCGTGTTCGGGGGGTTGAGTGCTGTCGGTGCGGGACTCTATGGCATGGGAATCCCGAAAGACAGTGTGATTCAGTATGAGCTGGAGCTGAAGACTGACAGCTTCCTGCTGATGGTCCATGGCGCTGCCTCGGATGTCGAAAAGGCCAAGAGCATTCTTGAAGAGACGCCGACGATAAGTCTCGCGCTACATCCAATCAAGTCAGTTGAGTTAACGGTCGCCTAGCAATATTGTTTTTAATATCTTCCAAAGAAAGCGCAACTGAGCAATGCCTTGGAGGGCATACAGCATGTTAACGAACGCAGCGAACTTAAGGGGCTTGGTGATTCGCGCCACGGATGGCGAATTGGGGACAGTCGATCAGCTATACTTCGACGACGAAACGTGGGCGATTCGGTACCTCACGGTGGAGACGGGTGGCTGGCTGGGAGGCCCGCAGGTTCTCGTTTCACCGTTCTCGGTCGTCAATACGGACTGGGAAGAGCGGCGGTTGGATGTGGCGCTGACTAAGAAGCAAGTTGAAAACAGCCCCAGCATCGACACGCACCTGCCCGTTTCCCGGCAGCATGAGGCGGCGTACCTCGGTTACTACGGCTATCCCTATTATTGGGGTGGCCCTTACCTCTGGGGGCCATCGGAGTTCCCCGTAGGCCTAGACACTTCGACTATGGCCGCTTCCGATGCGCTGGCTGATAGGATTCAACGGGAGTCGAACGACTCGCATCTACGCAGCAGTGAGGCTGTCACGGGCTATTCCATTGAGGCCACGGATGGTGAAATTGGGCACGTAGATGGATTCATTGTTGACTATGACGCCTGGGCGATCCGCTATATCGAAGTGGCAACGCGGAATTGGTGGCCGGGCAAAAGAGTCTTGGTTTCTCCAGAATGGATTGAGCTGGTCAGTTGGGCCGCATCCAAAGTTCGCGTAGCCCTCAGTCGTGAGGCGATTAAGAACGGTCCGGAGTACGTGGAATCGGAACCGATTACCCGCGAGTATGAGAACAGACTCTATTTCCACTACGGCAGGCCGCCGTATTGGCTTGCTGATCTAGAGCGCAAGCCTGCCTTCTCACTGAGCGGTGTTTGAGCCTGACCATGGGGGTCCGGCACGCGGATCCCCATAGTTTTTTCATGCGTACTTCTGTTTTGAACCATTTGGGACCGGAGGCGAAGATGAGAGGTACTGAACAACTGAGCAGACTGGGGCAGAGCCTGTGGCTCGACAATATAACACGAGGACTCGTCACGAGCGGTACACTTGAGGGCTATGTCCGTGACCTGTCGATAACTGGACTTACCTCGAACCCCAGCATCTTTGATCACGCGATTCGAGATTCCGGGTTCTACGATGAGGCAATCCGAGCGCATGCATGCCCCGCACAGTCCGGCGAGCGGCTGTTCTTTGAGCTGGCCCTCTATGACCTTAGGATGGCCGCGGACCTGTTTCGACACGTTCACGATGCCTCCCAGGGGGTGGACGGATGGGTGTCCCTGGAAGTCTCTCCTCTCCTGGCGAACGAGCCGGTGTTGACACTTCAAGCCGCAAAGGACCTGTTCGCCGCCGCCAATAGGCCGAATCTGTTTATAAAGATACCGGGAACACCGAGGGGGCTGTCTGCAATTGAAGACGCCATTTTCGCTGGGATTCCGGTGAACGTGACTTTGCTCTTCTCGCGCGATCAGTACATGGACGCCGCCGGTGCCTATATGTGGGGGGTTGAGCGGCGGATTCAGGCCGGTCTCAACCCCGCCGTGCATTCCGTCGCGTCGATCTTCATCAGTCGTTGGGACAGGGCGGTAGCAGGGAAGGAACCCGATGGATTGAAGAATCGTCTGGGCATCGCGGTCGCCATGCAGGTTTACAAGGCCTATCGCGATTTGCTCGTTTCACCGCAGTGGCTGAGGCTTGCAGCCAGAGGGGCATGCGTCCAACGCCTGCTTTGGGCCAGCACTGGCGTCAAAGATCCGAACGCTGCTGACACCCTCTACGTAAGCACTCTGGCGGCTCCGGATACGATCAACACGATTCCTGAAGCTACCCTGCTGGCCTTTGCCGATCATGGGCAAGTTTCGAAAACACTCCCGAGCGATGGCGGCGATTGCGAGTCCGTTCTGAACCGCTTTGCCAGCAGTGGTATCGATTCCGGACTACTCGCCGGGCAATTGCAGCAGGAAGGCGCGGAAGCGTTCGTCAAGTCTTGGAACGACTTGATTGCGTGTATTGAATCGAAGTCGCAACTCGCACTGCATGGAATGAGAGCAGCGCCTGCTCGGGGCTGAGTGCTCGCCGCGTGGCTACCTTTAGGAGAAATCAGAAACCACCGAGGCTTGACGGTTCGGCATTTCTGCTCTGTTATCGAAAGGCAAACCTCGACGCCGCAACAGCTCTGTGATTTTCACGAAGCGCGGGTTTCCGTTACCACCAAGTTTCAGCCTGCACCCCGTACGTCAATCCGGCGGTTCTCTTCGAGTACGGCACTCCACCCACGGAGCCGCGAAGTCCGTCCGACCAATTTGCATATGGTAGGAATGCGCGCAGTACTGGCCTGCTAAAGAACTTCACGGCCTACTCCAATTTGTGGCGCTATGGTGAACTTCCGCAGCCAGCCGTCATATTGGCCACCGCTGCGCGTGTGATCGAAACCGCCTTCAAGAGCAAGTGAGAAGTACCTTGTAAAGAAGAGTTGTGTTCGCACCTCAAACGAAGTACATTGGGCCCAGCCATGTTGCGGATTACGGGTTGAGCCAGTTACTTACGAAGATCAGTTCTCCATAGGTCTCGGTTTCATTACCCAACCGGTACTTTGCACCCGCCCCGGGGGCTTCGAAGGAAACCTGCTGACCGCCGCTGCTGCTCAGACCGTAGCCCGACCTGAGATAGCCGTGGAAACCAAAGCCTCCGACCTGCTCCCGCAGATTTGCGATTCTCCGATCAGACTCGCTAAGAAGCTCATAGGTTGGCTCGGAAGGCAACGCGCCTTGAAACTGCGCTCCAACCTGATCTGACTCTTCTGGGACTGCCTTTCTCGCGGCCAGCTCTACGACCGAAACCGAGTGCTTTCCGTGGCTATCGCCAACCCCTATCGGCCTTTCGATCGGCCGTGGATTCGTCTCCTTCTGCTTTTCGAACTGTTGCTCCAAACTGGCAATGCGTTGAATCAACTCACGTGTCGTCTCAGCGTAAAGTTGCTTGAGCTGCTGCAGTTGCAGCTGCAATTGCTCTATTGGGTCTGCCTGCTGAGCTGTAGCCGTGGGGAACGCCAAAGGAATCACAGCAGCGCACATGACGAACCACTTCAGCGGCCGTTTCCAACAACCAGACAAAGCAATTCTCAAGCCCCGCTTGTTAATCCATGGAGTCATACTCGTGCGCCTTGGCACGTGACGGTCCAAAGCGCAACTCTACAATTCGTGGGGCAATGACGCTCGACGACCGCAGAGCTCGGTAAAGCAGTAGAGCACAAAATGCACTATTTGCATCTGAAGGTGTGAAACTTGCCAGATCGTGTTCTGTGACACTGCTCAGGCAACGGCGCGCCTGGCTTGTGTTTCACGGATGGAGGACGACCCTACGAATCCGTATCAGTGGCCTGCGCCAGTGGTTCAAGCCTCGCTGGAGGTTCTAAGGTGCCTCGCCAAGTCCCAGCAGATTTTGTCCTGGATGCTGCCGTGAGGAAACGGTGCTGCGATTGCAGTTGTGTGATCCGACATCGCAGCCTCAATGCCAAGATCATTCACTCAAGGAATTCTTCGAGAGCCGCACCCACATGGGATGAGCTTCGCTACGTCCGTGCTGATCGCCTTCGGTTTCTGCGCACAACCTGCCGCTGGCCAGGAGACCCTGAAGGATGCCTGGAAGCTAGCGCTTGGCACCGATCATCGGCTGAAGTCCGCGAACAGATCAGCGCAGGCGGCGAAGGAGACGATGGCCGCAGCCAAGACTGCACGGTTGCCATCTATTTCGACAGAAGACGGCTATACCGCGCTCAGCCATGCACTCGCAGCTAAACTGAACCTGTCGGGCCTGCAAGAGCTCATTCCCATCCCTCTTCCCAACCAGGTACAGCTTTCTGAAGACCGGTTCTTCGTATCGGCAACCATGCTTAGCCTCCCGGTGTACACGGGTGGCAGGATTCGCCGCACGATCGAGGCCGCCAATGCCGGCGTGGAGGTCAGTCTCGCCGAGCGGGATCGGACGGCCCTCGATATAAAGATGAGCGTCGCTGAGGCATTCACCGCAGTGCTTCGAACCTTGCGTCTCGTAGCGGTGGCTACGCAGAGCGCCAAGACGCTGGAGGGTCACGCTCAGGATGCATCGAATCTCTACGAGCTTGGCCTGGTTGCGAAGAACGACTTGCTCGCGGCTCAGGCGGTACTGGCAGAGGCGAAGCAAAAGACACTCCAGGCTGTAAACGCTCTTGACTTGGCCACCTCCGCCTACAACCGGCTGCTAGGTCGAGAGTTCACCTACCCAGTCGAACTGATTGACTCGACAATGCCGCAAGTGGATGACAGTGAGGCGGAGCTAAGCGCGCAAGCGCTCCGAATTCGACCCGAATTACGAGGGCTTCTGTATCAGGCGCGAGCCCTACGCCACGAAGCATCGGTCGAGCGGGCTGCAGTTTTGCCGCAAGTGGCTTTCCTCGGTGGATTCACGCACATCCAGAATAAGCTCCTCGTCGATCCGAACATTTGGTCCGCGACGCTTGGCGTTAAGTGGAACGTGTTCGATAGCGGAATGGCTCGTCGAAAGACTCGGGCACTCACCGAGCGCGCTGAAGCTGTTTCGGAGATTCGATCGGACGCAGAAACCCTCATCTCACTACAAGTTCATCAGGCACTGCTCGACGTCAGGGAGACACGCCAGCGGATTGTGGTAGCGAGAGAAGTCATGGCGCAGGCTGATGAAAACCTCAAAGTGGCCAAAGACCGCTACGTCGAAGGCGTAGGCGTCAACACGGAAGTGCTTGACGCCGAAGCGTTGAGAACCCGGAGCAGCGCCAACCTGGCCAACGCCACATATGACTTGGCGTTGACGTACCTGCGTCTCCAGCGAGCTATTGGAACCATCTAGAGAATGCTGACCATGGAAAAGACTAACGCCGTTAAAAGAGCAGTACCCAGAGCGATTAGGATCCTGCTGATCGTCGCCTTGCCTGTGCTGGCTTGCTCCGCCTATTTCGTCTGGGGCCGAAGAGCGCCTCTACCGGAAGGCCTGATCCAGGCGAACGGCAGGATAGAAGGAGATCAAACAACCGTTGCGAGCAAGTTTCCAGGCCGCATCCGGGAGTTGCTGGTGCGGGAGGGCGATCAAGTGAGCGCCGGACAGTTGCTGTTTACGCTCGACGACGATCAAGTCGCCGCGAGGCTCGATCAGGCGCGCGCCAAGGTGCCGCAGGCGAACGCTCAAATCCTGCAAGCAAGGCATGCGGAAGCCGCCATTCAGGCCAAGGTACGCGCTGCCTCAATCGGACTCAGCGTCATGAGCCGCGATGTACCGCTTACAGTAGAAAACGCACAGACGAACGTGGTTCGCGCCTACACGGGCCTTGCAAAAGCGGAAGCCGCTGAACAGCAGGTGGCAAGGGATGCCCAGCGTTTCCGTACACTTGCTGATCGTGGGTCGCTCGGCAAGCAAAAGGCTGAGCAGGCCGAACTTGCACGAACTGCAGCCCAGAAGGACGTGGAGACAGCGAGAGCCGAGGTAGCGCAAAGTAATGTGCTTTTTAGCCAGGCGCAGCTCGGCCCTGACCGTGTGATGGAGCGGTCACAGGAGATGGAAGCCCTGAACCAACAGCTACTGCAGGCTAGGGCAACCGTGAGTCAGGCGGTGGCCGGCCTTAGTCAGGTTAGGGCAGGTGTGAATGAAGCCGGGAGCGTGCAAGCTGACCTTCAAGTCACCGCACCGATTGGGGGCATAGTCGCCACACGTGTGCATGACTTGGGCGAGGTAGTAGCCGCAGGCGCGCCCGTGTTTGACCTCGTCGATCTAGATAAGTTGTACCTCAAAGTTTATGTGCCCGAATCGCAAATCGGAAAGGTACGCCTCGGCGTTGCGGCGCGCATCTATTCCGATGCGTTTCCGAATCAGTCCTTCGACGCGACTGTCCGCTACATCTCGCCTCGCGCGGAGTTCACCCCGAAGGAAGTCCAAACTCCCGATGAGCGCGTAAAGCTGGTTTACGCGGTGAAGCTCTATCTCGTCTCAAATCCGGATCACAGGCTAAGCCCTGGACTTCCAGCTGATGCTGTAATTCGCTGGATGGACAGCACACCATGGGTGAAACCCAAGTGGTAGCCGGTTGTAGCCACAGCGTTGAGGCAGACCGGATCCCTGCGGTGATTCGAGTCTCCGCGCTGCGAAAAGAGTATGGCAAACAGAGTGCCATAGCAGGCATATCCCTGGAAGTCCAAAAGGGCGAAATCTACGGCCTCATCGGCCCGGATGGCGCCGGCAAGAGCAGCCTGATGAAGATTGTTGCCGGCGTCCTCACCTTTGATGCAGGTGAGATCGAAGTCTTCGGTGTATCGCTGAACTCCGACAGCAACGCGGAGCGCATCAAGGACCGAATTGGGTTTATGCCGCAAGGGCTGGGGCTCAATCTCTACCCCGACTTGTCCATCGAAGAGAACATCGACTTCTTCGCGAATCTGCGCCTGGTGCAATCGTCCCAGCTCACTGCCCGCAAACAGAAACTGTTGGAGATGACACATCTCGAAGCGTTTCGGGCCCGGCCGATGAAGCAACTCTCCGGCGGGATGAAACAGAAACTCGGATTGATCTGCTCGCTGATTCACGAGCCGAAGCTGCTCGTCTTGGACGAGCCGACGACCGGCGTCGATCCAGTCTCGCGCCGGGACTTCTGGGCCATTCTGGGCGTGCTGCTCAAAGAGCATGGCACCACGGCGCTGGTGTCAACGGCATACATGGACGAAGCGACCCGCTTTCATCGGGTCGCGCTGCTCTTCGGCGGGCAGGTCGTCGCGCAAGGTGCGCCGGAAGAAATTCAACAGCTGGTTCCGGCCCGAATCGTGGCGATCACTATTCCCTCTCCGGCCGTGGCGCTGTCTCGCTTGCGCGCCGAGTTTCCGCAGATCGAAGCCCTGGGGTCTTTGCTGCAGGTCTTTGTGGAGGATAAGGCGGGACTCGATGCGCGAGCTCGAGTCGTAAGGGTACTTGGCGACGTCAAGCCGGCCCGCGTTGAAACCATGGATCCTCAGCTTGAAGATGTGTTCATCGCCCTACTCCGCATCAAGAAACTGACCACGGAGCCCGACCGGACTTCCACCTTGCCCGCGGCACCTGTTTCGAACCCAACTCAGCCCAAGACTCCATACGCCATCGAAGCGAAGGAACTCGTTCGGGATTTTGGCGGATTCAAAGCAGTGAACAAGGTGAGCTTCCGGGTTGCTCCCGGCGAGATATTCGGGCTGCTGGGCGCTAATGGGGCGGGCAAGACGACGGTCATCAAAATGTTGACCGGTATTCTTCCCCCTACGGCAGGTTCCGGCAGCGTCGCCGGAGCCGACATGCAGACCGCTGGCCGGAAGATCAAGGAGCGCATCGGATACATGTCGCAAGCGTTCTCGTTGTACCTCGATTTGACGGTCGAAGAGAACATCAAGCTCTATGCTGGCATCTATGGCCTGCCCGCCAGCGTCGCGCGGGAGCGCTTCCGATGGGTAGTGCAAATGGCGGGACTCGAAGGCCGGGAGTCCAAGGCGGCGCAGAGCCTCCCCATGGGGCTCCGTCAACGCCTGGCCTTAGGCTGCGCCCTCGTCCATCGGCCCCAAATCCTGTTTCTCGACGAGCCCACGTCCGGCGTCGACCCCGTTGGACGAAGACGCTTCTGGGAGATCCTCTTCACTCTCGCGCGCGAAGAAGGCGTGGCTATTCTCGTTACCACCCACTACATGAATGAGGCTGAGCACTGTGACCACCTCGCTTTGATGTTCGCGGGTCGAGTCGTCGCCGATGCTTCACCGTCTGACATGAAAAGCGAAGTTGAGCGGCAGTCCGGGAAGCTCGTGGAGATCGATGCCGTCCATACGTCTGCGGCTCTCGACCTGCTGGTGAAGGCCGGCTTCAAAGGCTCTGTACTTTTCGGAAGTAGGATACATGTCTTCTCCAAAGACGTGCCGGGTGATACCGAACGCATTAAGGCGGCACTTTCGGAGGATCCGGCCCGATCCATTCTGCCGCGGTCGCTCACCATGGAGGACGTCTTCGTTGAGCGGGTCATGGCGCTGGAGCAGGCAGTGGAAACTACGAAGAACGGAGCAGTCTCATGAACCTTCGACGGACCGTAGCCGTCGCCCACAAAGAGGTTAGGGAGATCATTCGCGACCGGCTGTTCTTTTCCCTTGCCTTCATCGTCCCCGCCGTCCTGATGGTCCTGTTCGGGTACGGTCTGTCACTTGACGTCGAGAAACTTCCATTGGCGATCATTGACCGTGACGGCACGTCCATGAGCAGAGAGTACGCCCACCGCTTCATCGACTCCCGCTACTTCGATTTCAAAGGATACTCGTTCAGCGAGCGTGATTTGGAGCAACCCATCACCGACAATCTGATTCGGGCGGCTATCGTTATCCCCGAGCACTTTCAGAAGGATCTGCTGCAAGGCAGACCGGCTCATATTCAGACTTTCATTGATGGGACATTCCCCTTCAGGGCCTTGACTGCGAAGGGTTACGCGATCGCAATCAACGCCCAGATAACTGCCGATTCCTTGGCGTCTTATCTGGCCCAGACAAGCGGCATGAGCGTGGCCGAAGCAGCGGCTGTCTTTCAACCAGTCAAGCTCGAGGTACGGTACCTGTTCAACCAGAGCCTGAAGAGCATCTGGTCGCTCGCCCCTAAGCTCATCATGGTGATTCTTATGATCTCGCCGCCCTTCCTGACTGCTTTGGGCGTTGTTCGAGAGAAAGAGACTGGCTCGATCTACAACATCTATGCCTCGACGTTGTCTCGCGGCGAGTATCTGGTCGGGAAGAGTGTGCCTTACATCGTGATTTCGACACTCAACGTTTTGTTCCTCTGGTGGATGGCAACAGGGCTCTTTGGCGCGCCATTCAAAGGGAGCTTCGTGTTCTTCCTTCTTTCCAGTGTGCTTTACGTGACCTGCACGACTGGAATTGGCGTCGTCGTTTCCGTGCTCGTCCGTACTCAGGTGGCGGCCATGATTGGTACAGCAATCTTCACCATGGTCCCTGCCGTCTTATACTCTGGCGTGCTGATCCCGATCTCCTCACTGTCGCGATCGGCGAAGCTGGTCGCGTATCTGTTGCCTGGGATGTACTACACAAATATTGTCATGGGCACATTCCTAAAGGGGGTTGGGTTCTCGGCGCTTTGGCGAGACGTTCTGGTGCTTCTCATCTACGCTATGCTTCTCTTCTCAATTGGATATGCATTCTTCCGCAAAAGGCCAAACTCATGAACCAGGCTCAGCTGGCAGCTGGCTCTCGAGTCATCATTTGGCTACGTCGACTGCGCGTGATGACGCAGAAGGAGATCCTTCAACTAAGTCGCGACAAGGTCCTCTTGTTCCTGGTACTGTACGCCTTCAGCGCTGACATTTACAACGCCGGATCAGGCGTAACGCTCCAGTTGAAACGCGCCGCGACCGCAGTTCATGACCTGGACCATAGCTTCGCCTCCAGAGAATTGATGGGCCGGTTCCAACCGCCGCACTTCTCGATCATCGGCGAAGTTGCGAATGAGGCGGCTGGTCTTCAATTGTTGGACCGTGGTACCGCCATGGCAGTGATTGCATTCCCCCCTCAGTTTCAGCGCGACCTGCTGCGAGGGAGGACGGTGACCGTCCAAATGCAGGTGGACGCCACTAATTCTGTTCTGGGGTTCTTGGCCTCCAGTTATGCGTCCGAGATTGTCGGAGAATACTCTCTGGAAGCCGGCATGAAGCGCGCTGGACTTTCTCCGGGAGCGCAATTGCAGGCCCCAGTCGTGCTCAATGATTACCGGGTTTGGTTCAACCCGAACCAACGCGACGATTGGTTCATGTCGATCTCTGAGCTCCTCAATGTGATCACGGCGTTCGCGATTCTGCTGCCAGCCGCCGCTCTCGTTCGCGAAAAGGAGCGGGGAACGATCGAGCAACTCCTCGTTTCGCCATTGACGGCTTTCCAGGTCCTGTTTCCAAAAATCATCTCCATGACGGCCGTCATCCTCGCGGCCACGGCCATCAGCGTGTTCGGGATACTGCAACCTCTATTTGAAGTGCCGCTCAGGGGCAGCCTCATGTTGTTCTTCGCAGTCACGATGCTCTACGTCTTCTGCATAGCGGGGCTTGGCCTCTTCATAGGGACCGTGACGCGAAACTTGTCGCAGGCCAGCATGCTTGCAATTCTGACCCTGGCTCCCATGATGTTTCTGTCCGGCGTTTGGACACCTCCAGAGGCGATGCCAGCGCTGGTTCGATACGCCATGTACATCTCTCCTCTCCACTACTATGTTGACGCCAGCTACGCCATCCTCTTGAAGGGTGCGGGCATTAATGTCATTGGCCACTCGTTGGTTGGAATCGTCTTGCTGGGTGGTCTCTTGTTCGGCTTGGGATTGTGGCGCTTTCGGAGTCAGTTCGCCTAGTTTGCGAAGTTGAGCCCGGATCGCGAAGGGGAAGCGATTTATGGATGCCCTCAATGGGATTTACCTGTGCAAGTGGGACATGGTCCGCGCGAGCCGCGCCGGAGATCATGCTGCCATTGCAGGAGTGGTTGCGAATCAACGCTCCCTGAGCAAGCAACAGGCCTGTATCCTCTCAGGCGATCAGTCGGAGGTGGACCATTCCCAGAGCGTTTGTCCCGAGTGTGGCTATCGATTCAAAGGCAGAGGGTTCGACGGAATCGACGTCCATTGGCGGGCCAAGCACGAAACGATCATGCCGTACACCGATGCGTGGGCGCTTATAGAGTCAGGGAACTATCGTAGTTCCGACGCCAGGTGAAATCGTCTGACAGGCAGGGCTTGACGCGCAATGTTGTAGTAACGCCGCTCCTGCTGTGGCCGCACATTCGACAAACCGGTAGACAGATCAGTGGCAGTGACAAGCAGCCCATTCTGTTCTCCAGGCGCCGTGGAGAATTAGGAGGCCAAGTGGTTTTTAGGTCACCCGCGAGTCCGATGAGCAAAGCTCCGACCCGATTATGCTCCGAGATCTACTCTCGATTGAATTAAAGCAGCAAATCGCTCTGGCTTTATGGGCGCTGTATGCTCCTTTTCGCTTCTCTTTCTGGCCATCTTTGGCGTGATCTCCCTCCTGCCCGCCGTAGACCTGGTCCGCGCGGGATTTCGGACCCGCCCGGCGGAAGGAGGTTGTGGTTGCAGGCCTGTCGGCGAATTGCATTTCCTGGTCTGGAATAATGGGCGCATGCAAGTCGTCCACGTTCATGTCTATGTGAAAGCTGAGTTCGTTGCGGCCTTCGCCGCAGGCAGCGCCGAAAACGCGCGGTGCAGCATTGAGGAGGCGGGCATCGCGCGCTTTGACCTGCTTCAGCAAGCTGATGATCCGGCACGCTTCATTCTGGTCGAGATTTACCGAACGCTGGACGCCGCCGCCGCGCACAAGGCGACGCCGCATTACGCGCTGTGGCGAGACACAGTGGCTGAGATTATCGCTGAGCCTCGTTCGAGCACTAAGCACACTAACCTTTTTCCTGACGACCATGGCTGGTAACTTCGAGTTCGCGACGGCAGGACGAATCGTGTTCGGCGTCGGATCACGGGGCATCGTCGCCGGAGCCGCTCAGTCCCTGGGCCGACGGGCGCTGTTGGTCGCCGGCAGTCGAACGCACGGCTTCGAAGGGGTTCGTTTCGTGGTGCGGGGCGAGCCCAAGGTGGACACCGTGCGAACCGGAGTCGCGCTGGCACGAGCCGAAGGGTGCGACCTGGTGATTGCTGCCGGTGGCGGTAGCGTCATCGACACGGGCAAAGCCATCGCCGCGCTGCTGACGAACCCCGGCGATGCGCTCGACTACCTTGAGATCGTCGGTCGCGGGCAGGCCCTGGGAATACCCTCGGCGCCGTGCATTGCTGTCCCCACCACGGCTGGCACGGGAAGTGAAGTGACACGGAATGCCGTGCTATCCTCGCCAGAGCACGGTGTGAAGGCCAGCCTGAGGAGCCCGTCAATGCTGCCGCGCCTGGCGGTAGTTGATCCTGAATTGACGCTGGACTTGCCGCCTGAGATCACCGCTACGACCGGCCTGGACGCCCTGACCCAGCTCATTGAACCCTTTGTCTCCATCAAAGCAAACCCGTTGACAGATCTTTATTGCCAGGAGGGGTTGCGCCGGGCCACCCGGTCACTGCGGCGCGCGTGCGACCAAGGGAACGACGTTGAGGCGCGCGGCGACATGTCGCTAGCCAGCCTGTTGGGGGGAATGGCGCTGGCCAACGCCGGGTTAGGTGCGGTGCATGGTTTCGCCGCCGCGATCGGGGGGCCTTCGAAGCACCGCACGGCGGAGTCTGCGCGGCTTTGCTTCCGCACGTGACTGCAGTGAATATGCGTGCGCTGGGCGAGCGCAGTTCGCACGGCGACGCGATCGCACGCTATGGTGAGGTCGGCCGGATCCTGGCCGGAGGCGAGGAGTTGATCGCCTGGCTGGTGTCGCTGTGCTCGGACCTGGGCATCCCGAAGCTGCGTCAGTATGGCATCCGGGAGACCGACATCCCCGACCTGTGCGCGAACGCGGCAAAGGCCAGCAGCATGAAGGCCAACCCGATCGTCCTGGCGGAGGCTGAACTGCGGGAAATCCTCGAACGAGCCATCTAGTAGGGAACCTGGGGCAGATTGAAAATGTGCCGGGAGGCACAATGAACATGGAACGCGGCGAACAAAGTCGCGCCATCAGTTAGCCTTGGTCGGTTCTATGGCCGAAAGGGGGGAAGCTCGAATAGCGGTTGGACGTAGGCCGGCGATTTCAGCCGACCAGCAAGAGCGTCCAGTCGATGCTCTGAGGCGGCCAGACTACATACGCTCCCGTCGAGAGCTTGCTTTGACTCGGGTAATCGCCGTTACCACGCACCGAATGATTTCGCAGCTTGAGTCGCGTAGAGCCGGGTGAGATCCCCCTGAATTGGCGGAAAACCGCCAGAGAATGGAGCGGGAGACGGGACTTGAACCCGCGACATCAACCTTGGCAAGGTTGCACTCTACCACTGAGCTACTCCCGCTCGCGGGGGACATTTCTATTCTTGCTCTACTTCCCGCCATCTGTCAATTCGTTCAAGAAGTTGCGGCGACGCGGGAACATTTTCCACTTGAAATGGGATTGTTTCCCACAGCCTATCTAAATCATAAGTGGTTTGTTTACAACATATTACAATCAGATTAAGTTCGCTCTTGGAGAACACCTGAAGTATGTTATTCTGAGTGTCGCCCGAGCAAGATGCGCCGCCGGAATTGAGGAGACGAGGGCAGGCGAGCGACAGCGAGCGCACCGACACCGGGTCAACTTACAAGTTAAGAATTGAGTGGTTCCATATTGTGGAAAACAAGTGGAAATCATGAGGGAGCATTGCGGTCTAATGGCGGAAACAAATCTATGGGATCGAATCAAGGAAGAACTCCACGGCAGGATGAAAACGGAAGCCTTCCACAATTGGGTGGCACGAACCGAGTTATTGGAGCAGGAAGAGAGCCGGCTGCGGGTGCTGGTACCCGACGAGGCGACGAGGGTTTGGTTAGAGCGGGAATATGCGCCGAAGATCCAGACGGCGATTCAGAATCTAAACTTGCCCGTACGTGAAATCCACTATGAGCTGGCCCGCAATGGGATCCCGGCACGTATGCCAAGCGAGAATACAGGGACGGACCCGACGTTCAGCTTCCCGCCAGCCACGACTCACCTGAACCCCAGGCTGACTTTCGACTCGTTCGTCGTGGGGACCTGCAACCAGTTTGCGCATGCCGCCGCCAAAGCGGTGGCGGCCACCCCCAGCCGCAGCTACAACCCGCTATTCATTTATGGCGGCAGCGGGATGGGGAAGACGCACCTGATCCACGCCATCGGGCGCGAAGTATTGGAGCGCTGGCCCTCTATGAGGTTGGTATACACCACTGGCGAGCAGTTCATGAACGAAATGGTCTACTGCCTGAGGGGCGGCAGAATGACGTCGTTCCAATCGCACTACCGCTCGGCCGACGTTCTGCTCATCGACGACATTCACTCGGTCGCCGGGAAAGAGCGGACGCAGGAAGAGTTCTTCCACACGTTTAACGCGCTCTACGACCACCAGAAACAGATTGTGATGAGCAGCGACTCGCTGCCCAAAGACATGAAGGGCTTAGTTGAGAGGCTGCGGACACGCTTCGAATGGGGCCTGATGGTGGACGTTCAACCGCCCGATCTCGAGACGAAGATGGCGATTCTCGACATGCGCGCTGAAGCGGAAGGCGTACGTTTGCCGGAAGACGTGCGTATCTACATGGCTACCAAGACCAAGTCGAGCGTACGTGAACTGGAAGGGGCGTTCACCAAACTAGTGGCCTATTCGAGTGTCACCTCGATGCCGGTAACCCTCGACATGGCCCGCCAGGTATTGAAGCCTGTATTGCACAACACTGAGCGCCGCGTCAGCATCGATGCTGTGATGCGTGCCGTTGCGGAGCGCTTCGACCTGCAGCCTGCTCAACTCAAACAAAAGACGAACGCGCATGAGATATCCAGGCCGCGGCAGGTGGCCATGTACCTGGTAAAGGAGCTCACTTCGGCTTCTCTGCCGGAGATTGGCCGGCATTTCGGAGGCAAGCACCATACCACCGTATTGCACTCGATTCGCAAGATCGAGGAAGTTCGCCTCACCGACCCGGATATCAACAAGCTAATTCACAATATAATGGACTCATTCCATTAGCTTTATGGCGTTTTCCACAAATCGAGGCACCGAAGTGCCTGCGCAAATCTGTGGAGAACTCCGAAAGCCCGGTTTGCCCTCCGCTGGCGGCGTGGGAATTCACTGTTCGTGAAGCCAGCAAGGCTCAGAGTTTTGTATAATTTAGAGAGATTTCTACATTTCCACAGATCTTCTGAATCTTGGTAAGAGAAGAGATCGTTAGATTCTGTTCTAAGAGAGAATCTTCCAAGGAAGAGGACGTCGCATGGAATTCTCGGTCAACAAGACTGACTTGGTCCGTGAGTTGAACTTGTCGCAAGGTGTGGTCGAGCGAAAGACGACCATTCCAATCCTCTCGAACATCCTGATTGAGGCGTCAGGCGAGTCAGTAACCCTGACGGCTACCGATCTTGAGTTGGGTATTCGGTGCTTGGCCCCGGCGAAGGTAAAATCGGCGGGCGCTGGCACGATTCCGGCAAAGCGGTTGCTGGACTATGTCCGGCTGCTGCCTGAATCTGAGGTGCAGATCAAGATTGGCGATAACCACTGGGCTTCGCTGGTTTGCGGTCGTTCGAAGACGCGGATTGCCGGGATGTCCCGCGAGAGTTTCCCGGAGTTGCCTCAGATGCCCGAAGCGATGGCGAAGATCCCGATGGGATTATTGGCCTCGATGATCGCTAAGACGATCTTCTCGATCTCCGCCGAAGAGTCGCGTTTCACATTGAACGGCGCGCTGCTGCAACTGAAGGGCACGACGCTCGTCATGGTGGCTACCGATGGTCACAGGCTGGCGCTGGTGGAGATGGAGAACCCTCTGGCAGCCGGTGAGGTCAATGCGAAGGCGTTGCTGCCCCGGAAGGCCATGAACGAGTTGTTGAAGCTGGCTGCCGAGACGCCTGACAAGGAAGCGGGTGTCGAGTTTGCCGCAGATGAGAATCACCTGTTCTTCAGACTGGGAAGCCGCCTGCTGATCAGCCGGAAGCTAACCGGCAACTTCCCTGACTTCGAACGTGTTCTCCCGAAGGCGCATTCCCATATCGTGGAGATTTCGAGAGAAGAGTTGCGCGCTGCAATTGAGCGTGTCGCCCAGTTTTCGGACGAACGGTCGCGGGCCATCAAAGTGCGGTTTGCCGAGAACGAAGCTGTGGTGCACAGTTCGATCAGCGACAGCGGCGAGTCGGAGGAGAATCTCCCGGTTCTATATGAAGGTCCGACCGTCGAAATCGGATTCAATGCGCAATATTTGCTTGATTTTCTCCGGGCTGTGGCCGAGCCTACCGTCGCGTTCCATTTCAAGGACGCGCAAAGCGCCGGCGAGATGCGCCCGGCTGGCGAGGGCGTCAACTACAACTACCGCTACGTAGTCATGCCGATGAGAATCTGACGGTGCTAGTCCGGCAGTGTGCATCTGACATGACCGTATTTGGACGAAGGTAAAAGAATTTGAGCGATCCTGGCGTTTACGATTCCAGTAGCATTAAGGTTCTGGAGGGGTTGGAGGCGGTGCGCCTTCGGCCCGCGATGTACATCGGTTCTACCGGCGAGGCGGGTCTGCACCACCTGGTCTACGAGGTTGTGGACAACTCCGTGGACGAGGCTCTGGCCGGCTACTGTTCCGAGATTCAGGTTGTAATCCATATCGACGACTCGATCACGGTCGTCGATAACGGTCGTGGCATCCCGGTCGATATCAAAGAAGAATTTGGCATCTCGGCGGCGGAGATCGTGATGACGAAGCTCCACGCGGGGGGCAAGTTTGACTCCAATAGCTACAAGGTGTCGGGTGGGCTTCACGGGGTAGGTGTGAGTTGCGTCAACGCGCTGTCGGAGACGCTGCACCTGGAGATCTGGCGCGAAGGCTACACGTGGGAAATGGACTACGAGCGGGGCCAAGCCAAAGGACCGCTGACCCGGGCTGGTAAGGCAGGCAAGAAGACTGGCACCAAGATCACCTTCCGTCCCGACGGCACGATCATGGATGAGTCGAAGTTCAACTTCGATACGCTGGCCACGCGACTCCGTGAAATGGCCTTCCTGAACAAGGGCCTGAAGATTCTGCTGACTGATGAACGCACCGATCCCTTCAAGAAGAGCGAATTCCATTTCGAAGGCGGCATCGTTGAGTTTATCAAGCACCTGAACCGGGGCAAGAGCGTCCTGCACGAGAAGCCGATCGGCATTGAGGGTGAACGCGACCTTCCGCACGGCGGCAAGCTCTCGATCGACATCGCGCTGCAGTGGAACGATTCTTACTCGGAAAGCATTTTCAGTTTCGCGAACAACATCAACACAAAGGACGGCGGAACGCATCTGACTGGCTTCCGCACCGCGATGACGCGCACTCTGAACGCGCAAGCGAAAGCGTCCGGTTTGGTGAAGGAACTGAAGGACGCGAATCTGAGTGGCGACGACGTGACCGAGGGTCTGACGGCCGTGGTGAGCGTGAAACTCCCGCAGCCGCAGTTTGAAGGTCAGACCAAGGGCAAGCTCAATTCAGACATTGCGGGATACGTGACTCAGATCGTCAATGAAAAGTTGAGTGAGTATTTCGACAAGAATCCCGCAGTGATGAAGAAGATCGTGGGCAAGGCGGTGGACGCCTCCCGCGCCCGCGAAGCCGCCCGCAAAGCCCGCGAGCTGACGCGGCGCAAGGGCGCTCTGGATTCCGGCGGCCTGCCAGGGAAACTGGCGGATTGCCAGGAAACCGACCCAGCGCGCTGCGAGCTGTTCCTGGTCGAGGGTGAATCGGCCGGCGGCACTGCTAAGACGGGTCGCGACAGGCGCTACCAGGCGATTCTGCCTCTACGCGGCAAGATCCTGAACGTGGAGAAGGCCCGCTACGACAAGATGTTGGGCCATGAGGAAATTCGGATCCTCATCACAGCCATCGGTACGGGGATCGGCAAGGACGACTTCGACCCGAACAAGCTCCGCTATCACAAGATCATCCTGATGACCGACGCCGACGTGGACGGCTCGCACATCCGTACCCTGCTGCTCACATTCTTCTACCGCCACATGACGGAATTGGTGGCGCGCGGGAACATCTACATCGCCCAGCCGCCTTTGTACCGGATTAAGAAGGGCAAGAGCGAGAAGTACATCAAGGACGACAAAGAGTACGTCAAGGAGATTCTGCGCCGGGCCACCGAAAACGTAGTCGTGGAATATGGCGAGGGCGACGCGAAAGGCAAGCTGGAAGGCGGGGAACTGCGACAGTTCCTGATGGCGCTGGACGAATTCCAGCAACTCTTCAGCCGTCTGGAGCGAAAGCTCAGCGATCTTCGGATCGTGGAGCTAATAGCTGACCCGAATCGGCAAATCGACACAAAGGCCGATTTCGGAGACGAAGAGAAGATCAACGCCACGAAGGTCGCGCTCGAAGCGCTGAACCTGAATGTGCACACGGAGTTCGACGAGGAACACTCGACTTGGAACATCATCTATCACGATGAGGCGCACGGGAACCGCGTGATTGGCTGGGAATTGGCTACGCAGCCCGAGTTCCGCCGGCTGCGCATCCTGGCCAAGCAGACGCAGAAGTTCAACCACCCGCCATTCGTAGTGGCGAAAGAGCCGCGGCGGGAGCAGATTGCGGGCTGGCGCGAACTGATCGGGTACCTCAAAAACGAGGGTACCCGGGACTGCACGATCCAGCGCTACAAAGGGCTGGGCGAAATGAACCCCGATCAGCTCTGGGAGACCACCATGAACGCCGATTCCCGCAGCCTGCTGGAAGTCCGCCTGGAAGACGCGGTGGAAGCGGATCAGATCTTCTCGACGCTGATGGGCGAGGACGTCGAAGCGCGGCGTAAGTTCATTGAGGAATTTGCGCTGGACGTGAGGAACCTGGACGTTTAGCGGACGCTCCTAAACCGTTGATTGTAAAAATAATGGTTCGAAAGAATGGCAACTGCGGTTGCCATTTTCCGTTTGTTGGTCCAATGGATCCGGTCGCTCGAACGAACCTCAGACGTAGATTCGCTTGACGCGCTGCCCGATGCCGCACAACACGCTGTAGCTGATAGTTCCGGCGGCCTTGGCGATGGTTTGCGCATCCAGAGTGACAGCGCCTTCGCAGCCGAGTAGCGTCACCGCGTCGCCAATGGCGAGCTGGGGGCAGTCAGTGATGTCGATCGAGGTGAGATCCATTGAAACGGCACCGAGAATCGGAACGAGCTTTCCGGCCGCGATCACCTTGCCCTTGTTCGATAGCCGGTGCATCATGCCGTCCGCGTATCCGACGGCAATCACCGCCATCCGCGTCGCCCGGTCGCAGGTGTGCATCGCACCGTAGCCCACTTGGGCGCCGGCCGGCAGATCCTTCACTTCGAGGATACGCGCCTTCCAGTTGAGTGCCGGGCGTACCTGAATCAGCGCGGTGGGCGCCTCGCCGCGAGCGGGGCTGACGTAGCCGTAGATGGCATGGCCGGGACGGACCATATTGCCCCAGGCATTGCGCATCCCATAGGCCACGGGAATACTACTGGACAAGTGGCAATAGCGCGGCGACAGTCCGGCGGCCTGGAGGGCGTCGCGTATGGTTTCGAATCGCGCGATTTGGCCAGCGGTCTGTGGAGATTCGAAGTTCGCTGCCGAGGCGAAGTGCGTCATCAAGCCCTGCAGGCGTGCGGCGTTGCAGTCGAGCACCGACTGAGCAAGTGCTGCCGGCTCGTCCCTGGTGCCGAGCCGGCTCATGCCGGTGTCGATGGACAGATGATACTCAAGTGGACGCCCAAGAGCCGCAGCCATGCGGTCGTAATCGGCCAACTGCGCGAGGGAGTGGATGGCGGGAGTGAGTTCGTAGTCGATCAGAGCAGGGCGCTCGAAGGGGAGAAAGTCGCCCATCACGAAGATGTGCGCCGTGATCCCGGCTTGGCGCAGAACCACGCCTTCCTCCACGTTACTGACCGCAAGCCAGCGGGCGCCTTCCCCGGCAAGAGTCCGGGAGACTTCCACTGCGCCGTGGCGGTAGGCGTCGGCTTTAACCACCGGCATCACCTCGATGTCCGGGCCGACGGCGGCGGAAACGGCGTGGTAATTGCCGGCCAGTTGGAGGCGCGAGACTTCCACCCAGCAGCGGCACGTGGTCGGGACCATCCTCCCATTGTCGAGTAGCGGACCGGCACGGGGGAACCTGAGACGTTGGTTTTGTGGTTGGGTCGTTCAGGACGCGCGTTCGCCGGAAACGAGGCTCGCGAAGAGGCGCTCGTAACTGGTGGTCACTGCGTCCCAGCTATAGCGTTCGCGTACGCGCTGCACGGCGGCATCGCGGAGTTTCTGGCGCTCTGGTTCAGTCATGGCGAGAACAGCGTTCATTTGAGCCAAAAGTTCTCGTTCATTGCCGAAGGGCAAGCCTGCACCGCCCGCGACTTCGTTGTTTTCGTCCGTCCAGAGGTAAAGCACCAGCGCGCCGCGCCCCATCGCCTCGATCAAGGCGGGGTGAGTTCCGCCGACCTCCGTCGCATGAATGTAGGCGAAGCTGTTCGCCTGGAGTTCGTGGTAGCCATCGCCGTAAAGTGCTCCGGGGATGACGATCCTGGGATCGCTCGTATTCCTGACGGTGCGAATGTAGTCCTCCGCGTAGGGCGCGTCACCAATGAGCGCGAGCCGGAACGGAGTATCCACCTGCTCGAAGGCCCGGCGCACCATCAACGGGTTGTTCTCGGGTTCGAAGCGGCTCACGTAAAGGAAGTAGCGGCGGCGTTCCAGTTGGAGTTCCGGAAGTGTATTGCCAGCGTCCACTGGGCCGGTCGGCGCGCCGTAGGGGATGAACCAGGACGAGCGTCCATAGCGCTGCTGGTAGTAGTCGCGAATACTCTCGGCATCCGTGACGATTTCGTCCGGGCAAAACGTCGCCAGCGTCTCTGAGCCCAGGTACCAGCACCGCGCGAAGATGTTCCACTTCTTGCGGCGGCGTTCCAGCCCATCTACATTGAGCGCGACGGGCGTGCCGGCCATGCGCGCCAGAGGCGTAAAGACCGCATTGGCAGCGTTGCAATAGAGCGCCACGTCGTGGTGATCGCGAATGAGATCCAGGGTCGAACTGAGCGTGTGCTGGAGCGTTTCCAGGTACTTATGGCGCACCGCTGGCAGATACCGCAACTCAACGCCGCGCCAAACAGGTTCCTGAGGACGTTCGCGGCAATAGACCGTGACGCGATGGCCCCGGTTGGCGAGGCGGGTGGAGAGTTCTTCTGCGAACGTTTCAAACCCGCCGTAGCGCGCGGGGATGCCCCGGGTCCCGAGGATGGCAATGCGCATGATCTGCCGATCAGCCCTCGACAACCTGAGTTTCGCTGCCTGGAGCGGTCACTGCTCGAGCGCTCTTGTGCGCCGGCCGGCTGACGGGATGATAGCGGAACCAGGCAGCAATGTACTCGTCGCTGACGCGTTTGCGCTGCATGATCCAACGACGCTTGGCCCAAACACCGCGCCATGCGCGACAGATTTCGACGATTGCTTTCAGGGAGTAATGCTCGTACAGGATGCAGCAACCGAATACGACCAAGTCTCTGGCGGTGATGGCGAGCCAGCATCGGCCGTACAGGTGTGCGGTCATGTTCTTGATTCGCATCAGGAACCGGTTTTTGACCGAGTGCATGTTGATGGCGCGAGGCAGGGCGCGGCGATTCCCGGGGAGCACGGCGCGGACGTGGTAACCGCGGGCATACGGTGTATATAGGCAGCGCCAGCCGAGCAATTGAGCGCGCCACGCGACATCGGCATCCTCGCGGTAGGCAAAGAAATCGGGGTCGAAGAACTCCCCATCGACGGAGATATCGTCGATCATGTCGCGGCGATACAACGCTGCCGCAGCCGTTGCACCGAACACGTACTCACGTTTCAGATAGTGGCCGTTGTCGATCTCACGGCTACCGCGGTCCAGGTGACGCAGGTTGGGGGTGAAGTAAATGCCGGTACTATCGACTCGCGGCCGGGCGTCGATGTCGAAATCCGGGCTCATCGCGAGCAGCTTGCCACAAACGCTGCCGACTCCGGGATCGTTGCGGCCTGCTTCTACCAGTGCCTGGATGAAGTAGGGCATCAGCAACACGTCCGGGTTAAGGGTGAGCACCCAATTGCCGCGAGAACGGAGAATCGCCTGATTCTGTGCGGCCGCGAACCCCAGGTTCTTATGGTTGCGGACGACCATGCAGCGGTCCTCGAACTGTTCGAGCAGGTCGCAGGTTCCGTCCGTCGAGTTGTTATCAACAACAATAACCTCGATGTCCGGTCCCTTCTGGCCGAGGACGGAGTCAAGGCAGCGCTTAATATAGCGCCCGCTGTTGTAGGTCACTATCGTGACCGAAACGAAATCGCGTGAAGCCATCCGATCAGGCCATTATCCCAGTTCCGAGTTCCCCTCCCGGGTACCTCTCAAAGTTCGCTTGCGAGCGGAACCCGCAGCGGCCCAAACTGCCGCCGCCGCTACTCGAACAATGAGACCAGCTACGTGCAAAGGGCCGGGAGAGCCCCTCCGCAATGTTTCCCACACTCCCCGGCTGACGCCGCCCACGGCAACCGACAGAGCCGTAATTAACTGGCCCGCCAGGCTAAAGTGGAGGCCGGAGTAACGTAGAAGATTCTCGTTCCAGTATACCTGTCGCTCGCCCCAGTCCACTGAGCGGACCGAGTGAGCTCCTTCATGCACGGCAATGGCCAATGGTTGGTAACGGATTCTATACCCCGCTTGCCAGGCGCGGAGGCAGAAATCCACGTCCTCAAACCAAACCGGGCGGAAGCCTTCATCGAGGCCTCGAAGCGCACTCCAGGACGCTCTCCGAATGACCAGAAATGCGCCAGCGGGCTGCTCGGCCTCCTGACTCTGCTTCAGGTCCAGATCCAGGCAGCGCCAACGCCGGTTGACAGAATTGCCGGGCCAGACTCGATTGAGTGCAAGATTTTCCAACACTAAAGCTGCTGGCGTGGGGAAGCGGCGCAAGGTGAAGCCACGTTGAGGTTGGCCGCCAGAATCGCAGAGAGCACCGGACGCGATGGCTGTCAGCGGGTCGTCGAAGCAGCGAATGAGTGGCTCGATGCCGGATTGCAGAATTGCGTCGGGGTTCAGCACCAAAACCAAGTCCGCAGTGGGCAGTGCGCGAAAGCCCTGGTTGACTGCTGCGGCGAAGCCGGGATTGTCCGGATTGGGGACGACGGTCACACCGGGGACGCTGGATGCCACACGTACCGAGTCGTCTCTGGAGGCGTTGTCAATCACCAGGATCCCCTCGCTGGGGGAGGCGTAGCGCTGGCAAGCCTCCAGGCAGGCGCGTAGGCAGCCGGCTGATTGGTGCGAGACGATAACGGCTCCAATTCGCACTCAGTCCCTCCCCGGGCTGCCGGCCAAACGAAAGTACCAGCGCCAATACCAGTCGCGGGGCGGCTGACTTTGCCATGCGAGAATCTCACGCTCGCCAGATTCGAGCCTTGAAGTAAGCCACGACGAATCCATGGGCGTGGAACGGGCACGAATTTCGCTCCAGATGCGCAGCGCATCCAACTTCCCCGCGAACCACGCCGGAAAGACTCCCTGGCTAAGTGCGAGAATGCCCCACAACAACTGCCCCGCAACCACCGCACGACCGAAGCGGCGAAACCAGCCATCAGGATAGTGACGCGCCACGAGCAGCAATTGGTTTCTGGACAGGAGGCGAGTCGACCGAGCGCTCCAGGCTCCAAACGTAGCACTGCCGAGGTGCGTTGCCAGGGCAGTCGGGACAAACACGCCGCGGCAGTCGCGCTTGTGGAGGCGTAAGCCGAAGTCCACGTCTTCGAGGTATGAGCCGAATGACTCGTCGAGCGATCCAGCTTCCAGGTACACGTCTCTACGGATCAGCAGCGCGGTGAAGGATGGGCTCCAATAACCGCCAGGCAGTCTCATTTCCGCGATTGGGAAGCCCGATCCGGCACGCCAAGGGCACGCCGCGCGTGAAAGGAGGTCATAGCTCCCGTCCATGATTGTCACGTCTTCACAGCGCGTGATGGGTCCACAGGCGTAGGCGGCGTTGCTCGCCTGTGCCGAATCAAGCAATTCGGCAAGCCAGTCGTCAGCCAAAACTACGTCGCTGTTCACGATGGCGACCCATTCCGTGGACGAATCGGTCACGCCGGAGTTTACAGCGTGCGCGAAGCCGTGGTTGTGCGACAGGGAGAGTACGCGTGAGCCAAGCTGGGCGGCAAGTTCAGGGCTGCGGTCCGTGGAAGCGTCATCGACAACCAGCACCTCGCTCGGCGCAAGGCTCTGTCGAAGCGCCGAGGTGACGCAGTCTTCAAGGAACTTCTCACCGTTGAAGTTCGGGATCAGGATGGTAACGGGCGCAGGCATGCGCGGCAAGCGGAATCAACCGGGATGGTATCACGCGGCCGTTGAAAAGACACTCAAGTCGCGAACAACTCGCTTTCGAGAGGGACGCAGGGCACGCTCAGAGCGAGCGCTATCATGGGCTTGTGAAACAGTTAATCGCTTGCGCGACGCTGATTACCGTCTTTTCAGCGTCCGGCATCGGGCAATCCGGTAGTGCGGCGTCCCTGGCGCAAGTCAAGACGGTATACTTGCTGCCCATGTCACGAGGAATGGATCAGTTCCTGGCCAACCGGTTGACGCGCGGAGCCGTTCTTCAAGTGGTGACGGACCCTTCAAAAGCGGACGCCGTGCTGACGGACCATGTCGGAGCCGCGTTCGAAGCTAGCGTTAAGGAATTGTATCCGGAACCCAAGCCTGCGCCGGCAGCGAAGCCGGATGCTAAGCAAAAGGATGACAAGGACCTGCCAGCGGAACCGGAAGCTCATGAGATGCAGGCGCTGGGGGGAGAGCGTCCTGCAACGCCCGCACGCAGCCGCGGCATGGTCTTCCTGGTGAAGCGTGGAACCGGAGAAGTTCTGTGGTCGGTCTACCAGGACCCGTCGATCCGCCAGCCCAAGGCCCTGGACCGGACGGCCGGACGAATCGTGCAGGCGCTGAAGAAGGCTATGTCGCCCGCTTCTCCGACAACGCCCGGCGGTAAGTAGCCAATAGGCGCTCGGTCATGGTCACCAGCCCGCGTGATTGTTCAATGAATCCGCGGGCGCGGCCGGCCATCTCCGCAGCCTCGGCGGGGCTCTCGAAGATATCGACAATCGCTTGAGCGAAGCCGGAGTGATCGTCCGCCAGCCGGCAGTAAAGTCCATCCTCGGAGCCAAGACCCTCCGCTCCGAGGGTTGTGGAGACCGAGGGAATCCCCGCTGCGAAGGATTCCTGCAGCTTCATTCGCACTCCCGAACCACTGAGAATCGGACACACGAAAACCGCTGACTCCGCCAAAGGCGCGGCCAGGTCCGGAACGAAACCCTCGAACGAAACAGAGCCATTGAAATCAGGCAGAGCCCCCTGGGCCGGCGGGTCGGAACCGATCACGCGTAGCCGGGCCTGTGGACAACGTTCCAGCACTAGCGGCATGACCCCTTCCAGAAACCAATCCAGGGCTTCGAGATTCGGCTTGTGGCGGAAACTGCCCAGAAACAGCATGGTGCAGGGCTGACGCCCATCGGGACGGAACTCGAAGCGCGAGAGGTCCATGCCGGCCCGCACATCGCAATCGATTTGGGCTTGCAGGGTCGGGACAAACGAGAGCAGGTAATCGCGGTTGTCGGGTGTGCAAACCTGCACCCGATCTACCCGTTGCAGCAGCTTCAATTCGAACCGCAGGGCACGCAGGTACTCGAGACAGGCTTTCGCCCGCTCGACACCGTGCAATGCCCCGATACGAGTCTGCACGGACTGAAAGTAGATATCGTGTTCGAACAGAATCCAGGCCAGGTTGGCGCAGCCCGTAACGACATACTGCCCCATGTTCGTGTATTCGATTTGAACAATGTCGATGGAATGGCGCAGGATCTCTCGCGCCAGGACGTACTGCACCTCCTCGTCGCCGAACTCACGAACGGCGTGCGGCAGCAGGGATCCAATCCGGGGAGGAACGCCGGTGCGCCTTAGCATCGGAGTGACCGACGCGGCAACGTCGAGCAGCGGTTCCTGTTCGCAAATCTGTGCAGGCGTTTCACACAGCACGATCAGGTGGATTTCCGCGAAGCGAGAGAGATGGCTCACCGTGCCGTAAATGGATATGGCGCCTCCGTGAACGGGTGGCCAAAGCGGGTAGGGACACACGAAGAGTACGCGCGGGCGTTCCGGCGGGCAATCGAATCGCGAGAAGCGGTCGTGGTAGTAGACGGGTAGGGAGCGGCGAAAGGACTCCTCGTCGTCAAGCACGGCTAGCGTGCGCGCACGATAGCGTGAACGCAGGGCTTCCGGCAGTTGCAGAAAGGCACGTCCGAGCGCGGGCAAGCTCATCCGATGTGGGGAATACCCGGCAATCCAAGAATAAAAGCCACCGATCAGCAGCCAGCCGAAGTGGGCGAGCAGGCGGGATTCGGTGTGGGCGTTCTTCCAGGCAAAGAGAATCGCGTTCTTCCCGATCACTCCGTCGATGTAGGCTCGGGAGAAATTCTTGCCAATCGTTCCACGATGTTCGTGCCAAACCCTGCTTTCGGGCTGATAGAGGATGCGCCAGCCGCGCTTCCAGGCCATCAGGCCGATGTCGCTGTCCTCCATGTAGAAGGGGCGCAGCAGTTCATCGAAGCCACCCAACTCGAGGAACTTGCGCCGGTCGAAGGCAGCGGATCCGCCGCCAGCGTAGAAACATGGCCAGGGCGACACGATGCTCGGGTCACCGCGGTGCCGGGCGCGCAGCATTCCGCGGCGCCACCAACACTCGGTCAGACCCGTCTCTTCTCTCAGTTTGCCAGGATCGCTGAAGAAGATCTGGCAGGAGACCGCGAAAATGTCAGGGGCCGAGAAGCCGTCGAGCAGAGGCTGCAGGAAATCGGCGGCCACCCGCATGTCGCTATTGAGCAGCACGACAATGTCGTTGGTCGATGCGGCGAACCCACGGTTCGAACCGCCGCCAAAGCCGTAGTTGTGGTCGAGTGCCAGCACGCGTACCTGGGGGAATTCGGAGCGCAGAAACTGCACGCTGCCGTCTGTGGAGGCGTTATCGACGATCAGGATCTCGTTGCGCGGATTGTACGCCAGAGCCTGCACGACGGAAGGCAGGTACTTCTCAAGCAGGTCGCGGCCATTCCAGTTCGGTATGACGACCGTTGCGGCTGTGTTATCCGGACTCGCGTTTGTGGGCTTGAGGGTGTGCCCAAACATGCGCCAGGCGAAATCGCTGGCTAGCAACAGCAAAGCCGAGACAGCGGCAAACACAGGCGACAGAAAAACGAACGGGATCCCCGCGAGAAATCGAACTAGTGCCGCCATAGACTAAACGCCCTGGAGATCCGGGCCGATGTTTATTCTACGGCCCAGCTTCACCCAGCGCGATTCGCGAACCTGTGTCAGTATCTGGCGCAGTCGTTCCGCTTCCGCCAAAGCACCGTCGCGCGCCGCTTCGATAGCTTCAATCTGACGATTCAACTCCTGGAGATGACCCGCGTAGGTTCGCTCCATACCTGCGAGCCGCTTCTCGTACTGGTCGCAGGTTTCCAGCAGCTCTTTTCGCGCCGCCTCGAACTCTGCGTGGGATGTCTTTGCCCAACTCTGGGCAGACGCCAACTCCGCTTCCTGCGCATGGTGAACATCAAGCAGCAACGCGTGATCCCGTTGCAGGTCCTGTAGCCAGGCATCCTTCAAGCCCAACTCATGCTCCAGCTTGCGAATGTGGCTCTCCCGCTCGCGCAGCAAATTCGAGGTTGCCGGCACGTGGAGAAATGCGGGCGCGCCGGTTTGCTGAGATGCCGCGCACACGGCGAGATAGAAGTGCGCCGAGGCGGGGTCCGGGTGCGACGCCTCCAGGTGCAATTCCGCCGATTGCGGGACGTGCGGGGCAGGAGCGGTAGCGGGTTGGAAGCTGACCGCACCAACGTGGTTCTGAACGTAAAGGGTAACGCAGGGGAACGCCGATTCAAGCGCCGACTTGAACTCGTCATATTCGAATTCGTGCACGTGAAACGGGTTGGGGCCAATCTGTGCCCGCGATTCGGCGTAATAGGACTTGTTTGGCGTCGAGACGATGAACTGCCCGCCCGGTGCCAGCAGGCGCCGGGCTTCCTTCAGCAGTAGCAGCCATTCGTCGATGTGCTCGATTACTTCAAAGCAGGTAATGAGATCGAACGAAGCGTC
>CAIVVT010000177.1 GCA_903909435.1 uncultured Acidobacteriia bacterium | reverse complement strand
CGACTTGCGTCGCATGCGCGGTCCAGATCGCTACGAGCGTCGAGTCATCCATTGGAGCCTCCGAACCGCGCACGGTGCGCGTCCCACGGCTCAAACACGTAGGTCGAGTTATATTCGCCGTACGCTTCGGCAGCCATGAGCGTAGCGGCCTGTTCTGCGCACGCCTCCGCGCTCTCCCTGCGCTCGACCTCGGCGGATAGTTTCTCCTCGGCCGCATGCTGGTCTGCTATGGCGGTGTCAAGCCGGTCGCGGGCTGCTTGCCACGTGACATCGCGGTCCAGTTCGGCGCGCAGTTCCAGGTAGCGTCTGCGCCACCCGTCGCGGGCACGACGGAGGCCGACCAGCAGCGCATGGAGCGCGTCGTGCCGCATTTTGCTGACTCGCCAGAATGCCGGCGTGGAGTCGTCCAGCCATCCCAATCGATCACCCACGATCCACCCCCTTGCCGGCCTGCCCCTCGCCCACTTCAGTGAGACGCGCGACTAGCGCGGACTCCTGCCAATCCTTTTCGGCGGCCCACGCGGCGGAACTCGCGGCGGAACTCGCGTCGTCCCTCGCGGCGTAACTCGCCCGTCCAGCCTCTCGCAACTCCTCGATCGTCGCGCGCCCGTCTAGGTATGAGCGCTGGACTTCGATGCCGCGCCATGATCTCGGGTCGGGTTCTCTGCCGGCCTCTCTCTCACGTAGCAGCGCTCGCTCGGCGCAGTCGCACGCCCAGAGCTTCAGCGGACGCACAGCATAGACCATCCACAGCACGCGCCTACGACGACAAATCAGCTTGTCGTGCGATTGCTCGATATCCCCGCTGCACTCTACTCTGCAGGCGATCGGCCCCGGAGCATACGACAACGCGTCAATCGCTCTTACCGACGCGTGCAGGCCACAGCTACACATCACCATCGGGCCGTCATACGTGGTCACGTCCCGTACGATCGTGATGCCGTCGCGCAGGACCGGCGCGAAGTGCGCTATTTTGACAAAGTGCCATGCGAGCATTTCAGGATCCTTTCCTTTCGGGCTGGCTGGAGCCCGGCTGCGAGAGGGCGCGGAGGGCTTTGCAGAACTCCGTCCAGTGCGTGGCCGCTGTTGCTGTGGTATGCACCGTCAGGTTGGCCTCTCGGGCATCGGCGTACACGACCTTCGCCGCCTCGATCACGCGCTCGACCGCGGCCTGCCTTGCAATCGTATCCACAATCGGCTCACAGTCAGCCACGGGGATCTTGAAAGGCTCGACTGGCTCGCGACGCAGGATCGGTCGCCCCGCCCCATCGGCGGCAGAGGGCTTGGCTCGCCAGCACTCCTCTATCGATGATCGAAGCGTGGTCTCTCCTGCGTCACCGCAACCCGGCTCATGCAGGCACGTCTCGCACGTCTTCGCCGGGGTAGCGGCGGGGAGGGATGCAAGTGCCTTGTCGAGCATTGACAGATCAACATCAAGAGGATGTGGCAATCCCCGTCGAACAACATCGCGCGTCGTGCGAACATCACGCGCGAACGCCCCATGCGCCTCCAGCGCCCTGCGCGCGGAGTCGCGTTCGGCGGCAATCCGCAGCATGTGGGTGGTGGACGCATCAAGCTCTATCATCTGCGCCTTGATTGTGGACGCGCGGCCATCCAGTTCCTTGCGCGCCTCTGCCAGCTCCCGCTCAGCTGCTTTCGCCCGCTCGCGCCGTTCCTCTGCTGTGCGCTCGGCTGCTGCTCGCATCGACTCCGCTTTCTCGTGCCCCTTCGATGCCGCGTCCCGTTCGCCGCGCATCACCTCGACGCGACGACACAGCGTTTCCCATGTGCCATCGAAAGACCCGGTGAGTCCAAGGGCGTAGACGAGCGACTCATGGTTTTCGTTGTTG
>CAIVVT010000176.1 GCA_903909435.1 uncultured Acidobacteriia bacterium | reverse complement strand
GCGGATGGCGGATGGCGGGCGGATGGGCGGATGGCGGATGGGACGTCCTGATGCGTCCCACCGCTAAGTATCTGGCGCAATTAGGCTTAGTAAAACAGTACTAAACTGAGTCGGCTTCGCACCACATCTGAGGGCGGATGGGGCGGATGGGGCGGATGGGGGCGGATGGGCGGATGGGCGGATGGCGGATGGCGCGGATGGGACGTCCTGATGCGTCCCACCGCTAAGTATCTGGCGCAATTAGGCTTAGTAAAACAGTACTAAACTGAGTCGGCTTCGCACCACATCTGAGGCGACGACCGGTTGCGGTCTGACAGGTCGTGTAACTCATCTATGCTCAGTGGGTTACGACCTTGCGTGCGCCAGAGGTCGCGCGTTGTTTGACTAAAGCATCCATATTCCTTGGCTGCCAAAATCGCGTGGGACAGGTCGAAGCTCCGTCCGAACATTCCGCTCTGTCCCTGTTCTGGAGCATTTCAATCCGTGGCCAGTCCACGCAAATCCTGCCCGGCGGCCGCCGGCAGGCAGCCTCATCGGGCCGCCTCAGGAACCCGCCATCCTCCCACTCCGCCGTCGAGTGCATGGGCATGAATCCGTCACCGCGGCGCAAGCCCAGCGCCACGTCCGTCGAGATGTGTTCGTCGCGCAGCAGTTCGAGCGCCTCAGGCTTGCGCCCCTTTGCCGGGTTCGAATTTGGCCGCTTGGGGCAACATGCGTTTCAATGCCAGGAAATCGGTTGCGTCGCTTTCCGCCAGCTCGGACTCGATTTCCTGCGGGAACGCTTCTGCCTGATGACTGGCGTCCAGAACCTCTGCCTGCGGCCAGCGCAGGCAACGGGCCAAGGCGGCGCAACCGCTACAACGCCCGTCCAGGAAGTTCTTGCCTCACGCGATGTAGTGGAAAACTCGTGCGTCTTTGGCGGTCGGCACGGCTCGATCAGTCCTGTTCGCGCTCCCAGGTTAACTCGAGCGTGCCAGTCGAGATGGCCGTCAGCAGCAGGCGATTTGCCTCGAAACGATAGGTGCGCTTCAGATCCGTGCCGACCCAGCTGGGCACCAGGCAAGCTTGGACGTGATGAATGACGGTCTGCGTGGACTCAACCACGTCGAACGTGCCGAAGTAGGCAATGAAGCCGTCTAACGCCTCGCGGATCTCCTCGCAACCAGCCTTGCCCGCAGAGAAGGTCACTCCCGGCGCAACTGTGGAGCGCCGGCCCGGCCGCATCAGTTGCGCCGACATGCGGCCGGCTTTGTCGTAAGTGATCCGTCCGGCCGGTTTCTCACCGTAGGGGAAATCGATGCGGCCGTCAGCGGACTTGCGTTCGCAGCTGATCAGTTTCCACACGCCAATAAAACTGTCCCGCGAAGCCGGTGCCGCTCGCAGGGCCGTCGCTAACCCAACCGCCCCGATCGCCTGTCGCCTGTTCATTGCTTTCTCGCTATTATCTTCGCAGAGATCCCGCACAACGAGAGGGCAAGTCGCCCGCCCAACCCGGCATCAACTTCCAGGCTGCTTTCGCAACGCGCCTCTGTTGGCCATATCAGCTGGCATTGCGGGAGGTCGGTCCGCGGACATCTCTGCGGCTATCAAACTCCTGACCGCCGGGTTGCGACCGGTCTGGCGAGTGCAATACGTCGGTAACCATTTGAATCAGCTTTGTGGACAGGAATGGCTTCTGAATGAACGCCCATCCGTAATTCACGACCAGGAGGCTTCCGTTCGCTCCCCCCGACATCAACATCACACGTAGGTCAGGCCTGGACTTCTTCAAGGCTTGGCCGAGGTCTGGGCCTGACATTTTCGGCATGTCCACGTCGCTCAGGAGCAAGTCGATTTTGTATTCGGTTTTCCGGGCCAGCTCGATGGCGGTGTCCGCGTCTTTTGCTGACATCACCCGGAAGTGCGCTTGCTCCAGGAAGGACACGACCGCCGACAGAACGGACAGGCAGTCATCCACGACCAGGATAGTTTCAAGCTTTTCAGTTGAAGAGTCCGGCATTACGAATATGAGTTCCTGTTTACGAGTGCGAGCATGCGTGTGGCCGTTTGGAGACCGGCAGTACCTTGGAGTCTGGAGGCGGGTGAAGTCAAATGCGCAAGCGTTGCGCATTTCCTACTCGGATGTGGCGAACTGATCTTCGAAATGGCAAGCCAGACAACGGGAGTCGTGCGCTCGCATGATGCGTCCGGGTGCTGGGTATCGTTCTGGCTGTGGGCGCCCCCACAAGTCCAGGTATTCTGGGCGAAGTCCGTTCGAAGCTGGGCTCAGCCAAAGTGCGGCGCGCAGCGCAACGGACAAACGGCAAGAACTGCACTTCTCTCGACTGGGTTCTCTCCCCTTGGTTTACAAACTGGCGTGGGGTTGGGTAGCGATGTGGGACTGCCGGTGAACTGATGCGGATAGGTCCGCGACCCAGTGCGCACCACCCCATTCACGTTCCCAAACCTCCCAGTGTCCCGACCATTCGAACTCTGCCTGTGCTCTGGAGTCCGTGCGTGTATCGCTCCGCGCAGTCGCGGCTTCGCTCACAGGTTCTTCCCGTTCCGCGATTATCACCCTGCATAGCGCGGATTCCGCCAGAAACCAGTCTTCACAACTCGATCCTGCCGGACAGCCCCTATCCAGCCACAATCGATACGCGAGTGCGGCAATACTGCGCTCAGATGGGCCTGCGAATATCGCAGTTTTCATGGCTTCACCTCGGTTCCTGACGTCCCAGCGCCTCGGTCAGGACGATCCTGGCTCGAGCTTCGGGTTTCCAAGGCAGCGCCCGGGCTTGCGGGCGGGTGAACCGGGGACTCCTCATCCTCTCCGCTGTATATCGTCCATTCCGTAGGAAACCTCTCACTCCGGGCAGCCTTGCGTTTGCGCGCGTCCCCAAGTTCCACAACTCCTCCTCGGCAGCAACCGCCTGGTTCATTGCATTTCGCGGGCCGAGCCTGGTTCGGAAGTTGGCAGCTGAGGTGTTGGCTAGGACCCTGCAGCGGGGGCGTGCTTCCGCCGGACATGGGTTAAGAGATCGACACGCACGAGGGAGGGCACAACGGCATCATGGCATTGGCCCGGCATTGTTGCGAACTCACTGGTCTGAACGGTAGGATCGCGGCGTCCGTCGTCAGCTTGGCTATCGTGCGATGCCACCAGTTGCATGTCTGCCTGACTGGTCGAGACTGCACCATTGGGCCTACGCTTGGATGACTCATGAGGCGGTTCGCAAGGGCAAGCGGGTCCCGCCAGGGCTCGCATCGCGCTTCGCTGCTGAATACAAGAAATGCACAGGGGATGCATATTCTGCAATGCTCCGCCTCTCCAACCTCAGCGCGTTTCCCAGTCGCATTTGGTGACGCACTCGTACTCCCAAAGCTGACGGGAGCATGAAATCATGCCCAACCCCGTCACTTCCAACCGCGAAATATCTCAGCTGTTGACGACAACACCCCCTCCTCTCGGCGATGGTGACGATCCTTGTCGTCGCGTATCTTTCAGCGATCCCATGATCGCGGTCCCATCTGAACAGGTCGGCCCTGCAGGCGTGGGCGGTTCGGACGCCGGCTGCGTGGTGTCGCAATGCCTCACTGTGGCGGGCCGTCTATTCAGCGTGATCCAGGCCTGGCTGGACCACGAACGACGCGATGCCTTTCGCGAAAGCCGGGATCTTCGTCAGACAGATGTTTACGGTCCGCTTCTTCGGGTGCGCGTTGGCCGGTGTGACTCGTGGTGCGACCAGTGCGGCAGAGCGCGCAGTGGAGGACCAATCGGACGACGGGTAATCGCAAGCAGCGAATCGGATGTGCGGTCGCGGCGAAGCTCCCGCTTCTTATCTCGGCCCATTGGAGCCATTCGCATATCAGCCCTCGGCGTGCTTCCCCAGGCCGCCTATAGCCTCCTGCCATACCTGCGCGCCGGAAAGTCAATGCCGTCTATGACGTTGTTAGCAGCCTCGAATC
>CAIVVT010000175.1 GCA_903909435.1 uncultured Acidobacteriia bacterium | reverse complement strand
GTCTCCGCGGTGATTCGCGAGAGTTCGACGTCTTCGCAGTAGAGGACGTTCTCCCTGTAGTGAAAAGTAGCTGTCATTTTCCGAAAAAGTTCAATGGAATTAGTGGACTTTCAGGACGATCACCGTCTGGTCGTCGTGCACGGGGGTTGCCCCCCTGAATCGAACGATGTCTTCGAGCAGCGCACTCGCGAGTTCGCCCGCTGCGAGGTCGGTGATCGACGTGAAGTAGCGCGCCAGTCGATGTTCGCCGTAAAGCTGGCCTGCCTCGTTGGTCTGGTCCGAAACGCCGTCGGAGTAAAGCAGGATCACGTCCCCCGCCTTTGCGGCAAACTCGAGCTCGTCGTATTCGGCGCGCTCCAGCAGACCCACGGGAAGCCCCGAGGCGTCGAGGTTCAAGATCTCGCAGTTGCGGCAGATCATCGGGGTGGTGGAACCCGCGTTCGAAATGGTGAACTTGCGTTCGCGCGATTGCCAGAGCATTGCCAGCAGAGTCACGTAGCGGGCCTCGACCTGCCGCTCCATCAGGGCCTTGTTCAGCTCCGAAAGCAGCAGCGACGGGCTCCTGCGCCTGGGCGCGATGCTTCGCACCAAGCCGTTGAACAAGGCGCCGTACAGTGCGGCGGCGGCGCCCTTGCCACTGGAATCGCCAAAGACGAGCATCGACGATTCGCCATCGTAATCAAAGAAATCGTAGACGTCGCCGCTCACAGTCCGGGCCGGTTTGTAGCCCACGCCCGTTTCGATCCCCGGCAATTGCGGCGAAGCCGGCAACAGGACCTTCTGCAGCTGACGGGCTGCTTCCAGATCCTGCTGGATAGACTTCTCGCGCCTTTCCAACTCTTCGTACAGGCGTGCGTTTTCGATAGAGATGGCGATCTGCGGTGCGATCAGTCCTAGCGTACGAACATGATCTTCCGTGAATGCGGCCACATGCTCGCTTTCCAGATCCATGACCCCGATGACGCGGTCCTTCACGATCAAAGGCACGGCCAGTTCGGACCGGATGCCCGGGTGGGACTCGATGTAGCGTGGATCGGCCGACGTGTCGCGCGTCAACACCGAATGCCGCGAGCGGGCCGCCGCACCGGTGATCCCCTTGTCGAGCGGCAACACGTCGATTTGCACGCGCTGGTCGTAGCGGAGGCTGAACAAGCTGCGCATCACCTTGGCGCTCTCGTCGACCTGGAGCACGATGAAGGCGTCATAGTTGATCAGTGTCCGGACGGACTTCGCGATCTTGTCGAGCAACGTGTCCAGTTGCAGGATGGAGCTGAATTCCTGGGCCAGCAGCGTAAGCGTGCGCTGGATCCGGTTCTGGCGGTCTACGCGCCGATACAGCCGGGCGTTGTCGATAGACGTTCCGACACGGCCCGCAATTAGTTGTAGCAGCGCCCGCTCCTGACCGGAGAAGGCGTTGAGTGACGTACTCTGCAAGTCGATGACGCCCACAAGCTTGTGCCGCACGATCATTGGCACGGCCAGTTCGCTGCGCACCGCGTCCATGGCGTTCAGGTAGTTCTGCTCATCTCGCACGTCCGCAACGACCACGGGCTTGCGATCGCGCGCGGCCACCCCGGTCACGCCCTCGCCTAAGGGCACGATCAGGTTCTGGACCAGTTCCTGCCTGTGGCCCACCGCGTAGCGAATCTTCAGGCCGCGGCGCCGCTCGCTGTAGAGCAGGATCGCGAACAACTCGTGCGGGATAACCCGGCGCACGATATCGGCGACGTTCTCCAGCAGCCGGTCCAGGTCGAGGGTCTCGCCCGTGATGGCAGACACTTCCAGCAGGAAGTCCAGAAGTTCGGCTCGTTCCTGGAAGCGGACCCGGCTTTTGCCTTTGGGATTCATGGAGCTCAGCGGATGGACGCTTCCACGATTCTCACACTGGCGCTCGCCCCTACGCGAGAGGCCCCCGCCTCAACCATCGCTCGCAGATCCTCGAAAGTCCTGATACCGCCTGCTGCTTTCACGCCCATCTCGGGCCCAACTACGCGCCGCATCAGGGCCACATCCGCCGCCGCAGCCCCGCTCTTCGAGAACCCGGTGGACGTTTTGACGAAGTCCGCACCGGCGAGCTTCGCTATCGCGCACGCAATCGCCTTCTCGCTGTCGTCGAGCAGGCACGCTTCGATGATGACTTTCAGCAGCGCTTGGCCCGAGTGACACACTTGGGCTACTTCCTGAATGTCACGCAGCACGGTCTGGTAGTCGCGGTCCTTCAGCGCACCGACGTTGATCACCATATCGACTTCCTGCGCGCCCGCTCGGATGGCCTGCCCGGCTTCGCACACTTTCACTTCGGTGGCGCTGGCGCCCAGCGGGAAACCGGCCACGCTACAGGTCTTCACCCTGCTGCCGCGCAGTTCGCCTGCCACCAGCGCGACCCGCGAGGGATTCACACACACGCTGGCGAAACCGTATTGACGCGCTTCCGCGCAGACTTTGCGGACGTCTTCGGCTGAGGCTTCAGGGCGCAGAATCGTATGGTCGATCAGCCCCGCAACCGTGGGTTCGACTCCGTGTTCAGGAGGCTCACACGGTTTCGCGAGATTGCTCGTCACTTCGCGAGTCCTACCCGCCTGGGCGAGCAATTCCCCGGCGATGGAGGAAAGGAGTTGATCGAGTTCTAAGGAATCCATGGTGTGTAGAGGTCCGCTGATGCTGCATTCCTGCCGATTGGCATGTGACGCCGCGCCGCCGTCCGGCACTTCCACCTAGATCGGATCTCCGAAAACTACGTGGGCGTCAGCTTCGTCGTCATTCCAAAGGTCGCAACCCGGTCGAATCGGTCGCTGGTCGAGCGGCGATTTTGCCTACCATACGAGAATAACCGTTTCCTCGGACCAGTCGTCTTCCTGGTGCGTCCTCATTGTGCCGGGGCCATCCTGCGACGGATACTGCGTCGGCGGTGGCCGAAATGCACCGCCATGGTTGCGCTGAACCATGCTGGGCTGGCCGGCGGCTTGATTTTCATTGACTTACGGATTGGCTATCGGATTGCTGCAGTTTGAAGTACGAACGTATGTTCCCGGAGATGTCAGACAACCAGAACTACTGCGGCGGCTCGCGGGAAGCCGTCCGCCACGGTCGCACCGGGTTGTCCCTGCTCCGGGAAAAGAGTATAAACACTACGTCCGGTTTACCAGACCCGTTTTTCGACTTATTAACGACCTGTACACTAGTGCGGATCATGCACGTCTGCCTTTATGGCGCACGCTCCTTTTAGGGCAGGGGACTGAACGTCGAGCGTGAGCCCGGATTGAGAGCAGAGACCGTCGATTGATTCCCTCGTCAGGGATGTGGAGGATTTTATGAAACTCATGAAAACCCGCAGGGCGACACTGTCGCTCCCGCTCGGCACTGCGGCCATTCTTATGCTGGCTGCCTTGGCAGCGAATTTAAGCGCGTTCGACGATAAGGAAAAGGAGAAACGACCAGCGCCGGCCCATGCGGCTCCCCCGGCACACAATAGCCAGGCGCGACCCGCTGAGGCCGCCCCGAACCGCGCTGCCGCTCCCAGCTACACTCCGCCAGCCAGGCAGGAGCGCGTCCCAGCAAACACTCCACCGCCTCGCCAGGAATCCAGCCCAAGCTACAATCCGCCGCCGCGGCAGGTGTCCAGTCCTAGCTACAATCCGCCTCCCCGGCAGGACCGGAATCCCGCGTACAATCCTCCGAGCCGCCAGGAATCGACTCCGGGCTACAACCCGCCGGCCAGGCAGGAATCCAGTCCCGGCTACAACCAACCCTCCAATCGGCCTCCGGCCAACTACACCCCGAATAACTCAGGTCCGCAGTATAATCAACCGGGCTCAAATGCCCCCGCGAGCACCGGCGGCTGGCGCCAGGTTGACCGGAATAACCAGAACGGCGCGCCGACGCGCGGTCCAGGAAATCAGCCCGGCCCGGCAGGTTCTAACAACTCCTGGGATCCGACTGGCTCGCAGAACCAGGCGGGACCCGCAGGATCGCGGAATCCGCAAGCGGGCGGAGGGGGAAGTTTCAGGCTGCCTCCCGGCCAGACGAATCGAAATCCAGACGGATCCACGATCCATGTAGCAACGGATGGAAGAACGATTCACATGGACCCGCGCGGACGCGTGACTGCGGTCGAAGTCCGGGGCGGAGGCCAGATCCACTACGCGCCAACCGGCCGGCCCGACCGCGTCGTGACGCAAAGCGGAGCCGTCATCACAACTCGCCCGGGTGGAGTGCGGCAGATCACCGTTGAACGTCCGGGAAAAGTCGTCGTTGTCACCAATCCGCGGGGCCAGGGCTACATCCAGCGGCCCTTCCAGGTTCGGGGCCACGAATACTACCAGCGGACCTATTACGTCGGTGGCAGACCCTACGTGAACGTCTACCGGCCCTACTACTACCACGGCGCCTACTATTCGTATTACATGCCGGTCCGCTACTACCGACCAGCTTATTATGGCTGGGCGTACTCCCCATGGGGCAGTCCGGTGATCTACAGCTGGGGCTGGGGCGGATCGCCCTGGTACGGCTACTATGGGCCGTATTTCGCGCCCTACCCGGTGTACCGCAGCCCTCTGTTCTGGCTGACTGATTTCTTCATCGCCGCGACCTTGGAATCAGCCTACGAGCAACGTGTGGCAGACCACGCCGCCAGGGAAGCCAGTTACGAAACCCAGGAGGCCATGCGACCCGAAGTCAAGCAGATGGTGGCCGACGAAGTCCAGCGTCAGCTCGCGGCCGAGCGAGCCGATAGCCAGAATCCCGGAGGCGTCTTACAGGATGCGCCGCGCGACACTCTGCCAGGCATCTTCAACGACGGCGCCAGCCACGCACTCGTGGTCCACAATCCCTTACAAGTCGACGATGGGGCCTTTGGGTGCGCTCTGACCGAAGGCGACGTGATCGGATTTGAAGGCAACCTGACGCCGGGCGTTGAAACCGCCAGTTCCCGCGTATTGGCCAGCCGCGGACGGGACTGCCCCACCGGCAGCACCGTGGCCGTCCCGCTACAGGATCTATTGGACATGCAGAACCACCTTCGCGAGACCATCGACCGGGGACTCGGAGAACTGCAGTCCAAAGCTGGACACGGGGGCCTACCCGCGGCTCCCCCGCAGGCCATGGGCGCGCCGATCCAGTCCCCGTTGGGCTCCGCCGTGCCTGATGCCGACCCGGACGCCGCGACCGAATTGAGCCGGCAGGCTCAGGAAGCGGCTCAAGGAGAGCAGGCGGTTCTCAATGACGCTCCACCGCTTGACAGCGGCGGCGGGCTCGGCAATGCCAACGAAGCGCAGCCCCCCACTGTCTCGCTCGGCATGACCACATCCCAGGTTCAGTCGATTCTGGGCCAACCGCGTCGCGTCGTCGACCTGGGGCAAAAAAAGATGTTCATCTACGACGACATGAAGGTCATCTTCATGGACGGCCGCGTGAGCGACGTACAGTAGAGCCCGGATGCGCATCTGAAGCGCACGAGAGCCCCGGAGACTGGCCAATCCGCCGGCCCCCGGGGCTCTCCTTTTCAGGCCTCAACGCAGTAGAGTTCTCGTCCCCGGCCGACCCTAATCTCGTATAACATACGAGCATGTCATCCGACCGTGAGCGTACTTCTTCTCAGGTCTCCCGTCGAGATCTCCTTTGGACGACTGTAGCCGGTACAGGCGCGGCACTTGCCGCTATAAACCAGAATGCTCCCGCGGCGCCGCCTCCAGCTCAGCACCGCTCGGTGACGGGCATGCCTTTCGAGGCCAAAGAGAAGGTGCGCATGGCGCTGGTCGGCTGCGGCGGCCGCGGTGGCGGCATGTTGAGCGACTATCTGGGCGTCGAGAATCTTGAAGTTACGGCCGTTTGCGATCTCGTGCCGGAGCACGCCCAGAAGGCGCAAGCCACCGTGGAACGCGCCGGCCGCAAGCCACCGGCCATTTACTCCGGTACCGAACATGAATTCGAGAAGCTGATGCGGCGCGACGATGTGGACTTCGCCTATATCGCGTCGCCCTGGGACTGGCACGTTCCGATGGCTGTTTCGGCCATGGAAAACGGGAAGCATGCCTTCGTGGAAGTGCCGGCCGCCACGACGCTCGAGGATTGCTGGAAGCTGGTCGAAACTTCGGAGAAAACCCGCCGCCATTGCATCATGCTCGAAAACTGCTGCTATGGCGAGAACGAGTTGCTGGTGCTTAACATGGTGCGGGCGGGACTCTTCGGCGATCTGCTGCACGGCGAGGGCGCGTACTTACACGACCTGCGCCGCATCCTCAACGAGGGCCGTAGCGAAGGCCTGTGGCGACGACTCCCCCACCTGACCCACAACGGCAATCTCTATCCGACCCACGGGCTCGGTCCCGTTGCGAATTACATGGGCATCAACCGGGGCGATCGCTTCGACTACCTGGTTTCCATGAGTTCGCCGCAGCGCGGCCTGGATGCATGGCGCGAGGCCAACGTACCCAAGGACAGTCCGAGGTGGAAAGAGAAATACATCTGCGGCGACCGCAATACCTCGCTGATCAAGACTGCAAACGGACTGACCATCACACTGGTGCACGACGTGGTGAACGCGCAGCCCTATGACCGCCTCAATCTGATCCAGGGCGTGAAAGGCATCTTCCGCGATTATCCGGCGCGCATTTATTTCGATGGCGCCGAGAAGGACGAGTTCAAGCCTGTCGATCAGTACAAAGAGCAGTACAGCCACAGGCTGTGGAAGTTGCAGGGTGAGCAGGCCCAAAAGCTGGGCGGCCATGGAGGCATGGACTTCCTGATGGTTTACCGTCTGGTGGAATGCATGAAACAGGGCATCGCGCCGGATATGGACGTCTACGATGCGGCCGCCTGGAGCGCTCCGGGGCCGCTGAGCGAAGCTTCCGTGAAACAGGGCAGCGCTCCGGTGAAGTTCCCGGACTTTACGCGCGGACGCTGGAAAGAAAAGCGCGCCAACCTGGCGTAACCGCCGCGATTCACCCCGCAAGCCCTGGAAGGCGGTGGCTCCGATGCGGATCGGGGCCACAATCGTCAGGGGCTTGTGGCCCGACTCTCACCGTCCCCGCCGGATATTATGCGGGCAAGAGGAGCGTTAATCTCGATAGGATGTCTCAGAGGAGCCTATCCAGTGTTTGATCTCACAGAGCACCCCCATCGCCGCTACAATCCTCTTACCGGTGAATGGGTGCTGGTATCGCCGCACCGCACCAAACGGCCTTGGCAGGGACAGGTTGAAAGGGTCTCAGCCCAGAAGACGCAGCCGTATGACGCGAAATGTTACCTCTGCCCCGGAAACTCGCGCGCGGGCAAACTCCAGAACCCGAAGTACGAGTCGACCTTCGTGTTCGACAACGACTTCGCCGCGCTACTGCCCGACACGCCGCCAGGTTCTTTTGAGGCCGGCGGCTTGCTGCGCGCTGAATCCCAGTCGGGTGTATGCAAAGTGGTCTGCTTCTCGCCCCGGCATGACCTGACCATCGCGGAGATGGAGGTTGCCGACATCCGCAAGGTCGTCGATACCTGGGCCGAGCAATTCTCAGAGTTGATCGTGCGGCCCGGCATCGGCTACGTGCAGATTTTCGAGAATCGGGGCGAGATGATGGGCTGTAGCAACCCGCACCCGCATTGCCAGATCTGGGCTCCATCAACGATCCCCAACGAACCGGCCAAGGAACACGCCACCCAGGAAGCCTTCTTCAAAGCACACGGCAAAACGCTGCTCTCGGACTACGTCGAGTTGGAGTTGGACCTCGGCGAGCGAATCGTTGCTTTGAACGACGCATTCCTCGCTGTGGTGCCGTTTTGGGCCGTGTGGCCGTTCGAAGTGATGGTGATCGCGCGGCGTCCGGTAACCGGTATCGACCAACTGACTGGTGCGGAACGCAGCGCATTCGCGGACGTGATGAGGCGCGTCACGACGGGCTATGACAATCTCTTCGAGATCTCGTTCCCGTACACCATGGGCCTGCACCAGCGTCCTGCAGGCGGCGAACACCCGTTCTGGCACTTCCACGCCCACTACTACCCGCCGCTGCTGCGCTCGGCAACGGTGAAAAAGTTCATGGTTGGATATGAAATGCTGGCAACGCCGCAGCGCGACATCACGCCCGAGGCCGCGGCGGAGCGGCTTCGCGATGCGGGCGGCGTGCATTATCGCAACAGGTAGTTAGCGGCTGCATGACCCCGGTGGTTTAAAGAAAGGCGAATGCAATGTTCCGTAGGATGATTCTACTCGGGCTCGCGCTCTCGGCGAGCATGCTGGCGCAGGACTTTGCGTTGAAGAGCGGCGATCGCGTCGTCTTCTACGGCGATTCGATCACCGACCAACGGCTGTATTCGGTCTTCACCGAGACCTTTGTGCACACCCGCTATCCGAAGCTCGACGTCAGCTTCGTGCACTCGGGCGTGGGCGGCGACCGAGTCACGGGTGGCTGGGCCGGTCCCGTGGAACTGCGCCTAAAGCGCGACGTAGAGCCCTATAAGCCGACGATGGTGACCATCATGCTCGGCATGAACGACGGCGACTACCACCCGTTCGAGCAAGCCACGATGGACCGCTACACCAGCGGCTACGAACGACTGATCCAACTGATGAAGCAGACGGCTCCCGGCGCTCGCATCACGCTGATTCAGCCCTCGCCCTACGACGAAGTTACACGCCCGCCCATGAAGCACGGCAGCTACAACGCCTCACTGCTGCGGATGAGCGAGTTCCTGGAGACGCTCGCCGCACGTGAGCATTTGCTGCTGGCGGATTTCAACATCCCCGTGGTGAAGATGCTCGACAAAGCGAACGCGGAGGACTTCGAGATCGCGCAGAAGATCATCCCCGATCGCGTGCATCCTGGCAACTCCGGGCACTTGATCATGGCCGAGCAATTGTGGAAAGCGTGGCACGCCGACGGCGTAGTTTCGAGCGTCGAAATCGATGCGGCTGGCGGGACCGGAAAAGCTACTACAAAGACGGCGAAGGCGGGCATTACTGATCTTCAACTGGGCGACGCACTGACTTGGACGTCTACCGAGGAATCCTTGCCGATGCCTGTCGATATGAGCGATCCACCGACCGACCTGGCATTGCGTTCGGCCCGCTTCAATGAGGACTTCAACAACGAGTTGCTGAGGGTTCCGGGATTGAATGCCGGCTACTGGGCGCTGCGCATCGACCGTCAGCAGATAAAGGTCTTCACGGCTGAGGACTTGAGAGCTGGCGTAAACCTTGCGACGCTGCAGACGCCAATGTGGAAGCAGGCGCGCGCCGTGCAGGAGCTGGTGCAGCGCAGAGCCGAAGTTCATAACGTTCGCTGGCGCTCGATCGAGGTGCCGCTCGCTGACTACAAACTCGGGCAGGCTGCTCCGGCCATGGCCGCGCTGGACGCATTGGACCAGGAACTGGCCGTGCGAATTGCCACCGAAGCGCAGCCCAAGCCGCACCGCTTCGATCTTGCGAGCGTTCCCGCGGAGGCCGCGAACATTCCCGCCGGTTTCACGCCGATCTTTAATGGTAAAGACCTCTCGGGCTGGCACGTCAGCCAGACGAATCACCACGGCAATTCCAAGGGCTGGACCGTGGAGCACGGCATTCTTACCGGCGCGCAGGACCGGCCCGGCCACGGCGGTATACTGGTCACCGACAAGAGCTACAAGAATTACGAGATCTACCTCGAAGTGAACCCCGATTGGGGTTGCGACGGAGGGCTGTTCTTACGTTCCACAGAAGCCGGGGAAGCCTACCAGGTGATGATCGACTATCTGCCTGAGGGGTCGGTCGGCGGAATTTATGGAGAGAGCCTGAAGGACGTGGCCGGCTTCGCAGCGCCCGGTTGGCAGCAGCATTGGAAGAAGGGCGAGTGGAACACGATTCGTGCCCGCATTGAGGGCGACATCCCCCACATCACTGTGTGGCTGAACGGCGACCGGATCACGAATTGGAGCGACACGGCGAATCACCTGCCCGGCGGCGCGGTCGATGGCCGCATCGCCGTGCAGGTGCACATGGGCAATCGCTGGATTGAGGGCGGCAAACACCGCTTCCGCAACATCGCCATCCGCGAGTTGTGAGAACTCAAAGAGAATCGCAAGGGGGCCAAGGGAGCATGCCCGTGGGCCTGATTGAATAGGAGTGCTGAATCAGCGCTGAATGCGAGCCGAGCCGCCTTGGGCGAAAGCACGCACCTGTTCGACGGTGGCCATGGTGGTGTCACCGGGAAAAGTCGTCAGCAGTGCGCCGTGGGCCCAACCGAGATTCACCGCTTCTTGCGGCGTTTCGCCGGTCAGCAACCCGTAAATAAAGCCCGAAGCGTAACCGTCGCCGCCGCCGACGCGGTCAAGCACGTCGAGTTCGGCTGTCGGCGTCACGTAGGTTTTCCCGTCGATCCATGCCACCGCGCCCCAGGCGTGGCGGTTGGTGGACTTCACTTCGCGCAGCGTGGTGGCAACGATCTTCACCTTCGGGTATTTCGCCACGACGCTGTCGATCATGCCGAAGAACACGCTCGGATCGAGCTTCGATTTCGCGGCGACTTCCGGTCCGGGGATGCCGAGGCCTTTCTGCAGATCCTCCTCGTTGCCGACCAGCACATCGACGTGTTCGACGATGCGCGCAATCACGCTCAGCGCCTTCTCGTGGCCGCCCCAGATATTCCAAAGCTTCTCACGGTAGTTGAGGTCGAAGGACGTCACCGCGCCGGCCCCCTTGGCGGCTTTCATGCCCTCGATGATGAGTTCGCCAGTGGACTCCGAAAGTGCTGCGAAAATGCCGCCCGAATGGAACCACTTGACGCCTCCTGCGAAGATCGAAGGCCAATCGAAATCGCCAGGTTTTAACTGCGCAGCCGCTTCGTTGCAGCGGTTGTAGAACACCACTGGAGCGCGCACGCCGTGGCCGCGGTCGGAATAGACCGCCGCCATATTGGGACCGTTCACGCCGTTGTGTTTGAAACGCTTGTAGAAGGGCTTGACGCCCATAGCGCGGACCCGCTCGGCGATCAGGTCGCCGACGGGATAGTCGACGATCGCGCTGGCGATGCCAGTGCTGAGGCGGAAGCAATCCGACAGGTTCGCGGCGACGTTGAACTCGCCGCCGCTGACGTGGATCTGGCACTCGTGGGCCTTGCGAAAAGGAATGATGCCGGGGTCCAGGCGATGCACCAGCGCGCCTAGGCTCACCAGATCGAGCGCCGCTTCCTGCTTGATATTCAATCCGTATTGCATGAGTACTCCGTGGATGATGCTGGGCGGGGTTGGATGGCCCGGTGCGTCTGTCCGTAGCCGCCCCACCCAACAGCTAGACCGTGTAAGTCGTCGAAGACACGCGCCCGCCTCGTCCGGTCCAGTTGGTGTGGAAGAACTTGCCGCGCGGCTGATCGACGCGCTCGTAGGTGTGCGCGCCAAAATAGTCGCGCTGCGCCTGCAGCAGGTTCGCCGGCAGGCGGGCGGTCCGGTATCCGTCAAAGAACGCCAGCGCCGTGTTGAACGCCGGGGTCGGCACTCCAAACTGGATCGCGCTGATGATGCCGTTTCTCCAGGAGGCCTGGTACTTCAGTAGCGTCGAGGAGAAGAAGTCGTCCAACAGCAGGTTCTCAAGCTGCGGGTTCTTGTCGAACGCGGCTTTGATCTTACCGAGGAACCGGCTGCGGATGATGCAGCCTCCGCGCCACATCAGGGCGATGCCGCCGAAATTGAGATTCCACTTGTACTCCTTCGCGGCCTCGCGCAGCAGCATGTAGCCCTGCGCATACGAGATCATCTTGGAGCAATAGAGCGCACGGCGCACGTCCTCGATAAAGGCTGTGCGATCGGCCGGGCGGGCAGGCACCGGGCCCGAGAGGATCTTCGAAGCTTCGACCCGCTCGTCCTTCATGGCCGAGAGGCAGCGGGAGTAAACAGCCTCGCCGATCAGCGTCACCGGTACCCCGAGGTCCAGCGAACTGACGCCAGTCCACTTGCCGGTGCCCTTTTGGCCCGCGGTATCGAGGATCTGATCCACGACCGCCCCACCGTCGTCGTCCTTCTTTCCGAAGATGTCGCGCGTGATCTCGATCAGGTAGCTGTCGAGTTCGCCCTGGTTCCACTCGGCGAAAACGTCGTGTAGCTCGTCCGCGGTCAGGCCCAGGGCGTCTTTCAGCAGTTGATAGGCCTCGCAGATCAGCTGCATGTCGCCGTATTCGATGCCGTTGTGGACCATCTTGACGTAGTGGCCCGCGCCGTTCTCGCCAACCCACTCGCAGCACGGCGAACCGTCTTCAACCTTGGCGGCGATGGACTGGAAGATCTCCTTCACGTGCGGCCAAGCGGCCGGATTCCCACCGGGCATGATGGACGGGCCGCGGCGCGCACCCTCTTCCCCGCCGGAGACGCCGGTGCCAATGAATAGAATGCCCTTCGCGGCCAGTTCCTGCGTGCGCCGGGTGGAGTCGGGGAAGTGCGAGTTGCCGCCGTCGATGATGATGTCGCCGGCCTCCAGATGTGGCACCAGTTGGCCGATCATGTCGTCCACCGTGGCGCCTGCTTTAACCATCAACATCACGCGCCTCGGGCGCTTCAGCAGAGCGGCGAGTTCTTCGATGGAGTGCGCGCCTACAACCTGCGTGCCCTTGGCCTCGTCGTTGATGAAGTCGTCAACCTTGGAGACGGTCCGATTGAAGACCGCGACCTTGTAGCCATGGTCATTCATATTCAGCACGAGGTTTTGGCCCATCACGGCTAGGCCGATAAGACCGATATCGCAAGTTGCTTCTGGCATAAACACTCCCTCTGGAATTGGTGCGCGAACTCCCGTTTTCGCAGGGCCGCGAGTACCTGCCCTCCAGTTCAGCGCGACAGCAGACGCGGAAGATGAAAAGGCCATCCCACGCCACTGCCGGCCGGTTTTCACCGGGCGGGCGATAGCGCCTTTATTCTAGCGAGAAACGGGTGTGCGGCATTAGTAGCCCGGTTCCAGATCACCTGCCCGTCACTGGCGAGCGCTCGCGGTTTCTCAAGAGGCGCTCTGGAACGGGCGCGGACGTAGACCGTCACGGTCGCGGTTCGCCCCAGTTCGTCGTAGAGCGGACGCCACGCCGCCAAACCCGTTGGCGGGTTGAAGACAGCGAGCTGTCCGTTGATCGGGCCCAACCCATCCAGAATCCACATGGGCGGTTTGCTCAAGAGCAGCACCTCGCGGTTGTGTCGGGAGAGTTCGGGGAAGGTCTGGCGGCTGTCCGTGAGATGGCGGTCCGCTAGCACCCCGCTCAAGGGTTGCGAGTCGAGGAAGCGCGTGCCCGGCGTGAGTCCCGCCAGGGCGTAGAGTTCCGGCCGGTAGCCCCACACCAATGCGCTCCGGTCCAGCCTCGGATTAGCGGCGACCAGTAGCGCGGCACGGCGGGAGTCTTGGAACAGGGCCAAGTCGCGGGAGGCGTGCGGCAGCCCCTGAAGCGATTCTGCGGCAAGTTGAATCGACGCTGGCAGGAACCGAACCAACGGGATGGCGAGAAGCGTCACCAAGGCGGTGCGCCAGCGCGGCTGTGCGAGCGAAAATCCGCGCGCGGCGGGCAGGGCCACCGCCGGCAGAAGTTGGAAGAAGTAGCGCGGGAAGAAGCGCCAGCCGATCCACGCCGACCCCAGGCTAATGACGATCCAGCCCAGCAGGCGCCAGCGCCGGTCCCGCTCGCGGATGAGCGCACAGGCCGAAGCAGCGACGATCGCAGCATGGAACCCAGACCAATTGAGTGTGCGGCGTAGGCCCTCGACGGCCGGGTGGGCGAGCGGAGTATCCCGCGAATAGGCCGCTCCCCAGATCCACACTTGCCGCCAGTGGTCCAGCAGGCTGCCCTGAGCCGCCATCGAGCCCGCAAGCACCGCCACGGGCACCGCAAAGCCGGCCAGAACCCTCGGCGCCTCCCTCCAATGCCAGAGCAGGCAGACCAGCAGGATGAGCAGCGCCTTGCCGTTGAAGCCCAGCGCGATGCCGCAGAATACTCCAGCAAACACGGGCTGCCCGGCCGCGATTGCGCCCATCGCTAGAAGGTGAAAAGGCAGGGCGAGGAGGTCCGGCGTCAACGCCATCACCGCCGCGGGGAAGTCGAAGGTCAGGAAGAAGGCCGTGAGGACTGCAGCCCAACCGGCAGCCGCGCACTCGCGCCCCCAGAGCTGCCTAGCCGCGCGCCACGCCGCCCAAGCTGCGAATGTAACGAACAGCGCACTAGCCAAGCGCAGCGGCCAGCCCATTGCGGCGTTGAACAGAGCATAGAAACCAGGGAATAGCGGCGGCTTGTCGAACCAGATGTCACGGTAGAGCGTCTTGCCCGAAAGCATCGCCCGCGCGGCCGCCATGGGGTAGGCTTCCTCCACCCACAACACGCCCGAATGGCAGAAGCGAAGGGCGGCAAGGCCCGCCACGACGGCGCAGACCAGCCGCTTGTCCAGCGGTGAACTTGGCCCTCGATCTGGCTGAGGTGATCGCATCGACGCTTGCCTGGATCGCAGCGCGATCCGCACAGGCGATTCTCGCATAACCGCAGCGGGCTATAGCGCGGGCCGCTATGCTAGTGAGCGTGGAAAGTCTTGCAATACCGGCGGTTTCCGCCCGAACCGGCACAGAACGCTAATGGCGGAATGTCAGGCTTCCGATTCCGACGCCGGCTTGCGGCTGGACCAGTTCCTTGCCATGCGCTTGCCGGAGTACAGCCGCGCTCGGCTTCAGGGCTGGATTGAAGCAGGGCGAGTCAAGCTGAACGGCAAGCCTGCGGGCAAAGCATCGCTGAAGCTAAGGGGCGGAGAGCGCATCGAAGTCGAGCCGGCGGAGTTGACGCCCCTGCACGCATTCGCCGAACAGATCCCGCTGGAAATCCTCTACGAAGACAACGATCTTGTGGCCGTGAACAAGCCCGCCGGATTGGTGGTTCATGCGGGTGCAGGGCGGGCATCAGGCACTCTCGTGAATGCTCTGCTACACCATTTCAAAAGCCTGTCAAGCGTGGGCGGCGACCTGCGTCCGGGCATCGTGCACCGGCTGGACAAGGGGACCAGCGGCATCATTCTGGTCGCGCGCACCGACGCGGCGCACCGCAGCCTGGCGGCGCAATTTGCCAACCGGACCGTTGAAAAGACGTATCTCGCGCTGGTGCAGGGCAAGCCCGAAAGCGACCGGGGAAGCATCGATCTGCCGATCTCCCGCGATCCCGAACGGCGTACCCGCATGACAGCGCGGCTGGCCTCCGGCCGCCACGCCCACACCGAATACCGGGTGCTGGAGCGGTACGCGAAGTTCAGTTTGCTCGAAGTGCTGATTGGTACCGGGCGCACGCACCAGATCCGCGTCCACCTCGCGGCGGTGGGTCATCCGGTGGCGGGCGATTCCCTATACGGCGCTGCCGCGCAGCCCGACCTGGATCGTCCCTGGCTCCACGCATTACGCGTTCGCTTCGCATCGCCATCCACCGGGGAGCGGCTCAGCCTAGAGGCCCCCGTCACACCCGAACTGCTGGCTTGGAAGGCGCGTCTATCAAGCTAGAATGAGGGTCAGCATGAGTGCATCTTCTTCGCGCAGGAATTTTCTCGCCGGTTTGGCTGGCTCCATGGCGGTGGCCCGGCACTCGGCAGGGGCGTGGCAGGAGCCCCCGATCGATCGATCGCAGACCATCAGCCTCGACGTCACCCGCGTCAACATCCTGTTCACGGTTGCCGATAAGAAGGGCCGCTTCGTCAACAATCTTCTGAAGCAGGATCTGGAGATTTTGGAGCTGAAGAAGAAGCAGACCATTCTGGAGTTCACTGCCGAGAGCGAGCTCCCGCTACGCATCGCGATCCTGGTGGACACCAGCAACAGTATCCGCGCCCGCTTCCGTTTCGAGATCGAGGCAGCGCGAGCGTTTCTCGAAAGTGTGATCCGCAAGGGACGCGACAAAGCGTTGGTCTACAGCTTCGATACCGACGCGGAACTGATCCAGGACTTCACTGACGACACGGAGTTGCTCGGCAACAAGCTGCGCGATCTGCGGCCTGGCGGCGGTACGGCGCTCTACGACGCTATCTACGCTGCTTGCCGCGACAGGATGATGCTCGACCGCCCTATGCACAATTTCCGCCGGGCCATGATCATCATCGGCGATGGAGAAGACAACGCCAGCCGCCTGACGCGCGACCAGGCCATGGAATACGCTCAGCGCACCGACGTGGTGATCTTCGCCATCTCGACCAACAACAGTGGAACCTTGCGCGACCAGACCGCCGAGCGCATGCCGCACCAGCCGAGCGATGGCGATAAGGTTCTGCAATACCTCACGAAAGAAACCGGCGGCCTGACTTACTACCCGTTCCGCGCGCAAGACCTCGAACAGGATTTCGAGAACATCGCCAACGAACTCCGCAGCCAGTACAGCATCTTGTTCCGTCCGGAGCCCTTGAAGACCGACGGACGCTACCACCCGGTCGAAGTGCGGATTCCACGCCGGGGTGATCTGGTGGTGCGCGCCCGCAAGGGATACTACGCCCCGAAGGAATAGCTGAGCCCGTTCCAAGGGTAGCCACTGACTCCACTTGCGGCCGCGTCCGCTGGAGCGTAGCCTGAGTAATCCTCGTGTCTGCTGATGCCGCAGGTCCATATCTCGCGCCGGAGGTTAGGGTCATGTCCCAGATTGCACCGAGCAGGATTCAACGGGCTGCCGCTGCCGCCGCATTGGTCGCCGGCGCCTGGTGGGGACTGCGCGTTGCTCTGCCGGAGCCACAGGGACTAGCGGCTCGCGCGAGCGAGTTCTCCTCCGCCCGGGCGATGAAGCATGTCCGCGCCATCACGGCGAAGCCGCACCCTGCAGGCTCGCCGGAAGCGGCTGCCGTACGGGACTACATCCTGACGGAACTCAGCCTTCGCGGCTTGGAGACGGAGGTCCAGCGCGGGTCTGGCCTTTACCAGCGCGGCTCGTTCGTATTCGCCGGGAAGACCGAGAATATCGTAGCGCGCATGAAGGGCTACGGCAGCGGACGGGCGGTGCTGGTGGCTTGCCACTACGACTCGGTTCGTTCCGGTCCGGGCGCCGGCGATGACGGGCACGGAGTCGGCGTGCTGCTGGAGACGGCCCGCGCGCTGAATGCTGGCGCGACGTTGAAGAACGACGTCATCTTCCTATTCGACGTGGAAGAGACGGGGATGACCGGCGCAGACGCGTTCGCACGCTCCCACCCGTGGCGGAAGGACATCGACGTAGTGTTGAACTTCGAGGCTCGCGGGACGCGCGGCCCGGACTTCATGTTTCAGACCAGCGCCGGCAACGGCGGTTTGATCCGTGAGTTCGCCGCTGCCGCGCCTTATCCCGTCGCAACCTCGCTCACTTACGAGATTTACAAACGCCTGCCCAACGACACCGACATGAGTGTCTTCAGGCGCTACGGTTACGCTGGCCTCGACTTCGCGTTCATCGACAACGTGCTCGCCTACCATACGGCCTTCGACGACGCCGCGCATCTCGACCCGGCTACTCTGCAACATGCTGGTAGTTATGCTCTTTCGCTAGCGCGCCGCTTCGGGGACGCCGACCTGCCTCGACTGCGCCAGCCTCAAAGCGATGCCGTGTACTTCTCGGCTGTGGGCAACTTTTACCGCTACCCGGCCCGGGCTGGTATCGGATTTGCCGCCGCCAGCTTGCTGTTGCTTGGGTTCGCCCTCAGGAGGCTGTTGAGAAGCGGTGCCGTAACGCTTAAGGGGACAACTACCTGCGCTGCGGTATGCTTGGGCGCGGCAGTCGTCGCCGCAATCGGCTCGGGCTGGGTCTGGCAGGCGATCTGTCTTGTTCACCCCGCCTACCGTAGCTTTCCCCAGAACGACCTCTACGCGCGCAATTGGTACGTGGTGGTCTACTTCGCATTGGCTGCGGTGCTTTGGCTTAGTGGGCTGCGGTTCGCTCGCCGCCGCACCAGCGCGGAGGCCTTCGCGGCGGGCGGACTGCTGCTGAACGCCTGCCTTTTGATTGGCCTCACCGCGTTCCTGCCAGGCGGGTCCTACATCCTCGTTTGGCCCGTCGTGGGTGGAACGCTCGCACTGCTGGCTGGACGCCGCTGGCCCCTGCTGGGTGCGGTGTTCTGCCTCCCCGCGCTGTGTCTGATCTTCCAATTCGCTTGCTTCGGCTTCACCGGTTTGATGATGCAGTCGGCGGGACTATCAAGCGCGCTTTTCGTTTTGACTTTGGCCGTCTGCGGGATGCCGGTCGCGGCGATTGTCGGAGAGCGTCCGATGCGTTGGATCGCCTTGCTGGGCGGCGTTGTTCTGCTTGCTTTGGTGGGCGGAGCGTGGGCGAATCGGTTCGACGCTGCTCATCCCCTCCAGGACGACGTCTCCTACGTTGTTGACGCCGACCGGGGGATGACCTGGTGGGTCAGCCGCACTGATGGGATGGACCCCTGGTTGCGCCAGTTTCTCGGCAACTCACCCCAGCGTGTGCACCACTGGTACGAGTTGTCCGGCTCGGTTCAGCGCGCGCCGGCTCCGCGAGTTGATGTGCCCGCCCCCGTCGTCACCGTAACCGGGGACAAAAGCGGCAATAGCCGGCGGAGCGTCGACTTGAAAATTGTTTCGCGCCGGGCAGCCACCGTTTTTTTCGTTCAGGTGCTGAACCCGGAAGACCTGATCCGCGGGTCTGTGGAAGGCATCCCATGGCGCAAGAACGGACCGCCTTCAGACCGATCGGGTTGGGCCGGACTGCCGACCGTGGAGTACACAGCACCCGGCCCTGAAGGCGCCGCACTGGGATTCGAGGTCAGTGCCGGAGCGAAACTTCGAGTACGGGTGTTCGAGCCGGTGCTGGGGTTGCCCCGCGGTCCCGAGTTCCACTGGTTGTGGCGAGGGCCGGGCCTGTTGGCGGCGCCGGCGCACCCGTTCAGCGACGACACTGTCGTCGTGCAGAGCTTCGAGTTTTAGACCGCAGTGGGGCGGTTCTCCGAGCCGCACGGGCGCTCCAGCGCCCGCATACCAACCATTTCGGACCCGGAAGCGCCGCCCGCAGTGGGCTAGCGGGAGTTTACTGCCAGGCGCCCGCGCACAAGTGCAAGTGGTTTTCAGTGAAGGGGTTACCAGCGAGAGTTTGTATTACCCACGCAGGGTACTACGGAGTTCGTCCAACCCGAGTGAATCCGCGAGACTTTGTTGC
>CAIVVT010000174.1 GCA_903909435.1 uncultured Acidobacteriia bacterium | reverse complement strand
GCTCTTGGCCGAGGTCGGCCAGTTGGATCCGATCGCTCAGCCAAGTCTCCTGAAGCAAATTCAAGACAAGTGCGGCAAGGAGCGGCTGCCAACTACTGCATTACGCCAGCAGATGAAGGTCGTTCGGATCGACAGCAAGAACAAAGCAGGTGGAAAGCCATCCGGCTCGGCTCGATCATCGGGCTCTCGGCTTGCAGTGGCCGCGCAGACCGCGGTGAATTGGCGTGACGGGCTCCTTCTCAATACGAACGGATCGGTGAAAGCGCAACTAGCCAACGCGATCACCGCTTTGCGCAATTCGCCGGAGTGGGGCGGCGTACTCGCTTACGATGATTTCGCACTCAACACCGTGGCGCTCCGTCCCGCGCCATGGATGCCGTCTAGCCTGTCGTTCCCAATGGCCTGGAGCGGCACGGAGGACATCCTGGTCGCCGACTGGTTGCAGCACCAGGACATCGGCGTCCCGCTGCACGTGGCCGGCCAGGCGATCGAGGCGGTCGCCAAGGCGAACCGCATGCACCCGGTGCGCGAGTACCTCAATGCGTTGACGTGGGACGGGACACACCGTCTGGCGGATTGGTTAAGCACTTACCTCGGTGTGGAGCCCTCGCCTTACGCCTCGGCCGTGGGAGCCCGCTGGATGATTTCGGCTGTCGCGCGAATCGTTGCGCCCGGCTCCAAAGCGGACACCTGCCTGATCCTGGAGGGTCCGCAAGGGATCAAGAAGTCCACGGCCTTGCGAGTCTTGACAGAACCGTGGTTTGCGGAGGAAATCGCGGAGCTCGGATCCAAAGACGCATCGATGCAGCTCCAAGGCGTATGGGTCGTCGAAATCGCCGAGTTGCAATCGATGTCCCGGGCCGACGTCGGTCGGGTCAAGGACTTCATCGGTCACCTCACCGATCGCTTTCGGCCACCCTACGGCGCTCGCACAATCAAAGTGCCGCGCCAGTGTGTTTTCGCCGGCAGTGTAAATCACGGTGCCTATCTCCGCGATGAGACGGGCGGCCGACGCTTTTGGCCGGTCGAATGTAAGGCTCCGGAAATCGACGTGGATGGGTTGACGGAGGTTCGCGATCAGCTGTGGGCAGAAGCCAAGTTCCTGTTCCACGAGGGAAAGCCGTGGTGGCTCGATTCGCCCGACCTAAACCAGCGTGCCGCCGAGGAGCAGGAGGACCGCTATGAAGGGGATCCCTGGGATGAACTCATTGCGGCGTGGGCCGAAGATCGGGATTCACTTTCCATCTCCGAAGTGCTGAGCATGTGCCTGGACAAGAAGAAGGACACCTGGACGCAGGTGGACAAAAACCGCGTGGCGCGGTGTTTGAGGGCAAGAGGCTGGGAACGCTTCAACGCATCCAATCGGAAGGCACGCGAATGGCGGTATCGTCGCTCAGCACGAGGCCTGTGATGCGCCGTGCCGCGTTCCACATCACTCGAACGTTCCAGTCAGCGTTTCGGTGCGCGTGCCAATCCAACCGCCCGTATTTGTTGAGTTGTACCAGTGTTCCAGTATGTATTGTCACGGGTGTATAGGAGACGGTGATGCATAGAGGGGCTAAAGGGAGGAGGGGGAGTATATGCTTATAAATCCTATAAGAGTCCAGGACCCCACTGGCACAACCGGTACTCCGGTACGTCTCGGGATAAGTCCTATGGCAGCAATGAGTTCCGGCGTACCTGTTGCTTCTGAGGACCGGAACTCCGTGAAGCTGAAAGCGGAACTCGCACCCGAAAGGGCGCTTTTCGTTTCCACGAGCCTGTCCCAATGGTTCACCGTTAAGCCAGAGCGGTTCCATCGCGATGTCCAAGTGAACGACGTCGCGTACCGGCGGCTCGATCCAGAGTACTACGCCTGGCTACGTAGCCGGATGAATTTGGCCAGGCTGGCCGCACTCGCCGGACAACTGGATCAGGACGAGTTTGACGCGCTTCGAGATAGGTTCAATTGGATCCACGAATGGGCAATGGCGCAACTGGGAGAGGCTGCCCTGGAAGCAGCCGTACGCGGTTTGGATAGCCGGGATTACCTGCCACCCGCGATAGAGCCATGGGACCGCCACGTAGCGTCGCCTGCGGCTGGTCAGTCCGGATCGCAGGCGGAAGCAGTCGCCATGGTCGATGCCATTCGGGAGACTGCAATTACCCTCGGGTGGAAGCAAGAACGGCTTTACACCGCGGGC
>CAIVVT010000173.1 GCA_903909435.1 uncultured Acidobacteriia bacterium | reverse complement strand
TCGCGAAGTTCTGGGAAGAGCGGCACGAGGTTGCTACCGACGCGCACACGCTCTGGAACCGCTGCGAGCCGTATGTGGCGGAAGTGCCGAATGGAGTCTGCCTGCTCACTGCCGGTGTCGATGTGCAGGCCGACCGGTTGGAGATGGAGATCGTCGGGTGGGGCCGGGACGAGGAGTCCTGGTCGGTGGCCTACCACGTGATTCCCGGCGACATCCTGCGCAACGAAGTGTGGGCGCAGCTCGACGAGTTGCTGCGCACCCGGTACACGCACGAGAACGGCCAGCAGATGCGGATTTCCGCTTCCTGCATCGACTCGGGATACAAGGATGCGACGGTCTTGCGGTTTACGCGCGACCGCTACAGCCGGCGCGTGTTCGCCACCAAGGGCCGGACCGTCGAAGGAAAGATCTGGCCGCTCAAGCCGAGCCGGAAGAACCAGACGCCGTTCTTCATGGTGGGTGTGAATGCCGCGAAAGATGCGATTTATGACCGGTTGAAAGTCCAGGACGAAGGCGCGAGTTACTGCCATTTTCCGCTGGGCCGCGAACTCGAGTATTTCGAGCAACTGACGGCGGAGAAGAAGTTCGTCCGGTATCACTTTGGCTTCGCGAAACACGAATGGCGCCTGGAAGAGGGCAATCGGAACGAGGCTCTGGACTGCCGCGTGTACGCCTACGCCGGGCTGCACTCCCTGCTGACCAGCGGGCTGCCGCTCAACAAGTTCTGCGAGAAGTTCGAAGCGATGCAACAGCGGCAGAATCGGGCGCAACGTCCGGCCGCAACAGATGAAGCTGCCTCTCCCTCCGAAGCAAATCGCTCCGCGAAGCCGCAAGAGAATCCGTTTGTTGCCGGGCGCGACGGCACGGGACTGACCCGCCGTCCCAACTGGCTCGAAAGATAACCATGGCACTGCCGCTGCTTACTCTCATCGCCCAGCGAGATGCGCTGGCTACCTCCATCGCGCAGGGCGTCACGAGCATCACCATCGACGGGACGCGCATGGATTACCCGGGTTTCGACGATATGCGGAAGCGCATTGGCTGGCTCGATCAGGAGATCGCCAAGGCCCAGGCGGCACCGCCCAAAGGCTATTCCTACGCGCAGTTCAGCAAGGATGGCCGTGGCAACCAGTAGACTCGAAATGACTTGCGCCACCGCCGTGCCCGCCGCGCTCGCGCGCACTGCGCCGCAGCGGAACTGGCTCGACCGCGCCATTTCTTTTGTCGCTCCACAGGCCGGTTTGCGCCGTCTGCAATTCCGGCGTGCTCTGGCTGTCGCCGAGCGGTTCTCCTACGAAGGCGCCATGAAGGGCCGGCGCACCGGTGGCTGGCTCACCAGCGACAGCGACGCCAATCGTGAGACGCAGGGCTCGATGGTGTGGCTGCGGAACCGGGCCCGTGACCTGGTGCGCAACAATCCGTATGCTTCGAAGGCGCTGTCGGAACTGGTCGGCAATCAGATCGGAACCGGCATCCTGCCGCGAGCCAATACCGGCGACGAGAAGCTGAATGCCCTCATCGATGAGAAGTTCGCCGAGTGGGCGCAGAACTGCGATGCCGACGGGCAACTCGACTTCTTCGGCATCCAGTGGCAGGCGGCCCGGGCGGTCGCCGAAAGCGGCGAATGCATTGTGCGGTTCCGGCAACGGCGGCCGGGAGATGGGCTCGATGTGCCGGTGCAGGTCCAGGTGCTCGAAGCCGATTACCTGGATCACAATAAGACCCTCTCGCTCGATACGGGCAGCGTTATTCAGGGCGTTCAGTTCGATCAGATCGGCCGCCGCAATTTCTATTGGTTGTTCGGCAATCACCCGGGTGCGTTGACGCTCATGAATTGGCAAGCGGGCTTCCTTTCGAAGCCCGTGCCCGCCGACAGCGTCCTGCACATTTATAAGAAGGATAGACCAGGTCAAGTCCGCGGCATCACTTGGTTCGCTCCCGTGATGTTGAAGATGCGGGATCTGGACGAGTACGAAGACGCCGAGCTGATCCGCAAGAAGATCGAAGCCTGTTTCGCCGCCTTCATCGTGTCGCCCGATGGCTCGATGATGAATCTGACCGAGACGAGCACCGATCCGGTCACCGACGAGCCCACGGAGTTCCTGGAACCGGGCGTCATCAAGCGGCTGAAGGTTGGAGAAGATGTCCGCTTCGGAGCGCCCGCGAATTCGGGCGGGTACAAGGACTACCGCTCCACGCAGTTGGGCGCGATCTCGGCCGGCCTGACCAGTCCTTACGAGTTGCTGACCGGCGATATGTCGGTGGTCAATTACTCCTCGTTTCGCGGCGGCATGCTGGGCTTTCGCAACACGATTGAAGCCTACCGCTGGCTGTGTTTGGTGCCGCAGCTCATTCTGCCGATTTACAAGCGATTCATCCAGGTTGCTTATATCGCCGGGGTGATTCCGGAACTGAATTATGGCGTGCGCTTTACCGCGCCGAAGTTCGAATCGGTCG
>CAIVVT010000172.1 GCA_903909435.1 uncultured Acidobacteriia bacterium | reverse complement strand
TCGCGCTTGCCCTTGTCCACGAGCTTCGTGGTTGTCCAGGTCACGGTCCAGCGCGGGCCGATGCACTCGTGAAGCAGCGAGTTCGTGAGGTCTGTCAGCGCAGGCCCGGCGCAATCGATCTCACTCGCCTGCAGCCCAGTCCTTCCAAGGGCTTCCGCGAGCAGGGTCCAGTCGGACAGGTCGTCTTCGATGCCCCGGCGCTCCAGAGTGAGGGCCTCGACCTTCGCGGAGCTTGCCAGCGCGGTCTCGACCCGGGCCTTGGCTGCAGCTGCCTCGACGTGAGCGGTCCTTGCATTGACCTCCGCAATGTCGACGACTCCGCGCGCCCTGCCACGTTCCACGCTGTGATCGGTCAGGGACTCCCCGCTGGTCACGAGCGCTTGCCTTGCCGCTTCTGTAGTCAAGCGGACGTTCCGAGCCCGTTCCAAGGCATCGGCCGCTTCCTCGCCGGCCCGGGTCGCTTCGGGGGGCTCGAGCGGGAGCGCGTCCACGGAGAGTTCGATCTCGGCAACCTCGGCATGGACGTCTGCCAATGCTACCGTGTTGAACACCAGCCGGTCCGATGCAACCACGAGCCGCTCGGCAAGGTCCAACCTCGGCTTCAGGCTCGCCCGCTCCGCCGTCATGGCTTGGATCTCGGCTTCGATCCCACTCACCGAACGTACCGCTTCGAGGTACTTTTCGTGAGCGGCGGCTGCGTCGGTGAGCGCTTGGCTTTCCTCGGACTCGGACGCAAGGATCTCGGTTTCGGCCGCGTCGAGGTCAGCCTGGGCAGCCGCGAGGGTCGGGGAAAGGGCAGCGATCCGGTCGTTGCTCGACTTCGCTTCCTTGACCGTCATGTAGTCGGATTCCGCGAGCGCAACGCGCATCTGCGCTGCCTTCCACTTGGCGGGGGCATCCTTGGCCGCCGCAACAGCCGAGTCGTCTTCCGCCAGGCCCGCTTCAGCAAACCCAGGAAGATCTTCCAGCGAGCACTCGATATCGGCGATGCCCCGGAGCACCGCCCGCAACGCTACGATCCGCCCCTCCGCAGACACCAGTCCAACCGACCGCACTTCCTCCAGAGCTTTCCTCGCAGCCTCTTGCTCATCCATCACGCCCGGGAGCTTCGCCGATGCCTCCCCCGCCGCTACGACAGCGGCCTCGATCCGACCCCTGTCCTCCAGCCGCTTCTTGGCGTTATCTGCACGAGCCTGCGAAGCCTTGCTCTGCTGTGCAGCTGCGAGAGCAATCCTCCGATTCTCCGCTTCGCTCGCCCGCCACTTCTCCCCACGTGCCCGCTCATCGACCACCCGAAGCCTTGCGCTCTCCAGGGCAGCGTCGAGTTCCTTCCCGCGCTCCACCGCCGACTCGATCGACTCCCTGTCCGCGAGCACCTTCTGGTTGTTCGCGATGGCCTGCTCGAGCTTCGCCGCCTTCTCCCGTGCCGCCCTCAGTCGGGCATGCAACTCCCCCTTGGCCGCTTCTTGGGACACCAGGGCGGACTCCCTGCGCGCATTGGCCTGCGCAGCCACGTGGTCGTGCTCCAGGGCCGCCGCTTCGGACGCCTTGACCTCTGCCTCGAGCCTCGCCACGTCTGCCCGCAGGACAGCCAGCGCCTCGTCGATGGTCGCCACGGCTGACCGAGCCATCTCCGCGTCGGTGTCGGCTTCCAGCGCAGCCACGGTTGCGGCGTCCAGGTCGGCCCGAGCCGCGTCGATGTCGCCCCCACGGTCTTGCTCATCAACCAGCCTCGCCTGACACGTGGAGAGGCGGTTCGAGGCGTCTGTGGCCCGCTCTCGACAGACCTTCGCCTTGGCTTCCAACCCATCGCACCCGATCGCGAGGAGAAGAGCGTCCATGCGATCGCGCGGCTTCATCTTGCACAGCCCAGCGGCTTCTTGAACGGCGAACGGGCCGGCGAAGTAGACCTCGGGAGCCAAGAAGTGGTCCTCTGCCCATGCCTCGAACGTGGATGTCTTCGCGTCCCCCCAGAGCGGGGATCCGTCCGCGCCCGTCACGATCGATTCGGACTTCCCCGCGCTGTCCACCTTGTGTAGGATGTCGTATCGAGCCCCGTTCTCGACACCGACCCGCAGGTACGCATCCCGGGTCTGGGCGATGTCTTTCAGAAGACCATGGGTCGCGGTCTTGCGGTACATCGCGCCGCCCGTGATGAGTTCGACGAAGCTGCTCTTGCCAGCTCCGTTCGGCCCCACAATGGCGACGATGCTGTTCGGTGGGAGGTCATCGAAGTTGATCGTCGCGTGGCCGAAAGGTCGCATCCCGTGGATCGTGGCGTTCAGGACCCTCATCGCACTTCCTCCAGTTCGGCAACCTTGGCCCGCAGCCGGTCCGCCCTCGCCGACACGTCGGTGCCCCTCGACTTCCAGAGCGCGCCCAACTTGTCCCACGTCGTCTTCGCAGCGGCGATCTCGGGGACACGGGCGACCGACGCGGACTCTACGACAGCCTCCAGCTTGACCACGACTGCGCCAGCTGCAAGCAATTTGTCTCGCAATTCCTCCGCGTGGGCCTTGGCGGCTTCACGTTGAACGGCTGTGCAGGAGTAGCGGAACCGGCACTCCGCGCCCTTGACCCTGTCAACGTGCGGGAACGCCTTGCTGCTGATGTTCCAACCGGTCCCGTTCCACTCCCCCTCGTACAGGATCATCTGCACCGCAGGGACTTCCACGAACGACCATTCGCAGCCGCGGTGCGACCACTCCGCCACCACGAACCCCTTCGGCTCTACTTCGCCGAATGCCGTCCTACGCGGCGATCCTGGGTACAGAATCGGCATCCCACCAAACGTCCAGTTCTGGTGCAGATGGATGTGTCCGACGACAGCGATGTCGGC
>CAIVVT010000171.1 GCA_903909435.1 uncultured Acidobacteriia bacterium | reverse complement strand
GCAACCACTTTTAGCCCGCAATCCCAATAGGTTGCGGGCTTTTTGATTCCCGCGATACCATCAACGATAGGTGACGTGACCCCCTGATTTTCAGTATCCATCCGGCGAAGGCCCTTCAGTATGTGACGTGCTCCCCTGAGTGTATCCGCTCAAAAGTAGCATCCGACTGTTGATTGTGACGTGCCTCCGTTAAATTGGACCGTTCTGAGCTGGAATTTTCCATTTATGATCCCGAGTTTGGGAGATGGAGAGTTCCATGAAGGCATCGAAGTTCAGCGAGGCGCAGATCGCGTTTGTTCTGCGGCAGGCGGATGAGGGCACGCCGATTGGCGAGGTATGCCGCAAGGCTGGGATCTCGGATGCGACGTTCTACAACTGGCGCAAGCGATATGGCGGGCTGATGCCGTCAGAGGTCAAAAAGCTGCGTCAGCTTGAGGAGGAGAACGCGAAGCTGAAGCGCCTGGTGGCGGATTTGTCGCTCGACAAGGCGATGTTGCAGGACGTGCTGTCAAAAAAGCTCTGAGGCCTGCGCGTCGTCGCCGTTTGGTGGACGAGGTGCGGGCGAGTTGGAAGATCTCGGTGCGGCGTGCCTGCGCGGTGCTGCGGATCGACCGTTCGCTCTACACCTACAAACCCCGGCGCTGCGGGCAGGCCGCCTTACAAACGCGGATCAAGGAGATCGCGCAGACCCGGGTTCGCTACGGCTACCGGCGTGTGCATGTGTTGCTGCGGCGGGAGGGCTGGGCGGTGAACGCGAAGCGGATCTATAGGCTTTACAAGGAGATGGGGCTGCAATTGCGCAACAAGGTGCCCAAGCGCCGGGTGAAGGCGAAGCTGCGCGAAGACCGCCGCCCGGCGACTCAAAGCAACCAAACCTGGGCAATGGACTTCGTGCATGACCAGCTTGCGACGGGCCGGAAGCTGCGGGTTCTGACGATTGTCGACATTTTTTCGCGCTATTCGCCGGGCGTCGAGGCTCGGTTCAACTACCGCGGCGCGGACGTGGTCGAAACGTTGGAGCGTGTCTGCCGGGAGGTCGGCTATCCGCAATCGATCCGTGTCGACCAGGGCAGCGAGTTCGTCTCGCGTGATCTGGACCTGTGGGCCTACCAGAAGGGCGTTGTGCTCGACTTCTCCCGGCCGGGCAAGCCGACGGACAACGCGTTCATCGAATCGTTTAACGGCAAGTTCCGGGCTGAGTGCCTGAACGCGCACTGGTTCCTGACGCTTGACGACGCCCGCTCGAAGATGGAGGCTTGGCGTAGAGACTACAACGACGTTCGGCCGCATAGCGCACTTGGGCAACGAACGCCGTCCGAACTGATGAATCGCTCCTCTGCCGCTCCGCCGGCATGAGCCACACCCGCCGAAAGGCACCCAGCCAGGCGGTCCAAAGTCGGGGAGCACGTCACTTGGGGGCAACGTCAGTGAAGACGGTTTACAATCAAAACGGTTGATTAATCGGCTTTAACGCATTGCAATCGTTGGCGTGCCGTGCGTGATGAAGATGCGTATTGGCACATTCGATTGTGTCGCGTGACGACGCGCGAGATCGAATAAGCCTTGGGCAACGTCAGCCAATCACCACCGCAATCTTCCCAGCCGCACGCCGCTCCGCCAGATCCTGCAATGCCTCGGTGGCGCGGTCGATCGTATAGGTGGCGGTGATTGTTGGGTGCAAATGACCCGCTTGGTAGAGTTTGCGTAACCGCGCGAAATGTGGGGCGCGGCGATGCGGTTCCTTGTCGAGGAAGGTGCCCCAGGACACGCCGAGAATAGCAGCCTCTTTCAGCAGCGGCAGGTTGAGCCCAATCTTGGGGATCGGTCCTGCGGCAAACCCCACGACCAGATAACGCGCGCCCCAGGCGGTGCCGCGCAAGGCTGGCTCGGAGTAATCTCCGCCAACCGGGTCAAAAACAACATCGACGCCACGGCCTTCGGTAAGATTGGCGATCCGTTGGCGGAGACTTTCCGT
>CAIVVT010000170.1 GCA_903909435.1 uncultured Acidobacteriia bacterium | reverse complement strand
TCGCCGCACTGGTCGCAGAGGACAACCGAGGCCAGTTCCATCTCGCGGAGCAGGCCGAGTTCGAGGGCTTCCCGCCACTGCTGCCGGTCCCAGCCGCGGATGCCGTCGGCGCAGATCGTGCGGTCGCCGGCCGCCAGCCGGTCAAGCAGCCTCTGCCAGACCGTGCGCATCTTTCTGGATCCCCCAAATGTGCAGGTAGCGCCGCAGGGCTTGTTCCTCGGGTGAGTCTTCGAGGTCGCAGAAGGATGGTTCGGAAAGCCGGAAGGTGAGACTGCGTTCTTTCCCCGTCGCTGTGAGCACGAAGGCCTGTAGGACAGCACTCACCACCGTGGCCGCTGAAAGGTGAGCGTGTATCTCGCGCATCTTGTCCACGATCACATCGTGGATTCGGCCATCGCGCCGTCGACCGCCCAGCGAGATATCGAACGTCGCTGGCTCGTCGTCGTGGAAGCGCAGCCGCATCGATTGGATGCGCACCAAGGGGATCCGGTCCACCGGATTGGTCGGGAAGGTCAGATTGGGGTTCTTCAGGATCTCCAGGTCAAATCGATCTAACTCGGGCAATTGCATGCCTTGGTCGGTCCCCAGCACCGCTTGGGCGAAGATGTGCGCCAGACGTTCCCGGATCTTCGATCCACCGGGAGCGTACACGTCGAGCGTCCCCTCGGTGGAGTGATAGGCGAAGAAGATCTTGAAGGCGGGGTTCCAACTGGTCCGTTCGAAATTGCCTTCCAGGTCGTAGCCTTCGCGCTCGTCCAAGTAATCTGCCGGGTAGGCGAAGAAGCACTCGACACCGCCTTCCCGCCGCACGTGTTCCACGATGCAGTGATCCGCCCTCCACTGTTCGGGCTGGAACATCGCCATGATTTGGCGCCGCAGCCGTTCCTTCATCTCCGCGGTCACCTCAAGCGGCTGGATCGGGAGGCCCGAACGCGGCTCCCACATTCGCTTCGAGAGCGATTCTATGCGCGACAGCGTCCGTGCTCCCTCAATGAGATCGGGATGTTCCAGGCACATCCAGAGAGAACGATCCACGGCGCTTTTCATCGCCGCGAGCTTTGCCGCGACGCCACTGTCCTTGCCCCGGCTCGCCTCGATCAAAACCTGCGTCCCGGTGGCGTCGGCCAATGCCTCGGCGCGGCGAAACATATGGAAAGCAGCCTGGCGTTGTTCCGGGGTGGAGGCATTAAAGCAATCCACGATCCCATCGATCTTCCTTGGGGTTGTGGAGCCCCAATCAAAATCCGCAAACGCGGACGTATCGGCGAAGTAGCGCTCCAGCAATGGTCGTGAAACACGGCGAAAGAAGGAGTGTAGGTCGAAGAATCCCGGCATGGTCAACCTCCAAGGGATCACGACTCATCACTACGCCCCGCGCGGACGGCTGAGGCGTAGAGCCTAAGACAGACCACGATGTCGGCAAGGGAGCCCAACCCAGATATTCAGGTGCCTGAGGTCACACTATCACCACGAACAAACATCGAATAGAATCGCATTCCAACTCGCTGAGGACATGAGAGATTTCGCGCTTGACAGGCGTTGGCCGGTGTCTTGAACCGGCCCATTGACATTCTGCGGAAATTACTCTATGTGATTGATCTTCTTCAGTTTGCCCCAGTCCTCTCGTTGCTGAGCCCAGTCCATTTGCGAGGCGACGCGGCGTAGCGCCACTTCGCCAATCGGGAAACGGCCCGGGCTCGCTGGAGGCAGTTCCAGGATCTCCTGCTGGATGCCCGGCGCAAGCCAGAGCAAGTCCATGATCTGACTGATTCGCTCCCGAGTGACGCCGGCCAGGCAGGCAAGGTCCGCATAGTGGCCAGCCTCGCCCTGCGCGATCATCTCTTCAAACTGAAGCGCAGTCGCCAGGACCCTCGTGATTCGAGGCAGATTGCCCGGTCCCGAGATTGTCGTGTGCTCCGGGAGGTCCCGCTCCGACGGCCGGCTCGCGTGCAACTGGAACTGAACTTCGACCGTGTCGCTCGTCATTTGCACTCCCCTACTAACCGCTCTGTCGCCCAATTGCAGAGGTTGCGGGCAGCCGTCGATCGGAATCCAATCGTGACTGTTCCAGTCCGCCCGTCATAGCGGACCTGATCGACGAGAACCCGGATGAACCGCTCCTGCTCCGAGGTGGAAAACTGCTCCCACAAAGGGCTGAACGACTGAAGTGCCGCCTCCACCGCCCCGGGGTCGGCGGCATCGCCATCAACTTGGGCGAGCCGTTCCTGAACCTCCGACAGCCGCGAGTTGATCTGCTTGGCCTGGTCCTGTAACTCGGCCAGACGGTCTATGGCAAGCGGCGTCTGGGCGGCCTGTGGCGCAAGCCTCGCCGTCTCACGCGCCGAGCTTTTGAGCTGCGCCTCAATAGCAGCTTGTTCCCGCTCGAGTTCTGCGATTTGCGCGGTGCGGCGCTGCTCGATCTCACCCAGAACCGACCGGAGTACGCCAGGATTCTGACCGAGGCCGCGAAGTTGGCTCAGCACCGCCTCTTCGAGTGCGGGTGCCGAGACGGAGCGCGTCTCGCACTTCGCCCAGCCCTGCTGATGGGCCTTCACGCAAACGTAGTAACGGTAGACGCGATTCTGTTTGTTGACATAGCTGTGGATCATCCCGACATCGCAACTG
>CAIVVT010000169.1 GCA_903909435.1 uncultured Acidobacteriia bacterium | reverse complement strand
TGTCCTGGCCAACCTGCCAGGTGGAGAGAGTGGGAAGTCGCGTCTGCAGAAGCAGGTCAGTATCTTGCGATCCCGGCTGGGCAGTCTCTTCGCAATCGCGGAAAGTCCGATTGTCCGGGACAAGAAAAGCGGGGAGTATCGGTGCGCGTTCAATGTACGGCTACGCGCCGACGAAGGCTTTCCGACACCGGCGGGTGCATCGTGGCTCGACTTTCGAATCAAGGAGTTGTCAGGTGGCCGGCTGGCGGTCGGGATCAAGTCGAAGGAAGTGTTTCGTAGCCGCCAGATGCAAACGGGCGAAGGTCATAGCATCCCTATGACCGCTGAGAGAGAAGCTTGCACCTGGCGTGAGTATTCCGTCGTCGTTCTGGGACTTGCCAACGATTCAGGCATTCCGACGCCCGAAGGCCGGGCACTGCTGGAGTGTCTGCGATCCGAGGGAAGAATCCAGCGGTCGCCGGAGGACATGGCGGTTCTGAAACTCGGCCGGTGGCTCCGCCGTTGGACCGGCATCGAGGATGATCCGATCAACTACAGCGAGAGTAAGGGTGTGTGGCTGGCGCACTTCGAGTGCGGAGGCGTGGACAAGAAGTAGGGATAGGCGGCGCCGGTTGTTATCCGGGATCGTTCGTTCCCGCCAGCACATCCAGCAACTCACGGGCGTTGACGATCTTGATCGACTTGTATGGTGTAGCGAAATGCTTCCGGTTCCCGGTGACGATGTAGTGCGCCTGCGCTGCGTCGGCACATTCGTAAAACCGGTTGTCGCCTTCGTCGCGGGAGACCTTCAGCGCTGCGACGGGCGCGACCTTAACGCTCACCTTCTCCAGGAGTTGTATCACCGCATCGATGTGCGACGCGCTAAGCCCACGAAACTTCGGGCGGCCCAACACGGCTCGATACTCCTTGAGAACCGCTTCGGAGATGCACGGCCGTAGCAAATCGGCCAGCACCAAGTCGAGCACTCGGGCGTTAGGACCTTGGCGACTGAGGAGCGCAGAGACGAGGACGTTCGTGTCGATGACAACCCGAGTCATTTGACGGGCCGCTTCGTTCTCTTCTTGGGCTGGCTGCGGCGAGATGCCGCGACCTCGACGTCGATCTGCTTCATCGTCAGTTTGGCCAGTCCGCTTCCTTTGGCCTCGTGCCGGATGCCATCCACCGCCGCCGAGAGTGCTTGGAGCAGCTGTTTCCGGCTCTTCTTAGGATCGGCGGCAATGGAGCGATCCAGAGTAACTTGTGGCGTGATCAGGAATCTGCCCCCTTCGACGACCGCAACTTCCAGCAGGGATCCTTCCGACACGCCGACCTGCTCCCGCAAGCTGCGCGGAATCACCATCTGGCCCTTCCGTTGGAGCTTGATGAGTGCTGTATTCATAATTCACGTTGGCATTCTGAAAGTCAGTCCATCTGACTTTCAGCCATCCTGCTCATAGCATAACAGACGCCGCGGAGCTTGCAGCAACCGGCGGACACCAGTGGGTGCTTGGCCTGGCTCAGTAGCGCCCGGTTCAATCTCGAATCCTCGCGGCCAGTTGCGGGACGGTGATCTTCACCTCCCTCGGCCGGCTTCTTTTTGCCCTGAATTCCTGGGTGGATCGGCGCCAGATGGAATATTCCACGGAGCCAGAGGCCGCCTCCAAAATATTCTCAAAATTCCATTTGATC
>CAIVVT010000168.1 GCA_903909435.1 uncultured Acidobacteriia bacterium | reverse complement strand
CGGAAGCGCTCGCAGCCGACATCCGGGCTATCGCGAAGCGCGCTGCCTCGCATGTCAAGCGTCCCTATCCCGACCACTCCGAGTTGCTTTACGACGAACACGGCCTGCCCAAATGATCCTCGATTCGTCCTCGCTGATCGCCATTCTGGCGGGTGAGCCGGACTCTGAACTGTACGTGCAGGCCATCAGCCGGGCGCCGCGCTGCCGCATCTCCGCAGGGAGTTTCATCGAGCTTTCGATCGTCCTGGAGAGCCAGTTCCCGATGGAGGTCCAGCAGCAGTGCGAAGCGCTGTTCCGCCGCGTTGGCATTGAGATCGAGCCTGTGACCGCAGGACAGGCGCATCTGGCGCGGCAGGCCTTTCACGACTTCGGCAAGGGCCGTCACCCGGCCGGACTGAATTTCGGGGATTGTTTTGCCTATGCGCTCGCTAAAGACAAAGGGGAGCCGCTGCTGTTTAAAGGAAACGATTTCAAGCGAACCGACATCGACTCCGCGATCTGACCAGTTCGCCGGCCCGGCCATAGTCTGGCCGGGAAGCTGGGTGCCTGGGGCATACGCGGGGACTCTTAACTGAGGGCCGCGCGCCAGGTGAATCGGGGATTGAGTACATGTCCCCGGATTTGTGGGGCAGGATGGCATCCTGCGCGGCGGTTGGCAACCGCCGCTGCTCCTGCCGGGAAAACGCACCAGGCCGATTGACAATCGGCCGCAGCTTACCAAGCTGCCCCACAAATCACGCATTTACAGAAGAAGGACTTGAGTGCACGGTCCCCGGATGGAGTATCCATTCCCTGGATTGGCAACCCCGGATTTCCGGGTTATCTGCAATGAAAATAACCATTCTTGGGACCGGTTATGTCGGGCTGACCACGGGTGTCGCCCTAGCCTACCTGGGACACGACGTATGCTGCCTGGACACGGATGAGCGGGTGATCGCGCAGCTCCAGCAGGGGGAGCCGCCGCTCTACGAGCCGCATTTGCGGGAGATGCTGGAACTCAGCCGGTCGCGGCTGCGCTTCACCACGAGCTACGCGGAAGCGGTCCCGGAGGCCGAAGTGGTGTTCGTCGCGGTGGGCACCCCACCGCGTCCGGATGGGAGCCCGGATCTGCAATTCGTGCGCGCCGCAGCGGACACGCTAGGGCGGAACCTGGGCAAGGGCTACACGGTGGTAGTCAACAAATCGACGGTCCCGATCGGTAGCGGCAAATGGGCGCGGCACGTGATCGAGGCGGCGTATTTCGAGGTACACGGGCGCGATGCGGACGGCCTGGTCGGCGTCGGGTCGAACCCCGAATTCCTGCGCGAGAGCACGGCCGTCCACGACACGCTCTACCCGGACCGGATCGTGATTGGCGCGGCGGACGAGAGGGTGCTGGAGCGATTGAAAGAACTGTACCGGCCGCTGATCGAGCAGAAGTTCCCGGCTCCGGAGTTCCTGCCGCGGCCCGAGGGATTGGAGCAGGTGACCCTGATTGCGACCGACCCGGCGAGTTCGGAGCTGATCAAGTACGCGGCCAACGCGTTCCTGGCGCTCAAGATCAGTTACATCAACGAAATCGGCCTATTGGCTTCCAAGGTGGGCGGGAACATTCAGACCGTGGCCAGAGGAATCGGGATGGACCAACGCATCGGGCCGCGCTTCTTGCAGCCGGGCCTGGGTTGGGGCGGGTCGTGCTTTGGCAAGGACACGTCGGCGCTGCTGACGACCGCCGACGAGCATGGGGTGTCGATGCCGATCGTTCACGCGACGCGGGAAATGAACGGCCGGATGCGGGTGCATGTGATCGAGAAGCTGCGCGGGGTTTACGATTCGCTGGAACGCAAGCGGATCTCCCTGCTGGGGCTGGTGTTCAAGCCGGACACGGACGACTTGCGGGACGCACCGTCGCTGGAGATCATCCGGCGGTTGAACGACCACGGCGCAAAGGTGACGGTACACGACCCACGCGGCCTGGAGCGGTTCCGGAGCGGGCCTTTGGCGGCTTCGGTCACGATTGCGGAGAGCGCGGAGGCACTGTTCGAGGGGGCCGATGCGGTGGTACTGATCACGGAGTGGCGGGAGTATCTGGCGCTGGACTGGGCCGGGCTGCGAGCGAAGATGCGCGGGGCTGTGGTTGTCGATGGCCGCAACGCGCTGAAGCGCGAGGAGATGGAAGCGGCCGGGTATCGGTACTTGCGGATTCCGTAGGCGGCGCAAAAAAGGCAGAACCAGCCTGGATGCGGCGGCTCCTGCACCCCGGGGAGAGCCATTCCTGGCGCAAGTTGGTCTCCATTCGGGTCGGCACCAGCACTGAGTTCAGCGAAGTGTATTTGAGGATACTGTCCCCGGATTCGGCAATGCCAAGGAGTTCATATCGGCCGGACATCGACGGACTCAGGGCGCTAGCCGTCTTGTCGGTAATCTTGTTTCATGCTGGTCTGTTCTTTCCCGGTGGGTTTGTCGGAGTCGACGTATTCTTTGTGATCTCCGGATATCTCATCACGCAGATCGTCGAGCGGGACTTGATGGCGCGCCGATTCTCAGTGGTGGTGTTCTACCAACGGAGGGTCCGGCGAATTTTCCCCGCGCTCTTTGCAATGTTCGCCGTTCTGACAATCCTTGGTTATCTGATCTTCCCGCCTTCGGAGCTTGAGGACTTCGGCAAGACACTCCTTGCAGCTTCGGCGTTCTCCTCGAACATCCTGTTTTTTAGGAGAAGTGGGTATTTCGACCCCAACTCCGACCTTGCACCTCTGCTGCATACGTGGACACTATCTCTAGAAGAGCAGTTCTATGTTGGTTGGCCTCTGCTGCTTGTTCTCCTGAACCGCCCGTGGGCGTCGAAGTGGAAGCTCCCGGTTGTGGTGTCAGTCCTGTTCGCCTCAGTATTGCTAGCGGCGCACTTGGTGAACACCAATTTCAATGCGGCCTTCTACTTGCTGCCGTCACGGGCGTGGGAACTGGCACTCGGCGCGTTGCTTAGTCTCCCGGTTATCTCGCCGATGATGGCTCGCCTTCCGCGCCGCCCGGCTTCTGTCGCTTCGCTCGCCGGAGTAGTCATGCTGGGAATCGCTGTGTTTGCCTATGATGCATTGACGCCATTCCCCGGCTTTGCCGCGCTGCTGCCCTGTGTGGGCGCGGCACTCGTAATTGCGGCGGGAGAAGGTGGACCATCTCTTGGGGGGCGGCTGCTGGCGCTCAAGCCACTAGTTTGGACTGGCCTGATCTCCTATTCTCTCTACCTCTGGCACTGGCCAATCCTGGTCGTTGGGCAACTCTTGTTTCGGCACTTGAGCGCTGTGGAGCGCGGAGGCCTTGTCGTTCTCACCTTCCTCGTCTCCTGGCTCTCGTGGCAATTCGTCGAGAGCCCATTCCGCAAAGGACATGTTGATCGCTTCGGGAGCCGGAATTGGGTCATTGCGGGCTTGGCGATCAGCGTCATTTTTGTCGCGATCGGCGGCACCCTGGTCTTGCGCGGTGGGGTTCCGTCGCGGGGACCGGACGTTGCGAGTTGGACCAAGGGGCTGGAGGCTGAAGAGGGCGCCTTTGAAGGGTCGCCTTGTTTGGCGCGAGGAATTGCGCTGCCTGGAGCGGAAGGCTGTCTCCTCGGGGTCCCGTCGCGGGATTCTCACTACGAGGTGGTTCTCTGGGGCGATTCGCACGCCGCTCAGATTGCACCTGCGCTCAATGACATCGGCCGGCGTCTCGGCCTGACTACCCGCCAGATCACGAAGGCCGGTTGCCCTCCGCTTCCCGGCGCAAGGTTCGTTCCAGCAAATGAGATGCGCGAAGGGTGCCCGGCCTACAATGTGGCGGCCCTAAGGACCATCCTCGCGGAGAAGCGCGTCCGCGTTGTCGTGATTGCTGACCGTTGGGATGCCTTGGTATCGGGCAGGGTGCTGGTGTCGAGTGATGGTTCGCGGCCCTCGGTTCGGGACTCACGTAAAATCTTCGTCGGAGCCCTGCGAAAGCTCCTCAAGCAGTTGATCGATGACGGCCGCCAAGTGGTTTTGATTGGCCAGGTGCCACTGCCGCCCTCGGACCTAATCGATTGTCTCAACCGGGCCAAGTTCAACGGTTGGGACAACAGCGCATGCGCCGCGGATCCGGCGAGAGCGTGTGCGCAGACCGAACTTAATGTCAATAAAGCGCTTCTTGAAGCCTCTTCGTCCCTTGGGCCGCGGGTCCGAATCGTTCATCCCTTCGGCTCTCTGTGCGGTAATCAGGGATGCAAAGTTCAAGCCGACGGCCAGATGCTTTACATGGACGCCGAGCATCTCGCCTACAGCGGAGCTCGCCTCCTGGAGGCCAGCCTCGAAGGTAGTATCGCCGCTGCGCTCGCTGGAACAACGGGCCAGTGATGGTGGACCTGCTTCCCCGCCCGCTGGTACTCTCTCCGTACGCCGATCGAGAGGGAAGGGGGAGACGTGAGCTATGACGATCAAACCGAAGTCAATGTTAGGAACGCCGAGGCCGCTATACGCGACCGACAAGCCACCATGAACCACTTGGCTGAACTGCAACGCCGGGGGATTTTGCCCGCCAGCATCACAACCCGCTTTGACGGCCCCGATCCACAAACAGAACTCCGCAGAGCGCGTGAACGCCTCGCAGAGCTTGCCCTTGATTAGATGTTCGTGGCTTTAGAAGCGACGGGCCGGCCGCGGTGAAAGTAGGTGTCGCCGAAGACCAGCCCAAGTTCGTCACCCAACCGCGCAAAATCGTGGTAAGTCGAATGCTGAGCAGTGTCCCCGAGGAGGCCACGGCACAGCGGATCCGCGATGCGACCCGTTGTGGCTGGCCACTTGGGTCGACGGCATTCGTGAAGGAACTCGAAGAACGCGCGGGACGCCGTCTGCACCCATTGCCCGCAGGCAGACCCAAGGCAAACAATGGCCGGGCAGTTTCGCACGACGGCCAACTGATGTTAGAAGGGGATAATTGAGTATACTCTATTGAAAATGCCTGCGAGTGATAGATTCAGAATGATGGGCAAGTAGGCACTTTTAATGCTCCCGGGTGAAGCGACAGCTTCATCCCTCAACACTGTCCCCGGATTCCCCGGATTCGGATTCAGGTAATTGAGTATACTGTCCCCGGATTGAAAATCGTTGCCCCCGGATTGTGTGCCCGAATTCGTCTTTCGGATTCCTGGATTGAAAGAATTGAACAAAAGGAAAAGTAGATGGCAAGATCCTTCGCACATTGGACTCCGCGCTATTTCGTTGATAAATTGTGGCTCCGAATCCACGAGAAACTTCATCCTGACGATCCATGGCTGACCAAGGCCGCTATCCAATTTCTTGACGATAATCTGCAACTAGAGATGGTGGGGGTAGAATGTGGTTCGGGGCGCAGTACGGTCTGGATCGCTCGCAGGATACAAAGCATGCTAAGTGTTGAGCATAGTTCCGAGTGGTACCAAAAGGTATCCTTAAAGCTAAACACTCTCGGACTTACCAACGTCACTTACCACCTTCAACCAGATCCGGACCACTATGTAGAGGAGCTAACGCGCATACCAGATTCCTCAGTCGATTTCATGCTGGTTGATGGCATCGAACGTGACCGTTGCTTTGAAGAAGGAATTCGCATAGTGAAACCAGGCGGGCTCTTAGTGCTCGACAATTCGAACTGGTACCTCGCGCACAACACTTACTCTCCAGCGTCGGTACCTGTTGGAACAGTGCTGAACCAGGGTAAATGGCCAGTTATTGTTCAGTCGATAAGGAACTGGCGGTACCTTTGGACTTCAAATGGCATAACTGATACCGCGATCTTTCTCAAGCCACAAAGGTAGGCTGACAGTTTCGTGGCTTGATGCCAAAAGCGGTCTACGATGTGCATCCCTATCCAGCGGTTCGCTTTGACGTGACTCATCCAAAACTTGGAGCCCTATGCGGGTTTCCCGCCTGTACGGATCTGTGCGAGGAGCGGTCAGCGATGATTGTCCCTACCGCGACCCGCTGTGTAGTTGGAGGTGGGCTTGGAACGTAGATCAACCGGACGTGATTGGTATGAAACAACAAGCCCAGCAGACTAATCCAGCGGGCCCCGCGCAGTGCTCCGAGAACCTCATAAAAGCGACATTCCTCCAGACTTTCTGGTGGCAGTTGCGGTGCCGGGTAACGTCGTGCGGAACACCTCCGGCGAGGGATATCGCGTCTTTGAGCCATGGAAGAGTCACTGGCAGGACGGGGCGATTCATCCCAGGAGGAGGTGTTTATAGATGCTTTTACCGGAGTCTCAACCTATGAACGTAAAAGAAAGTGAGAGCGTGACAACCGCACGGTGGCTGAGGAGCCATACCGCTCGGTGGGTCGCCTCGATTCGTTTGGTGCAATTCGCAGCCCGGCTCTATGTTCGGCTCGTATATGAGATCGAGTTCATCTGGGCGCACGTGCGATTCCGCGCACTTGTGAAGAGGGCTGGATCGGGATCGCAATGTCACCACACGGTCTGGCTTAAGTATCCAGAGAACCTCACGGTTGGCAACCGCGTCTTCATCATGAAGAATGCTACTGTTGGCTGCGGCAGTCCCGTGATGATCGGCGATGACGCAGTCATTGCGCCTGGAGTGCTGATCGAGACAAGGGGCCTTGATGTTTTTTCCGGCGGTCCGCCTTACCGGCGAATCGGCAAGCCGATTGCAATTGGCAGAGGGGTCTGGATCGCGGCGAACGCTGTCATTCTGGGAGGGGTTACCATAGGCGACTATGCGGTCATCGGCGCCGGTGCCGTAATCTCACGGGATGTTCCGGCATATGCGTTTGTAAACGCCGCCCCCAATAGGGTGTTCATCCGAAAAGACATTCAGAAAGAAGATCCCACTTTGGACGGCCCAAATGAGACTAGCTGAAGCCCTGCCAATTGCCCGGCGTGCGTCGGCGGCGGAAGCACAGCCCTTTCGAGTAGGGCTCTGTACGGGCTTTACGCCGCTTCATCTCGAGACATTCCTTACCGCGCATCTTTCAACGTCGTTACCCGCCCGTCGGGTCGAAATTCAAACGGGTCTCTACGGTGACCTGCTCGGGACCCTCGATCAGTGTGGGCGCAGCGACGTTGATGCGGCAGTTGCAATCGTTGAGTGGCCGGATATCGATCCTCGCCTCGGTGTTAGAAGTTCCGGAGGCTGGTTCGCTGCTAACCACGACGACATCATTCAACGAGCGCATCAGTTCCTCTCGCAACTCGAGGCCACGGTAAGGACTGTTGCGGCGTTGAAACCTGTCGTGATCTGCTTCCCTACGTTGCCCTTTCCGCCGTTCTCATGCGTTGGAATCTGGAAACAGGAGAGATTCGAACTAGAGCTACTACGCGCAATAGCAACGACGGCGGCGAACGTTGAGGTCTCGCCAATGGTCACCATTATTTCCTCCGGGACACTGGCTGAGGTGTCTGTAAGTGCAAACCGGTTTGACGTCCAATCCGAACTCGCGACGGGCTACCCATATCAGAACCTACACTCGGACGCCCTAGCCTCTCTCCTAGCAGCAGCGCTGGCGCCACCTCAACCGAAGAAGGGTCTCATTACGGACCTGGATAACACCCTCTGGGCGGGGATTGTGGGTGAAGTCGGGGCGGCGGGCGTGAGTTGGGATTTGGATGGGCGCGCGCAACACCACGCGCTGTACCAGCAGGCCCTAGCCTCATTGGCGGAGTCGGGTGTCCTGATTGCGGTCGCAACGAAGAACGAGGATGCCGTTGTGGAATTTGCGCTGAAGCGCGATGACCTGCTGATTGATCGGTCTGCGCTTTTTCCGGTGCTGGCCGGCTGGGGGCCCAAATCGGAGGCTGTCACTCGCATCCTCAGTGTTTGGAATATCACCGCAGATGCCGTGGTATTCATCGATGACAGCCCACTTGAGCTTGCCGAAGTTAACGCGCTTCATCCGGGGATAGAATGCAAGCAGTTTTATCCAGAAGACCCAGCAGCAGTTTGGCGCTTGATTCAAGATCTGCGACGGCTCTTCGGCAAGAAACGAGTCTCCGCTGAAGATTCAATCAGACATGCTAGTATCCGCGCGAATGCACGATTCTCGTGCGCAGAAGCGCCTGGCGGCAGCTCGGAAGTGCTTCTCGCGACCATCGACCCTGAAATCCTTTTGGAACCAAGGAAGGGTGTAGCGGATGAGCGAGCGCTCGAATTGATCAACAAGACGAACCAATTCAACCTCAACGGGGAGCGACTGACGGCGGGCGACTGGGTAGCATTCCTGCAGAGCCCAGACGTGTTTCTTATCACGGTTAGCTATCGTGATCGGTTCGGACCACTTGGCAACATTGCCGCTATCGCTGGGCGTCGCACCGAATACAATCTGGAGGTGTGTTATTGGGTGCTAAGTTGCCGGGCGTTCTCTCGGAGAATCGAGCACGCCTCCTTGAGTTTCTTGTATGAGAAGTTCGGCATTGAGCAAATCCGATTCAAGTTCCGCCCGACCGCCAAGAACGGACCTTGGCAGCAGTTCTATCGGCAGATCTCGGGAGTTGATCCGTCGCCAGCTTGCATGATCGATCAGAGCACGTTTATATCACGCTGTCCGCAACTCTACCATCGGAGGGTCCTTGAGTAACTCACTAGAACTAGATGCAAGACTTCAGCGGTGTTTCAAGGTGGCGTTCCCAGACGTGCATGAGTCCGATATTCCAGCGGCGTCCACAGCATCCATCATTGCGTGGGACTCGATGGGGACGCATATATTGTTGGCAGTAGTGGAGGAAGAGTTCGCCGTCACGTTTAACCACAGCGATGCCGGGGGCCTGAATTCATACCAACTCCTCAGAGCCGCCGTCGAGCGACGACTAGGGGACGAACCTCAGGCGGATTGAGATGATCGGGCTCCCGTATCCCAGCGTCAGGGGGCGGACGTGAGTCGCGGGACGCGTTTATGACACCGAGTCGGCCCCTTGACATCCCTGAGGCTATGGTAGCGGTTGCGACAATTGAACGTCTTGCCTAGCTGCCTGCCAACACCGAAACCTCAGGGTTTCGTTCGGCGGCGCTATTCTATGGAACATTGCGATGAGCCCAGGTCTGTCTGACTGGCTGGCGAAGAGAATCCTGGGCTAGCGGTAACGGCAACGCAGTCTCGTTTCCGCGTGAAACAACACATGAGAATCACTCCCACAGTCGACGCGATGAACGAGGTAAGCGCGCATTCGTCCTCGGGACATTCCACGCACGACCGATTGAAGCGCATTGGTTTCATCGCTACCGGAGCTCGCCTCCTGCAGTTGGCCCTCCGCGCAGTTGTAGTGCCAATTTCCATCAGCCTGCTGGGTACCAACGATTACGGCTATTGGCTTGCGGTAGGGAGCTTTGCTACTTGGTTTACCGTGAGCGACCTCGGCATCGGACAGTTGGCATTATCGCAACTAGCTGAGCGAGTAGGCGCGGACGATGAGGCAGGAGCGCGAAACATTCTGCACCTCGCCCGACGGCTGTACATGTCGCTGGCCGCAATCATCGCCGTGCTCTTCGCGGCAGGGGCCGCGAGCTCAATCAGCACGAGACTGATCATCGGAGATAGGGTCGTTGCGCACCCCGGCGAAATCGACAAGTGCTTTCTAATTGTCGGCCTTTGTATGACGGTGGCAATGGCCATGAACGCGGCGCCGCTACTCAACAATGTCTTGCTGAAGACGGAGCGGATCTACATCGCATCGACGGTCGCGCCGCTGTTGGGCCTACTGATCCTGGCACTGGTCAACGGCGTGACTCATAGAATCTCGCTCGTGACCTATGCGTGGATCATGTCGCTGCCATCCGCCATAGGAGCGGTCTGCCAGTTTCTGTTCACATTCCGAACGGAGCGTCGCTACCGCCCAAAACGGCAGCAGGGCAGGTCCATCGCGCTACGTGGCCTCTTATCTTCATCCACTTCGCTGATTGTGATCCAACTCGCCGATCTCGCGATCTACTTCGCCCCCAGCGTTCTCATTGCTCGATTCTGGGGCCCTGGCTACCTGACTATGTACGGCGTCACCGCATCAGTATTCATGATTGGCGTGAATCTGTGCTTCGGTTGGGGGCAGCCCCATATCGCGGCCTACGCGGTCGAACTGCAGCGGCGGCGATTCTCTTGGATTCTAACCCAACACCGGTCTCTTCTCCAGAAGACTGGAGGATTCATGTTATTAGTTGGGCTTTTCCTCATTGCGTTGGGGCCGCCGCTGATCCGGATCTATACAGCCAACCGTGTACACATCTCGCGTGACCTAGTCGCCTGCATGGCCATTTTCTACTGCCTCATCGTCGTCTCCCAACAGAACGGATTCCTCCTCCTCGGATTGAAGATGGAACGGACGCGCGCGATCATTCAGGCCCTGAATGCGACAGCGATGTTGGGTGGTGTCTACCTCGCCCGCCAGCTGAATTCATTCCCGGCGCTCTTCATCTGCATCTGCATCACTCTCTGCTTCGATTTCATAATTGCAGCGAGAGGCACGCGATCGCGCTTGCACGCAGCCGCCTCAGCGGTTCCGGCGCAAACTTGGTAACGGCTATGCTTGGATTCTATTGGCTTCATGTGATGGTCGTCGCTGCCGTGGTGGTGTTTGTTATACATCGTTATCTACACAACATGCTGTCTCCGGTGCCAGCGTTTTGCACCGTGTTGACTTACATGTTCTACTCGGACTTCCTCGTAAGGGGGTACGACGACGAGCTCATAGCACAGATTCCCCCAGTTGACATCATCCGTTATCAGAGCATTGTCCTGCTAGTCTACCTAATCGGAATCGCCTTCGCGCTGAGCACTCCCCCGAGACTCGCAGAGTTCAAATCACTTTTTAACTCGGACCGGCTGATCGATTGGAGAAGGTGCGAAATGGCCGGGTGGGGCGTAGTTTTCGCCGACGTTCTCAAGCGCTTGTACACGACGGATTGGAGTGTTGCTACAGCGCTATCGCAGTCGATTGGAGCCCGGGGTGTCAACTCCTGGAGTTCCGGGGGAGCCCTCGGCAATGAAACTTTCATCTTCTCTGTTACCCTCTTCCTGCTCCCCGCCGGCGGACTCTGTTTCGGTACGCTCCTCACAGGCGGCAATCGGTCAACGCGGCAGCGCATTCGGAGCCTTGTCGGTTTCGCCCTTATCGAGGCGCTGCTGTTCACGTACGGATCAAGGACGTACTTCGCTGTACCGCTTTTATACTATGCCATACGTTATTCTTTTTCGAGAGTAGGTCTCGCAAAGAAGCTGGCAACATGGTTTGTGCTGGCTCTGTTGGTTGCGGTCACCTTCTCAGTTCTCCTCCGTTATCGGAGCGCTGGAATAGACGATGTGCTGAAGAGCGGCAAGGAACTGGACGTTCGGACGGTTCAGTATCACCAGGATGATAGCTACTATAGAATCCTGTACGCAGCATATGTTTCCGATCAGTCGACACAACATCCAGACGCCGGCACATTTTTTACGGTCATCGCTCTTAACCCGGTGCCGCGCATTGTTTGGCGCAACAAGCCAGCTTTATTCGACGAGTACTGGATGGGCTACAAGGATTACTATGTAACGATCACATTCGTAGGGGAACTGATTGCACTGTTCGGTGTTTGGCCCGGCGCTCTTTGCAGTTTAGTGGCGGTTGTCGTAATACAGAAAATGGTTGTCAGATTTTTCGGTCTCATAAATAGACCTTTCGGCTTTGCAATCTATTTTATTTCTCTGCTGTACTGCCAACAATGCGTGCGTTCGTTAATGGCCTTTACGATGAGCATGTATCCACTCGTCGGGGTCATCGGATTTAGCCTCATACTAACACGCCGGAGACCGAAGTGGAGAAACAGCACCGCGTCGCCCGCGACGAACCCGATCCGCTTAAGGAGCAGGCGCACTGTAATTATGAGCGATAATATTCGTTGAGAGAGAGTGGCTGCGGCCGCTTTCCGCTTGGTGTTGCCGCAAGGAAATTCCCGCAAACGTTATCATGTTAATACTAATGAATCCTACTGCGGACCAATGGTCGCGGCGAGAGCCAAGCCGAGAGCCGCTATGGTTTGGAGCTCCACTGATTGAAGCGGATACGTCGGCTGTATGGACTAGGCGTTCTCTATTCCGACTTCTGCGCTTCACTGGTGGTCGTCACGAGAGAACCGCTTTCGTCTTCACGATTGGGGGAACGGAAGCGATGTTGTCTTTTCTGCCCCGGAGCCTCGTCGAGTTCTGTTCCCTGTTTCAGTGGGTGCCGGTTGACGTGCAGTCGTCACTTCTGAAGAAGTTCATTCACCGGCGAGTCCTCCGACGGAGTCGGGTTATTGCGACCTACAGCCGTCTGTCCGAGGTGCAACTGCGCAAGGACTTCCCGCGCGTACCAGTTTGCTGGATCGGGCACTTCATCGATACCGTTTACTTTGATCCTCTCAAGGCGAGCGAGCCCTCCGTTCGGGGTGACTACATGCTAGTTGTCGGCTGTCACAAACGGCACGAAGATGTTATTCGCGAAATTGCGTCCCGGAGCGGGGAGCGGATCGTAAGAGTCTCGGCCGATCCCGCGACCGCGGAGTATCATCGTCAGAACCCCTGCTCAAATGTCACCGTCTTGACCAGCGTCGAATTTAGCGAATTGAGGAACCTCTATCACCGCGCTAGTATCGCGCTGAACGTCGTGGACGATGCCCTCTGGCCGGTCGGGATCACCAGCTTCTGCGAGGCGCTGGCAATGGACCGGCCTATCGTCACACCGGCAGGTCATTCCTGCAGCGGGTATGAGTTTGAGGATGGCTCTCGGCCGTACGAGACCGTCCAAGACTCGCGCTGTGTGGACCAATGGCTGACGGCGATTCGGAAAGTGCGGCAGAGGCGGAGTGCGCTGCCGGGCCGCTCGACGCGCGACTTGGCCGTCCGCCTGTGTTCGTTTGATGCCGTCGCCGCGGGCTGGCGGCGTGTGTTACAGGTTGTGGAACAAGGTGCCTTGCTGCAGCATCCTGAGAGCGCCCAACCCGTGTCCAATTCGAACCCAACGCTCCCCGCAGGCCGCCGATGAGTAGGAAGTTGGACGCATTGCGGCAACGGCTGCAGTTGAAGCCACTCGGAGCGATCAGCTTCACGGGCCTCCGATTCGCGGCTGTCGTTCGCGGATGGGTGTTCGCCAACTACCTTCGGGTTGTTTGGAGGTGCCGAGTTGGGAGGCGCATGGTGTGCTTTGGATGGCCCCGCGTCGCGATGTTATTTGGACGGGTTGAGATCGGCGACGACGTTTGCCTGGGTCGGTATTGCCACTTGCAGTGCGGTTTGCACGGGACGCTCCTGATTGGCCGGAAGACCTTCATAGGCGATTTCGTTACGATAGGCGCCGAAGAGCGGATTATGATTGGCGAGGATGTCCAGATCGCCGAGTGCGCGGGAATCCGTGATTTTGACCACATACACTCATCCCCGGATATCCCGATTCAGGAGCAGGGATTCGTCACGCAGCCGATCACGATTGGCCGGGATGTGTGGATCGCACGGTGTGTCACGATTCTGAAAGGCGCTGATATTGGCGCTGGGTCGATCATTGCGGCGAACGCCGTCGTGAGGGGCCACCTCGAACCGAACTCGATTGCTGCAGGAGTACCCGCCAAGAAGATCAAGGACCGCTTTGGGTCCCAGCAACCCGCCACGGTTTCAACTGATGGAGGGCAGTTGCTTGGTTAGCTGTCAGGATGCGATTCGCTTTCTTCCTGCTCCGACACTTCGGGTCTACAGTCTCCGCCTCTACCTTGCAGAAGAACATGCCACGATGACCAAACCACTGACGAAACCACTGCGACTGACCATCGTGTGTTATGAAGCGCTCGCCGCAGGTCTGCCTGTCATCACTACTCCCAACGTCGGCAGCGTGGTTCGCGACGGAATCGACGGCGCTATCGTCCCGATTCGCGAGAGCTATGCCATCGTCGAAAAGCTGGGGCTTCTCACTCGTGATCGCGAGTTGCTTGCCTGGATGTCGTCCCATGCCGTTGCACGCAGCGGTGGATTCACAATCGAGAAGTACGGCGAACGACGACTGGGGACGCTGTGCAGCCGGTAGCTATCCTGATTCACCGGATCGGGCCGTATCACCGGGCAAGGGTGAATGCGGCGGCGGCGCGGTTTCCGGCGGTGGCCGTGGAACTGAGCTCGACCGATACCACCTATGCATGGGATGCAGTTGCCACGCCGGAGTTGGAGCGTATTACCGTTTTCCAGGACGTGGATGTGGATACAGTTTCGGGGAGTGTGCTGGCGGAGCGGATCGGGCAGGCACTGCGGATGCTGAAGCCGCGGGCAGTCGCCATCCCAGGTTGGAGTGCCCCAGCCGCACTCGCTGCTCTTCAATGGTGCGTCAACTCGGGGACGCCTGCAGTGCTCATGTCCGAGAGCCAATCGGATGACTTTGCACGCAGTTGGTGGAAGGAAGTCCTGAAGCGGCGTCTCGTATCGCTCTTTAGCTCAGGGCTGGTTGGTGGGTCCCCGCACGTCGCATATCTCACCACTCTCGGCATGCCTGGAAACCGGGTGTTCACCGGTTATGATGTGATTGATAACGACTACTTCGCCGCCGGCGCAGCTTCTGCGCGAGCGGATGCTGTATCTCTCCGCAAGCGGCTTGGATTGCCAGAACGCTTCATTCTCGCCAGCAGCCGCTTCATCGAAAAGAAGAATCTCGGCCGTTTGCTCGACGCCTTCGCTCGCTTCCGTACCCTTGCCTCTGGTACAGACTGGAAGCTGGTTCTGCTGGGCGACGGACCGCTCAAACCCGAGATCCTTGCGACCGCCTCCCGACTGCAGCTTGGTGGCGATCTGCTGTTGCCCGGCTTCCAGCAGTACGAGGCGCTCCCCACCTATTACGGCCTTGCGTCCGCCTTCATCCATGCCAGCACAGTCGAACAGTGGGGGCTGGTCGTGAACGAGGCAATGGCTGCGGGGCTGCCAGTACTTGTGTCGAACCGCTGCGGGTGCGCGATGGACCTGGTGCGGGAGGGGCGCAACGGATTCCGTTTCGACCCGCTGGATACGGAAGGACTGGCCGGCCTGATGGCGCGGGTAGCGGCGGACGAAGGCGAGCGGCTACAAATGGGCGAGACTTCGCGGCGGATCATCGCGGAGTGGCCTACTGCGCGGTTTGCGGCCGGACTGGAAGCGGCGGTGGCGTGTGCGGCCCCAGTGCGCAGAGCAGGATTGGCGGATGCGGCGCTGACGAGGCTATTGATGGAGCGAGCAGGTTTTTGAGGCCCCTCGATTCAGGAGATGCAAATTGGACCCGATCAGAACCTCGGTGCACATTATCAGCAGCCTGGACCCGCGAAGTGGTGGTCCTAGCGTTTCCGTCCCCGAATTGGCGGCCGCCGTCACGCGCGACCTTCGGTATGAAAACCGGCTAGTGACCTTCAGCCGACGCGGGGAGATTGTCCCTCCAATCGAGGCTACGCCTGTAGAAACACTGCCATGGCGTCCGGCCGAGTTGTTGTTCGGAGGAGACTCGTACAGGGCTCTCGAAGCTTTAATCAAACAAACTGACGTGGTTCACGTGCATGGGATCTGGCAGGCTCATTGCACGGCAGCAATCCGGATTTGCCGAGGCCACGGAATTCCGTTCCTGGTGTCGGCGCATGGAATGCTCGATCCCTGGGCCATCCGCAACAGGCGATGGAGAAAGTGGATCTATTCTCAACTGGTTGAACGCCGAAACCTGAGCGGTGCGTCATGCCTGCGAGCGCTCAGCCTTGCCGAGGTCGAAGATTACCGTGCATTCGGTCTTCAGGCGCCGGCCGCTCTGCTTCCCAACGGGATCAATATCCCCGCTGCCTGCGCCGACCTGTTCCTGGAGCGCTATCCCGAACTTGCCGACCGCGAGATCGTGCTGTTTCTAAGCCGCATTCAGCACAAGAAGGGGATTCACCTGCTCTGCCGCATGTGGGCGCGGGTGTCCCGATCGTTCCCCACTGCTCAGCTTGTCCTCGCGGGTCCAGACGAGGGAAACACAGTCGCCGAGATCAACCGGCTGATCTCCGAACTTGGCATTCAGAACTCAGTCACCATGACTGGAATGCTGGACTATGGGATGAAGTGGAGCGCACTTCACGCCGCCACTCTCTTCGTGCTGCCTTCGTATTCAGAAGGCTTCAGCATCGCGGTACTCGAAGCGATGGGGGCTGGTCTTCCGATCATCATTTCGAGCGCGTGCCACTTTCCCGAGGTCGCGACCAAGGGGTGCGGAGTGGTCATCGAGCCTAACGAGAGGGAGCTTGAGTGCGCTCTTCTCGAGACGCTGCAGGCACCGTCCGAAAGCCGACGCGCGATGGGAGAGCGCGGGCAGAGGCTGGTGGAGAGCGAGTACAATTGGCAGCGCATTGGCAGCCGCACGGCCGACGTTTACGACTGGATGCTGGGTGGACCAGAGCCTGACTCCGGCATCCTATTTCACGCAGCGCCGAGCTCCAGCCGGCAGGTCGCCCTGGAATCCAAATGAAAGCCGTGTCGAAGGCGCGGGGTTAATGAACACGCAGGCGCAATCATCCATCCAAGTTCAGGCCAAGCCTTACACCAACCGGCTGGGCCTCCAAAACCAGCTTGCGCGATTGGCGTGGGGGGTGGTCTGGACACTGTTCTATCGGACGAGTCCGGTCTTCCTTCACGCATGGCGCTGCCAGCTTCTACGTTGGTTCGGCGCGACGATTGGCCGCGGGGCGCATCCTTACCCGCGATGCCGAATTTGGGCTCCCTGGAATCTGACCATGGGAGAACACAGCGGACTCGCGAATGACGTGGATTGTTACTGTGTTGCGCCGATCGTCCTAGGTTCTCACTGTACTGTGTCCCAATACGCGCATTTGTGCGCCGCGACGCATGATTATGACGACCCGGAATTCCGGCTTGTCCCCAAGCCCATCGGGATTGGGCCTCGGGCATGGATCGCCGCGGGGGCTTTCATCGGCCCGGGTGTCGTTGTCGGGGAGGGGGCGGTTGTCGGGGCGCGGGCGGTGGTGGTTAAAGATGTTCCCCAATGGACAGTTGTGGCGGGCAATCCTGCGACCGAGATCCGAAAGCGGGTGTGGAAGAGCCCATGACCAGACAAGGGATCGCCGCCATAGTCCTGACGAAAAACGAGGAGGGCGATCTGCCAGCTTGCCTTGACAGTATTGAGGGGCTTGCCGACGCGATCTTTGTCATCGACTCGGGAAGCACGGATCGAACCACTGAGATTGCTGTCAGTCGTGGGGCGAAGGTCCTAACACACCCTTTCTTCAATTACGCCAGCCAATTCAATTGGGCGCTGGAGAACATCTCTGGAAGGGAGGAGTGGATTCTGCGCATCGACGCAGACGAGCGGGTTTCACCGGAGCTCGCAGATTCGATCCGGAGAAAACTGTCCACTGTGGACGCAGAGGTGACGGGGATTCTCGTCCCGCGACTCACCTTCTTCCTCGGGCGAAAGATCCGTCATGGTGAGACTTATCCAGTTTGGCTGCTACGATTCTTTCGGCGAGGAGTTGGCCGTTGTGAGGAGACGTGGATGGACGAGCATATCGTCCTCGACAAGGGGACGACGGTGAAGGTCCGGGGAGACCTCCTGCACGAGATTCCGAAGAGCCTCTCGGAATGGGTGCGGAAGCACGACTGGTATGCCGACCGCGAGTGCAAAGACATCCTGGGGGTATCGGGCAGCCCCTCGGATCTCACGGGCCAACCGGGAGTGAGGAGAGCTTTGAAACAGGGCATCTACCTGAGATTTCCTATGTTTGCCAGAGCGTTTCTCTACTGGTTCTACCGCTACTTCTTGAAGTTCGGATTTCTTGACGGCAAAGAAGGGCTAATTTACCACTTCCTCCAAGGCTTCTGGTACCGGTTTTTAGTCGATGCCAAGCTATACGAGCTAAAGCAGGCCGCTTCCGTCCCGAGTTCCACAGCCGGAATCCAGTCCCGCCAACTCCCCGAATAACGAACACCGAGATGGGCCTGAATCTGTGGGTCGGCGCATGACCCCGTAAGGACCGTAGCTACAGATAACGTCGCAAGCGCCGAGGCCATCTCCTTCCGTACTTGCTTCGCCGACAAATCGTGGATAAGGAGCAGATATGCGTTGTTTGGTGACGGGCGGGGCGGGCTTCATCGGCAGCCAGCTCGTAGAACGACTGCTGGAGGATGGCGCGAATGTCACGGCCATCGATAACTTCGACCCGTTCTATCCGCAGGCTGACAAGCTAGCGAATCTCGCCCCTGCAATGCAGTTCTCCGCGTTCCACCTGGTGGAAGCCGATATTTGTGACGCCGCCGCACTAAGCAAGCTCTCCGGGCCGTACGACTGCATCGTGCACCTGGCGGCCAGGGCGGGGGTACGGCCTTCGATTGAAGACCCGGTGGGTTACGAACGGGTCAACGTCGGCGGTACACAGAATCTGCTGGAATTCGCGCGGGCGCGAGGGGTGGGACAGTTCGTGTTCGCCTCCAGCAGCAGCGTGTACGGGGTGAATCCGAGGGTGCCGTGGCGCGAGGACGATCACGTGCTGCTGCCGATCAGCCCTTACGCGAGCACCAAGGTGAGCGGAGAGCTGATGGGGCACGTCTACAGCCACCTGTACGGCATGCGGTTCCTGGCGCTGCGGTTCTTTACGGTGTACGGGCCGAGACAGCGGCCGGACCTGGCGATCCACAAGTTCGCGCGGTTGATGCTGGAGGGGAAGCCGGTGCCGTACTTCGGGGACGGGAACATGCGACGCGATTTCACGTTTATCGCGGATATCGTTGCGGGCATCCGGGCGGCCATGGATTATCGCGGTTCGTTGTACGAGGTGATCAACCTGGGCAATACGCACCCGGTGAGCCTGTCGGAGATGGTGCGCGGGCTGGAGGAGGCGCTGGGGGTGAGCGCGGTGCTGGACCGGCGACCCGAACAGCCGGGGGACGTGCCGCAAACCTGGGCGGATGTGTCGAAGGCGCGGGAATTGTTGGGGTTTGAGCCGCGAACGGAATTCCGGGAGGGGCTGCGGCAGTTTGCGGAATGGCTGGCGGGGATGAGCGCGGCGGAAAACAAGGCTGGGGCGGTGCGACGCCATTCTGCGCGGCCCCAATTGGGCAGGTCCAGTAGGAACAAATAGCCATCATCACATTGGTTTGATCGTGTTTATGGAGGGCGTATTTTGTCAGTAACTCTCTTAGGTCGCTTCTACCCTGAATCAACTTTCGGTGGGTTTAGCGACATTGATGGGACTGTCGCATTTTATGCGCGAGTGAATGCTCTCATTAGCCCGAAAGCCCGCGTGATCGACTTTGGTTGCGGGAGAGGCGGGCATTCTGAAGACGTTATAACGTTTCGACGCAACCTAACGTGTCTTCAGGGGAAAGTTAGCACTGTTATCGGACTGGATGTTGATCCGGTTGCCAGCGGCAACCCCAGAATGGATGATTTTCGTCTATTGCGGTCCGGCGCCCCGTGGCCTGTAGAATCTGAGAGCATTGACCTTATCGTGTCGGATTGTGTGACGGAGCACTTGCCAGATCCCGTACAGTTTTTCGCCGAGGCTTGCAGAGTTCTAGTTGCCGGGGGCTTTCTATGCATCAGAACACCGAATCGATGGAGCTACGTGGCGATTGCATCCAGGTTGATTCCAAACAAACGTCACACCGCCGTCCTGAAGCACGCACAACCAAACCGAAGAGATGAAGACGTCTTTCCGACGCTCTACCGCTGTAACACTGTCAGAGCGATTCGGAAGCAGATGCAGCGGCATGGCTTTCAGTCGGTCGTATATGGCTATGAAGCTGAGCCCAGTTATCTGAACTTCTCAAACCTGGCGTATGGACTAGGCGTACTGCACCAACGATTGGCTCCGGCCTGCATGCGTCCGTCCATATTCGCGTTCGGCAAGAAGTCCGACTGAGAGATGTCGGATCGAGGTTCCAGGCGAATCCGCCGGGAAACGCTTCTACCACCACGCTTCGCTAACTTCAACTCAAACTGGCGTGCTGGAGAAATGGATTACACCTCAATAAGCAGATGCCAAACTGGTGGGCGGTTGCAGACCGTGAGGCGTACACCCTGCCCGCTCTGTCGTTCGCGAATCGTTGGTATTCGGCGGCTGTGCCGAGCGGAGCGCGGGAGTGGCGGCGGTGTTTCTTTCACAAGAGTAGAGTCATGCGAATCCGAAAAGCTGTGATCACGGCCGCGGGCCCAAGCCAGCGGCGACTGCCGCTGCAGAGCCTGATCGACCGGGACGGGGTGGAGCGCAGCGTGCTCAACCTGATGGTGCACCGCATGGTGCAAGCGCGCGTGGAGGAGATCTGCGTGGTGATCGCGCCGGGCGACGAGCAGGCCTACCGTTCGGCCGCGGGCGACCACGCGGAGAGAGTGCGGTTCGTGGAGCAGGCCGAGCCCCAGGGGTACGGCCACGCGATTTACTGCGCGCGCGAGTTCACGGCGGGCGAGGCTTTTCTCCACCAGATGAGCGACCACATCTACGTGAATGGCGGAACCGGGTCCTGCTCCGGGCAACTGATCGCGGAGGCAGAGCGGGAGGAGTGTTCCGTGTCGGCCGTGCAGGCGACGAGGGAAGGGCTGCTGCCAAGATTCGGAGCTATCGGCGGGCAGCAGATCGCGGGCCAGGCAGACCTTTACAAAGTGGAAACGGTGCTGGAGAAGCCGACGCCCACGGAGGCGGAGCAGGAGCTGATGGTGCCCGGATTGAGGGCGGGACACTACCTGTGCTTCTCCGGAATGCACGTGTTGACGCCCACGGCGATGACGATTCTGGGGGAACTGCTGAACGAGCAGCCGGGGGCGAGAATCTCGCTGTCGGCGGCGTTGGCGATGCTGGTGCAGCGCGAGCGGTACCTGGCGCTGAAACTGAGCGCGCGCAGGGTGGACCTGGGAGCCCCGTATGGTCCGTTCATCGCACAACTGCTGCTGGCGATGACCGGCCAGGACCGGTTTGAGGTGCTCTCGCAGATCGTGGAGGCGATGAGCCTGCGCGAGGAGACGGGCACGAGGGTGGGCGGATGAACGTTCGGGCGGACAGCCCGGCGCCCGCGGCGGCCACGGGTAACGCCGTTGGCGGCGGCAACGCCGTTCACGGCGGCAGGGGCATGAGCGAACTGGTGCGCACGATCGTCTCGGGCGAGGCGGAGATTCGAAACCGGCCGCTGGAGGGTTTCTGCCAGGGGGCTTCGTGCGAGGACCTGCTGGCGGAGTGCGAGGCTCTGGAGCAGCTCAGGCGAAGTAGCGGGAATATTTACGAGCGCGTGCGCGCGCTGGTGTTCCTGGCTGCAATCCATCGTTACCATCTGCCGGGGAGTTTGGCCTGCTCCGTGGATGGGGAGACGGGGGCGAACACCGAAGGCCGGGTCCCAGCGGCGGGTTATGCCCACATGCTGGAGAGACGCTTCGAGGAGGCGATCCTGAGCTTCCTGCAGGCGCAAGCGGAGGCGGGGCCCAGTGGCGCGCTGTCGAGTGCGCTGGCGGCGGCCTACCGGGGGCTGGCTTTCCAGACGCTGGCCAACCAGGTGCGGCGCAGCGTACGCGGAGTCAAAGGCAACCAGTGGATGTTCCGCACGGGGCATCCGAGCGATTACCCGCTGCGGCTGAGGCCCGAACTGGCGGTTCGAGATGCAGCGAGCGGGCTCTACCCGCTGCTGTCCGAAGCGACGCCCGTGCGGATGGACCTGTCGCACAGCGGATGGAGCGACATTTTCTATTTGGGTATGGACGATCCCGAGGGCGCGCGGGTGCTCAACGTGAGCATCGACCTGGCGGTACTCGGTGCGGGGCAGGGCCAACCGCGACCGCCGGTGGAAGCGTACCTGCGACTGATCGACGAGCCGGTGCTGCGGCTGACGAGCGTGGACCTGGGCGCCACGGCGGATGTGGCCTCCTTCGCCGAGGTATTCGACTTCTCGAAGGATTACCTGGGGCTGCTGAAAGCGGGAGTGATCGCGGCCGGGTTGATTCCACCGGGCATGGAGGGATCGAGCGAGCCGATCGGCAGCCTGCTGGATCGGCTGACGCAGATGCCGGGTCACGGGATCGAAGTGGTCAGCAAAGTCAACGGGATTCCGAAGGGATCGCGACTGGCGGTTTCAACTACCCTGCTGGCCTCGATCATCGCGGTCTGCATGCGGGCGACGGGCCAGATCCGGGGAGCCGGGGGCGGCCTCAGTACGGGCGGACTGGTGGAACGGGACCGGCGCAGCGTGGCTTCCCGGGCGATTCTGGGCGAATGGCTGGGAGGGAGCGGCGGCGGATGGCAGGATTCCGGGGGCGTATGGCCGGGGATCAAGCTGATTGAAGGCGTGTGCGCGCAGCCCGGCGACGGGGAGTGGGGCGTGAGCCGAGGATGCCTGCTGCCCCGGCACCGCGTGTTTTCCAGCGAGAACGTCAGCGCTGAGACGCGCGCAAAACTGCAGAAATCGCTGGTACTGGTGCACGGCGGAATGGCCCAGGACGTCGGGCCGATTCTGGAGTTGGTGTCGGAAAAGTACCTACTACGCAGCGAAAGCGAATGGCGCGGCAGGCTGGAAGCGCGGGCCGTGCTGGACGAGATCGTTCAATGCCTGGAGCGCGGCGACATCCGGGGCATCGGGGATTGCACCCAGCGCAATTACGATGGGCCAATCCAGACCATCATCCCGTGGGCCGGCAACGACTACACGCAGAAGCTGATCGAGCGGACCCGGGAGGAATTCGGGGCGGAGTTCTGGGGCTTCTGGATGTTGGGAGGGAGGGCCGGGGGAGGCATGGGGTTCCTGTTCGATCCGGCCGCCAAGCCCCGTGCGCTGGCCCGGATGGGCGAGGTCATGCGCGAAGTGAAGGGAGAGCTCGACCGCGCGGTGCCCTTCGCGATGGAACCGGTGGTGTACGACTTCGCGATCAACGAGCGTGGGACTTGGGCGAGCCTGCTAACGGGGCAGGAGGCGATGCTGCCAGCGGGCTATTACGCGCTGCACGTTCCGGAGCTGCTGCGGCGCGACGTGCGGACGTTGACTACAGCGCGGCGCGGCGAACTCGACACGTTCGGGGAGGCCTGCCGCCGAAACCCGGCACTGGCGGGAATGGTCCAGACGGTGTTCGACCGCATGGTGCCGCACGACGAGTCGAGGGCGGGCGGCCCGGCACTGAGCTTGAACGCATTGCTGAGCGAGTATGGCTTCGACCGGGAACAGCACGAGAAGACGCGGTCGGATCTGCGCGGCGGGCGAATCGGCCTGGCGCAGAACCGGCTGAGCGTGAGTTGCAGCATCGAGGACGTCTCGCAGGAAGACGTATGCGACGCCCGGCGCGGTCTGCCGGCGCGGGTGAGGCGACTGGGGGAAGACGCGCTGCAGGCGGGATCGGTGGGCGTCGTTTCGATGGCGGGCGGCATCGGCACGCGCTGGACCCGGGGCGCCGGAGTGGTGAAGGCGCTGAACCCCTTTGCCAAGCTCGACGGACGTTTCCGCACGTTCATCGAGGTCCATCTGGCCAAGTCGAGACGGACGGCGGCGCTGTGGTCGCGGCCCGTGCCGCACGCGATTACGACTAGCTACCTGACGCACGAGGCGATCGGGGATTATCTGAAGTCGGCCAACAATTACGGCTATCCAGGGCCGTTGTATCTGTCGCCCGGGCGGGCGGTTGGATTGCGCCTGGTGCCAATGGTGCGGGACTTGCGTTTCGCGTGGGAAGAGATGCCTCAGCAGGCTCTTCCGCCGCAGAAGCAGAAGGCACGCGACGGGGGGCGCGCGGCGCTGATCCAGTGGGCGCTGGGCCGCGGGGAAGGATCCGATTACACGGACAACGTTCCGGAGCAATGCCTGCACCCGGTCGGGCATTGGTACGAAGTGCCGAACATGCTGCGCAACGGCGTACTGAAAAAGATGCTGGAGGAGAGTCCGCAGTTACGTTACCTGATGCTGCACAACATCGATACGCTGGGCGCGAATCTCGACCCGGAACTGCTGGGATTGCATATCGATTCCGGCGCGGCGCTGACTGCCGAGGTGATCGGCCGGGAAGTGGAAGATCGAGGCGGAGGGCTGGCGCGCATCGACGGCAAGGTGCGACTGGTCGAAGGACTGGCACTGCCGGACGAACAACTGGAGTTCGAGCTTTCCTTTTACAACAGCAATACGATGTGGATCGACATCGATCAGCTGCTGAAGGTATTCGGCCTGTCGCGAGCAGACCTGGACAATGCGGAAAAGACGGCGGCTGCCGTTCGCCGCATCGCAGCGAGGATGCCCAGCTACGTGACATTGAAAGATGTGAAAAAGCGCTGGGGCAAGGGCCAGGAGGACGTGTTCCCGGTCACGCAGTTCGAGAAGCTGTGGGGCGACATGACGGCGCTGCCGGGCTTCGATTGCCGCTACGCCGTGGTATCCAGGGCGCGGGGACAGCAACTGAAAGATGTGGCACAGCTTGATGGCTGGTGGCGCGACGGATCTTCAGAGTACGTGAATTCACTGTGCGAATGGTGAAGCCGCGCGGTTCCTGCCCCGGCCTTAGTGATCGGCTTCCCAGCGAGTGACGTGACCATCCTCCTCCTCAATCAATTCTTCTTCCCCGACGCGGTCGCCACGAGTCAGCTTCTGACCGATGTGGCCAGCGGTCTGGTGGACGAAGGCCATACAGTCCGCGCGATCTGCGGTCGCGGCGGGTATGCGGGGGACAACGCCGGCGAGCTGCCCGGCGTCACGATCATTCGGACCTGGGCGCTGCCGTTCGGGCATGGCGCCACGGCGCGGGTGCTGTCGTATCTGTCCTACCTGCTCGGTGCCGTCTGGCACGGGCTGGCCGGCCCACGCGCGGATGTGGTGCTGACGTTGACCACGCCTCCGGTGCTGTCCCTGGTGGGGTGGCTGGTGACGGCGGTGCGCGGCGGGCGGCTGTACCTCTGGGAGATGGACGTCTATCCGGACATTGCGGTGGAGCTGGGCGTGCTCCGGGCGGAGTCGTGGTTGACGCGGGGGTTGGGATGGGCTCTGGACGGGGTGCGGCGACGGGCGGCGGGCGTGATCGTGCTCGGGGAGTCGATGCGCGAACGGCTACTGCGGCACGGGGTTCCGGCCGAACGCCTGCTCGTGGCGGAGAACTGGGCGGATGGAGCGGAGATTCAGCCGCGGGCGTTTCCCGATAGACAGGTGTTCGAAGTGCTGTATTCGGGGAACCTGGGGCTGGCGCACGATCTGGAGACCGTGTGCGGGGCGCTGGAAAGGCTGCGCGGGGGGATGCCCCGAGAGGATGGTCCCGCAGGGCATGGTCTCGGAGGGGACAGTCCGGTAAATGGTCTCAGAGGGGACAGTCCCCAAGGGGACAGTCCCCGGCGGAGGTTCCGGTTTACGTTTGCTGGGGGCGGGCCGCAGCGGGGGGCGTTGGAGAGGTTCTGCGGGGGGAACGGGTTTACTAAGACCGGGTTTACAAAGAATGAGGCGGAAGGGAAGACGGCGAACCCTGCGGCGGCAAGCCCCGCGACAGACCACAACGCGGCCACCGCGACAGACCAGGGGGGCTGCCCCACCATGGTCTGTCCTACTTCTGTCGAGTTTCGGGGTTATAGCGCACGGCACGAGCTGGCGGCGAGTCTGGCGGGGTGCCACGTGGGATTGGTGACGCAGAAGGCCTGCACGGTGGGCGCCGTGGTGCCCAGCAAAGTCTACGGATTGATGGCGGCGGGGCGTCCGATTCTGTACGTGGGGCCGGCGCAAGGAACGCCCGCGCGGCTGATCCGCAAGTTCGGGTGCGGGTGGCAGGTGGAGCCGGGGGATGCGGCCGGGCTGGTACAGGTGCTGCAGAGGTTGGCACAGGATTTCGGAGAGGTGGAAGCGGCGGGCGCGCGGGGGTACCAGGCGTTTCAGGAGTTTTACGAGCGGAAGGCGGGGGTGGGGCGGATTGTGGGGATTGTGGCGGGGCGGGATGGGGCAGCGGAGGTTGTCCCGGAGCGGGCGGGGTAGCGGCGGAGTTGGCGCTGCGTTGCGGTTTGGGGCATTGACCCGAAATGGGCGTGCGAGCGAGCAATTTGGTTGGCAGAGGATTTGGCCCGGGATGG
>CAIVVT010000167.1 GCA_903909435.1 uncultured Acidobacteriia bacterium | reverse complement strand
GCACCACGTTGGGCTGGTCTCCGCCGTCGCGGATGACGTAGTGCGAGCGCTGCTGGAGCCGCAGATGCTCGCGGCGGAAGTTCCAGCCGACGTCCATCAGTTCCACCGCATCCAGCGCGCTGCGCCCGCGCCACGGCGCATGTCCGGCGTGCGCGCTCTCTCCCGCGAACTGGTACTCCACCGAAACCAGGCCGCTGTTCTCGTCGATGTCGCCCCAACTCACCGCGAATTCGTCGCCAACGTGGGCGAACAGCACGACGTCCACGTCCTTGAAGATCCCGGCGCGCACGTAATGCGCCTTCGAGCCCAACTGCTCCTCGGCCACGCCGGGCCACAGCCGCAGCGTGCCCGGCAGGTGTTCGCGCTCCATCAGCCGTTTGACGGCGATGGCGGCGACGATGTTCAGCGGCATGCCCGAGTTGTGCCCCTCGCCGTGGCCGGGAGCGCCGGCAATCAACGGGTCGTGGTAGGCCACGCCGGGCTTCTGAGAGGCCTGCGGGATGCAGTCGATGTCGGAAGCCAGGGAGATCACCGGCTTGCCCGAGCCCCAGGACGCCACCCAGGCCGTCGGGATGCCCGCTATGCCGCGCTCCACCTGGAAGCCTTCCTGTTCGAGAATCCCCGTTAGGTATTTCGAGGTTTCGGTCTCGTGGAAGCCCAACTCGGCGAAGCTGAAGACCATGTCGTTCATCACCTGGGCCTGCTTCTTCAGTCCCTCGATCTGGCCCAGCAGATCGGCCCGCATCGCGGCCCGTTTCGGCGGGACCGGGGTCTGCGCCAGGCAGAGCAGAGAACAGGCCAGAAGACACGTCAGCGGGGTGTAGAGCAGTTTTCTAGTCAGCATCGGGATTCGCTTAGGATAACCCGAGTGAGCCGGACCGGCGTTCTACCAGCCGACCGTCAGCCCGAAACGCAAAGTCCGTCCGTCGTTCAATGTGTTGGTGATCTGGCCGAAGTTCGGGCTGGACAGGTCGGTCCCGGGAGCGGCGAACTGGGGCGTGTTGAACAGGTTGATGGACTCCGCGCGCAACGCCAGGTTCGTCTCGTGCGGCAGGCTCCAGCGCCGGACCAGAGCGGCGTTCACATTGCGATAGCCTCCTCGCCGGAAGGTGTCGCGGCCGAGGTTGCCAGCCAGGCTGGTGGGCGCGATGAAGCTGAAGGCGGATCTCGGCAGGCGCGCTCGCGACGTATTCGGGTTGTCGATGCTGCGGCCGAGGATCGACGGATCGATCAGATTCGGGCGGTCGCCGCCGTTGCCGTCCACATTGCCGTAACCCGGCGAATCGGAACCGCTGTAGACGGTGAAGGGCGAGCCGGACTTCAACAGCACGACGCTCGACAGGCTCCAGCGGCCGGCTTTGCGGGGTGCTTCGTAACCCAGGTGCACCAGGAACGCGTGCGGCTGGTCGAACGTGCTCACGCCCTTCATGTCCTTGTTCGACTCGAACATGGACTGGCTGCGCGAGAGCCGGGAATCGATGTCGTAGGCCGTGCCCGAGTAAGCGCTGCCCAGGTCCATCGCCTTGCTGAACCAGTAGGCCGCATCCATGCTCAGTCCGCGCCAGGCGGGCATCGCCAGGGACAACCGCAGCGCATCGAAATAGGCCCGTGAACCGTTGGTCACGAAGCGCTTTTCCGCGTAGCGCTGGTCCGGCCGCCGCTCGTTGATGGTGGCAGTGGTCTGCGGAATCCCCGGCGTAGCCACAGCCCGGTTCAGGTACCACATGATCAGCAGCTTATCCGCCCGGCTGCCCACGTAGCCCAACTGCATGTGCCATTTCTTCGAGAGGTCCGGCTCCCACGAGAAGTTGTACTGGTGCTCGTAGGGCGCACGCAGGTTCGGGTCGAGCAAGTAGAGGTTCCCGCGCGGATCCGTGCCCGGCGTATTGAGCGGATCGAGCAGATTCGGCGCCGTTACAACCACTTTCGTGCTGCCGGGGGGACTGAACCGCACCTGTTGGAAGGTGACCGGGTAGATCTCTCCGAAGTGCAGCCCGTATGCCGACCGGAGCACGCCCCAGCGCTCCGGCAAACGGTAGGCCAGGCCCGCCATCGGACCGAGGTTCAGCAATTGCGTTCCGTACGGGATCTGGTTGCGATTGTTGACCTCTACCGGTGTCGTCACGGGCGTGTAGCGCAGGCTGTACTGCACGGTCAGTTTCGGGGTGAGTTTCCAGCTATCGCCCGCGTAGAACTGCATCTCCCAGTCGCGAAAACCGCGGTGCGTGTCGCCGATCGACTGGATGTACTGGCTGGGCGTGCCCAGCAGGAAATTCTCGATCGCCGAGTGGCCGAAGTCGCTCGAAAAACCGTAAAAACCACGGTGGACGTCCGTCTCCAGACCGTTCAACTGCCGCCGCAGCAACTGGAATCCAGCGGTCCACTGGTGCGTACCGGCGGTGTGCCGCAGGGTGCCCGCCTGCTTGAACAGATTCTGGGCACGGCGGATTGGAATGATGCCGAGCGGACCGAGCGTCTCAAGCCCGGGGATCGACACCATCGGCCCGACGGAATTCACTTCCGGGTGTAGGAACGAACCGATGCGATCGAACCCGGCGGATAGCTCGAGCGCCGTCCGGGCATCCCAATTACGGGCCCAGGTGATCCGGGCGGTGTGTGAGCGCGTATCGGTGTTCGGGTTCTGCCCGGCCACCAGTTCGAAGGCCTTCACGTATTGCGAAGTGAAGTTGTAAGACAGCGCGATGCGATCGCGCGGCCCGGCCGATTGGTCCAGCCGAAGCGTGCCGTTATTGCTGTCGATCTGCTGGACCGAGTTGGTGTTGAGTGCGCGCGGATCGATATCGGTGCGGTTGGGCAACTCGCTGGGATAGGCCTTTAGCCAGCGGGCGATCAGCGCTCGGACGGCGGGATCGGTGGCCAGCGGTGTGCGCTCGTTTGCCATCGGGACCAGCACGTTGCCGTTGACGCTGCCCCGGATCTTCTGCTGCGAAGCGGCCAGGCTGAGATGCGCGCCGCGCCAGAGCGCGCCACCGAGGTTGAACCCGTAATCGTTGTCGTGGGCGGGCTTGACGCCTCCCACCTGAAAAAACGAACGCGCGCTGAAAATGCTGTTCTGCAGCGACTCGTAGGCGGTGCCATGCCAGCCCGCCAGCGCGCGTGTAAGCGCCGGAAGGTGCAGCACGGTGGTGGGCGCATTCCCGTATTCGGCGCCAAAGTAACCGCGTTCCGGGCGGAATTCCAGGATCGTGGCCGTGGTTCCGAGACGTACGTTCAGTTCCTTGAGCGCGTTGTTATCCACCAGATTGAAGTGGATGTTCTCGTTGCGGCGGCTCTCTCCGGCGGAGGTGTTGGTCTTGCCCAGCAGATTCAATTCAATCCGCTTGGTCTGCGAATCGGAGCCCTGCGAGCTATCCGTGGCCTTCGAATCGGGCGCAGCCTGCGTCTGGCCGGCGGGTTCATTCCGCGGCGGCGCGGAGGGCGTAGCCGGCGGCTCGGCCGCGGCGAGGGCAGCCAGCGTCAGGAGTGCAATCAACCGTCTCACGCGAACGCAACCTGCTGAGTGTCTAGACCGCGAAATAGGGCGCGCCGGGGGGACATCGTGAGAATTACTCCTGGGAGGAAACGGCGGGTAACATCTGGCACAGCCCGAGTGAGCTGGACCTGCTTGCCGACTTGACCGCTCTCTGTCGTTCGCGGCTCTGTGCTGGGCAGTTTTGCAGACATCCGGTTCCACGAAAACGAGGCTTTGTGCTGTTGGTAAGAGAAAGGGCGGCTCGTGGGAGCCGCCCTTTCTGGTTCGTTAGTACAAACGGCTGAAAGTTAGAACCCGACTCGGAGACCGAATCTGATCTGACGTTCGCCGAATGAACTGCTGATCTGGCCGAACGTCGAGTCGTTGACGTAGGAATCCGGACCATTGAAGTGCGAGGTGTTAGGCAGGTTGTAGAACTCGGCACGGAAGTCCGTGTCGATCCGCTCGGTGATCTTGAACTTGCGGTCGATCATCAAGTCGGTGTTCCACACACCCGGTCTGCGGAGGATGTTGCGGCCGCTGCTGCCGAAGGTGGCGGCTGCGGTCACAGGAGCGAAGGCGGAGGTGTCGAACCAGGTCGCGCCGGGCCCAACTCCGTGGAGGTAGGAGACGCTCGATTTAACCTGCATGGCCGTCTGGGTGTTGTCAGGGGCGTTCAGAGAACTGCCGTCTGCGCCCACGGTGAACGGCGTACCCGTATAGGACGCCATCACGCCGTTGACGTTCCAGCCGCCGAAGACTTTCTCGGCGACGCCGGACTTGAAGAACATGCCATTCTTGCCGAAGGGCAGTTCGTAGACCCAGCCGATGTTGAACACATGGGTGCGGTCGAAACCGGCCGGAGCGCGGTTGCGGCCGAACACGGGGCCGTAGTTCCAGCCCACGCCGGCCCAACCGTCGTCGTCGGTCATGTCGATGGCCTTGGACCACGTGTAGGAGCCCTTGACCAGGAGACCCTTGGAGAGCGACTTGTGGAAAGCCGTCTGCAGCGAGTGATAGTGCGAGCTCAGATAGCCATCCCACATCAACGTCGAGTTGGTTCTGCCGTTGAGGATGTAATACGGCTGGCTGGCCTGGCCGCCACCGGGGACGCCCGCGTTGATGTCACGATCCGCCAGCAGGTGGACGCTCTGCGTGCCGACGTAGGCGACGGAAAGGACCACGTCCTTGGGAAGCTTACGTTCGACGGTGAAGTTCCAGCTCTGGACATAGCCGCGGTGGATTTGACCGGGCCACGGGCTGCGCATATCGGCAACGCTCGGCAATGACACGATACCCGAAGTGAGGTCGGGGCCGTACACGGCCGGCATTCCCTGGGCCAACGTTCCAGCTTGCTGGAAGCCGCTGGGCGCCTGAATGTTGAAATTGACCGTGAGCGGGTAGAAACCGCGCAACGGGCGCGAGAACGGGAGTGGATCGTAGTTGATGCCGTAGCCGGTGCGAATGACGGTCTTGTCATCCAGGCGGTAGGCAATACCAAGCTTGGGAGCGAACAGCTTGTGGCTGACCGTGACTCCGGCGTTGGTCGGAACTCCGCCGCGGCCACCGAGATAAACCAGTTCGGTGGCGGGGTCGAGGCGTTCGATGCCCTTGCCGCTGGCGCGGGTCATCAGCGGATAGAACTCGTAGCGCAGGCCGAGGCTGACCGTCAGCTTCTTGGTGACCTGCCAGCGATCCTGGGCATACCAGCCAAACTGGAACTCACGGGGAGTCATCAGGATGTACTGCAAGCTCTTCTGCATGTTGTCGATGTTGCCCAACAGGAACGACGCATACGCGTTGTTCGAATCGGGGCTGCCGTTGGGCGCGAGCGCCGTGGTGTTGCCACTGAAGCTGAGATCGCCGCGCGGGCCAGCGCCGAGTTCGGGCTGGTAGTGGGACATGCGGTGATTCACACCGTCAAAGCCGAAACGGAAAGTGTGCGCGCCTTTGAGCCAGGTAAGATTGTGGCTCATCGTGTAGGACTCTTCCGTACGGATGGCGGGCATCCAGCCGGGGACGCCGAAGCTCTGGTAGGAGCCGATGTCGATATTGGGGAAGCCGCTGGCGGCGCCGGTTCCGCTGACGCCGGGAATTCCCAGAATCGTGCTGAAGTCCTTGCCGTAGCCTTGGCCAGTGACCGTCTGGTCCATGCGCTGATAGCCGATAACGCCATCGAGCAGGAGCGTGGGCGAGAAGGTGTGGTTGTGACCGATCGACATGTTCATGACGCGCGTGTCGCCGAGACCAGGGTCGGAACCCGGTGCGGGTCCGATGGCGTCACCGAATAGCCCGTGACCGCCGGACAGCGCCTTCATGATGCCGTAGTGCATGAAGAACTGCTGCTTCTCGCTCTGCGCGTAGTTCATCTTGACGTCGTTGTAGTCGCGATTGAACAGCGGCGTTTCCGAACCGTTCCAGTTGTTGAGATCTCCCGCCGCATTCGGATTGGGATAATACGCCTGGATCTTCTGGGCCGCAGCGCTGATCCGGTTGGCGGGGATCAGGTTGTTGGCGAAAGGAACGCGACCAGTACCGTCAGTGGCGCCGGTGTTCGGGTCGTAAATGGTTGTTCCGGTGGTCGCGAAGTTGCCGGCCTTGATATCCGTGGTCGGCACGGAGAACGTGCCGTTGGATCCCTGGCGCTGGCGAGTGCCGTCAAAACTATAGAAGAAGAACAACTTGTTCTTCAGGATCGGCCCGCCGATCGTGCCGCCGTAATTGTTGTAGATGCTGACAGCCTGGGCAACGCCCGGAGCCTGGAAAAAGTTACGAGCCTTCAAGTGCTGGTCGTCGTGGTACTCAAACAGACTGCCATGGAAGGTGTTCGTGCCGGACTTGGTGATGACCGCGATTGCGGCTCCACCGGCCATGCCCTGTTCAGCATCGCCCGCGGAGGTTGTGATATTTACCGTGTCCACCATCTCGGCGGGCATGACATAACCGGCATGGTGCGGCAGCCACAGGTTCACGCTGCTGGCGCCATCGATGCGGGTCATGTTGTTGTTACGATTCGTCCCGTTGATATTGGTGCTGAGCGAGCGCCCCGGGGTATCAGTAACCGAGTTCTGGAGAGCAGCGGGCGTTGCGCCAGGAACCAGATTCATCAAGGTCTGGTAGTTCCTGTAACCAGGCAACGGCATGTTCTCAACTTCTTTTGAGCCCAATTCGGTGTGGGTATCGGCCTTATCTGTCTGCAATTCAGTGGCGCTGGCTTCAACAGTGATCTGTTCGGCCAGCGAGCCGACTTCCAGTTGCCGGTCGACGCGGGCAATCGTGTTGGCAGACACTTGGATGTCGTTGACGGTTTCGGCCTTGAAGCCCTTCTGGTTGATCTTCAAGGAGTAAGTTCCGGGCAGCACGCTAGTGATGTTGAAGCGTCCAGCCTCGTCGGTTTTCGCTTCGTAAACCTGAGCCGTGTTTGCGTTCGTCAACGCAATGGCGGCCCCGGTGATGGCTCCGCCGCTGGAATCCTGGACGACTCCGACCACGGTTCCGGATAATACCTGCGCGAGCGCGGGTGTGGTGCAACAACAGACGAGCAATGCGATGAAACTTGCGATCAGCAAGTGCTTCGAATTCAATCTCATCGAGTTCCTTTCTCCCAATTCCTGCCGCGGGGCAGGTGTCAGACTATCCTCAACATTCAGACAGCGGGGCCACATGCGCCACCGCTCCATTTTCGTTTTGCCCCCTTTGGTAAAACGCCCGCAATTTGCCGGCTACTCAGAGTTCTACCCTGACGCAAGCAAACGCAAGAAATGGTGTAAGTAGTGTACGCTTCCTGGCAGGGGGAATCAAGTACAGAGTGGCAACGAAACATGCCTCTCAGCCCGGATTGCGATATGGTTTTTGGAAGTCGATTAGAGTGAAAAAGATGCGTTCCTTTTTGACGGTTTTGGTAATGATCGCCGCTACGATTTGCGCCCAGAACTTAGATCTGGCGAAATCGTCCCAGCAAGCCAAGCAACTCATGGCGGCAGGGCGCTTCGCCGAGGCTGCGGCGGTTTACAAAGCACTGGTCAAAGCGGTGCCAGGCAACGCGGGACTATTGCTGAACCTGGGCATGGCGCAGCACATGGCAGGTGAAGAAGTTAACGCCATTCCGTCGCTGGAAGCAGCGCTCAAACTGCAACCTGCGCTGGGGCCGGCGCTGATCACACTGGGGGAAGCCTATTTGAGAACGGACCAACCGTCGAAGGCCCTCCCGGTATTGCGTAAGGCGGCACTTCTGGACCCGGGCCAACTGGATGTACGGCGGTTGTTGGTACAGGCCGCGTCTTCGCTTAATTTACATGAAGAAGCGGTTACGCATCTGCGCAAGCTCCTGGCCGCGGAGCAGAATGAGCCGATTCTGTGGTCCATGGCCGGGAAAGAGTACGAGGCGCTGGCGCAGGAGGCGTTCCAGGATCTGCAGAAACTGGGTCCGGATTCCGCCTATATGGCGGAATTGGCCGCTGAATCGCGCTCGCGGGGCCAACAGAAACGGGCTGCGTTCTACTTCTACCGGCAGGCGCTGCAGCGGGACTCCAAGCTGCGCGGCGCGCACGCGGCGATTGCGGAGATTTACCACCAAACGGGCCATGCGGATTGGGCGGCAGTCGAAGCGCGCGCGGAGGCGGGTTTGGGACCGCTCAACTGCACTGCGGAGAAACTGGCCTGCGACTTCGCTGCCAAACGCTACCTGCCGCTGATCGCCAGCGCCAAATTGAACCGGACCGCCGCCAGTGCTTATTGGCGCACGCGGGCCTGGAATGCTCTGGCCCTGGAGGCATTCTCCCGCCTGGAGCAACTTCCGGATTCTGCACCCAAGTTGGAGTTGCAGGCCGAATTGCTGCGCGACCGGAGGCAATATGCGGAAAGCATCAAGAGTTGGAGGGCGGCTCTGGCGTTGAGCCCGGGGAACGAAAGCATCGAGCAGCAGCTGGTAATGACGCTCTGCATGGCGCAGGATTTTGCGGCGGCCCAGCCGATGCTCGACCGGATGCTCGGTAAAGAACCGGGCTCGCCCGCCCTGAATTTTCTGCAGGGCGACGTCTATCTGAACCAGCAACTGCCGGAAAAGGCGCTGCCCTACTTGCAGAAAGCCGTCGCGGAGGATCCCCGCATGCTGCAGGCCAAGGCGTCTCTGGCGAGAGCTTATCTGCAGTTGGGACAGGCTGACAAAGCGACCGTCTACCTGAAGGAAGTTCTGCCCACCGACGACGACGGGACGCTCCACTTCGAACTCGCTCGGGCGTACCGCGCGGCTGGGAAAGCGGAGCTGGCGAAAGAGGCGATGGCGCGCTACCTCGAAGTGAAGGGCCGCAACGACGAGGCTCAGGCGCAGCTCGAGCGCGAGACCGAAATCAGCGCGCCGCAGGACTGACCGGCTTAGCGCGGCTCGACGACGCGCAGCACCTGGTCGGATTGGACATTTTCGAGGATCTGACGCTGCCCGCTGGGCCAGCGGATCTCGACGCGGGGAACCACGGTGAGGGCGCCCAGCCCGAAATGGACTCCGAACAGGCTGGACGATGCGTAGCCCACCGCGGAGCTCATGGCATTCATTTGAGAACCGATGCGGACTTCCGCGCCGATTCCGTCGCGGTTGCTCCGGGTTCCGGTGAGCTTGAGAATCAACCAGTGATTCGAATTCGCGCTCTCGTTGCGCCACAACTCGGCCGGCCCGCCGAGGGACGAAATCACGATGTCGATTTTGCCGTCCCCGTCGAAGTCGGCAAAGGCCGATCCGCGGTGCGCTTGCGGCAGGCCAAAATCGACGGCGCTTTCGGAGAATTTGCCGTCGCGGGTATTCTCGAAGACGGTGTTCGCCTGCTTGTAGACCGCCGGCTCGAACATTGCCACAAGGTCGTTGACATCGGCGTTTGAGGAGAAAAAGTCCTTCCACCCGTCGTTGTTGAAGTCGATCAGCCCGACGCTCCAGCCGGTGTGCAGCGTGCTGGTCCGTGCCAGCCGTGTGGCGCTGGTGACCTCCGCGAACGTGCCGTGGCCCAGGTTTCTGAATAGCGGAAACGTCTCGCCGTGCAGGGCCGTCGTCGCGATGTCGGGCAACCCGTCGTTGTCGTAGTCGCGGAAATCCGCGCCCATGCTGGAAACCGCCTTGCCATGGTCGGGCAGCGCCACGCCAGCCTCCAACGCGACCTCCTCGAACTTGCCGTTACCCAGGTTGTGGAACAGTGAGTTGGGCAGCTTGTCGTTGGTGACGAACACGTCGGGCTTGCCGTCTCCGTCGTAATCGCCGAAAGCCAACCCCATGCCGCGCCCCTTGAACGCGGCGATGCCCGACTTCACGCTGACGTCTTCGAACGTCCCGTCGCCCCGGTTGTGGTACAGCCGGTTGGCGATCGGGGTGAGGTAGCGCGGGTGGCAGTAGACGCGGATGTTGCGGTCGGAATCGCCGCAGAAGCGGTTGAAATCCAGCGACCAGTCGGCGTAATTGACCACGAAAAGGTCGAGCAGACCGTCGTTGTCGAAATCGAACCAACCCGCGGCGACCGCCCATTCGTTGCTGCTGATCCCGGATTTTGCCGTTACGTCTTCGAAGGTGCCGTCGCCCCGGTTCCGGTACAGGATGTTGTGCCGGTACCCGGCGACGAAGAGGTCGATGTGGCCGTCGTTGTTGTAGTCGCCGGCGGCTGCCGCCATGGCATAGCCCGCGCCCGCAACCCCCGCGGATTCCGTCACGTCGCGGAATTTCCACCCGCCTTCGTTGCGGTACAGCCGGTTGAAATACCTAGGCGAGTCCTTCTGTAGGGAGGGCAGTGCCGCGCCGTTGGTGAAGAAGATGTCGGTCCGGCCGTCGCCGTCGAAATCGAAGGCTGCCACGCCGCCGGCCATGGTCTCGATCATGTGCTTATCGGGCGTAGGCGAGTTCTCCAGGACAAAGGGAATTCCCGCGCTGGCAGCGACGTCGCGGAAGCGAATCGAGGGAGCTTCGGCCGGCCAGCATGGACCGATCAAGCACAGGACCCAGAGGGCTGACTTTGCCACAGTGCGAGCGACCGCTGCCGGCAGTGCCCAGGAATGGCCGTGAACTGCGAGACCGTAACATCTTACGGTTGTGGGTTGGCAAGTCATTGATTCTATTAGGGCAAACATATGGGAACCGTAACATCTTACGGTTTTGGATCTCTCGCCCGCCCTGCTCAGTGAACCGGTAGCCCTGGTGAGTCTGTGCAGGCGCGCCCGATCCGTGTCTGATCCATGGTAGATAATCCGGGACGTCCGCGTCTTGTTTGCGGATGCTCCTTCGCGTACCCGTGCGATATCCTGCAGGTCAGTGATTCTTACCCCGTTCTCCAGCCCGCGCATGGGCTGCAATGCACTGATCCTCTTGCCGCTGCTGCTTCAGTCGCTGTTTGCCCAAACCGCACCCGCGAGCCTGACCGGGAGCCTGCGCGATGCCGCCGGACAGCCGGTTGCCTTGGCCAAAGTGAAACTGCGCGTCGAGTCGAAAGAGGTGGAGACGTTGACCGGTACCGATGGCGGCTTTGAGTTTCGCGCCATCGCGGCCGGAAAGTATTCGATCGCCGTGGAATGGGGTGGCAGCACGGCCGTGACGCCCAACCAACTGGAACTTGCGCCCGGCGCTCAACTCCGCCAGAGCCTGCGCCTGACCGCTGCGGGAGGCGTGGTGCTGCAGGCCGATTCACAGGCCACCGGAGGCGAGCAACTCAGCGGCAAGCAAGTCTCTGCCATCCCGCTGAACAAACGCGACTTCAGCCAATTGCTGCTGCTTGCGGCGGGAACGCAGACCGACACCAATGGTGCGGCCAATTTCACCCAACAGTTCACCGTCAACGGCCAGCGCGGGTCGGCCACGGTGTTCGCCATGGACGGCATCGACACCACCGACCCGGAGATGGGCGGCGCCACGTTTTCGAATTTCAATGTGGACGCGATCGAAGAAATCAACTCGAGTTCCGGGGTGATGCCCGCCGACATCGGGCACGGCGCCGCGGGTTTCACGGCAATCACGTCCAAGGCCGGCAGCAACGATCTGCATGGGAGCCTGTTCGAGTTCGTCCGCAACGCCGCCTTCGACGCGCGCAATTTCTTCGACCGGCGCTCGATCGCGCAACCTGGCCGTATCCCGCCTTTTGCTCGCAACGAGTTTGGATTGACCAACGGCGGCCCGGTGCGCATTCCCGGGGTCTACGACGGCCGCAACCGGACGTTTTACTTTGCGCAATACCAGGGCTTCCGGCAGGTGCTGGGGACCACGCAGGTGCTGCCGGTGCCCACGGCGCAGGAGCGGCAGGGCGTGGACACCACGGCGTTCCCAGGCGATGCGCTGATCGTGCCGGTAGATGCGCGGATCGCGCCCGTGCTGGCCCGCTATCCGCTGCCAAACGACCCGCAAGGTCCTTACGGGGCACGCACGTACGCCACGTCCTCGAAGGTCCGGACGCAGACCGACCAATTCTCGGTGCGCCTGGATCACAAGCTCTCGGACAAACTGGCGCTGTTCGGCCGCTTCAACCTGAACAACGTCGATGGCCCGCTGACCAACCCCAGCCAGACGGCCATCGACCCGTCCTTCGGAATTCCCTATTTCGACCGGCAGCGGAATGCCGGGGCATCGGTAACCTGGACGCCCACGGCGAACTTCACTTCGACGACGTCTCTCGGCTTCATCCGCTCGACGCCGAACTTCTCGTCGCACAACCAGTCGCAACCTGGCCTGACCTTCGCGGACAGCACGTTCGAGCCCTACAACTCGGCGTCCGGCTCAATCTCCGGCGCCTTCGGCAACGTCTTTCAACTGCACCAGGACTTCAGCCTGGTGCGCGGCAAGCACGTCTGGCAGGCGGGCGTCGAGGTGCGCGTCAACCGTGACACAACCCTGTTCGGCATCGATCCGAACGGCCTGTACACCTTCGGCGGAGGAGCGGCTTACGCCCCTGTTTCCTTCCGGTCCACCAGCGGCGCGCACAACATCAACGCGGGCGACCTGCTGCCGGATTCACTCTCGGGGTTCCTGACGGCCACGCCGTTTTCCTACATCGTCGCCGCGGCTCCGCAGGGCTTTCCCCAAGGCACGAAAATGGGTGAGGCGGCGGTACGGCGCGAGGCGTTCAACTTCTACTTCCGCGACACCTGGAAAGTCTCGCCGAAGCTGAGCCTGAGCTACGGGCTGCGCTACGAAGTGAATTCGCGCATCCACGAGGGACACCATCTCGCCTCGGGCGTCTTCTTTTCGCCGGACGGCGCGCATTACCTTGTGAATCCGGACCCGCACTACAACATGGATTGGAGCGGTTGGGGGCCGCGCCTCGCCATCGACTGGAAGCTGAACGACAAGACGATCCTCCGGGCCGGCAGTTCCATCACGACCTTGCTGCCGATCCTGTGGCAGGTGAATCTGGTGACCGGCGGACTGCCCTTCGTCGTATCGCTGTACGAGGCGGCGGCGCCGGGCGCACCCATCTCATACAGCGCCTCGCCCCAAGCCGTGAATCTGCCCGGCATCTATTCGCCCGGCGGGAAGTTAATCTATGCCTCCGGCAATTCGATGGCGGTCGCGCCCAACACGGAAATGGACATCAACCGCTTCGAACGCGATCTGGCGGCGTTGAGCCCGGACAAGCAGGTGCGGGCCGTGAGTGCCGCGGGCATGACGCCGAATACGCGCAACGGCTACGTGGGCAGCTACACGGGCGGAATTGAACGCCGCATCGGGGACGTCACGGTGACGGCCGCTTACGTTGGCTCGGTGGGAGTAGCCCTGCCGCGAATCGACTCTCCGAATGGGTATGGTGGAGCCGATCCGAAGTATGCGCGTTACACGCAATTCGACTCCACGGGCAAGGTGACGGGCGGTCTGGGACCGACCATGGTGATGGCGAACAGTTCGCACTCCACGTATCACTCCCTGCAGGCGTCGATCTCGAAGACTTCGCTGCGCTACGGTTTGGGTTTTCAAGCGAGCTACACCTTCTCGAAGTCGCTGGACGACACGAGCGCCGTCCTGGGAGGATTCGTCGCCGCCGCGTCTGGCGCGGTGCTTCAAGCCTCGCCCCAGAACCCTTTCGACCTGAGTTCGGAAAAAGGGCCATCGACGTTCGATGTGGCGCATTCCTTCTCGTTCAACGCGGTGCAGGAGCTCGCGTTGGGCCGCGTGCCGGTGGTGCGCGCGCTGGGTAAGCGTTTCACCGGTGGATGGCAACTGCTGGGCGTCGGATCACTCTCGACCGGGTCGCCGTTCACGGTATACTCCGGAATCCAGCAAACAGGAGTAGGCGCGAATGGCGCGGACCGGCCCGACCAGACGGGTGTGCCGGCGCTATCGACCAGCAGAACAGTGCGCGAGGATTACTTCGGTCTGGGGACGGCCAACGCCGGGTTGTTTTCGATCCCGGTCAACGTCGCGGGCGGCTCGGGACCCAACCAGGGACGGTTCGGCACCCTCGGCCGTAACACCTTCCGCGGACCCGGCTTCCACAGCTTCGATCTTTCGCTGATCAAGAACATGCCCATTGGATCTTCAGCCAATCCGGAGCGGGCGATTCTGCAATTCCGTACCGAGGTATTCAACGCCTTCAACCTGGTGAATTTCGGATTGCCCAACAACGTTTTGCTGGGCACCGGCTTCGGTCTGATCAGCAGGACTTCCGGGCCGTCGCGCCAGATCCAGCTTTCACTCAAAGTGCTTTTTTAACGGCGTCAGGAGTTGCCCAGCGCCATCAACACGGTGGCCACGGCGAGCAGGGCCAGACCGATCGACAGTCTGTAGACCGCCGACTTTGGCGCGCCTTTCCACTCCCCGGTGAGCACACCGGAGAGGTTGGCAGTCATGATCATGAAGATCTGAAACAGCGCCCATCCGACGGACGTTCCGAGCACGCCGAGGAACACGGAACCGACTCCGTATAACGACATCGCGCCCATCCAGAAAATGCCCATTCCCAGGCCCATCGAGCCGTCGCGCACCCAGCCTCCGCGGAACAAACCCCAGGTGCGATTGCGCTGCAGGAGGTAGATGCTGTAGGCGAGATTCGGACCGAGTCCGCCGAGCAATGCGATGGGCCAAACCGCGTAGCCGGCCGACTCCTTGCTGGTGCCCATGCGGACGGCGGCCTCGGCGATGGGCTGACCGAAGGCGAAGGCGTAATTCAGCATTGGCGCCATCAAACCGCAGACGACCGCAATGGCGACGTCGCGCCCGTACGTGCCGCCCTTTTTCACGCTGCCCTCGCGCAGTCTGCCAGCCCACGAAGACGAGGCGATTCCGATCACCATCACCAGCACTCCACCGAGAATCAGGGCGCCACGCGAGGTGCCCAAAACGGCCCTGTTCTGCACGAACAACGGCACCAAAGTGCCTAGAACGGCACCTAAAGCGATGATGATCGCGTAACCCAACGCCAGGCCGAGCCGGGCGATGGAGAGTCCGAAAAGCACTTGCGCGATGCCCCATCCAGCGCCGAACAACAGCGGCGCCGCGTAGGCCGAAGCCGGCAACGAGGCATACAGGGAGCCCAGCCCATGCACCAGCCCACAGGCGAGTGCCCACGGTATCAACACGAGGGAAACGAGGCTGAATATCAGCCAGGTGTTCTCCCACTGCCAGCGCTTCACGAACTTCATGGGCAGCATGCTGTTGCCCGCAAGAAGTCCGGCCACCAGCGTCATGCCGAGGCCCAGCCAGACCGTGATTGTCATTAGAAATCGCTCCTACGCTGCGGGATGCAGGTCACACGAGAGTCCCGGTTCCTGCGGCGTCAAATAAACGCCGCCCTCGACCGTGGCGGGATGCACAAGGTATTCGCGCAAGTGAGGAATGTGCTCCAGGAACAGTCTGTCATGACCGAGGGCGATGTGGTTGAACAGCACCAGATGCTGATGAACCTGGCCCATGTCGCCGACGTGCGGCGCGACCGGCAAGCCGAACTTGCGAGCCATCAGGCTGACGGCCAGGAACTCGCTGACCCCGGCCAGACGGACGCAATCGGCCTGCACGAAGTGCATCGCGCCAGCCTGCAGAAACGCTTTGAACAATACGCGATTGGGCACGTGCTCGCCGAGTGCGACCTTCACCGGTGCGATCTCCTCCGCAATGCGGCGATGGCCGAAGATGTCGTCGGGATGCGTCGGCTCTTCCACCCAGTAGGGAGAGATTTCACTGAGCGCCTTGCTCATGCGCAGGGCCTTGTCGAGCGGCCATTGCTGGTTGGCGTCGAGCATGATCAGCGTTTCAGGGCCGAGTGCCTCGCGCAGCAATCGGGCGCGCCGCAGATCGCGTTCGCCGTCCGCGCTGCCGACCTTGAGCTTGACCGCACGGAAGCCGCGCGCGCGGGCCTCCAGAGCCGACTTCACGACGCGCTGATCGTCGAACTGGAACCAACCCACGGAAGTGTCGTAGCCCGGATAGCCAGCCGTCAACACGCCTTCGCGTTCGTCGCGCGTGGGCAGGTGAGTTTCCAGAATCGCCTTCGCGTCGCCCGGCGAAAGCACGTCCTCGATGTAGCTGAAGTCGATCAGGTTGACGATCTGGTCCGGCGTCAAAGAGAGCAGCAAACTCCACAAGGGAACGCCGCGCACCTTGGCCCACAGGTCGAAGCAGGCGTTGGTCAATGCCGCGAGCGCCAGATGCGTGACGCCTTTATGTGGACCGAGCCAGCGCAACTGCGGGTGGTCCGCCAGGCTGCGCTGGAAGGCCCCGAAGCCGGCCATGGTCGCTTCGATATCGCGGCCGGGAAGAGCTGCGCCCAACATGCGTATGGCGTCGCAGACGAGTTCGTTGCCGTGCCCCAGCGTGAGGGCAATGCCGGTGCCGCGCAGCGGTCCCGCGGCAAGTTCGGCCACAGCGTAGCCGTATTCGGCCCCGGTGTGCACCGCGTCGGAGCCCTCTCCGCCCAGCAGAGGGAAGCGGCGGTCGATGGCCGTTAAAGATTCGATGGTGACATTTCGCATAACGCTCATTTCCTCAGCGGCGGTAACCCAGTTCCGCGCCGCCGCTGACCGGCAGTGCGCAGCCGGTGATGAAGCGGGCGCGATCGGAGAGCAGGAACACGCAAGCGTCCGCGATCACGTCCGGCTGAGGGCAATAGCCAAGTGCGTGGATCTCGTCCAGATACTGCTTGGTCGATGCGGGGTCGCGCTGCTCCTGGCACCAGCGTTCGAGCATAGGCGTCATGACTCCCGCCGGGCAAACCGCATTCACGCGAATGCCCTCGGCTGCGTAGTCCAGCGCCATGGCTTTCGTGAGGGCGATCATGCCGCCCTTGCCGGCAACGTATGCGGCGTGGTCGGCCTGGCCGATCAAACCCACCATGCTGGCGGTGTTCAGGATACATCCACGGACTCGGGCAAGTTCGGAGTGCGCGTAGCGCGTGGTCCAGTAGACGCCCTTCAGATTGACGGCAAACTGGCGATCCCATTCCTCTTCCGTAGTCAGGTGGAGCGGCTTGGAGGGCGTGGCGATGCCGGCGTTGTTGTGCACGGCATCCAGGCGGCCGAACCGTTCGACGGTGGCGCGCACCGCGGCCTCGACGCTCGGTCCGGCAGAAACGTCGCATTCGAGACCGACGGCGTTTGCGCCGATTTCGCCCGCTAATTCCACCGCACGCGCGCCTTGCACGTCGGCGATGGCGACGCTCGCGCCTTCCTTCGCATAGGCGAGGGCGCACTCGCGGCCAATGCCGTCCGCGCCGCCCGTGATCAGAATGATTCTGCCCGGCAACTGCAAGCTCACGGTGTCAACATGCCTCCCGCGTCGCGGTGTCGGCCCGCTTTTTCGACAGATCTTCACGGCCTTCTTTATGGGCTTGGACGGCGCCGCCGACGTTCTCCCATACGGCGTAGGCCGAGCTTACGAATTGGCGGTAGGAGCGCCGCACGTATTGCTCGGCTATCTCGGGATCACCCTCGCGGATCAGGTCCAGGATGCGGTGGTGGCGCGGCAGATCGGCGGCCCAGGCGTCGGGTCCCTGACCGCTCTTGACCACGCGCAAGAGCACGAACGCGAACAGCGGGACCAGCAGCCGTTTTACCGACTCGTACAGGAAAGGGTTACCGCTGAGTTCGCTCAACTTGAGATGGTAGCCGAGGTCGTGGCGCAGCACGGCTCGCATGTCGCCGCGTTCAATCGCCGCGTGCATGCCCGCGAGTTCCGATTCCACGGCGTCGATGCCGATCTGGCGCTGGGCGATCAGGCGCGCGGCAAGCCCTTCCAGCACGCTGCGCACCTGGTACATGCTGGCTACGTCGTGCTCGGTGTAACTCGTGACGCGCGCGCTGCGACCGGAGTCTTTGGTCAGGAAGCCTTCTCCGATCAGGATGTTGATGGCCTCACGCACCGAGGCCTGGGCGACGCCGAATTCGCGAGCCCATTTCCCTTCGACCACACGCTGGCCGGGAGCGAGGCAGCCGCGTATAATTTCATCGCGGAGCCGGTCGGCGACCTGCTCTTTCAGCAGTGCCGACGGGGTTGGGGCCATCGATTCGGTTTGCGCGGCGATGTTCATTCTGAGCGCTCAAATCGAGCTTCTGAGTCAGGTTATAGCATCATGGGCTGGAAGGCAAGAGAACCTCAGAGAGCGAACAGATTGTCCCGATAGCGGCTTGACACCGTGCACGGTCTTCAATAGGATTGCTGAAGTTTTGCAGTCCATCTGCGTTGACAAGGAATACGATGAAGTCCACTTTCGCCCTCCTCACCGCCTCCTGCCTGGCTGCCTCGGCTTTGCTGACGGCGGCCGACACGCACCAATCTGAGCGCTTAAAGAAGTTTAACGACGCCAAGTTCGGCATGTTCATCCACTGGGGGCCCTACTCCCTGGCGAGCGTGGAAGCCTCCTGGCCGATCATGGAGCCGGGTACCTGGGCAATCTCGGAGCCCGACTATCGCGCGCTGCGGCAGCGCTTCAATCCGACGCAGTTTGACGCGAAAGCCTTCGTCAAATTGGCGAAAGCCGCGGGTCAGAAGTACATGGTCTTCACGACCAAGCACCACGACGGCTTCTGCATGTTCGACACGCAGTACACCGACTACAAAATCACCAAGTCGCCGTATGGCAAGGACATCGTCGCGCAACTTGTCGAGGCGGCCCAGGCGGAGAAAATGCCGCTGGGATTCTACTATTCGCCGCCTGACATGAACCACCCGGCCTTCCGCGATACCTCGAAGCTGTCAGCCACCAATTGGGCCGGCGAGCCGGCACGTCCGGAGTGGCCGCTGTACCTCGACTACATGGAACTTCAGTTGCGCGAATTGCTGACCCGCTACGGCGATCCGTTCGTGATCTGGTTCGATGGGCTGGGCACGCAACAAAAGTACGGCGGCACTCGCTTCCACGAGTTGATCCATGGGTTGCGGCCGATGACGCTGATCAACGATCGCATTGGCCTGACGGGCGATTTCGTGACACCCGAGCAGCGACTGCCCAACGGGATTCCTCGCAAGGGTGCGACCGTGGACACTGTCGATCCGAACGACAAAGGCGTGCTGGCCGAGGCACCCAAACCCGAGGACTTCCAGACTTGGGAGACCTGCATGACGATCAACGACACCTGGGCCTATAACAAGAACGACAAGAAGTTCAAGTCATCCACGGAGCTGGTGCGGGCGTTGATCGATGCAGCGAGCAAGGGCGGCAATTTTCTGCTGAACGTGGGGCCCACTCCGGAGGGCACGATTCAGCCCGAATTCGTTGAGCGGCTGACGGCCATTGGCGACTGGCTGAAAGTGAACGGGGAGTCGATTTACGGCACGACGTATGGTCCCGTGCAAGCCCTCAAGTTCGGCCGCATGACGGCCAAGGGCAAGACGCTCTACCTGCACGTCTTCGATATGCCGGCGGGCACACTGGAACTGACTGGACTGAAGGCCAAGGTGGCATCCATCAAAGCACTCAGCGGCGGCGCGGCGCTGAAGTTCACGCAGGCCGGCGACAAGCTGACGATACCTGTCACCGGGATCAAGGCCACACCGCACGCGACGGTGCTGGCGATCACGACGCTGTAGGCATACCAATGACTTCCAAAGAACGCGTGCTGCGCAACTACACCTTCCAGAAGGTTGATCGGTTCACCATCGATTTCTGTGCGGAGTCGAAGGTGTACACCATGATGCGGGAGTACTATGGCGTGCCCGACGACCTGGCGCTAATGGAGCGGCTCCACGTGGACTTCCGCTATCCGAAGCCCAACTGGATCGGCTTTCCAATGATCGACGAACAGGGCCGGACTACGGATTACTTCGGCATTCCACGCTCCGGAGCGGGCGATTTCGGCTATGCCATCGAGCATCCGCTGGCCAACGTCCAGAGCGTCGCCGAGGTTGAGGCGTACCCCAAGTGGCCTACCGCGGAGATGTGGGATTACGACCAATACGCGCGGGACTGCGCGAGCTTCAGCGAGTACGCCGTCTACGGAGGAGCCTGGGCGTGGTTCTTCGAGGCGGCCTGCGAACTGGTCGGCATGGACACCTTCTTCCTGCTGATCCACGACAAGCCGGAGGTGGCTCACGCGGTCTTGAACCGCATCATGGCCTTCATGGAACGAACCTCGGAAATCATGTTCGAGAAGGCCGGCAAGTACATTGACATCTGCTTCACAGGAGACGATTACGGCTTCCAGTCCGGACCGATGATGAGCATGCCGATGTTCCGTAACTTCGCGCGGCCCTACCTGCAGCGGATCTACGACGTCGGTCGCAGGAATAACAAACTGGTGATGCACCACTCCTGCGGCAGTGTGGCGCGCTTCATTCCCCAGTTCATCGAGATGGGGCTGAACATTCTGGAGCCGATCCAGGTTCGCGCCACCGGAATGGACCCCAAGGAACTAGCGGCGCTGTACGGAGGCAAGCTGTGCTTCCACGGCTCGATCGACACGCAGGGTACGCTGCCCTTCGGCACTCCCGAGGACGTGCGCAATGAAGTTCGGGAGCGGGTGGAGACGTTCCGCCCGTACGGCGGTTTCACCATCGGACCGTCGCAGCACTTAATGACGGATATTCCGGCCGAGAATATCGCGGCGATGTACGACGCAGCGTGGGAATACGCGTGGCTGGACGGGCGGCCGCCCGAGGTTGCCTGAGCGTCAGTAAATCAGCTTAAGCGAGAACTGGATCTGCCGGGACGTGCCGGCGGTCTTGGTGATCTCGCCGAAGCCCTGTGCGAGCACGATGTTGTTCGGCAGGCCGAAGTTGACGAGGTTGAACAGGTTGAAGAACTCCGCCCGAAACTGCACGTTCACCAGTTCTGAATTGCCCCTGCGGCCGAGCAGCGTGTCTTTAATGAGCGCGAAATCGAAGTTGTGGAAGGATGGGCCGCGATAGGTGTTGCGGCCCAGCGTTCCAAAGCGCCCCTGATTGGGACCGGTTCCTGCGGCGATGTTCACGGGGATGGAGAAGAAGGCGCTGTTCGCCGCGCCTCTGCCAAAGTAGTCTTCGCGCACGGTGCGACTGGTCGAGAGATCCGGTTGAGCGACTTGATCGGGACGGTCCGCGTTGTAGAATCCGGCACCGGTCTGTTGAACCCCGGAGTAGATGCTAAACGGCGAACCGCTCATCAAAGTGGTCACATTCATCAATTGCCAACCGGACGTGAACTTCTTGCCGATCGGGCGCAGAAGCGAGACACGATCAAGCGCGAGGTCCTGCAGGAGATTGACGGCGAAGACATGGGTGACGTCGAAGGTCGAAGGGGCCTTCTCCGCACTCCAATTGCGCGGGTCCTGAGGAAGAGCCTGCAGGATGGTGCTGCCCCCGCCGCCGAAGACTCCGCCGGTCGTGGAACTCATGTTGTCCAGCGCCTTACTGTAGGTGTAGCTGGCCTGCAAGCCGAGGCCGTGACCGAGGGACGTCCTTTGCAGGCTGGCCTGCAGCGAGTGGAAAGATGAGTGCGCGTGCGGGCTTACGATCCACTCGGGCCCAAAACCGCCGGTGATTTTGCCCTGATTGTCGAAGCGGGTAAATGGGGCGAAGGCGGGACTCGCGCCGGGGTAGCCGTTGGGCGCACTGACGGCCGCGAGTTTAACGCCGGCCGTGCCCACGTAGGCGGCCCCCAGCGTCATCCCGGCAAACTCGTGTTCGAGGCCGATGTTGGTGGTGGCGATATAGCCGTCGGGAAAATGGAGCGAGTCGCCATAGGTCAGCAACGGCCGGACCTGCTTGTCGGGCGAGAGTGCGGCAAGATCTTCTTCGAAGCGCTGCAGATCCATGATCGTATTCGGCGGAACATCGCTCGCGCGGCCCGTGGCGAAAACCAGCTTTCCATCCGGTGTATAAGTGGGTGGAATCTGGATCAGGGGGACCGGGCTGTGAAACGCGACCGGAGCGTTGGGCGAGGCCGTTGCGTAGATCTGTACCGTGAAGGGCGCTCCGGCGGTGACCACGTTGTCGTTGGCCAAGCTCCGCAGGATCGTCGTGATGGCCGCACCGGCATGAAACACAGTGTGGTCCCGGATATGCCAGTCGAGCCCCAGGCGCGGCGCAAAGCCGTTCCAGTTCTGCTGCCAAAATGGATGAGTATTGACCATGAACGCCTGGCGGGTTCCGCTGTCGGCGCGTTTTCCGTTGGCATCCAGGAACACCACGCCCGAGGCTCGCCCCGAGCCTTCATAGGCGGGCGTGCTGACTTCGTAGCGCAGCCCATAATTCAATTGCACGCGCTTGGAGATCGACCAGGTGTCCTGGATGTAGAAGGCAAAGGCCTCACGCCGGATGGCGCTTGAGCCCATGGACTCGCCCTGGGCGAACTGCGGCGGGGCGACCGCGATGTTCAGAGCGAAGGGTGTCGCCGTCAGCAGGCTGCTCAATACGTCGGGCAGGGGATCACCGGGTTGGATATCGTGAGCTCCACTTTGCGAGCGAATCGCGATGGGTGACCGCACTGTGCCACCGCTGAACGTATAGTCCCCGTTTGGCCCTAGCCCCCAGAAGTTCGAGTCGCGGTTGACTCGAATCTCGAAACCGGTCTTGAGCGCGTGAGCGCCACGCACCCAGGAGACGTTCTGCCGCAGCTGGAAAACCGTACCGTAGGTTCCGATGATGGTTCCCGCGGCAGCGTTGAACGGCTCATACACTCCGTCGGCGTAGTGGAGTGCCGGCTGCGTTCGATTGAAGGTGGGGAGCAGTGGCGACGTGCGCTCCAGACCGAGGGAGGTTTCGGAGGTGAGGTGCGGCGTGAAGGAGCGGGTGTAGGTCAGCCCGGCGTTACGCTGACGGTCCTTAAAGCGAATGGCGAAACTCGGGTCCAAGGCCGTCTGGCTGGGGTTCGTGGTTGGTCCGTCCACATTGTTCAGCGAGAAGCGGAAGAACAGTTGCGAGTCCGCGGTGAGCTTGTGATCCAGTCGGACCGAGAACTGATCGGTGAAGGTGCTGATCTTCGAGGACGTAGCGTAAGTCCGGCCGCCATAGGGGCCTTGCGGATCGTTCGGTTTTGGATAGCGATTCAAGATGGACTGAATCGCCGGGTCAACCGGAACAACCAAAGTGTCGCCCGCAAAGGCGGTGGTGTCGAGTCCCTGGCGTTCAGCGAGAGTTGGAACCGCGAGGACCTGCGTGGTGCCCAGAACCTGGCGAAATCCCTGGTACTGGCCGAAGTAGAACGTTCGGTTTCGGCCGTCGTAGAGGCCGGGAATCACCACCGGGCCGCCGTTCGTGAACCCGAATTCATTCCGGGCGAAGGGCGGGATGCGGCGGTGGTCGAGATCGGAACTGCGGTCGAAGAAGTTGCGCGCGTCGAGGGACGCGTTGCGAAGAAACTCGAAGGCGCTGCCGTGGATGGAATTCGAGCCGGACTTGGTGATGATGTCGGTGAAGCCAGCGGCTCCGTGGCCGATAATCGCCGGCATGACGCCGGAACTGGAGCGGATTTCCTGGATCGCGTCCACATTGAAATTGGAAAAGCTAGCCCCTCCGGCCTCGGGATCGGTCGTGTCGATGCCGTCCATGGCGAACACCGCCGCCGTGCCGCGCTGGCCGTTGACCGCGAATTGCTGGGTGAAATTAGTCGCGCCATTGGCGTCGGTCATGGTGCCGGCGGCGAGCAGCAGCAACTGGCTGAAGTCGCGCTTATTCAACGGGGTGGCGGCGACTGTTTGGCCCGACAGATGTTCCCCACCGCTCGCGGCGGCGGCCGTGTCCGTGGCTGCCGGACACAGGCGCAACTCGCCGGCGGAGGAGAGTTGAAGACAAGTTGGCAACGGCGCGCCGCCCGTGTGATCGAGTGGGGATTCAAGCCGGGCGAGGCGTCCATTCCAGGTCACGGAGAGCGTGTAACTGGCCGGCTGGAGATCCGGGAAGCGGAACTCGCCGGTGCTGCCGCTTGTGGCCGTGACGCCGGTCTGCGGCGGAGTCCGGTCCAGCGTGAGTATGGCCCCCGCTGCGCCATTGCCGGATGGGTCGCGCAACTTCCCTGTCCACGCGTCGCCCCACGCGGACTGGGTGGCAAACGCCGTCAGCAACAGCAACTGCGCCAAGCGCAGGCGGGGAGGATTCTGAACGCGCGATAACATCACTGCCGTCAAACTCTACCAGAATCACGCATAATATGGGGAGTTATCGGTAACGGAAGCCAACTTTTTGATAGAGAATGGATGCGGTGCCGCGCGGTGGAAGGCGGCAGAGGTGCGGATCTGCTCCCGTTGCCGATCATGGAAACCGTCGCCGGGCGACTGGTTTGGGGCCGAGATTTGAGTAGTACAGGAGTCGAAATGAATCGAAGGACTTTTCATCGCATGGCGCTGGGTGCGGCGGCCGGCTCGCTGGGCGGGTCGCTGCTGGCCCGCGCGGCTGGCGCGTACGAGCCCACGTGGGAGTCGCTGAAGAAGCACCCGCTGCCGGAGTGGTATCAGAATGCGAAACTCGGCATTTTCATCCACTGGGGTCTGTATTCCGTGCCGGCATGGGCGCCACCATCGGGCGAACCCGGCAAAGTGGATCCGAAGAAATGGTTCACTGATAACGCGTATGCGGAGTGGTACCTGAACACACTGCGCATCACCGATTCACCGACCTACAGGCACCACCAGGAGACTTACGGCAAGAACTTCGACTACTACGATTTCGTTCCGAAGTTCAACCAGGAAGTCATGAAGTGGAACCCGGAATCCTGGGCCAAATTGTTTCGCAAAGTGGGTGCGCGCTACGCCGTGCTGACCACGAAACACCACGATGGGTTCACGCTGTGGCCCAGTGGAGTGAAGAACCCGAAGCGGCCTGGAAAGCTCGCGGCCTCCCGGGATCTGGCCGGGGAACTGACGGCGGCGGTCCGCGGCCAAGGGCTGAAAATGGGCCTGTATTATTCCGGTGGACTCGATTGGACCTTCACAAACGAACCCATTAAGACCTTCGGCGACCTGATGCGCATGGTCCCCCAGACGGAGGAATACGCGCGTTACGCCGATGCCCACTGGCGCGAGTTGACCGATCGCTACAAACCCGCCGTGATGTGGAACGACATCAGCTATCCAAAAGCAGGGCAGATTCCGCAATTGTTCTCGGAGTATTACAACGCCGTCCCCGAGGGGGTCATCAACAACCGCTTCAGCGCTCCTTTCGCGGACTTCACCACGCCCGAGTATGCGAAGTACGACAAGATCACCGAGAAGAAGTGGGAGTCGTGCAGGGGACTTGGCTTCAGCTTCGGGTACAACCAGGTGGAGGGACCTGAGCAGGTGATTGCGGCCGACAAACTGATCGCTCTGCTGATCGACATCGTGAGCAAGAATGGAAATCTGCTGCTGAACATCGGCCCGAAACCCGACGGGTCGATCTCGGCGATTCAACTCGACCGGCTGGAGAAGCTGGGCGACTGGCTGGCCGTGAACGGCGAGGGCATTTTCGACACGCGGCCCTGGGTGCGCGCGGCTCCGCCCGCGGGTCGCGGTGCGGACGTGCGATTCACAAAGAAGGGGAACTCGCTTTACGCGTACCTCCTGGCGCGACCGCAGGGGCAGAGCGTGAGCGTGGCGGGCCTCCACGCCGCGGGGAACATGAAAGTGCAAGTTCTAGGCGCCGCAGCGCCTAGCGAGTGGAAGCAAAGCGGCGACGATTTGTCGATCGATCTATCGAAAGCCCCGGCTGGCCCATTTGCTCTTGGACTGAAACTCACTCCGGCGCCGACGCCGGTGGGGTGAGACCGGCGGCAATTGCCCGAGAAATCAATGCGCGGCTTGGCTCGACTCAACTTGTTTGAGCAGGCCGCGCATGAATGAGTCCTCCGGGAACAACTCGACACAACGCCTCAGGACTTCGAGCGCGTGCGGATAGTGTTTGAGCGTAATCTGTTCAAGCACCAGAGACTTATACAGCACCTCGGCGTAAGGCGAAACCTCGATGCCGCGGCTGAGTACCTTGGCGGCCTCTTCATGCCGGCCCGCGCCGGAGAGCGCCTGGCCCAGGTCGAGGAAGGTGGTGGTGGTCTCCGACCCACGCTGTTGTGCTTTGGTCAGGTACTCAGCCGCATTGGCGTAGTCGCGAGCGAACAGCGCCCGGCGGCCGAGTGCAGCGAGCACGAGCGGGTCTTCGGGATGAGTCTGGCTCAGCTCGTTGAGAACCTGCTGGTAGTTCTCTTCCAGCGCGGGGTTGCGCTTCATTGCCTCCCCATAAGCCGCCAGCTTCGTCAATGGCGAAAGCGTGTACGGTTCGCGGGGCGCGTTGATGTGAATCAGGCCCACCAGGTCCGAGGATTCGTCAAATGCCTCGTCGGGCAGGGGCTGTCCAGGCCGCCGTACAATCCGGTGGTTGGTGGATTCAGAATGTGCAATGCCGCCCACCGGCCGCTTCGGCATATGGCAACCCGCGCAATCGTTGGCGGGTTCGTTGCGCATCCGGTCCGCAACCGGCAAGGCGCATGACTTGTCGGTGTGGCAACTGAGGCACCGCTCGCGGTAAAAGGCCGCTTTGCTAGCCTGCGTAGGGGCGCTGTGGATGCGGTGACAACTGACACACCTGAGTTTGCCGTTGCTGGCCCGGTAGCACTTGCTCATCTCCATCGAGGAGTTTTTCCACCAACTCGGCATCTCCAAGCTGCCGCGGACCGGCGGCAGGACCGTCGCCCGGTCGGCCTCTTCACGCTGCTCCCGCTTGAGGGGTAGCTTGAAAATTGCGGAGATGGTGTCCAGCGGCGTGCCTGGGCGGAAGTCCATGTAGTCTTTGCCGGGCTGCAGCACGCGGGTATGCCCGCCTTGATGGCAGTTCATGCAGACATCGTCGGCGAGCCGCGCCGGGAGCCTGGCAGGGTTCACGATGGACGTATCCAACCCCGTGCGAGCACCTGGCTTGCGCAGCTTCATTTCACGGTTGTGGATCTGCCCGGGACCGTGGCAAGCCTCGCACGAAATGGCGTTTTCTCCAAACCGGAAAGGCGGCTCGCGATACAGCGCCTCCCGGTTGGGCACCGCCTCCGGTTGCCCGTTGTGACAAACCAGACAGCCGGCCAGCGCCGGGCGATTGAAGCCCACGTCGGCCGCGACGTAGCCGGGCGACAGTTCCCATTTTCCAGTCTTCACGTAGTAGGAGAGCGGCGCTTCAAAGAGGCGGTTGTCGCGACGAACCAGGTAGCTGTATCCGGTGAGGCCGCCGCCGACAAAGTACTCGAGCTTCTGCGTGGACTCGAAGACCATCTCGCCCATGGCGTCGAGTTGATACTCGCTCTGATAGATATCCGGGCCCTGGCGGAAAACTTTGAAATAGCGATCGAACTCGGGACTGAAAACGGTCACGGGCGCGGGCACCCTGGCGAGTTCCTCAGGGCGATTCGCGGGTCCCATGGAAGTACCCATGGGAGTGCCGGCATAGGCTTGAGCCAGTTTGGCGTGGCAACCGGAGGCGGCGCAGCTCTTGGACCCTGCATAGCGAACTTCGGGATCGGTGTTCCGGTAATGAATCACAGGCCGCTCGGCGGGCCACGCGAATCCTCCCGACAGGACCGCGGACACGAGCGAAAATCGCCGCAATAGTGAGAGGCCCGGCATGGGAAATAATCATACACGCTCGCCGATGCGCCAGCCAATCGAGGACAAAACTGAAGGGGTCGCGGAGGACTAAAGGGGCTGTGCAAGCCAGCGCGCTCCAAACGCGATTGAACGACCATCGGGGCGGCTGATACACTGGGCGGCACGTGAATCGACGGGATTTTTTGGCACGGATGGCGCTGGCTCCGTGCGCATATCTATTGAAGTCGTCCGCGCACGGCGAGACCGCTTTACCCGTGTTCCGGGACATCGCCGAACAGGCGGGAGTGAAGTTCTTTTGTCACGGCAGCCCCACCTCGCAGAAGTACCTGATTGAGACCATGGTCGGCGGGGTCGCCATGTTCGACTACGACCTCGACGGGCGCCTGGACCTATTCTTTGTGAATGGTGCGGCCCTCGGCGATCCGATGGCCCCCGGCAAGCAACCAGACAAATCGGACCCGCGCTTCTGGAACCGGCTTTACCACAACAATGGCGACGGGACGTTTAGCGACGTTACGGAGGCGGCGGGCGTAAAGGGCCATTCCTTTGGGCAGGGTGTGGCCGTCGGCGACTACGACAACGACGGCCGCCCGGACCTTTACGTCACGAATTTCGGACAGAACATCCTGTATCACAACAACGGGGACGGCACGTTTACGGATGTGACGGTCAAGGCTGGTGTCGCGGGCGGAGGGTGGTCCGCATCCGCCTGCTTCGTCGATTACGATCGCGACGGATGGCTCGATCTGCTCGTCAGCCGCTACCTGCAGTGGGACTTCGGAAACAACCCGTACTGCGGCGACTACAAGCCGGGAGGGCGCGGATACTGCCATCCCAACCAGTTCAAGCCGGTCACGCATTTGCTATATCACAACAACCGGGACGGCACGTTCACCGACGTGTCAAAGCAATCCGGGATCTCGGAATACTCAGGCTACGGTTTGGGCGTGAGCTTTAATGATTACGACCACGACGGTTGGCCCGACCTGCTTGTATCCAACGACAATGCCCCACAGCAGCTGTTCCGCAATCTCGGCAACGGGAAGTTCGAAGAGGTCGGACTGGTGAGCGGACTCGCTTATGACGAGAACGGCCGGGCATTCTCCGGTATGGGCGTCGACTTTGCGGACTACAACAACGACGGTTGGCCGGATGTCTTCATCGGCGACCTGGCAAATGAGAGATACGCCTTGTTCGAGAATCGCAAGGGCACCTTCGTTTACCGGACCGGTCCAAGCGGGCTGGGGGCGATCAGTTCCACGCATTCGGGTTGGGGACTGAAGTTCATCGACTACGACAACGACGGTTGGAAAGACCTCTTCATCGCGCAGGGGCACGTGATGGACACGGTGGAGACAACTTTCCCCGGACTGCGCTACCTGGAGCCGCCGGTTCTGATTCGCAACAGCAAGGGCGTTTTTGAGGACGTTTCGGGGCAAAGCGGAGCTCCGTTCCGCGTCGCGCGCGCCGCTCGCGGCGTGGCTTTCGGAGACCTGGATAACGATGGTCGAATCGAGATTGCGGTCAACAATCTGAACGGACCAGCCTCGATCCTCAAGTGCTCGGGCGGGGCGGACAACCACTGGCTGCTTGTCAATACCATCGGCAGTACCAGCAATCGGGACGGAATCGGAGCGACAATCCGCATCGTTACCGAGTCGGGCAAGACGCAGTACGGATACGTGAACACGACCGGTAGTTACATGTCCGCTAGCGACAAACGAGTCCATTTCGGGCTGGGCTCCGATCAGTCTGTCGCATTGCTTGAGATCAGTTGGCCCAGCGGCAACGTACAGCGACTCGAACGAATCCCTGCTAATCAGTTGGTATCAGTGAGAGAGCCAGCCGGCACGCGTTCCCGTACCTAGCGCCTGGCGCGCTCCTAAACAACTGGTGGGTCCGATAGCTCGTGCGTTTCGGAGCCGACTGCACGGGAATGCTCAACTCAGCACCAGCAGGAAGTGGTGAACCGGGTCAACGGTTTCATGCGCTTACGACGGTTCAATGAGTACTTTGGCGTATTTTCGAGGATCAGAGCCTACGATTCCAGAAGACATGAATGGGATGCGCAAAATGATGCCCGCAGGGCAAATTTCCACTTGAAGTTGTTCGAAAACGGTAATAAACTCCCATTAATCCACGTAAGCGATTACTTTACCGCTAATCTTCATCGTGGGAGGAAGAATGGTCTCCGAGTCGCGACTTCCCAGTTCCACCAGCCGGTTTCTAGTGCACCTGCTGGTCCTGACAATCCTCGTGGGGGTGTGCTGTAGCACGGCCCTTGCGCAACTTTCAAGTGCGACGCTCACTGGCGTCGTGCGAGACAACAGCGGAGCAGTGGTCCCCAATGCCACTGTTGCCTTAAAGCACCTTGCCACCAACGTTGAGCGCAAGACCACGACCAACACCGTTGGCAATTACAGTTTCCAAAACGTCCCACCTGGCGCTTACACGCTAGTAACGACAGCCAGCGGCTTCCGCCCGAACAGAGTGGCGGAATTCGAACTTGTGGTGAACCAATCGATGACACAGGACACTGTGCTCGAGGTTGGTTCGCTTGAGCAAGCAGTGGAAGTGACGGCAGCGGCAGAACAACTGCAGGCCTCCACCTCCGAACTCGGGGCGGTGATCGAACAGAAGTCGGTGCACGACCTGCCGCTGAATGGCAGGAACTTCACCGCGCTGCTGCAATTGACCCCGGGAGCTTCACCTATCAGCGTTTCGCAGAACAGCGGCGCCGGGACGTTCGGCACACCGACAACGCAGGGCGCCGACTACGAGTTCCCCGCGATGAACGGGCAGAACAACCGGTCGAACTTCTTCCGTACGGATGGTCTGAACAACCAGGCCCCATTCCTGAGCACCTACTCCGTTCCCCCGATCATCGACACGATCCAGGAATTCAAGGTCGTTTCGCACAACGACTCGGCTGAGTTTGGCTCGTCTTTGGGCGGCATCATCAACGTCGTCACGAAGTCGGGGACAAACGAACTCCACGGCTCCGGTTGGGAGTATGTTCGTAACAACGCCTTCGACGCGCGCAACACCTTTCAGCAAGCTGTACAGGTTTTCCACCAGAACGAGTTTGGGTTCACGGTGGGCGGACCTGTAATGATCCCGAAACTGTATAACGGCAAGAACAAGACGTTCTTCTACGGCGGCTTTGAGGAGTTCCTGTACCGCAGTCCGGCGAACTCTTTCTTCCGCGTCCCGACAGACGCTAACTATAACGGCAACCTCAGCGATCAGGGGGTGAACGTCTATAATCCATTCACCACTCGCGCTGATCCCGCTAAGCCCGGTCAGTACATCCGCGACGCGTTTGCGGGCAACATCATCCCGGGCAGTTTGATCGACCAGAACATGGTTGCTTACGCCAAAGCGACCTTACCGGCAGCGGGTCCACTCTTGAACGGGTTGAACAACGCAGAGGACACGACGCCGTTGCATCAGAACGTCCAGAGCTACACGTTTAAAGTAGACCAGACGTTCGGATCGAAGGACTCGGCTTTCTTCCGCTGGAGCGCCGGCGACCAATACAATGTCAGTTCAGGCGGTCGACCAGCCCTGGCAAGCATTGCAGACCGACCGGGCCTCAATTTCGGGGGCAGTTGGGTGCACACCTTCAGTTCGACGTTAGTCGCACAAGGCCAATTCGCCCACTCGAATAATCAGGACAATGGCAAGACCCGCTTTATCGGCACTGTCCCCGACATCGGGTTTGCACCGGGTTTCGGCGGCAACTTCATCGGCGGCATCACCATAACGCCAGCTCTGAATGTCAATGGGTTCTGGAGCGGCGGGCCAAGCGACAGCCTCAACCCTAACTTCGGCAACATATGGGAAGAGGCTGGCACCGTTTCGAAGATCTGGGGCAACCATTCGCTGAAGTTTGGCGGAGGTTGGGCGAGCAACACATTCGAGTCCATTTACCGCAACTCGAATTCGACTTACGCTTCGGTTGAGACTGGCAACCCGGCGGATTCCTCCCAGCCTGGCAGCGCCCTCGGTTCCTATCTTCTGAACGTTGTCGATAGCGCTGGACGGCGCAACGTGCACGAGACAACCCGCTACGGCGGCGTCATGAATATTTACGTGCAGGATTCCTGGAAGGCGACTTCGAAACTGACCATCAACATCGGCCTGCGGTATGACCGCACGTTCCAACCGCCGTACGGATTGCCGAGCACCGTCGGAGTCAACGGCGGCATCGAAACGGGCGCCATCAACTTCAACAACGGGACCTATATTGTCCAGAAACTGCCGCCCAGTTGCAAGGACCGCGGCTTTGCGCCTTGCATTCCTGGCGACGGTACGCTGCCGGCCCACGTCGTGGTCGATCCGCGAGGCAAAATCTACCATGACTCAACCGACAATTGGGGCCCGCGCGTCGGCTTCGCCTACCGCCTGGGGCAGAAGTCGGTCATCCGCTCGGGTTTCGGCATCGTCTGGGATAACTGGGCGGCGGTCGTGCAATCCGCGCAGAACTTCGAGGGTGCCTGGCCCGACATCGGTCAGCAACTCGCTAACAACTTGAATGCACCGACAGTGGCCAACCCCACGCCTGTGCTCAAGGGACAGAACCCCTTCGCGCCGGTGGGTGCGCCGACGGGCGGCAACTGCTACTGCAACGCTTCGTCAAGCCTGTTCCCCGCGCCGACTCCATTCGGACAGGTGCAGTGGTTCATGGACCCATACGCCAAGAACCCTTACTCTCTGCAGTGGAACCTTGGTGTGCAACATCAATTCACGGATGCGCAAGTGGTGCAACTTAACTACGTCGGATCCGGCTCGAGGCGGCTGAACGTAGGCGGTTACTACAACACCGCGCTTACGCCCGGTCCCGGGGACCCGCAAGCACGTGCGCTCTATCCCTACATCTCCCCGACGTTCTATGACCGGTCGATCGGGAAGGGCGACTACGAGTCGCTTCAGTTCCAGTACGACCGCCGCTTCTCACATGGGTTGGCTTATCAGGTGGCATACACCTATGCCAAGTCCATCGACATAGCGTCATCTGGATGGTATGGTGTCGAGGGTCAGTCCCTGACCGATCCTTACAATGTGGCTGGGTCCCGGGGCCCGTCGGGCTTCGACCTCACCCACCAATTCACCGTCAACCTGGTGTATGACGTGCCGTTCGGGAAGGGCAAAGGCCATTCCACGGGCAACAAGTTCGCCGATTATGTGATCGGCAATTGGCAGGTGAATTCCATTTTCATGGCGCGATCCGGCCAGGTCTACAACGTCATCGACAGCCAGGACGTGGCCAACACCGGGAACGTCGGATGGGCGAACTACGAACGAGCAAACCTGGTGGGAGATCCCAGCCAAGTTAGCAACAGGAGTTGGGCGCGCTACATCAACACTGCTGCTTTTGCCGCCCCTGCAATCTACACTTATGGGAATCTGGGACGCGACAGGATGAGAACTGATCCGTTCTGGAATCTGGATATGTCCCTGTTCCGGGCCTTCCCGATCAAGGACCGCCTGCGCTTGGAGTTCCGCGCCGAAGGGTTCAACATCCTGAACACGGTGATCTACGGCACTCCCAACAACGATGTCTCCGATCCGGCCAACTTCGGCCGAATGACGGGTACCGCAAACCACCCGCGGCAACTGCAGATGGGCGCGAAGATCATCTTCTAATCCAAAGAAGATGTGATTGTGGGTTCGAACCAAAAAGGACTCCCTCCCTTGCGGGAGGGAGTCCTTTTCAATTAGGTAGGGGGGAGCCACACGCGAACCGGGATAATGGCATAACGTATTGATACGGTCTAAGAAGTGATTGGTATGCGTTTTCTGATTACATTTGGCAGCCTGATGGTTGGTGCCGCACTTCTGCCGGCGCAAGTTCCACCCGCGTGTACTCCGTCTCCTGAAGTGGAGAGGGTACTGAAGGCTCGACCCTCCGCAAATGCCTTCAATGCAGCCGGGGCCTACTTCGCGCAGCATCAGCAGTTGCGTTGCGCGATTAGCTCATTCGAGTCCGCAGTACGTCTGGAGCCGGGTTCCTGGGAGGGGCACTACAATCTCGGCCTCGCCCTGCTCGAGAAAGGCGAAACGACGCGAGCCGCAAAAGAACTGCAGTTGGTGGTGAGCCAGCATCCTGACAAGCTGGACGCGCGTGGCGCACTGGGGAGCGCGCTAGTTCGATTGAAGCAACCCCAGGCCGCTGAGTCGGAGTTCAAAGCCATACTCAAAGCAGATCCGCAGAACGTCCCTGCGCTGCAGCAGCTAACCGGACTGTTGATCAATCAGGGCCGCTACACAGCAGCGATTACCTTTCTGCTCGCTGCTCCGAAGGATCCTGAACTCCAAACCAATCTCGCGATAGCATACTCCAAGAACGGAAGGGGCGAAGACGCACTCAAACTACTGGGGCAACTCGTTGAGGCTCAGCCCGATTCCGCTCTGGCTCACTATAACCGCGCGACGGAACAGGCGCACCAGAAGCTGTACCGGGCAGCGGTCGGCGAATACCGCGAATGCCTGCGTCTGGACCCGCCCAATGACATGGCTCGAACTTCGCTGGTGAAAGCGCTCAACATTCTGGCAGAGTACAACGAGGCGTTGCCCCTTATCACGGACTACGCCCGCCGCAAGCCGGATGACTTCGAGGCACCATACCTGCTAGGGGAGGTGTACCGTGGCCTGGGGCAATACGCCGAGGCAATCCCATTGCTCCAACGGGCAGTCAAGATGCGGCCGGGCAATTACGACGCTCAGTACAATCTTGGGTTCGTACTGGCGAAGGAAAGCCGTTATGAAGAGGCGCGTGCGGTCCTCAACAAGGCGTTGGAACTGCGGCCCGGTGCGGGCGAGGCGCACTATCAGATGGGGCTGGTCCTGAGGGCCCTGAACGAACCCGACCGCGCCAAGGAACATATGGCCGTGTTCGAACAACAAAGGCGCCTCACCGGGAAGAAAGAAACCGCCGCCGTGGTGGGAGGGAAAGGGAATCAACTCCTTCTCGGGGGTGATCCACAGCAAGCGGTGAACGCCTACCGAGAATCGCTAATGCAGGACCCCAACAACGCGCGGACCTACTACAATCTCGCTCTCGCTTACGATCGTTTAGGAGATCGTACGTCAGAGCGCGAGTCTCTGGAACAAGCATTGAAACTGGACGCTGAGCTGGCTTTGGCGCAGAACCAGCTTGGGCTAATGTTACTGCAGGACGGGAAACAAGTTGAGGCGGAAGTACGATTCAAGAAGGCTCTTGCCCTCGACCCACAGTACGCCGAGGCGCAAAGCAACCTGGGGGTCTTGTTCGCCCAGCAGGGCAAAGCGAAGGAAGCAGAAGCCCTTTTCAGGCAGGCGACGGAAAACAATGCGGAGTACGCACAGGCCTTTATGAATCTGGGGCTGGTATTAGCTGGTGAGGGCAAACTGAGTGATGCGGAGAAACAGATCGCCAGTGCGGTTCGCCTCGCTCCCAACCTCACGAGGGCACTCGCTTCGCTTGGGATGGTCCAGGTGCGTCTGGGGAAGCAGGACGAGGCCATCGCCAATTTCAGGAGGGTCGTGGAACAGGATCCGAAGGCCTCCGGAGCGCACTTGAACCTTGGAATTGCCTTAGCCGACCACTTCGACGTTCAGGGGGCGCTCGCCGAGTTTTCCGAAGCTGTGGCGCTTGCACCGGCCGATCCAGCCGCGCACTTTAACAAAGGCCGAGCCCTGTTCGACCTGCACGAGTATCAGGACTCAAAAGTTGAGCTCGAAGAGGCTTCACGGCTAGCTCCGAATTACTTCGACCCGCTGTACCTGCTGGCGCTTGTAGAGAAGCAATTCAACAATCCGGCGCGGTCCGCAGAACTGTTGCAGAGGGCCGTGACGCTAGACCCAGGGGATGCCGACGCACAGTATTTGCTGGGCCAGACACTGTCCAAAACCGATCGGACTTCCGAGGCTATCGCGCATTGGAAGAGGGCCGTAGAGATCAATCCCGAACACAGTGAGGCGCTTTACAACTTAATGCGCGCACTCGCAACTAGCGCGCCTCTGGAGGCGAATGCATATCGGGAGCGGTTCACGGAGCTCCAGAAGAAACGGTTGGCCACGGACCAAGCTGGAACGCTTTCGAACTTCGCCTTGTCTTCAGCCGGAGCCCACGACCTGCCACAGGCCGTCTCGCAAATGAAAGAGGCGCTCGAAGTGTGCGGCCAGTGCGCGCGGCGGGGGGATCTTCACAAGAATCTCGGGCTAATTTACTGTAGGTCCGGAGATCTCGTGAACGGTGCGGAACAACTTCGGCTGGCGGCAAAGTTGATACCGGCGGACACCGATGTAGTCAAGTCGCTGCGAATTATCGCCGACTTGCGAGCGCGTACAGCCAGCGAGATCATACCGTGAAGAGCATAGTGACCTGTCTGACTGGATGCGGGTTGATAGTGCTGTTCGCGGCATTCAAGATTCAACCCGGCAGCCCGATTCGATTTGAGAACCGGCAGGCGCAGTCCGGAGTGCGCTTCACACTCCAGAACGGTACCAACTCCGACAAGCCAATCGTTGATTCGGTGCTCGGAGGAGTGGCTGTCATTGACTATGACAAAGACGGGTTTCTCGATCTCTTTTTCACGAATGGAGCGTCACTTCCAGGGATGAGCAAGGATGGTGCCACGTTTCAGAATCGGCTCTACCACAATAATCACGATGGGACATTCACCGACGTCACGCAGCAGGCCGGAGTAGCGGGTGCAGGTTACGGTATGGGCGTCGCCATCGGCGATTGCGACAACGACGGCTATCCGGACATCTTCGTTGCAGGCGTCAATCGAAACCAGCTGTTCCATAACAACCACGACGGCACGTTCAGCGATGTGACAGACAAAGCCGGGGTCTCTGGCCTAGTCAAAGGGAAGAAGGTGTGGTCGGTTGGTGCGGCGTGGCTGGACTACGACAACGACGGGCTGCTTGACTTGTTCGTGTCCAACTACATCGACTGGACTCCTGAGACCAACAGAGTTTGCGGCGGCGCCGGGAGACGACTTTCCTGTTCGCCCGTGCTCTATCCGGGGACGGCGAACACGCTATACCACAACAGTGGTGATGGTACTTTCACGGATGTCTCTGAAGCGATGGGCATCTCCAAACTTGTGGGGAAGGGGATGGGGTTGGCCGTGGCCGACTACGACAACGACGGTTTCCCCGATGTTTTTGTGGCCAATGACAACGAACGAAATTTCCTGTTCCACAATCTCGCCGGTCGCAGGTTCGAGGAGGTCGGGTTGAATGCCGGCGTGGCCTATACCGAAGACGGTGTGCCCGCCTCCAGCATGGGTGTGGATTTCAGAGATATCAACAATGATGGGCGGCCGGATCTCGTGTTGACCGCCCTTGCGGGTGAGGTGTTTTCGGTCCGACTGAATGCCGGCGGCGGATTGTTCGACGACTACTCCTATCAGTCAGGCATCGGGATGGCGGCCGTTTCCATGAGTGGCTGGAGCGTGGGCGCTTACGACTTCGACAACGATGGCCGCAAAGACCTGTTCCTGACCAACTCGCACGTCAGTGAAAACGTCCACGCGTTCAGCCATCTGTATTACAAGCAGCACAACGCTGTATTCCACAATCGTGGCAACGCGAAGTTCGAGAACCTGAGCGCATCCTCGGGTCTTACCGACGCTGCTCCGCTCGCACACAGGGGAAGTGCCTTCGGTGATTTGAACAACGATGGCGGCATCGATGTGATTGTCTCCGCTATCGGGGATCCGGCGGAGATTCTGTATAACGATTCCCCAGGCAGGGGGCACTGGATCATACTCGACTTGGAAGGTACAAAGAGCAATAGGGACGGGATTGGGACCAGGGTCAAACTCACCAGCAGTTCGAAACAAGTTCAATACAATCACGCCACGACATCAGTGGGGTATGTAAGTTCCTCCGACAGGCGCGTCCACTTCGGTTTGGGGACTGACACACTGGTACAAGAGATAGATTTGTACTGGCCAAGTGGAAGGCGTCAAGTCATTCACAATATACCTGCCGACCAGATCATAAAGGTGAAGGAACAGTGACGCGCCTGCCTGCTTTGGTCTGCTACGTGGCCGCAATCGCGCTGGCACAGCCATGTGCCGACTTGAGACCGCGGCTGGATGAGGTCATGCGAGCGCTTGAAGCTCGGGACATGTCACAGGCTGAGCGAGTGCTGCAATTACTTCGAATGAAATCGTCCGAATGTCCCCAGGGCACCATAGCTGCAGGACGGATCGCGCTGGCCAAGGCGGAGTACCCATTGGCCGATTCCAGTTCGGAGGGAGCGCTCATGAGCGCTTCTGAAGATCCAGACGCGGTCTTCTTTCGCGGCGAGGTGTTGGCCATGAAAGGACAAGTTCCAGCGGCTCGTGAGCTACTCGCAAAAGCGTGTGAGCTGGATCCACGTAATGCGCGTGCGCACTTTCAACTTGGAATGTTGTTCGATCGCATGAAGCGCAACGCAGATGCAGTCGAGCATTTCAAGAAAGCGGTCATGCTGCGACCAGATGACCCGCGCGCGCACGATTACCTCGCACTTAACCTTGAACGAATCGGGGACAGCGCCAGAGCTGAGGCAGCTTATAAGTCCGGCTTACTGGTAAATCAAGGGCCGCTCTTGGATTCGTTCTTGAACTACAACTACGGACGTCTATTGCTGAAGCTCAACCGCGCGGAGGAAAGCAAAGGGCACTTGGACCGCGCCGTGGAACTTGCGCCGCGAGTGCGTGCAGTCCGCTACGATCACGCAAAGATGAATGTTCGTTTGGGGAGACTGGCTGAAGCCCGTGAGGACGCCGAACTGGCGTTGAAGCTCGCCGACCCGAATGGCTTCATTCTCGATCTACAGATCTACAATCTCTTGTCAGGCATTTGCACACGGCTGGGTGATAGAGTGGCTGCTACACGTTACATTGAACTTGCGCGGACGGCCACAGTCCCACTGCGTTCCCAGGAGCGGTACTAATGCGCGGATGCAAACGAGCAATGAGTCATCTGGTTGAAGATGTTCATTCGCACCGCAGTTGGATCCTTGTTCTAGCAGCTCGTCGGCCGTGACAAAAGAAGGCAATGCAAATTGAAGTCAAATTTGGGACTACAGCCCTCGCAGGACTGGCGATTCTGACGGTTGGGGTAAGCTGGGTAGCCAGCAACCGGTTGTACTCGCAAATGGTCTCGACAGGCGCAAGTGATCGTCCATTGCACCCTCTGCCTCCCGGCAAGAAAGCTCCCGTTGTGGATTATCGCGACATCGCCGCTCAGGCGGGCTTAAACGCTGTTGTGGTGTCAGGCGAGGCACAGCAGACTTACGTGGTAGAGAACACGGGCACAGGAGTTGCCCTGCTCGACTATGACAACGACGGGTTGCTGGATATCTTCATCGTGAATGCGGATCGTCTAACACCGAGTTCACCACCGCTTACCCCACACTTATATCACAATCTCGGTGGATTGCGATTCGAGGATGTTACTGAAAAAGCCGGGATCTCGCACACCGGGTGGGGGCAAGGTGTGTGCGCCGGTGACGTGGACAATGACGGTTACGTCGATCTCTTCATCGGGCAGTGGGGCCACAATGTGTTCCTACATAACATGGGCAATGGGACGTTTCATGACGAGACAAAACAGCGCGGTCTTGATCGGTCCGGGACTCGCTGGAGCACTGGCTGCGCTTTCATCGACTATGATCGCGATGGCCACCTCGATCTGGTTGTGGCGAACTACATCGATTTTGACTTGCAGGCGACACCTAAACCTGGTGCTTCTGGGGGCTGCAATTGGAAGGGGATCTCAGTGCCGTGCGGTCCGAGGGGGCTTAAGGGTGAGTCGATGACCCTCTTTCATAACGATTCGCGCGGTCATTTTTCCGACGTTTCAAAGCAAGCAGGAGTGGAGACCGTACACGAGTACTATGGGTTCACCGTTCTCACAGGGGACTACAACAACGATGGCTGGCCCGATTTCTACGTCACCTGTGACTCGACGCCAAGCCTGCTGTTTCTCAACAATCGAGATGGCACATTCACCGAAAGCGGAGTGGCCTCAGGCGTGGCGCTCAACGAAGACGGTCAGGAGCAGGCGGGAATGGGTGCCACGACTGCCGACTTCAACGGCGATGGTTTCCTCGATATCTTTAAGACCAATTTTTCCAGTGACACGGGAACGCTATATCGCGGTGACGGCCACGGCGGCTTTTATGACGTAACGAACAAAGCCGGTCTGGCGCGGCACACGCAGTATGTCAAGTGGGGGACGTCGTTCTTGGACTTCGACCACGATGGTTGGAAGGACCTCTTCATCGCCGATGGACACGTTTACCCCTTCATCGACACCAGTGGTATCGGAGAAACGTTCAAGCAGCCCCGACAACTTTACTGGAATCGCGGCGACGGCGAGTTCTACGACATGTCTAGTGCCTCGGGCTCTGGGATCACGGAATCCCACTCGTCTCGAGGCATAGCGGTTGGCGACCTGGACAACGATGGCTCCCTGGAAATTGTCACCGTGAATCTTTTCGAGCGCCCTTCTCTGTTGAAGAACTACGGCCCTAAGGGAAACTCAATTCTAGTCCAGGCGATTACTGCATCAGGGCGGGACGCGTTGGGAGCCCTGGTGACCTTGGCCGCAGCTGGCCGCAAACAGATCGATGAAATACGCAGCGGTGGTTTTCATATATCTTCCGGTGATTTTCGAGTGCATTTCGGGCTGGGAACAGAAGAGAAGTGCGACGTCGCAATTCGTTGGGTGGGTGGAGCGAGAGAAGCAGTAAAGGGCGTCGATGCCAACCAATGGGTTGTGATTCGGGAGGGGAAGGGAATCGTGGCAACTCACCCATTCGTGTCGACTCCGGAGCCTGCATCTGCCGGAGCGAAGCGGGGTCAATGATTCTGACCCGAGTGCCCCGAACATGCTAGTTGATTGACTGAAGAATCAAGCCCCGGGCATCAAAGAATTGTTGTGTGACTTGGGAATGCCCTCTTACGGGCTAGCCTCGGACGATGACATTCACATTAAGGCGTTTCTGATGATATTCTCTCTTGTGCGGGTGCCGGGCGATCGATAGACTGATTACGCTACAAATCAAATGAAACACTACTCACCGCATCATGCTCTGTTATCGCTTTGCGTCTTGGCGCTACCCTTGGCGGCTAGCGAGAGGGCAGTGGAGAAATCGATGGCGCGCGTGGACGAGGTAATTGCCAACGGTCCGTTCAAATCGTACTGGCAATCGCTGCAGTCCTACCAACCTCCCGAATGGTATATCGATGCGAAATTTGGCATATTCATCCACTGGGGCGTCGATGCTGTTCCCGCATATGACGACTGGTATTTCGGGCACATGTACGAGAAGGGGAATGACGTCTACCGGCATCACCAGGAGACGTACGGCTTCCCGAGTAAGTTCGGCTACAAGGATTTTATTCCCCGGCTCACCTTCGAGAAGTACGACGCGGCGGAGTACGCGACGCTTTTCAAGCAGGCGGGTGCGAAGTTCGTTATTCCCGTCGGTGAGCACCACGACGGGTTCCCCCTCTATGATTCCGACTACACGCAGTGGAATGCCGCCCGCATGGGTCCGAAACGCGACATTGTGGCAGAACTCCAAACGGCTGTTCGCCAGCAGGGGATGCACTTCGGAGTCTCTTCCCACCGCGCAGAAAACTGGTGGATGTATCACAACGGCACGGAGATCGACTCTGACGTAAGAGATCCTCGCTATGCGGACTTGTACGGGCCAGCGAAGCCTAAGACTACTCCCCCGAGCAAGTGGTTCCTTGAGGACTGGTTAGCTCGGAGCACTGAGATCGTCGACAAGTTCAAGCCGGACGTCGTTTGGTTCGATTGGTGGATCGAGGAGCCTGCGTTTCAACCTTACTTGCAGAAATTCGCCGCATACTATTACAACCGAGCGGCCGAGTGGAAGAGCGGCGCCGTGATCAATTACAAGTACCACAGTTTCCCTGAAGGCGCCGCAGTGCTCGATCTGGAACGAGGCCAATTGGGAGCGATCCGCCCGATGGTCTGGCAGAACGACACATCGGTGAGTAAGAACTCTTGGTTCCACGTCGCAAATCCCGAATATCGCACTGCGGGATCACTGGTCGGTGACCTTGTCGACATCGTGAGCAAGAACGGGGTGTTGTTGCTGAACGTTGGCCCAAGAGCTGACGGCAGCATTCCCGAAGAGGAGCAGAGTATTCTTCGCGGCATTGGCGACTGGCTCTCAGTAAACGGCGAAGCGATCTACGGAACACGTCCTTGGAAGGTTTTCGGCGAGGGTCCGACCCAGGTTCAGGAGGGCCCGTTCAACGACACGAAGCGCACCTCTTTCACGGCCCGTGACATTCGTTTCACTACAAGGCCAGGAGTGCTATATGCCGTCGTGCTTGGCTGGCCGGAAGACCAGCGAGTGAGCATCTCGGCACTTGTTGAAGGCGCGGAAGGTGATGTGCAAGGTGTACGACTGCTCGGCTCGAGCCAAAAGCTAAAGTGGAAACGCGACGCGTCGGGCCTTCACGTTGAGTTACCCCAAAAGGCACCGTGCGACTATGCCTATTCTCTGGCCATCGATCTTGGCACGACAACGAAGAGCCACGTTCGCAGGTGACGCACGTCAAAGGTTTCAGAAGGTACTCAAAGCGGCCGCATAGCTAGCGTATGGCTGGCGCACGCACATGTTAGCGGCAGGGCAGATGATGCACTCCGCATCTCCGAAAGGTGGAAAGAGCAACGTGACGAACGAAGGCACTTCAAGACGTGATTGCCTCCAGGCACTTACCGTAGGCGCGAGCCTAGCGGCGGCAGCGGGAACCGGCTGCAGTCGCACGGCTGAGCCGAAGCTCGAGGTTGCTGCAAGGCCTGCTTCGCTGCCGCCTCCCGAACACGAGCGTAGGATCGGGTGGTGGCGCGAAGCCAAGTTTGGGACGTTCATCCATTGGGGCTCTACAGCAAACTGGGCCGCCAGGAATGGGCCATGTCACTTGAGGACATCCCGGTGGAGCAGTATGAGAAGCTCGCCAAGACGTTCAAGCCGAAGCCGAACATAGCGCGCGACTGGGCGCGTCTGGCGAAGCAGGCCGGCATGAAGTACATGGTCCTAACCACCAAGCACCACGAAGGCTTCTGCAATTTCGATTCTAAACTCACCGACTATTGCGCCACCAAACAGGGGCCCGGGCGTGACTTAGTCAAGGAATACGCGGAAGCGGCTCGGGCGGAGGGACTCCGCGTCGGATTCTACTATTCCTTGATGGACTGGCATCATCCAGATGGAATGAAGGCGAAAGACGACCCGGAGGCGCGCAAGCGATTTGTGGCTTACATCCATGGCCAGATTCGCGAGTGGTTGACCAACTACGGGAAGATCGACATTCTGTGGTATGACGTCGCAGTCCCACTGGACGCTGCCGGCTGGGAATCCGAGAAGATGAATCAGATGGTGCTTCAACTCCAGCACGACATCATTATCAACAACCGCAATTGGCTGGCAGGCGATTTCTCTACCCCCGAACAAACCGTGGAAGCGACCAAGGGCGACTGGGAGTCCTGCATGACTCTCAACGACAGTTGGGGTTTCACCGCTGCCGATGATAATTGGAAGTCGCCGCAAAGAATTGTTCGCAACCTCGTGCAGTGCTGCCAGGGCGGCGGGAACCACCTGCTCAACATTGGCCCCAAGCCCGACGGATCGATTCCCGAGCCCAGCGTGCGGATTCTCACCTCTGTGGGCAAGTGGATGCAGAAGAACGGCGCCTCGATTTATGGTGCGCAGAAGTCACAGGTGAAGCGTACGCGTCCTGTGAACCCATCTGGTGAGGGGTTGGTTTGACGGGCACACTGGTGTGATGAATCCATCTCCCCGCAAAGCGGCGATGCTGGAGCGGCGGGCGCATTGGCGTAGCATCGTTGAACAAGCCGCCATCAG
>CAIVVT010000166.1 GCA_903909435.1 uncultured Acidobacteriia bacterium | reverse complement strand
GATGCTGAATCTCTGGTTGGTGCAACCGCGGAGCGAATCGAAGCCCCGATCATAGGCCACAGGCTACAACTGCAGGCGGACCCGGAGCCGCGTCAAAAGACCTGAGAGGCTCAGGATGGCGAGCGTGAAGATGGCGGATCGGACCGCACCCAGCCCGCCGCTGCCCCATGGCAGGGTGAAAACAAACAGACTGGCGATGAAGTAGAAGAGGTCTGGCAGAAGGTAAGTGAGCAATGTGTTTGAGCCGGCAGGATTAAGGATCGCCCCCCAGCCCGTCACGCGACGTACGTCTGCCAGCCAGTAAAGGGCCAGGAACAACAGGACGCCGATGCCCGAGCTGAACAGGCACCAAGAGGGCGTGGCCGCATTCTTCTGGAGGCCGAGCGGCAACAGAATCCAGCCGGCAATTAAAAGAGTTGCAGCGAACCCGAGAGCCCATAATGCTTTGGCCTTAAAGGTTTTGGCTAGACTCGAGTCGAGGAAGATGGTGGAAGCTACGATGCCGGCCATAGCAATCGAAGGCAACTCGCCCGAATCGAAGGGCCAGAGCGCGTAGGGAATGCGATGCAGGAATCCCGTCCAACCGAGGCGGGAAGCGATGCTCAGGGCAGTCAATCCCAACAGCAGGAGGATCGGAGCCCAGGGCTTCCGCCGCAGCGGGATATAGAGCAGGCAGGCCGCCAGGTAGGCCCTGGCAATCAGGCCCAGGATCTCCCAATACCCGAAGTCGAGCCAGGCGGCATGACCGTCTTTTGTGGTCCTGCGGAACAGGGCCAACATGATTACCAGCAAGAGCAATCCGGCGTATTTCAAAACACTGTAGATCAGCTTGCGGTCTGGTGATTTCGGATAGACGTTCCACAGCAGAATCGCGCCGAGCAGCGCGAAAGAGCCCCACGCACCGGGCGGCATTCCGGTCAGCACCCGGTCGACTTTGCTGACGTTGGCGAGCACCAGTCCGAGAACTACGAGGGCGAAAGTGCGCAGCAGGATGTGCCACCATAGCCGGGGCATCGAATCGCCCGCCTCCAGACGCTTGCGCACCGCCAACGGAATCGCCATGCCGAGGATGAAAAGGAAACACGGAAACACCACATCTACGTAAGTCATGCCGTTGACGCCAGGCGGCATGTGGTAAGTCCACCAGGGCAATCCGTGGATCTCCGCTAAGTCGTTGACAAAGATCATGACCAGCATGGTCAAACCCCGCAGGATGTCCAGTGAGACCACCCTGCCGCCACCGATTGATGATTCCGAGCCCATGCTGATTTGAGTCCTCTCCGTCAGCCCTACACCTGGAGATCCGCGAAAAGCCATGCTACTACGATTGACGGTTCGGCTTCGCGCTCCGGCGGATAAGAGTGGACGGGCTGGTTTGCGGCGGATCAACGAAAGGGAAGCGGTTCCAGCTTGATCCTAAAGCACAAGGCCTAAAGGAATCGAATGGAACACCGATATAGGAAATAGGCCCAAGGAAATCGACCACCCCGGCCTTAAGCGCGACTAGCCGAGCGCAAAGAAGCAAAAGGCGGACTCGCTGACCAGAGTTGTGCCTGAGGGTCGAATGGACCGTATCGGAAATGGAGTCGAAGAAACCGCAATGATCCCGAACAGCGTTGGTTATGTGTTCCTCATCCTTTCGCAGTTTCTCTTCATAGTGGGACTAGTCTGGTATGTCATGCACCTTCTCGACCGAGAACGGCGCGACCGTTACCGCTTCAATTCGATAAAGCTGCTCTCGAATGTTTCGGCCAGTTGCGATCTGGCCGCGCTCGCTGAACGGGTGTCCAGTTTTAGCGCTGAACAACTGGAGCCGGCCGCCCGCCCAACCAGAGGCCGGTTCGGGCAGGGAACTGACCGTTAGCCGATAGCTGATCGACGCCCGTGGACCGAGCCTTGTTGCGTGTGCCCTATTGCAATTCCAACTGAGCTTTGGTCCGAGCCGGCAGGCGGGGAAGTTCGACGTCTCGCCCGTCAATCTGGCCCGCATCCACCCTTGGATGCTGCTTCCTTCGTGTGCGCGAAGGCAAGCGCAAGTCGGACTGCCAGTGGACAGGACGAACCGTATAATTGGAGGATCTTCCAGTGTGGAAGTTCTGAATTGAGGTTCTTGTGTCTCAAGCAATAGACAGCTTCGTCAAGCAAAACGAAGAGCGATTCCTAGATGAGCTGAAGGACTTCATCCGGATCCCCAGCATTTCGACTCTGCCAGAGCACGTTGAGGATATTGAAGAAGCTGCGCGATTCGTAGCGAAAAGCATGGCGACCGCTGGCCTCGAGAATATCGAGATCATCCCAACCGGGAAGCACCCGTTGGTCTACGCGGACTGGTTAAGAGCTCCGGGCAAACCGACGGTACTGTGTTACGGGCATTACGATGTCCAGCCGCCCGACCCGGTCGAGCTATGGCACACCCCGCCGTTCGAACCGACGGTCCGGAACGGCAATTTGTATGCCCGCGGTGCGGTAGACGACAAGGGCCAAATGTACATGCACTTCAAGGCACTGGAGTCCTTGATCGCGGTGCACGGCACGCTGCCTTTGAACGTGAAGTTCATCGTCGAAGGGGAAGAGGAGATTGGCGGTCAGTCAATTGCCCGATTTGTTGCGGAGAACCCCGCCAAGCTAAAAGCCGATGTCGCATTAGTTTCCGACACGGCGATGTACGCCGAGGGCATACCCACGCTGTGCATTGGACTGCGTGGGCTGATGTACACGGAGTTGGAGTGCCAGGGCCCGCGGCAGGATTTGCATTCCGGGCTGTACGGCGGGGCCGCCCCAAACCCACTCTTCGGACTGATCGAGTTACTCGCAAAAGCGAAAAACGCGGCAGGGTTGATTCAGATACCGGGATTCTACGACGACGTAGAGGAACCTGCTCTGGCTGAGATCGCGAGTTGGCAGGCCTTGCCCTTTGATGCAGCCACCTACCTGAATGACGAAGTCGGCTCTACCTGCCTGACAGGCGAGAGCGACCGCAGCGTCTTTGAGAGGACCTGGTCCAGGCCGACGTTGGAAGTGCACGGCATCGCCGGCGGATTCACCGGTGTTGGCGCGAAAACCGTCATCCCGGCAAATGCAACAGCTAAAGTGAGCTTCCGGCTCGTGCCGTCGCAGGACCCGGCGAAGATCCTCGCCGCCTGGGAGGAGTTCGTCTCCGCCAACACGCCCAATGGCTTGAAGATGCAGGTGAAGAAGCTCAGCGCCGCACCGGCTTGCGTGGTGAGTCCCGAGCATCCGGCGATCCGCCTGGCGGCAGAAGCGTTCAAGGAGGTTTTGGGCCGGGAGACCGTTTTTACGCGCAGCGGGGGATCCATCCCGATCGTCGGCGATTTTGCGCGGCATCTGGGCATTCCGACGATCCTGCTGGGGCTCGGCCTTCCCGACGACGGTCTCCACTCGCCAAATGAGAAGTTCAAAGTCGATAATTTCTATCTGGGTATTCGAACCGTGGCAGGTTTTCTCGAAAAATATAGTCAAGCAGGCTCTGTACCCGAGTGAGCCTGGCAACGCAAAAAACAGTGTCTTCTTACTCGCCTCAGTCGCAGTCCGAGGACGTCTTCCGAAGCGCCGGCGTGGCAAGCGCCGCCGTGTTCACGTCACGTGTCAGCGGCCTTGTGCGCGAAGGCGCCATGGCGCGCCTGTTTGGCGCCAGTTCCGCCTACGACGCGTTTCTGATCGGCTTCCGCATTCCGAATCTGGCCCGAGACCTGTTTGCCGAGGGTGCGCTCTCGGCAGCGTTTGTTCCGGTGTTCGTCGAATACCTTCAAAACAAGGACAGGAAAGAAGCGGCACATCTGGCCAATCTCGTAGCCACCGCCATGATTCTCGGGATCGGCGGATTGTGCGCACTGGGCGTGGTGTTTAGCCCGTGGCTCGTCAGGATTCTAACCAGCGGTTGGTTCCACGCAGCACCCGAGAAATACGCACAGGCCGTCCAACTCACGCAGATTATGTTCCCGTTTCTACTACTTGTTGCACTGGCGGCACAAGCGATGGGGATCCTCAACGCGTTGAACCAGTTTGCGGTTCCGGCCTTCTCTTCGACGATGTTCAACGTGGGCAGCGTGGTGAGTGGCGTCATCCTGGGCTTCTGGCTGGGGCCACGGATTGGGCTGTCGCCGATTAATGGCATGGCGATCGGCGTCGTGTTCGGGGGCGCGCTCCAACTCGCCTGGCAGCTTCCCAGTTTGTGGCGGGACGGCATTCGCTTCAGATTCGCCTTCGACTTTCAACACGAAGGGCTACGCCGCATTATGGCGCTGATGGTGCCGGGAATTGTCGGTAACGCGTCGATCCAAATCAACGTGGTGGTTACAACGATCCTGGCGACGACCATCCACGACCCCGTGCGTGGGCTGGATGGACCAGTGGCCTGGTTGGGATACGCGTTCCGATTTATGCAATTACCACTCGGCTTGTTTGGCGTAGCGATCGCTACAGCGACGCTGCCTGCAATCGGGAGGAGCGCAGCTTCTGGTGATACCTTCGAATTCCGCGAGACGCTGGCCAGAAGCCTGGGATTGACGTTCCTGCTCACTGTTCCGTCGTCGGTCGGGCTGATCCTGTTGGGCCGTTCCATGATCGGGCTGATTTACGAAGGTGCGAATTTCAAAGCTTACGACACCAGCCAGACGACACTCGCCCTGAGCTGCTATGCCCTCGGGCTCGCGGGCTATTCGGCGATCAAGATCCTTGGACCGGCGTTTTACGCGTTGGGGGATGCCCGCACGCCGATGTACACTAGCCTGGCCTCCATCGCCGTCAATGTGGGATTGTGCTGGCTGTTCGCGTTCCATTGGGGCATGGGCCAGACGGGATTGGCGCTTGCGACTGCATTTGTAGCGAACCTCGCTTTTCTGGCGCTGTACTTGTTGATGCACGGCCGAATCGGCGGAGTGTATGGACGAAGGTTGCGGGGGGTCGTCTGGAAGGTCAGCGTTGCCTCGGTGGTGATGGGCGTTACCATTTGGGCGCTCAGCAGAGGGTTCCACGCCGTGTTTGCCCGGGTCGGCGTGGCGCGGCTGTGCGACATAGGCATCGGCGTTCCCGCCGGCGCGGCGGTCATCTATACGCTATGCCGGCTGTTGCGGGTGGAAGAGTTGACGATGGCTACTCGCGCCCTGGGAGAACCGATTCTGCGTCGGTTCCCCGCCTTGGCTGCTAAACTTGGGGTGTAATGCACCCTGACGTGGGAAAGGCCCTGCATCTGCAGGAAGTGGACCGGACCATCTCCGACCTCCGAGGAGAAATCGCCTCACTTCCCAAACACATCGCAGAAATCGAGAAGGCCCTAGGCAGCCATCTAAAGAAGTTGGAGGTCGATAAGGCCGCGCTCGCTGCCAACCAACTCGACCGGAAGAAATTGGAGGGTGAGGGCAAAGACCAACAGCAGAAGATTTCCAAACTGAAGGACCAGATGCTCGGGGCGAAGACCAACGAGCAATACCGGGCTTTCCAGAAAGAGATCGATTTCTGCGAGGCCGCCATCCGCAAGTGCGACGACCAAGGGCTGCAACTGATGGAAGCGGCCGAAGCCCTGGCCCAAAACGTCCGTGCGGCCGAGGTGTCGCTGGCGGAAGAGAAGCGTGTCGTCGAGGCCCGGAAGAAGGAAGTGGCGGCTCAGACCGCCCGCGACAAGACGGACCTTGCTCGATTTCTGGCTGAACGGGCCAGTATCGCCGCATCGATCACGAAGCCCTTGCTAGCGACCTACGAGCGACTCCACAAGCGGATGCCCGACGGCAAGGTTGTGGCGAAGGTAGTCGATAGCAGTTGTGGCAGTTGCAACATGATGATTCGTCCACAGTACATGGCTGACTTGAAGCTCGGGCCCGATGTTTTGGCCTGCGAGAATTGCCGTCGAATCCTGTACATCGAGGCTCCGCCGGTCGACGTTGAAGCTCAAATGAACGACTGAGTCCGCCCCGCGATTATCAGCCGCCAGTGACGTAGCGGCCGTCAAACCTCAGAGTGAATGCCGGATCACCTATGCTCTGTTCTGGGGTCGGGGCAGGGTTTTGCTCCGCTTCCGCGGCTGGCTTTGGCCGTGAGCCCGGTGTGCGCTGGCCACCAAGCACAGGAGCCTCAACCGCGCCATCCTTCGGAGAATCGGCTGCCTGCGGATCGACGGGTACCGCCCCGAGCGAGATATTGCGGTTGTACTCCGCGATTACCGGGGACGGCGTGGGCTGAGGGAATCGTTGCATGGCGGTCTCCGCCGTCCGCCGTACCGCTTGAGTAACGTCAAGCAGCAGCTCTTCCAGAACCGGCACAAATTCGCGGTCTCCGAGCTTGCCGATCACCCACGCAGCAGTTTGACGATAGGTCGGGCGGACATCCTTGGCCAAATGGCGTATGCGCCAGTTAGCGTGTTGATCGCTCAGCAGATTCAACCCGACTATGGCGTTGCCCTGGACACGGTTATTCTCGTCATGCAGGCACCTGCGAATGGTGCGTGACGCCAGGCCCGATTTTCGCCCCCAGAGCGCTTCGACGACATTTGCGCGAATCCGCGCGTCAGCCGACGCGAGGTGACGCTCGATCCACTCGTGACTTTGCAAGCGTCTGCCCACGAGCAGGGCCGCCTTGGATGCCACGTGGTGGTCTTTATAGTGCGTGAGGTGGCCAATGATCATCAGCAGTCGCGGCCCCGGTGAAATGAGGTCCAGGACCTCCAAGATCCGGAGGACTATAGCCGGTCCCAACTGGTAGGTATCCACTTGCCGGCCCGGCATAAGACGAGCGAGTTTGACATCGAGCAGCGGATCTTCGCGGACGTACATCGCGCAAAATTCGATGAGTCCCTGATTGTCGAAGCGTTCCGAACGAACCAGTTCGACCAGAAACGCCGGGATTTCCAGAACGCGCAAACTCCGCTTTCGATAACCCGGAGATTCTCCTGCCCGTTCAAGCCGCTTGATCCCGGCAGCCAGGAACATTCTCGGGTTTCGCTCTGCCAGCCACTGAAGCGTCTCCTCGGGCGTCAAGTTGGTCAGTCGGGGCAGGTCTAAGACTCCGGCCAGAGCCCGCTCCATCGCCGCGAGGTCCATGTGCTCGTCAACCACTTCGCCATTCTCGCAGGGATCCGCCGGCACAAGGCCAGCGAATGCCTGCGCTGTCGTAGCCGGTTGGTTGTGAGAAGCGGGCAGCACTTAAGGCTATCTCCCTGGTTCGGCAGGAGCGCTATATGCGCTCAGCGGACGTTGCCAGTTGGACTTATCGGCTGGATTGTCGGGAAGTTGAAGGATTGCGTGCCGGTGCGACTCGATCCGCATCTCGACCTAGTTGATCGAGGCGCTTCAAGGGCCGAAGAGCCGGGCGGTTGATCGTACACACGCGACAGTACGAAGAAGAAACCGTAGGGCCAAGGCGAGGATTCCAGCCTGGCCGTGGCAGGTTCAGGCTGTAATCGCGTTGTGATAGTCTCTATGTTTTGGCGGACTTCTCAGTCCGATTTCCAAGCGTCCGAGATGATTCTGGGGAGCGAAACACGTGAAGGTTTACGAAAGCACCGAAGTCCGAAACGTGGCCCTCGTTGGCCACGGGAATAGCGGTAAAACGTCGATGGCGGCAGGCATGCTCTATGCCACCGGCGTGACCAACCGCCTGACCCGGGTGGACGAGGGCAACACCACCACAGACTATGACGATGAGGAGATCACCCGCAAGATCACCATCTCCACCGCTCTGGCCGCAGCCGAGTGGAAGAAGATGAAGTTGAATCTGCTGGATACGCCCGGTTTCAACCTCTTCATGTACGACACGAAGATGGCGATGGCGGCGGCAGATGCAGTATTGGTGATGATCGACGGTATCGCCGGCGTCGAAGTCCAGACAGAGCGGGTCTGGCAATTTGCCGAGGAGTTCAATCTTCCGAGAGCTTTCTTCGTAAACAAACTGGACCGCGAGCGCAGCGATTTTGACAGGTGTGTTGCCAGTATCCAGGAGTTTTTTGGACGGCATGCGGTTCCTGTCGCTATCCCAATCGGGTCTGAGAAGGAATTCAAGGGCGTGGTGGACATCGTCCACATGAAGGCGTACACATATACGCCCGATGGCGATGGCAAGGGTCGCGAGATTCCTATTCCGGACGACCTCGCCGACAGCGCCAAGGCATTGCACGAATCACTGATCGAGAGCATCGCCGAGGGCCGTGACGACCTGATGGAGGAGTTCTTCGATACCGGCACGCTACCCGCCGAGAAGATCTATCTCGGGTTGCATGAGTTGCTGAAAGCCGACAAACTCTTCCCTATCCTATGCGGCTCTGCGCTCCGCAACATCGGCACGGATCTGGTGATGGACTTCCTGCTTGAGTTTGCCCCGAATCCCACCGAGCACCCCGCCCTAAAAGCGATGACAGGCGATGAAGTGGTGGAGCGGCCGATCACCGACAAAGAGCACGTGACGGCTTATGTTTTCAAGACTATCGCCGATCCTTTCGCCGGGCGCCTTTCGTTCTTCAAGGTCTGTTCAGGCGTTCTGAAGAATGACGCTTCGCTGATCTCCATCCGCTCTGGCAGCGTGGAGCGACTGGCTCATCTCAGCGTCCCGCAGGGCAAGCAGCAACTGCCAGTGAACGAATTGCATGCGGGTGACATCGGAATCGTTGCCAAATTGAAGGACGTCCTAACCGGCGACACCCTGTGTGAAAAGGGTGACACCATTTCATTTCCGAGAGTGGGTACCCAGGAGCCGTCGATCGCCTACGCGATCGGTGCCAAGAGCCGCAACGACGAAGACCGCATGGGCAATGCGCTGCAGCGGATTCTTGAAGAAGATCCGGGCTTACGCTTCTACCGTGACCCTCAGACCAAGGACTTCCTGCTAGCCGGAAGCGGCGGGCAGCACGTTGAAATCGTCGTCAGCCGTTTGAAGAAGCGTTACAACGTGGACGTTGAACTGAGGGCACCGAAAATCCCATATCGCGAAACGGTCCGAGGACATGCCGACGTGCACGGGCGGCACAAGAAGCAGACAGGGGGGCACGGGCAGTTCGGCGACATCAAGGTCAAGGTGGACCCGCTGGAGCGCGGCGAGGGATTCAAGTTCGTGAATGCCGTGTTTGGCGGTGCCGTTCCAAAGAATTTCATCCCCGCGGTTGAAAAAGGCTTCGTCGAGGCCGCAGCGCGGGGCTACCTGGCCGGCTACCCCATGGTCGACTTCAAGGTCACGCTCTACGACGGGCAATACCACGACGTGGACTCGTCGGAAATGTCCTTCAAGATGGCTGCTCGCAAGGCCTTCAAACTTGCCATGGAAGAAGCCAGGGCGACGCTGCTTGAACCCATCATGAAGGTGGAGGTCGTGGGACCCGTGGAGTACGCGGGCGATCTGATGGGCGACATGAACGGTCGTCGCGGTCGCATCAGCGGAATGGACTCCAAGGGTGGCACGCAGATTGTTCGCGCCCTGGTGCCGATGTCTGAAATGCTCACTTACCAGAATGACCTGACCTCCATGACGCAAGGGCGCGCTTCCTTCTCTATGGAATTCAGCCACTATGATTTCGTTCCGGCGCTGCAGTCTGAGAAGATCATCGCGGCCGCTAAGGCCCTGATGACGGGCGAAGAAGAAGAAGAGGAATAGCGCCCGGCCTTAGACCTCGTATTGAAACCAGCCTGGAGCCGCATCGTGCGGTTCCGGGCTCTTTTTTCAGCGGCTCTCACAAATGCAGGCCAGTTCGCTTGATCTCCGACTGGACATTCAATAGGATTGCGGCGGGTGGCGAAATGCGAGTGCAGTATTGCTGGCGTTGCCGTCGGGAGGCTCCGATGCTATCGGAGGAGGAGTACCAGTTCGTGATGTCGTTTCTCGCCGCCGAGTCTGGTGTGCCCTTCAGCGACCGTCAGACGCAGGCGCTGGAGGCATACCGGCAAATCACGGGTGAGCATGAATCGAAGTTCACGGTGCTGTACCATCACCGACTGGCACTCTACGGCCCTCCATGTTCCTTCTGCCACAAACCACTGCGCACCCCCCGCGCCAGCCTTTGCGGAACCTGTATGAAGCGAATACCTGTCTCCGCCCACCACCTGAACTGAATTGTGGGACAGTGCGTGATGTGCCGGACGAGACCCGCATTCGGTCTGAGTTCGACTCAATCGACGCCATCGTCTTTTTCTCAGGCTGCAAATTGCTGAATCTCAAGCTGATTGCAGGTGTATCTGGGGGCATGCAGGGTTGACCACGTATGCGAATTCGGATAGAGTCTAAAGTTCGCGGCCGTGTAATCATAGCTTCATTCGTATTACGACATGGCTTTGCCAGTAAACATCAAATTCCTCGCGCTCTCCTGTCTGCTGCTTCCAGTGCCGGTCTTGCCCTTTGCGGGAGCGCCGGCCGATCAACCGACCGCTTCGGCTGCGGCTAAACACGAGCTGGCGGATGACGCCGCTGAAGGAACCGGTCCCCGCACTCCGCCCCGTCCAGCCCACGGCAAACTGCTCAACGATGTTCTGGCCGAAGATAATTCCGCATCGCACTCGCGCGTCCAACGCGCGTTGATCGAATGTGATCAGCATTTCCAGTCGGGCAAGGATTTTCTGGCGAGTCAGAAGGCGAGCGAGGCCCGCCATGAGTTCGACCTAGCCGTCGAAGCACTGATGGACCTGCCCGACAACCTGCCAGACCGAGCGGCGCTGGAGCGTCGCGCTGAAGAGTTCATCCGAGAGATCCACAAGTACGATCTCGAGAGCCTCGGCGCGGGTGAGTCGCCCGAGGGGTTGATGTTCACGCAATCACCGCTGAACGGGATTCTGGATATGACCTTCCCGGTCGATCCACTGTTGAAGGACAGGGTAATGGAGAGCGTTCGTGCCTCCTCTTCTGAATTGCCGCTTGTAGTCAACGACTCTGTCCTCTCCTACATCAATTACTTCAGCAGTCCGCGTGGGCAGAGAGTCTTCATGTACGGCTGGAAACGGGCCGGGCGGTACAGGCCCATGATCGAGCGGGTCTTCAGGGAAGAGGGATTGCCCGTCGAGTTAATTCACTTGGCGCAGGCTGAGTCCGGATTCATGCCGCGTGCTCTGTCGCGCAAGTCCGCCGCCGGAATGTGGCAGTTTATCAGGCAAACCGGCAGTGTCTACGGGTTGGAGTCGAGCGCTGAAAAGGACGATCGCCTCGATCCGGAGCGTGCGACAAGGGCTGCGGCACGGCATCTGCATGATCTCTATCGAAAGACGGGCGACTGGTATCTTGCTATGGCGGGGTATAACTGCGGTCCGCTTTGCCCGGAACGAGCGGTGCAACGCACCGGATATGCGGATTTCTGGGAACTTTGCCGCCGAAACGCACTGCCCAAAGAGACGAAAAACTATGTTCCGGCCATCCTGGCAATGGCAATTATCGCCAAGGACCCATCAGCCTATGGCTTGCCGGCTATTGACCAGGATCCTGAGTTCTCCTTTGATTCGGTGCATTTGACCGCCCCCACCAGCCTAATGCTTTTGGCGGACGCGGCTGACGCTCCTGTATCGGATCTGCGCGACTTGAACCCGTCCATCCTCAAGAGTGCCGCACCTTCGGGCGCGGACGTGCGTGTCCCCAAAGGGACAGGCGCCTCGGTGCTCAATGCGTTGGAAGCGGTTCCTGATTCGAAGCGCGATTCCTGGAGGCTGCATCGAGTTGGCCCCAACGATAATCTTCCCTTGATCGCACGCCGATTTGGGGTTCAACCCACATCGATTCTGGAGGCTAACCCCTCCTTGAATGCACTCTGGTTTGAGCAACCGCGCGATGGTGAACTGGTCCTGATCCCAGCGGCGCCCAAGCCCGATCCCGTTCGCAAGACAGCGCGCTCAACTGGGTCGCGCAGGTCGTCAGGCACTCGCGGGCAGCCGGTTGCGCATGTCGCAGTGAAATCCGCTCAGCGCGCTCAGGGTGCCTCGCGCGGTCTGCAAGTCGCCGTAGCTGCTCACCCCAAATCTCACCGGACTGCCAATAGGTAGCCGGTCCTCTGCCGAGGAATAGCCGTCTTATCGTTGAGACCAGGGCTCAAAGGGCTAAATGTATAGCCTTGTAACCACATACAATACATGGTATTTTTGTTTTAATCCTGGAAAAGGAGGCTGCGTTCATGACGTTTTGGGAGATGAGTGCATTCGATTCCTCCGATGAGGGCGAAGGCGATTTCGATTCCGTGGTCAAAGACGACGGAGTCAGCGATGTGGATGACGATTTCGAAAGCGAATCGGAAGTAGAGGCACAGGCCCCTGCGATCATTGCCGCGAGCTTTACCGTCGATGTGATTGAGGTCTCTGAACCTGCCCCTGCAGCCGCACCGCCCGCTGTTCAAGCGAGTGCGGTCAGGTCTGCCGCGCGTGCGCCTCGCGCATCCAGGTCGGCCGCAAAGCCAGCGCCGAAAGCGGCAAAATCGAAGCAGCGGGTCGCAGTGCCCGAACCCTCTAAAAAGCAAGTTAAGAAGCAGGCCAAGAAGGCTGCTAAGAAAGCCGCGAAGAAAGTCGCGGCAAAAACTTCCGTACGAGTTCCTGCTCGCAAGGCAGGTAAGCCGGTCGCTAAGCCGGCTGCAAAGAAGGCGGTAAAATCCGTCGTCCGAAAGGTAACAAAGAAACCCGTGAAAGCTGCAACAAAGAAAGCTGCGCCGAAAACGGCGGCCACCAAGAAGGCGGTCGTTGTAAAGAAAGCGGTCAAGAAGGCCGTGGCTAAGAAGGCTGTGAAGGTCGCCCTGAAGAAAGCCGCTGCCCCGAAGAAAGCCGCTGCGCCTGCAAAGAAGGCTGCCGCGCCCGCCAAGAAAGTAGCGGCCAAAAAGGTCGCCGCAAAGAAGAAGTAGCAATCTGAGAGAGATCCGGGGCGCTCTCGGGCGTGAACCGGGCTCACAATCAATTCGGTTGATGTTCAATGGGGCGCCCACTAGGGCGCCCGTTCTTTTCAGCCCAGCTTCTGTAGATGCATTCTAAGGGCCGCCAGTGAGGCTGCTGGATATCGTAATCATGAATCCAGGCGGATGTGTCAACGTGGGCACCCGCCGAAATCCGACTTCATCTATGCTTCGCCGTTCTCCCTCACGACCGCGCGGCACTTCCTGAACAGGTCGAGTAACGCATCAGCCTGTTCCTCTGGGCTGCGTGTGCCTTTGCCGGAGAAGCCAACTTGCTGGACGCCTTTGCCGTATCCTGTGGAAGTCGCAATGAATTTCATTAATTCGAGAGCAACCTCATCGCCTGTCGTGGCGGCCGTCTTTTTCTCTTGTTCTTCCATCGGAATATGCGACTCCTGGGCGTAGGGTTTGCGCTAGCTCGGAGCGGCTCCTTGCCTAGGCATCAACCAGATTAGCGCAGCCGCATATGCCGGTCCACGCAACACGGTTTCTTCGGCACATGCGCGGCGGCGCGCAAGCCCACCTGCTCGCCGGGGGGGATGGCCACTACTACGTCACGAAATTCCTAGAGAACCCGCAGCACGTACGGATCCTCGTGAACGAGTGGATTGCCGCCCGTCTGCTGGAGTACCTTCGCATCGCCGCTCCAAGAGTCGCGATTGTCGAACTGGACGCGGCGTTCCTCTCCAGAGAACCTGAGGTCAGGATCCGCCTTGCTGCGAAAGATCTGCCGGTATCGGCCGGCTGGCACTTCGGCTCCCGTTTTCCTGGCAATCCAGACCGGGATGCGGTATACGATTACCTGCCCGACAGCCTACTGGCCCAGGTCCATAACCTGCGGCACTTCCTCGGTGTCTTCGTATTCGACAAATGGACTGCGAATTCTGACTCCCGCCAGGCGATCTTCGTCCGGCAGCGGATCAAGGAGTGGATGGACAGCTCCGACATGGCCACTCACGATATGTCGCCTCTGGCTAAGGGCTTTGTTGCGCTGATGATCGACCATGGCTATGCCTTCGACGGACCCCACTGGGAGTTCGGCGACAGCGCCATGCAGGGTTTCTATTTTCGATCGATGGTGTACCTGGGCGTGCGCCGCCTGGACGATTTCGAACCCTGGCTGACGCGCGTCCGGGAAGCACCAGCCGAGCTGTTTGACGGCATCCTGCGCGATCTGCCCCGGCAGTGGCTGCCGGGCGGCGACGACGAGGCTGTTGAGCGGTTAGTCGAGCAACTCTACGTTCGGCGAAGGCTGGTAGCCGATCTGGTCGAACGCTCGGCTGCGGCTCGTCCCTCTTGCTTCCCGACCTGGAAGCAAAGCGCCAGATAGCCGCAATTCATGGCCAGCAATTCGGATCTGCAAATCTGAAGAAGAGCGCATGCAGCAGCGATAAGATAGAGGGGTGATCCATTCGCTGCTCCTCCATAACGGCCATATCCAGCCCTTAGCCGAAACAGCGTTCTCGCCTGGTCAGGTCGGGGTGATGAATGGGTGGGGCGTGTTTTCGACCATCAAAGTCGTCAACGGCGTGCTGTTCGCCTTTGACCGTCATTGGGCCAGGATGCGCCGCGATTCGGACCTCATGCGTGTGCCATTTCCGTGGACGCCTGCGGAATTGGAGTCGGCCTTGTTGTCGCTTGTTTCAGCCAATCAGGCATATAATGCTACGCTGCGTGTCGCGGCCGTCCGCAATCAGGGCGGCATGTGGGCGGATCCCAACCAGAAGCTGGATGTTGACTTGGTTGCCTTCACGGCTGACCGTAACACCTGGGGAGAGGAAGCCCGGCTCGGCATTGTGGCGAACGGCCGATTCTCCGCCAGCCCTTTTGCCGGCACGAAGGTGATGTCCTGGGCCTCGAATCTCGTGTGGTACGAAGAAGCGCACCATCGCGGGCTCGACGAAGTCCTGTTGCTCGACGAGCGGGGCGAGGTGAGTGAATGCACTTCAGCGAACGTCTTCGCGGTCTTTGGCAATCGCGTCGCGACTCCACCCCTCACTTCGGGTTGCCTGCCAGGCGTGACTCGGGAATTGCTCCTGGAGGTCATTCACGCCCCGAATATCGAGGTGGTCGAACAGCGGATCACGCTGGATGATCTGGAATCCGCCGACGGGCTTTTCATCACTTCTTCGACTCGCGATCTGCTTGGCGTGCGGGAGGTTGAGGGGTTGTCCATACGCAGCGAAGAGCGCGTGCGCCCTGCCTTGGAGAAGGCCTTCACCGAGTGGGAAAGCGCGTACGTCGCGCAGGCTGTCCGGCGTGCGCGGGTGGGCGAGTCAGGGTAGGCTAATGATGACCCGGCTTAGTACTAACGCATCAAAAGTACTGGTATCCTAATGAATAGTCGTTTCGGCCTGTCCAATAGCTCAAGCACATGACACACCGTCACCACTGCCCCATCTGCAACTCCACGCACGTTCGCGTCCGGCGAGTGCGTTCGCTCGCTGGGTATTTACGAATGTTGTTCGGCGAGTTCCCAGCGCGATGCGACGACTGTTCTGCGCGGTTTGAAGTTGCGGGCGGTGGTCCAGGCGCCGTTCGCTACGCACACTGCCCACGCTGCCTGAGGCAGGATCTTTCCACATGGGATCCGAAGCACTACCGGGCAAACTCCTGGATGCAACTGCAACTGCTCGTGGGGGCAAACCGCTGGCGCTGTGAAGTCTGCCGCTGCAACTTTGTGAGCTTGCGGCCTCGCAAGGAAAAGTATGTGCGCCCCGCCGAGCGCGCCGGCACCGACGAAGAGCAGTACACCGCAGACGCAAAGGCCTAACTCCGCGCCCCCATCGCATTCGTACCGGGGACGCAACTCCCTTCCAACGACATGCAAAAGGCGCGGCCCGCTTTCGCGGATCGCGCCTTAAACGAAAAATGGTTCCAAGTGACCCTCGTTCACAGCTTGCTCTCCAGCCGGCATGCTCGGCCTGAGCGTGGCGCTACGGTCTCGACGCCGCATTTGCGTTTTGCTCCCCGCAGCGCGATTTGCACGCTACGGCTCAATGCTCCACGCTTGCGACGGTCTCCTGACCTCGCGAAGCTGGAAACCCGATTCGGGCTTTCACTCCTCCCCGGAGACCACGCCCGTCACCGGACTGCCTCAGGGGGCTCATAGATCCCGCCCTGAATCTTCGCTTCCCCGGCATGAACTCTCTTGGCCCGGTCCGTTCTATCCTCCCTCCCCTCGGCGTTTCCGCTTCCGGGAGATCAACGGAGAGAACCCGTTGCTCCGTGCGCTCCTGCCGTCCCAAGCCGCATCCGATTTGACCACCGCTCCCCATCAGGGTTTTCGCCCCTTTGGATCAAAGCGCTCAGCCAGTCGAGCGTCCTGGTAACTTACCCGACGGTCACGGCCGTTTTCCCTTCGCTCCCCACCTACGGCTTGGTTAAAACCCGTTTGCGGATCATCGTTCCAGGATCTGCACCGCTCCGTCCGGCTCGCTGATTCCGTGAACCTCTTGGAACCGAATTCAGAATGCGCCTTTTGCGGTGGCGAGTCAAACTATTTTTGCGAATTGGTGACTATTTTGCAGGTGAAATATTGTGTTTGTTTTCAATGCGTTGCCAGGTGAGGAATGTGCTTTTGCTGTGCATAAAGCGTGCGCGCCTAACTATGTTTCAGTGGGTCACGCGTCGATCACGGCCGCAAGCGCAAGCAAGCCCTTGGCCCGTGTCTTCATCTCTTGAGATTGCCAAAATGCGGCTCGAGGGCGAAGATCAATTCATCGGAAGATGGCATCACCTGGGAAATTGCTGATCATGCTGGGGAGTTTGCTGCTAGTCGCTGGACTCCTACTCACTTACGGCCCGCGATTGCCGTTTCGAACTGGCCGCCTGCCAGGGGATTTCGTGTGGCGTGGGAGGAGCGCGACCGTGTATTTCCCGCTGGGTACCTGCCTGCTGCTGAGCGTCCTGTTTTCGCTGCTCTCCCTGTGTTTCAGACGGCGTTGACGCGGCTTCGGCATTCCGGCGCGGGGCAGGTTATTCACCAACCACCCTGAGTCCAGTGCAATACGGCGTTGGCTCCTGCTGTCATCGCAGAGCCCCTATCCGGTCTAGCGGCCAATAGACGAACACGGCCTTGCCATAAATGGCCTGAACCGGCAGTGCCCCCCAAGCCCGGCTGTCGTTCGACGCGCTCCGATGATCGCCCATAACGAAGTAATGGCCGGCCGGGATGTGGAGAAGTGCCATTGTCGAGGGATCGCGATATTCTTCGGGCACATACGGCTCGTCTAGTTCGCGGCCGTTCAACCAAACCCTGCCAGTCCTGATCTCCACGCTGTCGCCGGGAAGCCCGATCACACGTTTGATGTAGCTTCGCCGGGGATCCAGCGGGAATAGGAAGACAACGGTATCGCCGCGTTGCACTCCGCCGAATCCCAGCCGGTAGACGAATTTGTTGATGAAGATGCGCTCGCTATCCACCAGTCCGGGCATCATGCTGCTGCCTTCGACTTTCACGGGTTGGTATACGAACAGGATGATTGCTGCGGCGACGATCAGGGCCACGACCAATTCGCGCAGCCAGCGCGAGCCGACGGTCCAGGTTCTGGAGTGCATTCAACTGCCATGATTGAAACATGCCCAAAGGTGATGGATCAAGCGCTGGACTTGGCAACCGTTTGCGCCGCTCCGGTAACTGGTCGAACCCGGGCGCGGACGGAGCAGGGTATGAGTGAGGCACGCCAATTACTTGCGGCGCTGATTATCCCGGCCCTGAACGAAGAGCCCGTGATCGGAGCGACTCTGCATGCGATTCCCGCGGGCGTCTTCCGGCTGGTGGTCGTGGCTGACAACGGCTCTACCGATCGCACCGCAGAGATTGCCCGCAAGGCCGGGGCATTGGTCGTCGTCGAGCCTGAACGGGGTTATGGCGCGACCTGCCTCACTGCGCTGGCCGCGCTGCCCGTGGACATTGACACGCTCGTGTTCCTGCAAGCCGATCTAAGCGAGGACCCCACCGAGGTGCCGGCGCTGCTCGACCCACTTGAACGCGACGAAGCCGACTTGGTGCTCGGCTCAAGAGTGCTGGGCCTGGCCGAGGACGGGGCCCTGTTGCCGCACCAGGCATTCGGCAACTGGTTGGCGACCCGGCTCATCCACCTGCTGTACGGACATCGCTACACCGATCTGTGCGCCTTCCGCGCAATTCGCCGAGACGCCCTGGAACGGCTGCACTTGCGGGACCGCAATTACGGTTGGACGGTGGAGATGCAGGTGCGGGCGCTCGAAGAGGGCCTGCGTGTTGTTGAGGTCCCGGTTTCTTATAGAAAGCGCGTTGCGGGCGTCAATAAGGTTTCCGGCAACCTGAGCGCCAGCCTGCGTGCCGGCTGGGTCATCCTAACGACGGTTTTGCGCCTCTGGTGGCGCCGTCGCAAAGCTCACTTTGAGCTCTGCTGAAGCGCGATCACCAGCTCCTATTGCAGCCCCAGCAGAACGCCCAGAGTCCTCATCGGGAGCGCTCCTTCGCGCAGCGCCCGCTCGTTGAATGCCCCGGCCTTGAAGCCCGGCTTTTGCTCAGCCAGCGAGCGCAGCCGTTTCCATTCCGAATACCCGGTGAAGTAGGTCGGCAACTGGCACGAGCCCAGCTTCGCGCGTTGAACCTTGGCCGTCGCCTCCTCCTTTTCCTGGAAGGTCTTGCCCATCATCAGCGCCATCGCGTCGTCGTCGGTCAAGCCCATGGTGTGGTATTTGATGTCCAGGATCGTGTTGGCGATCGCACGCAACTCCCACTTCAGGTTCTGCAACTGCAACTCGGGCGAGTTGTCCATGTAACCCGCTTTGATCATCTCTGCCGTCGCATACACTGCCCAGCCCTCGACGTACACCCCGCTGCCGTAAACGGCGCGCAACATCCGTCGCGACAGCGGCTCGATGGTGGACGCGTATTCCGCCTGGATGTAGTGGCCCGGGATCGCCTCGTGGATAGTAAGGACGCGCAGTCCGTAGATGTTGTTTTCACGCAACTTCGAATCGATACGCTCCTGCGGCCATTCCTTCGGGATTGGTGTGACCCAATAGAAGGCGCCCAGCTGCGGCTCCATTGGCGGCGCGGGATTGAACCCGCCAAGCGCATAGCTTCCGCGCATGAACACGGGCGTCTCGATCACCTGCAGATTGTCGCGCGGCGGGTCTTTCACGAGTTGCTCCGGATGCGACTTGAGGTAGCCGCGCGTCTCGTTCAAGGCCTTCCGTGCCTCATCCATATAAGCCTCAGGCGTGGGGTGCTTCTCGTTGATCTTCCTGAACGTCTCGCCGATGATCAGGTTCACGTCTACCGGATCGATGTGCTTCGGGTACATTTCGTGATGCATCGGGATCGCCAGATTGAACATCTCTTTCCGCGTTTCCGTCAATGCCAGCTCCGCCTTCGCCAGCGCCTCTTCGGGCTTCATGTCGGTGCCCATGACGAGAGCGAATTTCTTGGCGTATTTCTCTTTCCCCAGCCGCCAACTCTCCGCGCCAGTGTCCTTGAGCGACGTCTTCAGCCAGTTGTCAAACGCGCGCATGGCCGAGATGGCGTTTTTCGCGGCCGGGTCGTATTCGCTCCTCAATGCGGCTGGAACCTGAGCCGGAAAGGTCTGTTCCAGCATCCCGATGGTGCCATCGTTCTCCTCAATCGCCACGTTCTTCCAGAGCGTCGGAGAGTCCACAAGCTGCAGTTCGGCCTCGCCTAGCAGTCGCGGGACCTCGTTCAGGCGCGAGATGATCTGCCGCCAGCGTGTCTCGACCGGAGCGTACTCGACGCTGTAAGGTACGAACAGACCATTGCCGACGGTCTCGACATATACCGTCGGATTGTGCCTCCAGCTCTGGATCTCCTGATCTTCCAGCAGCGCCAGTTGAATCTGGGAGTCGATCAGTTCTGCGTCCGCTTTCGACTCGGCATCGAGCTTATCGCGGTCGAACTTCGCAAGCTTCGATTTCAGATCATTCCAGGTGGCGCGGTTCTTCTCAATCCCTGCCGCGCTGAAATCGTCTAGATGACCGTCGAGTCCCAGGCCCTTGTGCTTGTGATAGCCGGAAGCGGTTGCGCCAGTGGGGCTCAGCGCCAGCGTCGTTTCGATGAACTCCTGCGTAAACGCAGGAAACTTGGACGGGGAGTTTCCGCAGCCTGTCAGCAGCGCAAGCGCCGCCACGGGAACCAAAGACAAATTCGCTTTTCGCATGACAGCGACAGTGTATCAACGCTGCGGGTGGAGAGGCACCCGGCCGCTCGCGGTTGCCGCAAGGGACCAACTCACGCCGCTCGATCTCCCGCCAGGTGCGTTCTTTCCACTGGAACTGCCCCGGTTCCGGGTGAGGGCGGGGAATTGGCTGAATGTCGCCCCAATCCGTACTTCATTGGGAGCTATAATCAATACCAACTTCGTGTCAGAGGAGTGGGGCGTAATGTCAGCAACGTTTTCGACTGAAGTCGCCCAGAGCGGCGGACTAGCCTCGGAGCGCGCCAACGACTTCAGCATACAAGTGGCCACCGTGAATGGATCCGGCAGCCAAACCGCCAACACCGTATTGATGCGCACCATCTTCCAGATGGGCGTGCCAGTGTCGGGCAAGAATCTGTTTCCTTCAAACATCGCCGGGCTCCCTACCTGGTTCACCATTCGCGCCAGCAAGCGCGGCTACATCGGGCGCAAGAAAGAGATCGACTTTCTCGTTGCGATGAACGCCGAGACGGCGCACGAGGATGTGGATGAACTCGCGCCGGGTTCGGCTGTGGTGTACGACGAGCCACTCCGCCTGAACGAGCGGAGGAGCGATCTGCACTTCTACCCGGTGCCGTTCGACAAGCTGGTGATGACGGTTTGCCCCGAGGCGAAGCTGCGCAAGCTGGTGCGCAACATGATTTACGACGGGGTTCTCGCGCAACTGCTGGGCCTCGACATGGGCGAGGTGCGCAAGGCGCTGACGCGCCAGTTCGGCGCGCGTAAACAGAAGGCGGCGGAGCTGAACTGGAACGCTGTCCTAGCCGGTGAGGAGTATGCGCGCAACAACCTCGTGAAGAGCGACCCGTTCCGCATCCAGAGGATGAACGAGAACGGCGGGAAGATCATCATCGACGGCAACTCGGCTGCAGCCATGGGCTGCGTATTCGCCGGCGTCACGGTGGTCACCTGGTATCCAATCACTCCGTCTTCGTCACTGGTGGAGACGCTTATCTCCTACATGAAGCGCTGCCGGATCGACAAAGAGACCGGCAAGGCGACCTATGCGGTGGTGCAGGCCGAGGACGAATTGGCGGCTATTGGCATGGTGATCGGCGCTTCCTGGGCTGGTGCACGCTCCATGACGGCGACCTCGGGGCCGGGCATCTCGCTGATGTCCGAGTTCGTCGGGCTGGCGTACTACGCGGAGATTCCAGCCGTCATCTGGGACATCCAGCGGGTTGGGCCGTCCACCGGATTGCCAACGCGAACGCAGCAATGCGACATCCTCAAGAACGCCGTACTGTCGCATGGCGACACACGCCACCCGGTGTTGTTCCCTTCGTCGCCGGAGGAGTGTTTCTCCATGGCCACGACGGCTTTCGACCTGGCCGAGGAGTTTCAGACGCCTGTCTTCGTCAATTCCGACCTCGATCTAGGCATGAACAACTGGACCGCCGAAGCTTTTGAGTATCCCGAGGCGCCTCAAAAGCGCGGCAAAGTGCTTGCCAAGGAAGATCTCGACCGGCTGGGTGGGTTCATGCGCTACGCCGACCTCGAAGGCGATGGGGTAGGCTGGCGCACGCTGCCGGGCACGAATCATCCCGCAGCGGCCTACTTCACGCGCGGCAGCGGCCATAACGCGAAGGCGGGGTACACCGAGAAGCCCGACGATTACGTCGCCAACATGGATCGGCTCTCGCGCAAATTCGAGTCGATCAGCTTGGCTGCGCCGCGTCCTATCGTCCACCTGCGGGAAGGCGCAAAGATTGGTCTGGTCTACTGCGGGACATCCCGCTACGGCTGCGAAGAAAGCCGCGACCAACTGCGCGAGGAGTCGGGTATTGAGACGGGCTCGCTGCGGCTGCTGGCGTATCCTTTTGGAAGCGAACTGCAGGCGTTCATCGAGCAGCACGAACGCGTGTATGTGGTGGACCAGAACCGCGATGCCCAGTTGCTGGGCCTGATGCGTTTGGACCTGGACCCGCGACTGACGGCGAAACTACGCAGTATCCGGCACTACAGCGGATTGCCGCTGGATGCCCGCAGCGTGACCGAGGAAGTGATTCGTCAGGAGGGACTATGAGCACCACACCTGCAGCGCCCCCCAAGAAGACCAACCGCATCGGCCTGGAAGTGCTCAATTACAAGGGCGCCAAGACCACGCTTTGCGCCGGTTGCGGCCACAACGCCGTCTCGGAGCGGCTGGTGGAATGCTTCTTCGAAATGGGCATCGAGCCCTGGCGCGTGGCGAAGTTCTCGGGCATCGGGTGTTCGTCCAAGTCGCCCGCCTACTTTCTAAGCATGTCGCACGGTTTCAATAGCGTGCATGGGCGCTCGCCCTCCGTCGCGACGGGGGCGATGCTGGCCAACAAAACGCTACTTGGGATAGTCGTCACTGGCGACGGCGACACGGCCTCGATCGGTATCGGGCAGTACATCCACATGCTGCGGCGCAACGTGCCGCTGATCTACATCATCGAGAATAATGGCGTTTACGGCCTCACCAAAGGTCAGTTCTCGGCGACATCGGACTCCGGCGCAACGTCGAAGAGCGGAGTCGTGAACGACTTGCAGCCGGTGGATTGCTGCGTCGAGGCGATTCAAATCGGAGCCACGTTCGTCGCGCGTTCGTTTTCCGGCGACAAGCGCCAGTTGCTGGCACTCCTGAAAGCCGCCATCGCCCACCGTGGATTGTCGGTGATCGACGTGATCTCGCCCTGCGTGACCTTTAACGATCACGAGGGCTCGACCAAGAGCTACAGCTACATGAAGGACCACGACGAGCCGTTGCACACGGTCGATTTCGTGCCCTACTTCACTGACATTGAAGTCGAGATCGAAGAGGGCCAGGTGCAGGACATCGAGATGCACGACGGTTCGCGCCTGCGTCTCCACAAGCTCGAACACGACTACGATCCGACCGACCGGCTGAAGGCTCTGACCACCATTCAGGCCTCAAAAGACGCCAAGGAGGTGCTTACGGGTGTGCTCTATTTGGACGCAACCAGCGAGAACTTCCTGGAGTTGCTGAACACGGTGGATGATCCGATCGCCACGCTGCCGCAGCCGGCGACGCGACCGCCGCGCGAAATGCTGGACTCGTTGATGGAAGAGTTGCGCTGATCCGCCCCGGGGCGGACGCAGACCCGAGTTCCGCCCTACCCTCGAAGCGAATGGCGGCGATGCGGCGTAGACAATTCCTTTCATCCAACCTGCTGCCAGCCTTTGCGTTGGGTGCCCCGATTGCCCCCCGCGTGTTCTTTCAGCGCGGGCTGAGTTTCACTGCGGAAGGACCCGACGGGTATGGCAATCCGGAATCCGCTGCACGCCAGTTCGATCAGTTTCGCGCCAAGGGCGTCAACTCCATCGCTTTGGTGCCGTACGGTTTCGCACCAGCAGGCTCGACGCGCATCCGCTTCGACATGGGCATGGAGCGAAGCGGAGACGTCGCGAAGCTGGTTGCGCTGGCACATCAGAAGGGCCTGAAGGTGATGTGGAAGCCGCAACTATGGGTACCGCACGGCTTCCCGGGGAATCTCCAGTTCGACCGGCCTGCGGAGCGTGCGGAGTGGTTCGCCGAGTACGCCCGGTTTCTCCAGCACCACGCCGAGTATGCTCAGCGCTCGGGGGCCGAGATCTTGTGCGTGGGTGTGGAATTCGTCAAGCTCAGCCGCTACACCCCGGAGTGGCGCAAGCTGATTGCGCAGGCGAGGGGGACCTATAAAGGACTGGTTACCTATTGTGCGGGACAGGGCGAGGAATTCGAAGGTGTCGCCTTCTGGGATGCGCTGGACTTCATCGGCTTGAGCGAGTACTACCCGCTGCCCGACAACCTGGACACTGCCCAGGTGGTGCAACGGGTTGAGGCGGTCCAAAAGCGCTGGGCCAAGCCGCTCGTCTTCCTGGAAGCGGGATTTGCTGCCGTGAAGAACGCTCAGCGCGCTCCGTGGGACGATTCCGGTACGGAGGCGTCCCCGCAGACGCAGGTCCGCTGCTACGAGGCGATTTTCAGCGCCTTCTACCGCAAACCTTGGTTTGCAGGCGTGTATTGGTGGAAAGTGGGCACGAACGGTCGGGCTAACCCGCACTCGCCGTGGGGCCGGCCGGCCATGGACGTCGTGGAGCGTTGGTACAAGAGTGGACGCTGATTCGAGAGTGGCGCGAAAAGAAATTTATCTTTTGTTTATTTTTCGTGCGGTATTCTGGTCCGTGGGTGTTATCTTGTGCATCATATCCTGTACGTGAGGAGCGATGTGCCGGGCGTGATACCGAGAGTGGCTCAAGCCGCCCCAACGTGCCGGTGATCGGAGGATGGGACTAGCCAGCAGTAAGGCGAATCCCAAATTTGCCCAAGCGGGGCTTAGTTGACTAGTGGGTGCGCTACTAGCGTACTCGAGGGTGAACAAATTATGGCCCGGTTCTGGTTTTGCCAGACCGGGCTAGTTCATTTAGACGGGTGCTAGTCGCCGCAGGTCCGGATTCGCGAGGCTTCAGCCATACGCGACAGGGTTGTGTTCGAGCCACTGCTCGTCCCGGGTGGCCTGGACGTTTCTGGTAGCGCCAGTCGCAGCGGCGGCGATTAAGCGCCGCGATCCCCAAACCATCAGCCCGCCAAGAGCCAGCGCGCCGCCCACCAATGCGCCCGCTAGCGCGCTCTGGATCGGTTTCTCCTCTTCGACCAGGTAACCGCCGATGGATCCGACGCAGGCGCCAATTGCGGCCGCCCGCCAGGCGTTGCGCGCGGCGTGCGTCAGGTCGGCCTGAACGTCTTCCGCGTGCAACACTTCCTTAACGGCGCGGTGCGCGCCTTCGTATCCCGAATCCAGCAGTTCTTTGCCGTCGGAGACATTCGATTTCAGCCAAGTATCGACTTTCATAGCAGGCCTATCCTCATTATCGGCCATTCCAAACGGCACGGTCGTCTACTTCGGTGCGCCGCAAGCGCAAGTTACATCGGTATGGGGTGAGAGAAAGGCCCAAATGGTTGAATTCCAGCCGAGGTGTTTTTCAAGTTGTTGACTTATAAATGGCTATTCTCGGCAACGGCTGAGTTTCAGCCATTTTTGGTTTTGTCCACGCTTGTCAGGACGGGTCGCCACGCGCGCCTTTGAATGGCTTCTGCGGATCAACACGCTCCCGAAATCTCAGTCACCTAGAATGATTGGGTGACTTTCAGTCGGCTCACCTTACTCGCCTGCTCCACGCTGGCCGTCGCGGCCGTGGCGATCTTCTCCGCGCAAGCACCGTTGTTTCCCGTCCTGAAGAACGCGGTCTTCGCCGGTCCGCAGAAAGAAGGCTTCTCGGTGCTGGTGACCAACCAGATCCTGAGACCATGGGGTGACAGCGTCAAGATCAAGGGCCGGCCGGTGGAAGGCGTTCTCGATCCGACCGGCCGGTTCATCGCTGTTCTCAACATGCACGGCATCGAGATCCTGGATGCCAGCACCCTGGCCCGGATCAGTTCCGTGGCTACGAAAGCGACCTCGTATGGAGGGATCGCGTTTCGCCCGGGAACCAGCCGTCCAGGCGCCATCGAGATATGGGCCTGCGAGTCGGAGCGCTCGGACGGCGACGCGTTGGTTGTCGCGACGCTGGGGGCGAATGGCAGCGTCGAGAAGACCGAGCGGATCAGCTTCCGTGGACACCCTGTGCCTGCGGGCTTGGCGTTCTCGCCCGACGGCAAATTCGCCTATGCCTCATTGAGTTCAAACGGCACGGTGGGGTTGGTCGGAGCGTCGGAGCGGAAGCTGTTGAGGGAGATCCCCGTGGGGCTGGCGCCCATGGCGATCGCCGTGTCCCGGCAGACGGGGAAGATCTATGTCGCCAATCGCGGTGGCAGAAGACCCACGGCGGCAGATGCCTCCGGGCGGGTGGCCTACTCGGCGGGTTCTAAGGTCCTGACCGACGCCACCACGGGTTCGACGGCCAGTGGGACGCTGACGGTGATCGAACCGGGCGAGGCGGGGACGACGCACCAGGTTGACACCGGCCTGGCCCCCTCAGCCGTGACGATTTCGGCGGATGGGTCGATGCTGGCAGTCGCCAACGCCCACTCCGACTCGGTTACCGTCTTCGAATCGGCCCGCATGACGGGGGTGGAAGTGAAAGTCCCGTCCTACCCTGACGGCACCTTCGGTAGCCAGCCTGTTTCGGTCGCGTTCTCGCCCGCTGGGAAACGCCTCTTCATTGCTTGCGGAGGTCTCAACGCTCTGGCGGTCTTCGACTGGACGGAGCGCCGGACTTGGCGTCTTGCTGGCATGCTGCCTTCCGCGTGGTTCCCCGTGTCCGTGGTGGCGACCGCCGACGGCGGGCTGCGGGTGGTCTCCATTAAAGGTGTAGGGAAGAACGCGGACCAAAATGGCGGGCACAATTCACGCAACTGTGAAGGCGCCGTGTCGGCCTACCCGCCCGCCATGCTGGGCCGTCTGGACGCCGGGACACGCGAGGTGCGCGCCGGGAACGCCCCGAAGTTCGAACCTGCGGGCGGCATCGCCAATCTCGCCTCGCTGGGCATTCGCCACGTCTTCCTGATCATCAAAGAGAACCGGACATACGATCAAGTGCTCTCCGACCTTCCGCGCGGCGAGCGCAATTCGAAGTTCCTGATGTACGGCCGGGATGTGACGCCCAACCAGCATGCTCTGGCGGAGCAGTTCGTGCTGCTCGACAACTTCTACACGTCGAGCGCGATCAGTTTCGACGGGCATCAATGGCTGATGATGGCCTTCGTCTCCGACTACGTGGAGCGGTCCTTCGCCTCCTCGCCGCGCGGGTACTCGTGGAACATGGACGACGCGCTTACGGTCGCACCAACGGGCTTCTTCTGGCAGGGCGCGGCGCGCCCGCTCGACGTCAAGCTGATGGGCGAACTCACCAATCCCGCACAGTGGGATTCGGCCACGAGCACGGTGAAAGACATCAACGAAAGCGATCTGCCCGGGTGGACCGAGCATTGGAACAAGTTCAAACAGGGACGCTGGCGGGAAGTGGCGGCTGCGCGTCCGGCCGTGCCGGCGCTGGGCAAACTGGTGGTCGGAGACTACCCGACATCGACCATGAACATCACCGACCAGATCCGGGCCGAGGCGTTCCTGGCACGACTGCAGAGGTGGGAGCAGGCAGGGAGCGCTCCGGAGATTTCAATTATCACCATGACTTCTGATCACACCATGGGCAAGGATCCCGGGTTCCCGACACCCAAGGCCATGGTGGCCGACAACGACCTGGCGCTGGGACGGATGGTCCAAGGCTTGTCGAAGAGCCGATTCTGGGCGCAGTCCCTGGTGCTGGTGACCGAGGACGATGCGCAAGACGGGGTCGACCACGTTGACGGTCACAGAACGCTCTGCCTCGCCATCGGACCGCACGTGCGGCGCGGCGCGCTCGACTCATCGCACTACAACCACACCAGTTTGGTGCGGACCGTGCAGGAGATCTTCCGCATTCCGGCACGCACGCGATTCCTGGCCACGGCGCGAGCCATGACCAGCGTCTTCCAGGCCAAGGCCGATTTGAGGCCCTACGCCCTTTTGCAGCCTAAGATCCCGCTGGACCAGATGAACCCGCCGCTGAAGTCGCTCACGGGCCGTCCGCGCGCGGATGCGCTGGCCTCGATGCGCTTCAATCCTAACCACATCGACGACGTACCCAGCGCCACCATGAACCGCATTCTGTGGCGGGATGCGAAGGGCGAGTCGACGCCTTACCCGGAGCGGGCGAGCACCAAAAGCGGGCGGTGAGGCCAGCGGAAGGACGTTTCTACCGGCTCCCTGACGGTCGCGGCTCCGACCCGATCGGAGCGGCGACCGTCAGGGAGCCAGTAGAAGCAGAGAGCCCCGCGCAGGGCTTATAGCGCTTCAACAATCAGGCACTTCAGGTACAGCGTTTCTGGTACGGTCAACAGTACTGGGTGGTCCTGAGCTTGTGATCGACGTTCGAGAACGCGCAGTGTTTTGCCCGCCTCGAGGGCGGCCTCAGCCAGGGTTTCGAGCAGCGCCGATTCGCTGATGTGATAACTACAGGAGCAGGTGACGAGCACACCGCCGGTGTCCAGCAGTTTCAACGCCTTCAAATTGATCTCGCGGTAAGCCCGCAAGGCGCCCTCGACGGCTGTCTTCGACTTGGCGAAGGCGGGCGGGTCCAGCACGACGGTTTGAAACTTGCGCCGCGCCTGAACGCAGCCAGACAGGTAGTCGAAAACGTCGGCCTCACGGAAACTGATGTTCTCTATGCCGTTCTCTGCCGCGTTAGCGCGGGCCGCATCGAGCGCCGCGGGAGCCGACTCCACAGCCTCCACGAAATCGCATTTCGATGCGATATGCAGCGCGAATCCGCCTGTTGAGGTGAAGCAATCGAGCGCCCTGCCGTGCGCCCAGCGCGCGGCGGCGACGTAATTCTCACGCTGGTCGAGATACACGCCCGTCTTCTGCCCGTGCAGCACGTCGGCGAGCAAGGTGAGTCCGTTCACGTGGACGGGCACGCGACCCGGCTCCGCTCCCAGCAGCATCTCCGGCGTCTCCGATAGCTTCTCGTGCTTGCGGGACGGGACATCATTGCGCGCCACGATGCTCTCGGGATGCAGAAGCTCTTCGAGGCACGAGCCGATCTCGCCGCGTGCCCGTTCCATGCCTTGAGTCAGAAACTGAGCTGCGACGGATTTGCCATAAACGTCCACGATCAGGCCGGGCAGCAGATCGCCCTCGGCATGAACCAGACGGTATGCATCCGAATTCAGCACCACCCGTTTGCGATGGTCCACGGCCTGCTTGAGCCGCCGCAGGAAGAACGCCCGATCCGGCATCTCCGCGTGGCGCGACAGCAGGCGCAGCGGGATCTTCGAGGAGTCGCTGTAATGTGCAACTCCTGCGTTGCGGCCGCGCTGCGTGACCACTCGGACACTATCGCCACCCTTGGCGCCGCCTCGTCCGGCGATGTCCGCCTCGTAGATCCAAAGGTGGCCTGACTCGATGCGTTCCTCGCCGCGGCGGGTCACCTGGACTGCGGGCAAGTTCAGTTTTTCGGTCAATTTATTTCCCGCGCAAGCTCTCCAGCCGCGCGATCCTTTCTTCGGTCGAGGGGTGCGTCGAGAACAGCCGCGACATGGAAGCGCCCGTCAGCGGCTTGATGATGTACATGTGCGACATCGACTGCGGAGCGTCCATCGGGATTCGCTGCGAGCCGGCTTCCAGTTTGCGCAGCGCTGAGATCAACTTCCCGGGGTCGCCGGTGTATTGCGCGGAGGCGGCATCGGCGCTGAACTCACGCGTGCGGGAAATCGCCATTTGAATGAGGCCCGCCGCGAGCGGCGCCAGAATCATCATCGCAATGGCGGCGAGGGGATTACCGCGGTCATCGTCGTCGTCGCGGCTGCCTCCGAAAAAGAACGCCATGTGAGCCGCCCAGGTGATCGCTGCCGCGATGGTCGCAGCGACCGAACTGATGAGAATGTCGCGGTTTTTGACGTGGCCCAACTCATGCGCCAGCACGCCTTCGATCTCGCCATCCGTCATGGCTTGCAAGAGTCCGCGCGTGACGGCGACCGAGGCGTGGGCGGGGTTCCGGCCAGTGGCGAACGCGTTAGGCTCCGCTTCGTCGATCACCCACAACCGTGGCATGGGCAGCCCCATGCGGCCGCAAAGCGACTTCACAATCGGCGCAAGCCGCCAGAAGATCTGTGAGTTGTCCGTTTCGCTCACACGGATCGCTCCGCTCGATGAGAGCGCAATCTTCTCGGAAAAGAAATAGCTGAAGAAATTCATCCCGACCGCGATAAACAGGGCGATGGTCATGCCCCGTTCGCCTGCGATGACTCGTCCGCCCAAAATCAGCAGACCGCTCATAAGTCCTAGCAACAATGCGGTCTTTAGGCCATTCATGATGCCGATTGGCTCCTCTCTTTCTATTCTCTCCGATGCTGAGGGGGCTGCACAGGCTACTCTTGAGTAGGCGAATGCAACAACTGTTTCTGAGCGATAGCGTGACTTTGACCGAAGGCTCGGTCCTGGAACGCGTATCGCGTCAGGTCCCGGCACTGCTCGATCCGTCGATCGGATATGCCGGATTGCTGGATGCCCAGCAGGGCCGGCAGATGCTGATTTCGATCTGGAAAGAGTATGCCGCAGCCGCCCAGCCGTATCCGATTGTGATCCAAACGCCGACCTGGCGGAGTGGACGCGACCGCATGGCCAAGGCACGCCGCCCGAAGACTCAGCCGGAAGAAAACGCGGTGAATTTGCTGCGGGATGCCGTGCCCGAAGCCATCATCGCCGGTTTGCTGGGACCGAAGGGCGACTGTTATACCCCGTCCCAAGCGCCTGGCCGGGAAGCGGCCCGGGAGTATCACGCCTGGCAGGTGGAACGTTTCGTCGAGGCCGATTGCGATTTCCTGTTGGCGTCGACTCTGCCCGCACTTGGAGAGGCTCTGGGCGTCGCCGACGCCTTCGCCGAGACGAACCTGGCCTACGTGCTGAGCTTCGTACTGCGCTCCGACGGCTGCCTGCTCGACGGGACCCCGCTGGGTGAGGCGATCGCGGAAATCGATACGCGGGAGCGTCCACCCGCCGGGTATTGGATCAACTGCACGCACCCCGAAGTTTTCGCATCCGGCATGCAAGAAGCGCGCGACGCGAGTGCAGCCGCCGCTTCGCGGGTGATCGGATTTCAAGCCAATACGTCGCCGCGGGATCCGTCGGAGTTCGATGCGCTGACCACTCTCGACACGATGCGGCCCGAGGATTTCGGCACGTCGCTGGCGATTCTCAAATCCGAGTTCGGTCTGACTGTGCTGGGCGGCTGTTGCGGCACGCGCGCGGTTCACATCCACGCGCTGGCCATGGCCGTGGCTGCGTAGATCTTTCCCGCGCGTCACTCAACCAACGTCACCGGCAGCACCTTCTGCCGCGAGACTTGAGCCTGCCGCACCGTCAGGCGCGCCTCACACTGCCCCGCTTTCAAACCTTGCATGGGCAACGTCGCGAGCATCGGCTGTGCTCCCAGCAGGCCAGTCAGCGGGCCAAACTCCTTGTTCGCCACGACGCGCCCATCCTGACGTAATTCCAACACGAGATCCATCGTTCCCAGCGAGCGTGGGTCGGGATAAACCACAGCGTAGAAGCCCAATTCACCTCCCAAATACGCCGTGGCCAGCACCTGGGGAATGACGCGGTTCGTCCGAACGATCAGCGGATCTCGCCCATTCACCGAACTGGAGATGGGTTCGAGCCGCCGCACCAGCGATAGATCGCTTAGCGCCAGGCCAGCGCCGGGTTCAACCACCAGCACCGCGCGCCGGGTGCGGGCCTTGCCACTATTGCGGTCAACTACCGCGCTTTCCAGTGTGTAGTGGCCGGGAGGCACGAACAGCGGCGCGCCGAACGTGGCGGTTTGGGAGCGTAACGCCGCCTCACTGGCGGCCTGGAAGACCTGATCTCTGCTGACGCGGTCCACAACGCGGCCGTCCGCGGTCTTCAACAGGGAAAGAAAAGACAAGTGCGCGGTGACTCCCTTGGACTTAGGGTTCTGATCCTTTTCCACCGCCGCTTCCCGCAACGGCGCCTCGAAAACCATGGCATACTGCACCTTCGGTCCTGGGTGGAAACGCACCGCTTGGGCGTGAAACTCGAAATCCCGAGGCGCTGGCCGGGCATTCAGCGCCATGAGAGGCGCGTACTCGAACAGTGCGATCTGCTCGCCATTCAGCAGCGGTAGCGCATAGTAGCCGCTGCGTGCGGTGACCATCACGCCCGGACGCGACACAGCCACTCTCAGAGCCCGGAAACGCCCGTCTTCGCGTAAATCGGCGGGCGTGTAGGTGAGTTCCCAATGGCTGCGCGTATCCTCCAACTCGCGCTGCAGTTTCTCTCGCACGTCGTTGCCTGAGATCATCTCACCGCCGGTTTCCTCGGCCAGGATTTCCAGGTTCATCCGCGTGTCGGCATGCAGAGATTGTTCCGCGATTTCTGGCGCCAGCACCCAGTCTCGCTGGACGGGGTCATCGCTCTTGGCCAGCCGCTGGGCTTGGCTCGCCTTGATGGCGTCGCTGAGCAGGCGCGTCGATCCCGCTAACTCGCTTCGCGCCAGGGAACCCAGATGTACGCCGCAAAGCGTGACGCCCGCTCGGTTGGCAGCGCCAACTACTGCCCGTGGCAACTCCTTGAACTGAGCGTCGACGGCCAATCCATCGCTGATATAGAAGAGCAGTTTGCGGCCGGGAAACTCCGTCTGGGCCTGCATTATGTGGAGGAGTGCGAGCAACTGGCTCTCGCTTTCGGTCGTGCCTTCGGGCCGGGCAGGCGCCGAAATAGTCGAGTGGAGCGCGGAGAGGGAGGCGAACATGCCCTCAATCGCGGCTCGGGTGTCGTCGTCCTCGACCATTTCGGGCCGGATGAGCCGTACAATGGCCCGATCCACTGCCGCCCGCATGGCGGGAGAGAGTGCTGCTCGCGGCCTGCCGGTCGAGTCCTGCGCAGGTCCGCTGACCGTGCCCTTCACCGGGCGACCCGTTAGCCTCTCTACAGCCGCCACCATAGCCGGGCCGATCTCGGCGGCGTCGTTCGTATAGGGGAGAATGGCATTCAGATAGCCGCGATCAAGCGTGAATATGCCGACCAAGGTGTCCGAGTGCATCTCAGAAGTAAGAACGTCGCGCATCAGGTCGCGGGCTATGGCGCCTGTATCGGATTGCGGATCAAAAGGGCCGGCGAAGACCGCCGTCACCACGTTCATGTTGCGCAGTTCCTGCCACGTGCGCGAGGTCTTCTCGACTGGCGACAATCCGGCGGAGGCAGGCTGCGGCTGCGCCTCCTGCGGCGTTCCTTTATCGAAAAACGTCAGCGCGCGCATCTGCTGTTTAACATCGTTCTCGAAAACGCGGACTTCTTCCGGCCGCAGATCCCGCACGATGTGGCCGTGCTTGTCCCGCGCTACGAAATCAACCACAACCTCGGAACTGGTGGAGGTGATTGCTGGAACAGATGGCGGTTGCGCTCCGCAGCAACAGGGCAGGAGGAATAGAACCCAAGGCCGCAACATACTAGTCCGATGCTATCAAGAAGGATGATCGGGCCCGAACAACGGATTAACGCCTGCCGGAGGTTGAGTGAGGGATCAGTGGGCGCTGGCGTTCAGCGTGGTGGAGTTGGTGTGGGGCAGACTTCAGTCTACGCGGGGCTTCAGCCCCGCCCCGTTCAACGCATGCGAGAACTTCCTCTCTCAATGAGCACTCATTTTCGTGCCCGTTTACCACAGACGCCTCCCGCATATCTACCAGATCGGCGAGCCGCTTCTTATCACCTGGCGGCTGGCTGGCAGCCTGCCCGTGAATCGGCCGTTTCGCAACGCTGACACGACCAACTGGCAAGCCTTCGCGGTCCTTGATCGATTGCTGGATACTGCGCGCAACGGCCCATTGTTGCTCAATCAACCAGCTCTCGCCGCGATGGTTATGGCGCACTTAGTGTGCATGGCTCAAGTCGATGGGATTTATGATCTGCATCCGTTTGCAATAATGCCGAACCATGTGCACGTGCTTTTCACGCCAAACGTCCCACTTTCAAACATCATGAAGCGGGTCAAGGGGGGCAGGGCAAGGCTGGCAAACAGAGCTTTGAGCACCACGGGCAAATCGTTCTGGCAGGACGAGTCCTACGACCATTGCGTCCGGGACCGGGACGAGTTCCTGCGCATTCGGCGCTACATCGAACTCAATCCCGTGGGCGCTGGCCTCGCTGCGGAGCCGGAGGACTTTCCATATTCGAGCGCTTCGCGGGCCTGGGGAGAGTGCCTACAGAGCCACGGAGCGGGGCTGAAACCCCGCGCAGACTAAAGTCTGCCCCACCTCAGCCCACCCCACATCAGTCCGCCCCACTCCAGGGTGCACCACGCCTACTTCTTCGCTGTCCACTCCGTAATCCAGTCGATGAAGCTGTTGTACCAGTACAGGCTGTTTTGCGGCTTCAAGACCCAGTGGCCCTCGTCCGGGAAGACGATCAGCTTCGATGGTATCTTCTGAGCCTGCAACGCGGTGAAAAGCTGTAGTCCTTGCCCGAAAGGCACGCGGAAATCCAGCTCTCCGTGGATCACCAGCGTCGGCGTCTTAAAGTTCTTGGCGTACGCCGAGGGCGACCATTTCTCGTACAGTTCAGGCTGCTCCCAGGGGAAGCCCTTGTTCTCCCAGTTGGTGAACCATAGTTCTTCCGTCGCGCCGGCTTCACTGCGCAAATCATAGACTCCAGCGTGCGAGATCAGCGCCCTGAAGCGGTCCGTGTGGCCGAGCATCCAATCCACCATGTAGCCGCCGTAGCTACCGCCCGCCGCCGCAATCCGGCTCGCGTCCACATAGGGCAGTTTCTCCACCTGATCGGTCACGGCCATGATGTCTTCATAAGCCCTGCCGCCCCAATCGCCGTTTATTTCGTCGGTAAACTTCGTCCCGTAGCCGGTGGATCCGCGCGGGTTTGGCATCACCACGACGAAGCCCGCCGCCGCGAAAACCTGGGCGTTCCAACGGTAGGTCCACGACTCGCCCCATGATCCCTGCGGCCCGCCGTGGATCAGCATCAGCGCCGGGTACTTCTTCTTCTCGTCGAACGCGGGAGGCTTCAACAGGAAACTGCTCACTTGCGCGCCTTCGGCCCCGGTGGTGGTGAATTCTTCGAGCGGACGCAGGCTGTAGTGCGCAAGCAACTCGTCATTGAGGTGCGTAATTGCGACAGGCCCGCCCCCGCCCTTCACTGCCTTGAATATCTCCACGGGGCTCGAACCGCTCTGCTCGCTGTAGATCAACACTTTGTCGTCGCCGGAGAATTGAACGTCGTCAATGTGCGAGTTGCCCTGCAATAGTATCTTCGCGCCGCCACCCGTGACCGGGACAATCTGGACGTTCTGCCGGCCGCGGTCGTCCACGGTGATTGCGATGCGCTTCGATTCCGGATGCCAGCTGAAGTTGGTCACGTGCCGATCCGTGTTCTCGGTGAGTACACTGATCTGGCTGCTTTCACGATTAAAAACCACCAGTCGCCAGCGGTCGCTTTCATAGCCCGCGCGCACCTGCATCCGCCAGGCGATCCATTTGCCGTCGGGCGAATACTTGGGGCTGGCGTCGGCGCCGGGGCTGGTCGAAATCTTCTTGGCGTCCCCGCCTTCGATCGGGACCGTATAGATCTCCCAATTCGTGCTGAGCGCCTGGTCCTCGTCCAGATTCGCGGCGTAAACGACTTCCTTGCCGTCCGGCGAGATCTCGTAGTCGTCGCCTCCGCTGATGGAAAACGGCGGAACGTCGTACTGGAATCCGGGCGTCAGGTCGCGCACTTCGCCGCCGGTCGGAGCGACCACCATCAGGTGCTTGCGGCGCTCTCCGCGCCACTCGTTCCAATGCCGGTACAGCAGGGTGGTGTAGGTCCGCGCCTTCACCTTGCTCTCCTCGGCAGCCTTGATCTTCGCCGCATTGCAGGCGTCGTCGGCGTTGCAGGAGGGGTAGACTTCGCTGACGAAGATCAGGTTCTTTCCGTCCGGGCTCCACTTCACGCCAGAGGCCTCGCTGGCCAACCTGGTCACCTGCTTTGCATTCGTGCCATCCGGCCCCATGGTCCAGATCTGAGACGATCCGCCGCGAGTGGAAACGAATGCCAGCTGTTTGGAATCGGGCGACCAGCGGGCAGAATCGCTGTTTCCGTCGGTGGTGATCTGCTTCGGCGCGCCGCCCGCAAGCGGCGCTATCCACACCTGGCGGGGACGGGTGTTCTTCTCCACGTCGACGGTCGTCACGGTGAAGGCGACCCACTTCGCATCGGGCGACATCTGAGGGTCGGCGATGCGCTTGATTCTCAGTAAGGCATCGGCCGTAAATGGAGCTTTTTGGGCAGAAAGAAGCATGCAGGATAGGACGATCGAGGCGGGCAGACGAAGCCACATAACTCAAATTGTAGCGAGGTGGATGGTACCATGAGGGTTTCCACAGGCGATGTGCGCAAGATTCTTGAGCCGTGGCCAGGGAATGCAAAGGTAACGCGCATGGTTCGGCCCTACAAAGGCATCTACCCCCAAATTGCAGCCTCCGCATATGTCGATCAGGCTTCCCAGGTAATCGGCGACGTGACCATGGGCGAGCGAGCCAGCATCTGGCCCTCGGCCGTGGCACGCGGCGACGTGAACCGCATAGAAATCGGCGACGATTCGAACATCCAGGACGGCTCGGTTCTACACGGCGAACTCGACAAGTACCCTGTGATCATCGGCCAGCGCGTCACCGTGGGACACATGGTCTGCCTGCATGGCTGCGTAGTGGAAGACGATTGCCTGATCGGCATCGGCGCCATCGTTTTGAACGGCGCGAAGATCGGGCGCGGCTCGGTGGTGGCCGCCGGGGCACTAGTGGCCGAAGGCGTGGAGATTCCACCCGAGTCGATGGTGATGGGCGTACCGGCTAAGGTGCGGCGTCAGGTGACTGCGGATGAGAAGGCGCGCTTTGCCGAGAATGCGCAGCGCTATATCCGCTATCGCCAGGACTACCGCGACGATCCTGTTTCTTGAACCAAGTTTCGTAAGCAAAACTCATGATTAAAGCTGTCCGCGGCACGCGCGATATTCTGCCCCCTGCTTCCGCCGTCTGGAACTACGTGGAGGCGGTCGCGCACGAGGTCTTTCGCACTTACAACTACGGCGAAATCCGTACGCCCATCTTCGAATCGACAGAGCTGTTCGCGCGCGGCGTCGGCGAAGAAACCGACATCGTCTCGAACGAGATGTACACGTGGGTCGACCGCGACGATGCTTCGTTGACGCTCCGTCCCGAGAATACTGCGTCGGTGATTCGCGCGGCCATCGAACACAGGCTGGACCAGATTCCGGGGCTGAAGAAGCTGTTCTACATCGGGCCGATGTTCCGCCGCGAACGTCCGCAGAAGGGGCGTTACCGCCAGTTTTCGCAAATCGGAGCAGAGGTGGTTGGCTCGGAATCGCCGATTGTCGACGCAGAAGTATTGGAGATGGTGATCGAGTTGCTCACGCGCTGCGGAGTGGAAGAGCCGCACCTGATCATCAACTCGGTCGGGTGCCCGAAGTGCCGGCCGGCGTTCATCGCGAAGCTGCGCGAGCGGCTGCAGGAAGTCAAAGGCACGATGTGCGACGATTGCCAGCGGCGCGCGGGCACGAACCCGCTGCGTGTGCTGGACTGCAAGGTTCCAGCAGACCAACCCATCGTCGATAGCCTGCCGTCGATCCTCGACAACCTGTGCCCGGAGTGCTCCACGCACTTCGCTACGGTGCGCGAACTGCTCGACGTGCGCGGCATCACCTACGAGATTCGTCCGAGGCTGGTGCGCGGTTTGGACTATTACACACGCACGACTTTCGAGGTGGTGCACGGAGCATTGGGAGCGCAAAACTCGGTACTCGGCGGAGGGCGTTACGACGGGCTCGCTGAGTCGCTCGGCTCGCGCGTGGCCATGCCGGGCATCGGCTTCTCGATTGGCGAGGATCGCCTGGTGATGACCATCGAAGAGAAGCTCGACGCGACCGCTCGGAACCGCCTGGACCTCTTCATCGTGCCCATGGGCGACGAAGCGGTGAAGCACTCCGCGGTGCTCGCTCGCGATCTGCGCCGCGCCGGCGTCGTGGTCGAGGTCTCGACCGACCGCAAGGTCAAGCGGGCCATGGAACTCGCCAACAAACTGAACGCGCGCTACGCGCTATTGCTAGGCGACAACGAGATCGCCGCCGGCGTCTATGCGCTGAAAGACATGGGCGCGGCCGAACAAAAGAACCTGACAAGGGATGAGTTGTTCGCGGCCCTGAGCGTTGGTGTTAGGGGGTAAGAAATCAACCTCCTGATAAGCGACCATCCCGCTGAATTGAGTGCGCCTCAAACTTTGTAGCTGCGATTCAGAAGTTCCTTTCAGGCTGAGCCCAACTCCAATTCGAGGTAGCCTGAGAGCGGTATGAGACTTGCTGCGCTCTTTCTGTTCATGGCAGTCACCGCCGCTGCTGCCGAGAACTGGAAACTCGTTTGGAGCGACGAATTCGACGGCGTCAATGGCTCCGCGCCCGATGCGCACAAGTGGGCTTACGACCTTGGCAGTAATGGCTGGGGCAATCAGGAACTGGAAACCTACACCGCGGCGCGAGACAACTCGTTCCTCGATGGCGGAGGGCACCTGGTCATCCGCGCCATCAAAACAGCGGCGGGCTATACGTCGGCTCGGTTGAAGACGCAAGGCCTGTACTCGGTGGCCTACGGCCGCGTTGCCGCCCGTCTCAAACTGCCCAAAGGGCAAGGGATTTGGCCCGCTTTCTGGATACTCGGCGACAACATCAAGACGGCTGATTGGCCGGCATGCGGCGAGATCGACATCATGGAGTTCATCGGTAAGACGCCGCATACGGTCTACTTCACCTTGCACGGTCCGGGGTACTCGGGCGGCAAAGGAATCAGCACGTCTGCCCCGCTCGCCGGCACGGATGAGTTCCACGTGTACGGGATCGAGTGGACGCCGGAGTCACTCACTTTCCTGCTTGACGATCAGCCGGTGCGCACGCTGACCCGGAAGGATCTGCCCGCCGGAGCGAAGTGGGTTTACGATCACCCGCACTTTGTGCTGCTGAATCTCGCCGTGGGTGGCGCTTGGCCGGGCAATCCCGATGCGACGACGGTCTTCCCGCAGGACTATGTGATCGACTGGGTGCGCGCCTGGCAGCGCGAGACGAAGTAGGGAGCCTGGCGGGAGGACGCTGCCTACCAGCGCAGCTCAGGAGAGCAGCCCTGCTTGCACTCGCCTTATGCTGCTCGCGACGCCAGGAATGGCATCTGGATCGAAACCCCGGGACGACGGAAGCGACGCCAAAATACCTCAATCAGATTGAATAGCAGCGTAACCGCCAGCAGCCCCGGCCACAGCGTCAGCCATGATGCCAGCGCCCGCGAGGGTGCTCTGAAGATCTGAGCGGGGCTCGGGTTGAACACGCCGCCCGTCCACGCCGAGATATCGCGCAGCAGTCTTGCGTTCTCGCCGCTCGACGTCAACTCCGGCTCAGGCAGGTACAGGCCCGTCTCGGGAAACAACCGCGAATCCTCTGCCGGGCGCACCCTGAACAGGCCCCGTCGCGAGCCAATCGGGAATGCCGCCTGGTAGTGGCCCTCGCCCACCTTCTGCACGCGTAGCGCCGTCTGGAATCCGCCCGGACCCAGCGCGTAGAGGCGTGGCGGTTCGGCAGGCGCCTGCGACGAGTCGGCCAACCGGTAGTCGACGATGAGCCGCGACGCCGAGGGGTCCCAGGTCAGGTGCGATTCGCCCGACTGCGCGTGCGGAAGCAGGTCCCTCAACACGTTGGCCCAGAACCGGTCGAAGCCCTTCCAGGAAACCCACGCCTCCGCCCAGCGCGACTTGGCGTCGGAGCTGAATACGGCCGAACGCCCAAGTCCGTACTGCCAGCGCACGTAGAGCGGGTCTTTGTCTTCCACTTCCAGGATCATGTCCGCTGCGCGCTTGGGCTGGAAGCGCACATACCCCTTCAACGTCGGCGCACTTTCCAGGCCCAGGCCCTCCAGGGTATCCACGTGCCGCACGATGCGTGGGTAAATCGGTTTCTCTACGGTGGTGGAACCGGTGTGCTCCATGACGTCCTTCACCAGGATCTGTTCGAGTCCTGCGGGCTCAGTCAGGAAGTACGACTTGCCACCGGCCATTTGCGCTATCTTCTCGAGGTACGCGCGGTTCACATCCTGGCCCAATCCGACCGTGGAGATGGTCACGCGTTTCTGTTGGGCATCTTTCGACAGGCTCATGGAATCGCCCTCTTCCGAGATGCCGTCCGTCAGCAGCACGATGTGCTTGTAGGCCCCCTGCGCGGATTGAATGCGGCGATAAGCCTCAGCCAGGGCGGGCGCGATCTGCGTGCCGCCATCCGGGATAATGCCGGCGATCAGCCGCTTGATCAGCGTGCGGTCCTCAGCCTTGCGCAGAGGCACGGCCCACTGATGCGAGTTGTCAAAAATGATCACGCCGACCTGATCGATGGGCCTCAGATTCTCGACCACGCCAATCGCAGCCAGACGGGCCAACTCGATCTTGCGGCCCTCCATCGACGACGACTTGTCGATAATCAGGATCACGACGGCCCCCTCGGGGCTGCGGGGAGGAGCGACGGTGGCGGGCAATGTGCGATCGAGCGCGTCGAGTTGCGGGTACTTCTTCTCGACATAGGAGTTCTTCTCGCCGCCGATCACCAGTAGACCGCCGCCACGCTGGACGAATCGCTCCAGGTCTTTCTTGCGCGCCTCGGAAAGCGACTCCAGATCCCAGTTGTTGAAAACCACCACCTGATAGTCATCGAGTGGTGCGGCGCTGACCGAAGTGTGTGCGTCTACGTCGAAGTGCGCCGCGCGAAGAGTCGCAAGCAGGTGCTCTTCCATGCCCGGCGAGTCTTGAGAGAGGAACAACAGGCGCGGTGCGCGGAACGATATGGCCTGGGCGAATCGCGCTTCTCCGAGTGCGCCGGCCCGCAACGATCCGGTCATCTCGAACGTGCCCTGCTCGTTGAGCGATGCGTATGCCCTGATGTGGTTCTCGCCGGCCGGCAGGGTGACCGTGGTCGCCCCGATGGTGCGGCCTTCGGCGGTCAGTTCGAGCGTGGCGGGAGACGCTTCGGGCGAGTTCACGGTCAGATCGATGGGAAAGCGCTCTCCCGTGAAAGCGGTAGCGGGAAAATCGGCCGAGTCGATTCGGAAGCGCGGCGCAGGCCTGCCGGGCAGCAGCACGGTATCTACGGGGATGCGCAGCGCCGCCGCAAGCTGGGCCGCGCGTGCCGCCGAGCCTTCGGTTTCCACTCCGTCGGATAGCAGCACCAGTCGCGGGACTCTCCCCGACGGAAGGGTCGCGGCGGCCTGCCGGATGGCCGCCTCAACACCCGTTGCGCGCCCCGCCTCAGCCTCGGTGGAGTGAAAACGGCCGGAGGCGGTTTCCGCTGGTTCGACTGCGCGTACGGTGCGCGCGAAAGGCTGTTCGCGCAGATCGTTGCGACCGCGCGCTTGCCGTGAAGCAGCGGCAAATTCGTTGGCCCGATCCAGCGAGGAGACTGGCACACTTTGCGACGTGTCGATCAGCAAGCCAACGGCGAGCTTGGTCTCGCTGACGGGCAAGCGAGGTTCGAAGAAAGCCACCAGGCATGCCGCAATGGCCGCGCCTTTGAATACCAACGAGGGCAGCGCCGAAGGAGCGAGCCAGGACCGGCCTCGTCCGAACAACCAAAACTCCAGCAAAATCAGAATCAGTGCCAGGCTGGCTAGCCATTTCCAAAGCTCACGCGGCAGAACCTCAGGCAGCGTCAGCCGCGGCAAGCCGTGCGCGACGCCCGCGGGCACGTCCCATGGGTATGCGCCATAGCCGGGCAGCACCAGCGAGAAGATGCGCTCAAACGCACCGGCCCTGACGCGCACGGTTCCGCTACGGGGAGTGAAGAGCCGCAGCGTTCGGCCATCGATGGTGTATGGCACGGGCCGGGCATTCTCGTCTGCAACCTTCAGCAACGCTGGATCGACGCCTGCCGGCAAATCCGTCTGAACCACGCCGGGCGCCGCAGCCAGCGTGCCCCGCTCTACCAGGACCTCCGGCGCGAGCGCCTCGAGCAGGTTTGCAAACAATAGCGGCGCGGCAATCTCCGAGCGCAGATCGGTGCGCATCGGGTGGAACCCGAGAACGGCCAGGGGAGGCATCTTCCCACGCTGCAATAGCGCGGCCGCGACGACGCCCTGCGGGGTACTGGCGACAGGCGTCGCGCCCGAAGGCAGGTCGAGAATCAACGCGCCCTTCAGCTTCAAATCGTGCGAACGCAGTCCTGAGCCGAGCGGAGTCTCGTTGTGCCAGTGCGTCAGCAGCAGTTCGCCGCTCATCAGGCGGGCCGGTATGGGCGAAGCCGAGGCGGGGGGCGCGATCCATAGGCTCGGCCGCTCTGGTGGCTTGGACGGAGTGAAGCCGTCGATCACCATCAGCCCGGCATCGGGGTCGCGCCGGTACGCGCGAACCGGCAGGTACTGCGGAGCGAGCCTCGGGTCGGAGGAGAACACGGGCCTTAAGAGCTCCGGAGAATCCGAATAGACTGCCACGCGCAGCGGCTCTGGCGAGGGGATTTCCAGCGTCACGCTGTCGTCCGCAGGCATCGCGTCGGACGGCGTGAGCCGCGCCTCAATCCAGCCTGCCGCAGTGGCGCGAATGTCGAACGTGACGGACGTTTCAGTAAGAGGTGCGAGGGTTAGCCGCCGGGCGCCGGCCTGTGCGCCGCCATAGCCGACCGACACCTGCGCCAGCCTCGGCTTCGACGCGTAGTTGCGGACGGCAAAGGTGGCCTGCCAGTGGGTTGCTTCGCCCGGCACACGTTGAAGCAATGCCCCGGTGAATCCCGCGTTGGCCGGCGGCGCCGCAACCGGCACGTACCGCAAGTTAGGCGGGAGTTGCAGGGCCGACGGGTCCGCCGCGAGCCGCGCGGCGCCGATGTAGACGATCTCGCCGGCTTCCCGCGCCTCAAGCTTCTGCGACTGGCGTGCAAGGGCCAGCGACTGTTCCAGGTCCAGCGCGCCCGGACTGGGTGACGACGCTCGAACGGCAGCCTCAATTTCGCCGCGATCCGGCTCGAAGCGGGTCGCGGGCAGCGCTTCGGCCCCTGCGCGAATCACCATTACGCGATCCTGCGAGGGCAGCGCCCGCATCCAGCGCAGGGCGGCCCGCCGCGCCTGAATAGAGAGTTCCCCGTCCCTCGCCGGAGCGCCCATCCAGGACGATGTGTCGAGCAGCAAAACGTGGTCGCGCCCGCCCAGCAACCTGGCGCCCCAGCGCGGCTGCGCTATGGCCAGCAACAGGCAGAGAATGGCCAGCAATTGCAGGATCAGCGACAACGGCTGGTCCACCCGCCGCCGCCTGCGTTGTTGTGCCGCCTGGGTCGCGTTCTGCCAGAAACGCAGCGTCGCCACGGTCATGCGGCGTCGCGAACGGCTCAGCAGGTAGAGTGCCACCGTCGCCGCCGATACCACGGACAGGAGAGATAGGAATTCGACTATCGAGAGGTTCGCGAAGAACACCGCTCAGCGCCCCCCCGCCGTGGTCCCGCCGCGGGCGTACTCCTGCCCCGTAGGCTCCAGTGCGCGCAGCATGGCGTCGTCCAGGGTCAAGCCCGTTGAGAAGCCCGAATAGCGTCCGCCTGTCCGTAGCGCGAGATTCTCCAGCGAAGTGGCATACCGGTCGAAGGCTTCTGTGTAGGCACGTCTCGCATCTGCATCGAGCGAAAGCTCTAAAGGCGTACCGCTCTCGGCGTCTTCGAGATGCACGTCGCCGCCCGCGGCGGGCTCACGCTCAGAGGGCGACCAGACCTGAATCAACATCAGTTCGTGCCCAAAATCGGACAAGTACTGGAGCGGGCGCAGCACGTCCGCGTCGTCGAAGAAATCCGAGATCACGATCAGCAGCCCCGGGCCCGTGTATTTGGCCAAAAACTGCCGGGAAGTCTCCATGAAATTCGATTGGCCGCGCGGCTGAAGCTGCAACAGGAAGTCGGTCACGGGTCCGAACCGATGGCGGCCGCCCGAGGCCAGGCACGTCTCGTCGAGAGTCTCGTGAAACGGCTGGATCAGGATCGAATCGTGCCTCACCAGGCCCACGTAGGTCAGCGCGGCGCAAAGCTGGCGCGCAAAATCGAACTTCGAGATCTCGCCTTCGTCTGCCCCGGCCGACATCGAAGCGGACGCATCCAATAGCAGGCGGATGGGCGCACGCGGCTCCGCCTGGAACATCTTCAGGAACAGCTTCTCGAGACGCAAGTAGGCACGCCAGTTGACTGCGCGCAGATCGTCGCCCTGGTGGAACCGCCGGTGGTCGTAAAACTCAACGCCCGCGCCGGAAAAACGCGAAGTATTGTGGCCACCCACGAGCCCGCGGAACGACTTCTGCCAGTGAATGGTCAGGCGTTCAAGACGCTCCAGGAGCTGACGATCGATCAGGGGCGTGGGCATCGGCTGACGTTCATTCTATTGTGACAGGGGACGAACACGGACAAGTAGGTTGCGGGTATGCGCCGACCGGCAACATCGCGCGGAATCCCATCCCGGGGTACGCAGGATGTCAGCTTTTCGAACCCACCGAGGAGATAATCTCCTGCAATACGGTCTCCGGCGTCTGTCCATCGGCGTGGGCGTCGAAATTGAGAATCACGCGGTGTCGCAGCACGGCGGGCGCGACGGTGCGCAGATCGTCTCCGGCAACGTGATACCGCCCGTTCATCAAGGCATGCACCCGGCCGCATTCCACCAACGCCTGCGCGCCGCGCGGGGATGCGCCGTAGCGGATGTATTTATTCGCCAACGCGTGGGCGCCCTCGGTTCCAGGCTGCGTCGCCATCACCAGGCTGACTGCGAAATCCTGCACGTGCGGCGCGATCACCACCTCGCGGCAGATATTGCGCAGCTCCAGAATCTCGTCGCGGTTGATCATCTGGCTCAATTCCGGCTCGTCGCGGGCGAGCGTGCGCTCGACGATGCGGCTGAGTTCCTCGCGGCTGGGATACTCCACCAGGATCTTCATCAGGAACCTGTCGAGTTGCGCTTCGGGGAGCGGATAAGTGCCTTCCATCTCGATGGGGTTCTGCGTCGCCATAACCAGAAATGGCCGCTCCAACTCGTGCGTGGTCGTGCCGGACGTGACCGTGCGCTCCTGCATGGCTTCCAGTAGTGCCGATTGCGTTTTAGGGGTGGCACGGTTGATCTCGTCGGCCAGCACGAGGTGCGAGAAGATCGGGCCCGGCTGGAAGCGAAGCGTTTTCGCGCCGCCCGGTTCCGTCTCGATCACCATCGATCCGATAATGTCGGCCGGCATCAGGTCGGGTGTGAACTGGATGCGCGAATAGCGCAAATGGAGCACGCGCGAGAGCGTCCGCAAAAGCGTTGTCTTGCCCAATCCAGGTACGCCTTCCAGCAGCACGTGACCTCCTGCCAGCAAGCAGATGATGACGCCATCAACGACGTTCTGCTGCCCCACGATCACTTTGCCGATCTCGCGGCGAACGAGATCGAGACGGGCTACGGCCTGGGATATTTCAACGGACTCCGGCATGTGTCCATTGTAGAAGGCGCGGAGGGTGAGGGTTCAAACTCGCCCGTAACATCTGCATAAAGGGGGCGGAAATCGGGCGTCTTCACTTGCCCTCGAAACCGAACACCATGTCGTTTGAATCGATGCCGTGTTCACGGCAGTAGCTCAGCCACAAGGCACCGTAGCTTTCGGTGACGTATTGCTGCTGAGCGAAGCCCATCCGGGCCGCATTGGAGTCGATCCAATCCGGTGCGCCTTCAAGCTCCATCCAGCATCCGATGGGCGTCTCGTCGAGCACGGCCAGTCCCAGCGGGTCGCCAGGCTGCTGATAGACCGTCCGGTATTTCTCGTAGCGGAAAAAGGGCAGAAACCCCAGGCGGCCGAGCATCAATCGGAGCGTCCTGGCGTCAGCGACCTCGGTCTCGAGTTCTTCGCGCGATTTGTGCCTTCCGGTCTCCGGCGTCCCCTTATACGTAAACGTCCCCACTCCTCCAAATTCGCGCACCCTGAGCAGACGGCGTTCTGCGCGCAAGGCACGTTCCGGAGTGTCGAACAACACGTTCGACTCGAATGCGCGCTCGTGAATCACACGGAATCCTTGCCCCATCAGCAGGGCCTCGGCGTCCTGCGGTTCCGCCATTCTCAGCTTCACTTCGACCTCGCGCATGGGGTCTGGCTTCGAGTGGTTCGCCTCAGGCTGCATTTGACCGCAAGGTAGCACGAAGGCGCGTGAGATGGGGAACGCCTCAGTTCACGGCGCAAACAACCTCCCCTGTGCGTCTTCGGAACAGCCAGAACCTTTGACCCGACTTTCCCCACGGAATAGGATGGATGTGTCGATTCATCCCATTTCAAGGACTACAGCCAGAATGCCGGAAACCAATCGTAGGGATTTTGTGAAGGGCGCGGCCATAACGGGCGCGGCGCTTGCCGTTGGAGGACGCGCCTGGGCGGTGCCTTCCGGCCAGGCCCGGGTTATCGGGGCCAACGACCGTATTAACGTCGCCGTCATCGGCGTCGGGGGCCGCGGGTTTTACGTCGCCGAACGGTTTCGCCGCTACGGCGACCAGCACCCGAACTCCTGCCAGCTTGTCGCCGCCTGCGACGTCTACCAGAAGCGCGTCACTGCCGCAAAGAGTGCTTACAAGGTGGACGGAACGCTGGACTACCGCGAGATCCTCGAACGCAAGGACGTAGACGCCGTCATCGTCGCGACGCCTGATCATTGGCACGCCAAAATCGCGCTTGCAGCGATGGCCAAGGGCAAAGACGTTTACCTCGAAAAGCCCATGTGCCACACCATCGAGGAAGTCAAGCAACTCCGCGATGCGGTGAAGGCGACGGGTCGTGTGATGCAGATCGGATCGCAGACCACCTCTGCGGACCAATGGTGGAAGGCGCGCAAAGCGCTGACTGACGGGATGCTCGGCGTCCAGATCATGAGCCAGGGCAGCTACCACCGCAATTCGGTCGAAGGCGAGTGGAATTGGACCATTGACAAGGAAGCCGGGCCTGAAGGCAAAGGAGACGATTACCTTGATTGGAAGACCTGGCTCGGCGCATCTCCGAAGAGGGCTTATGATGCCGACCGCTACTTCCGCTTCCGCAAGTATTGGGACTACTCGGGGGGTATTGCCACCGACCTGTTCTTCCACGTCATGGCGCCGATGAACATCTGTTGGGGCGAACCGGAATTCCCCCATCGCGTCGTGGGCAGCGGCGGCATCTACCAGTTCAAGGACGAGCGCGAGGTGCCGGACACCTTCCACCTGGTCGCCGAATACGCCAAGGGCTACTCGGTCGTGTTGACCAGTTCCATGGCTAACTCCCAGCACATCCCTGGCTTGATCCGCGGCCACCTCGGCACGCTGATTATGGTCGATCACGGGATGTTCGAAGCGGCTACGGACCACATCACCGTGAAGCCCGAAGGCCAGACCATCACGCCGGATTACAAGGCTAAGTTCGGCTCCGACACCGTCGTCATCAAGGTCGACCAGAACGACGCGATGATGGACCACATCGGCAACTTCCTGGAGTGCATTAAGAGCCGGCAGCAGCCGCGCCTGAATGTCGAGGTTGCCGCTCGCGCCCAGGTCGCCATCACGATGTCCGTCCTCAGCTACCAGCAGGGTAAGGTGCTGTACTTCGACGAGAAGAACTTCAAGGTTGTTGACAAAGCGCCCAAGGCCTAAGCCCTCCGCTCGAGCGACTGGTAAATGGGGCGAGCGTTTTCAAACGCCCGCCCCAATTGCACTTGGAACCCGCGTTTCCTTGCCTGCTGTCAACCGAGTTGTTATATTGGGGATTACTCCGCACGTGCGCCCGTAGCTCAGCTGGATAGAGCAACTGGCTACGAACCAGTAGGTCGGCCGTTCGAATCGGTCCGGGCGCACCAATCCTTTCAACATTTCTATTGAGTCGTCTACCCGGACACCGGGCGCGAGCCGTCAAGCTGTCCGGCCTGCTCGATGGCGCTGAGCAGCGCCGCCAATTCGATCGGTTTGTGCAGGCACTCGTCCATCCCCGCCGCCAGGCAGACTTCGTGGTCTCCCTTCATCGCCAACGCGGTGAGTCCGATGATCGGAAGATGGCGCGCCCCGCCCACTTCCATGGCACGGATGCGCCGTGTGGCTTCGAGACCGTCCATCACCGGCATCTGCACATCCATCAGCACCAGATCGTGAATTCCTTTCGCCAGTGCCTCCAGGGCTTCTTTGCCGTTCCCGACTGAGTCAATGGTGTGACCGTACTTACTCAGCAGGCCGACCACCACCTTTCGGTTGACCGGGTTGTCTTCCACCAACAGAATCCGGCGGGGCCGGAGATCGGCTTGAGCAGGTGGCTGGGTCGCCGGTTGAGCGGGCGTGGCGGAAGCTTCCCGCATTTTGAGCGTGACGTGAAACACGCTGCCGCGCCCGACTTCGCTCACTACCCGCAGGTCCCCATCCATCAGGCTGGCGAGCCTCTTGCAGATCGCCAGTCCGAGGCCCGTGCCGCCGAACTCCCGCGAGAGCGAATTGTCCGCCTGGTGAAACGCCTCGAAGATCCGTTCCTGCTGCGATGGAGGGATGCCGATGCCCGTGTCGGAAACGCTGAATTGCAGTTCGAACGCGCCGGATTCGTTTGCTGGTTCGAGCCGCCTGCATACGGCTTGCAGCAGGACGCTTCCGCTGGAGGTGAACTTCACCGCATTGCCGAGCAGATTGAGCAGGATCTGGCGCAGCCGCAGAGGGTCGCCAACCACGCGCGGTGGGACGTCGCTCAGCCACTCAGACGTCAAGGCGATGCCTTTGCCTTGCGCGGTGGCAGACAAGGTTTGCACGGACGCCTGGACGCACTCGCGGAGGTCGAAGCCCTCCAGTCTCAGATCCATACGGCCGATTTCGACCTTCGAGAGATCCAAAATATCGTTGAGAATTCCCAATAGCCCGGTAGCGGACTGGCGCAAAACCTGCAGGTGCTCGCGTTGAATAGCTTCCAGTTCACCCTGCAGGATCAGGTCAGAAAGCCCAATCACACCGGTGAGAGGCGTGCGCAATTCGTGGCTGACGTTCGCCAGAAACTCGCTTTTGGCTCGATTGGCTTGCTCCGACTTCTCCAGCAGTCGTTCGATCTCGAGCTTCTGCCCTTCGATTTCCTGACGTCCTCGCTGTACGGCCGCTTGCAACTCCTGCTCATGCGCCTGCAATCGGCGCATCCGCCACCAATAGAGAAGTTGACCGGCGAGCCCAAGCAGGGCAACGTACACCCCGATCATCCAAAAAGTTCGCCACCAGGGTGTCAGAACCTCAAAGGGGATGCGAGCCGGGTGTTCGCTCCAGACCCCTTCGGAGCTTCGCATCTGCACCTCGAAGACGTACTTGCCGGGCTGCAGTTTGGGATAGTGGACCGTCTGGGAATGCGTTTCGACCCAACTCTCTTCCAGGCCGGCCAGGCGGTAACGGAACAGGACCTTAGCCCAATTCGTGAAGGTAAGCCCGCGGAAATTGAAATCGATCGCTTCGCCGGTGTACGGCAGTTGCGGTGGACTCCCTGCCGGGAACGTCCGCCCGTTGGGCAGCGAGGCATCCGCGAAAACCACCGGCGGGCGATGTTCCCGCGAATGTTCAGGCCGGTAGCGCGAGAGACCGCGGCTGGTTCCGATCCACAATGCACCTTGCGAATCGAACGTCAGCCCGCCCTGCGAGCAGTCGGGCCAGATGAGGCCATCGCTGGTGTCGATCGAGCTCCAGTCGTGCCCGTCGTATATCAGCAACCCGTTTCCAGTGCCGACGTAGAGTCGTCCGGCGGAATCCGCAGCCATTGAATAGAGCCGGTCCGTGCGATGTTCTGCTTCGCTTCGGAAGTGGCTTACATGGAGGCGTCCGCCATCCCAACTTAGACGGGTGATTCCGGCGTGTGAATCGTAGGCGAGCCAGACCTCACCTTTCACGGGTTGGCTGACGAAAACCGCATCCGCCAGCAGCCCATCCTTGGCGGTATAAAGCCTCGCGATGCCGTCCCGAACGGACATGAGGCCTCGTAGTCCCGCCGCCCAGACGGTGCCATCGGCGGCGCGGGTGAGGTTCCACCACGCGCCCGGCTGGTTCTGTCCAGGCACGCTTACAGGATCGAAACGGACATCCGGTTCGTTGAGGCGAGTGCTGCGGAAGAGGCCCTTGTCCGAAGCCACCCACAGCCGGTTGTCCGAATCGACCAGCAGGAAGTTGACGTCCGGCCCCTTGATGCCGGAGCGCCCTCCGATTGTCCGTGCTCCGCTTCCGTAATTGTCCGCACGATAGAACCCCTCGGTCGCCGCGGGAACCCAAAGGTGTCCCTGCTGGTCTCGCGCCATTGCAATCACGCGGGGTGGAGTTAGCGCCGACTTGAGAGCACGCAGCGTCCATTCATCGCTACCCTGTTCGAGAACAGCCACCCCACGGCTGGTGCCGATCCAGTAGCGCGACGGCGATTCGGGGACAATGGACCAAACCTCTTCCGATGGCAGTCCTTCCGCTTCCGTCCACGCGAGCCATTCCCGCTGCCCGATCCAGAGGGCGACCCCTCCGCCGTAAGTGCCCGCCCAGATGTTGCCTTCCCGGTCTTCAAACAAGCTGGTGACCACATTCACGGGCAACCCGTTCTTGCGCGTCAGGTACTTCCACCCTCGCGCCAAACGCACGGCCAGGCCTGCATCGGTCGGGACGAATACCCTGCCGGACTGATCGATGAAGAGCGGTTTCCTTTCGGTTGACCGGGAAAGCCCCGCATCTGCGCGGACCCAGCGGCCTTGCGCCGGGACCCACTCCAATAGGTGGTCCGAGGAGCGGGCCAGCAGGTGCCCCTGGCCGTCTTTTGCGAAAGCGAACCACTCCTGTGGTGCAACGCCCTGCCGAGGCCCATACTCCTGAACTCTCTGCCCATTCCAGAGGCAGATCGATTGTGCGCAACTGAACCAGATCTCGCTGGAGGAGAAAGACTTCACTCCGCTGACAGCCTGGGGAGGCGCGCTCGGGGGCGGCCAGACGCGGCTCCATTGGCGCGGGCTTTTCGACGATCTGCCAACGAGCAGTCCGTCCTGCGTGGCCAGGTACACGCTGCCGTCAGCGTCGGAATCGATAGTCCGCTTGCCCCGCGACATCCCTTTCGCAGGCACCGGAACTGCGCGGTATTCTCCGTTACGCTGTTCGAAGAGGCCATTGTGGCTTGAGATCCAAAGCGCACCATCAGGGGTGAAATGCAGGGACTCGCACCAGAACCAGGGCAAGCCGACGGAGTCGCCTTGCGGCTCGAAATTCTCTCCATCGAAACGGAACAGGCCTCCCTGCGACGTCACCCATAAGTAACCCTGAGGGTCTTGTGCGATGTCTTCGATGTCCAGTCCGGTCAGCCCGCTATCTGAACCGTAGACCCGGAAATTGTGGTGCTGGGCCGAAACCAACCCCGTCGCGGCGATGAGGAGCAGGACAATTCGCAAAGTGGTGCGAATGAGCATCGGAACGTGCCAGGGCAGATCGGCAGCACTTCGATCTTACCGTACAATTTCGGACACGCAGGTCTCCAGGCCACGATAACAGCAAGCCGATTGTACTGGTACGCATATCTTTCGGACGGATGGCTCTTGACGGGCTCATCGGGCGATTCGGATAGGCGGCTGGCATGGTACGAACGGGCTATACCCTCGACCTGCCTGGTCCGCATGCGGTCAATAGGGCCAGCAATTGCGCACAACGTAGGGCGGGTGTGCTGTGAGGCTCCTATCGCGGTGGGCGGCTATAAAGTTCGGTACGCGGAGAGGCCGCGCCGGGGCGTGCATTCGGCCATCCCGTGCTTCCAGAAAGCCCGCGTCAATACGGCTTGACTTCGATCGTCCGCAGCATCAACTCCTGGCGCTTCGATCTTGCGGCGTCCAGTTTCCTCAACTTCGCCCCCTGCTCCACGAGCCGTGGATCGTGGGTTCTCTGATACAGCAGGACCAGCGCCGCGTTGGCCTGGTAGCTGTCTGGATCGAGTGCGATAGCTCTATCCAGCGCCGCCCTCGCGTCTTCCACCCGGTCCTGCCGCAAGCGCACCCGCGCCAGTTCCGCGTAACCCTCGGCGAAGGCCGGCGACAGCTGGATGCTCCGCTCCAGATGCGTGGCCGCCTCGTCCAGGTTCTCCTCGATCCTGGCGATCCGCCCCAGGAAGAATTCGGCCCCGGCTTCGCTCTGAGGATCCTTGCGGGCGATTTGCATCTCCTTGCGGCACTCGTCGTAGTCGTTCGACGAGAAATAGGCGACTCCCAGCGCGAAGTGCCCGCGCGCCTCCGCCGGACGGGACGCGATGAATGTCTTCAGGTACTTCACGGCAGTTCCGCCGTCGCCCGAACTCAGAATCACTGACCCTAGCGCATAGTTGAAATCGGGGTTTTGCGGATCGAGGGAGAGCGCTTTTTCCAGCGATTTGCGGGCTTCCACCGGCAGTTCCATTTGCATGGTGACCAGCCCGAACAGGAAGTGGACACGGGCATCGTTCGGAGTCAGGTCGCGCGCATGCGCGATATAGCCGAGGCTGCCCTCCAGATCCTTCTGGCTGTAGGCGACGCGGGCTAGTGCGTATAGGTGCTCGACGTTTCCGGGCTCCTGCAGTGCAACTCGCTCCAGCGCCCTGCGCGCGTCTGCGGGCCGGTTTGCCTGCTCGTAGGCCACGGCGAGATGCTTCAAGCTGGTCACGGAGACAGTGCCGCGCGAGTCCAGGGCCTCCACGAGCAAGATCACGATGGGCGCGTTCTTCGCGCTGCCGAGGACCGGGAAGATGGAGCCGGCATCCGCCTCGGAGAAGTCACTTGTCTGTAGCAGTCGCCGTGCCGAGGCCATTGCTTCCTGGGTCCGGCCCAAGCCCGCAAGATCCGCGCAGCGCAAGGCGGCCAGTGCCGGGCGCGCGGTCTCGTTCGCAGGCAATCGCTCGAGTTCGCCCAGCGAGTCCGCGAATTTGCCCTGCCATTCGAAGACCGTCGCCAGCGATGCTCGCGCTTCCGCGTCGTTAGGCTTGGCCAACAAGACGTGCTGCCAGGCCGAAACCGCGCAGGCCACGGCGTCGGCGTCCTGGCCGGGCGTGAGCTGGCACGCGCGTGCCAGATTCTGCCAGGCTGGCGTCAGGGTTGGTGACAGCTTCACGGCCTGCTGGAAATCCGCCCGCGCCAGTGCAAGTTCGTCGCGCTGGGCGTGAACGACGCCGCGCAGGTTATAGATGCCGCCGGCTTTGGGGAATCGCGCCAGAGCCGTTTCGATCTGCTGCAGAGCTTCCGCTTGACGCCCCGCCTGGATCGAGCCTTGAATGGCGATCAGCGTTTTTTCGATGGTTGGGCCCTGGCTGAGCGCGGGCAGGATAGATAGCGAAAGCACCACTGCGATTCGCAAGTCGCAAGCTCGCGCCAGGGATGTCCCGATTGCCGCGGTGGATGTTGCGCCGGAGAGCGGAAAATGGGGACTCAGTCGCATCGCGCCCATTGTATCCCGCAGCCTCCCCGGTACGGATTCGCCGCACGGTTTGGTCGGGAACGGCGCATTTTGCCCCTCTGCGAGAATTGAGAGAAGGCCCGCCTGCGGGCCAAGTCGAAGGAATCAAAGTGGACTATCGAGCGCTCAAACCGCCGCTTAAACCCGTATCCCGCCCGGTCTCGCACACCAGCGGTCCCGCGCTCAGAGCCTGGAAGCTGACGCTTGAATACGATGGCTCGCGCTACAGCGGGTGGGCCGAGCAGGAGAACGCACCCCGAACCATCCTTGGCGAACTGAGAATAGCCGCCGAGACGCTATTCGACGGCCCCGTCGAACTGGGCGGCGCAGGCCGTACCGACGCCGGTGTGCACGCCACGGGGCAAGTCGCCCACCTCAAAGTCGAGCTTCGCGGAACTACGCCGCCGCTGGACAGGCTCCTGCTGGCGCTCAACGAGGAGTTGCCGTTCGACATTGCGGTTCGCGCGATCGAGGAAGTCCCCAGCCGCTTCCACGCCCGGCACGACGCCATCGCGCGCACCTACGTCTACCACATCGCCCGGCGCAAGGATGCCTTCTCCAAGAAGTTCGTGTGGTGGGTCAAAGAGCCCCTGAATCTCCCCGCCATGCGCGAGGCCGCCGAGTTGCTGCCCGGTCGGCACGACTTTGTGCTGTTCCGCGCGGAGGATCCGTCGCGACCCGACGAATCGACCATCGTCGAGGTCAAGTCGGCCACCTTGGAGGAGCAGGACCGCCTGCTGCTGTTCCGGATCGAGGCTTCGCACTTCATCTGGCGCATGGTCCGGCGCGTGACCGGGGCTTTAGTGAAAGTCGGCCTGGGCGAGCTGAGCGTGGACCAGTTCCGCCGGCTGCTCAACGCCGAGCCCATCCGTGGCATCGAGATCGCGGAGTGGACGGCTCCGTCGTCGGGCCTGTTCCTGGATAAAGTCACTTACCCCGTGAGCCGCCCGCGCCAGTCGCCGGCGTCGAGGCCAGCTTCTTCAGCTCAAGGAGATCGCGAGCGTCCAACTCGCGCCACGCCCCGGGGTCGAGCCCCGCGACGGTGAGCGGGCCGAGCGCCCAGCGCACCAGTCTCAACGTGGGCAGACCTACCGCCGCGCTCATCCGGCGCACTTGCCGGTTGCGTCCCTCGCGGAGCACGATTTCGAGCCACGCCGTGGGGATCGCCTTGCGAAACCGGATCGGTGGGGTCCGCGGCCACAGTGGCGGTTCCTCCGCCAGTAGCCGCGCGCCCGCCGGAAGAGTCCGCCGGCCCTGAATCACGACGCCCCTCCGCAGCGGTTCCAGATCCGAGTCCCGCGGCACGCCCTCCACCTGCGCCAGATACGTCTTCGGGTGGGCGAAACGCGGATCCGTCAAGCGATGCTGCAGCAGCCCGTCCCCGGTCAGCAGCAGCAGTCCTTCGCTGTCCCGGTCCAGTCGTCCCACCGGATACACCTCCGGTACCGGCACGTAGTCGCGCAGGGTCAGCCCGAACTCGCCCGCCGGATCGGAAAACTGCGAGGGCACCCCGTAAGGCTTGTTGAAGACGATGTAGCGCGGCAAGCTGGCGCGTTACCTCACTTCTTGGAGTCGGCTTTCAGCAACTCGATCATCAATCCCAGGTCCTTCGTCGAATCGAAGTAGACGTACGTCCCGTTGCTGGCGGCGTCGTCGCCGTCCCAACGCCCGCTGTGGATCTCGTCGTACCCCTGAGCCTTCAACTCGTCTTTGGCCCTGGCCAGGTTCTCGACGTTGAACGCGATGTGGTGCACTCCCTCGCCGTGTTCGTTCAGGAACTTCATCCAGGAAGTATTGGGGCCGAGCGGTTGGATCAGCTCGACGGTGACTTGTCCCGCCTTCAGAAAGGCCAGCTTCGCCTTGCTGTTGGACGGTTTGCCCTGGTACACCATGTGCACCTCGCTGCCGGGCCGAGTTGTCGAGGACTTGGGGACTTCGATGCCGAGCAGCGCCGCCCAACGCTTCGCGCTGGCCTCGACGTCCCTGGTGACGAAAGCGATCTGTGTGATCGTCCTGAATCCCGGGTCGCGCGCAGGCTGGACCTGGGGCTGGGCAAAGACGGGGGCTGCCAGCGCGGCGGCGGCGATGAAAGCGAAAAACGGTCTCATGTTTCCCTCCGGCGAACTCATCCACAAAACGGTCTGGCGCGCGGACTGGCGGGAGCCCGTTCTGCAAGGCAATCTATCACACGCCCGGTCAGACGCTATGCTGGGCAGTGAGGTAAAAGCCAATGAGCGAGCGAATGAATGCCGCATGGCATCTGGTAAGGCGCCCCGCGGGGCTGCTGAAAGTCGGAGACCTGGAATGGCGCGAGTTGGAATTGCCGGCCCTGGGCGAGGGCGAGGTGCTGGTGCGGCAGAACCTGCTGTCGCTCGATCCGACCAACCGCGTCTGGATGAACGACGCCGACAGCTACTTGCCCCGGCTGCCGCTGGGCGCGGTGATGCGTGGAATCGGCATTGGGACCGTCGAGCAGAGCAACAACCCCAAGTACTCGGCCGGCGACACGGTCCAGGGCATGCTCTGCTGGCAGAAGTTCTTCCAGGGACCGCCCGAAGGCATGACCAAACTGCCGCCGATCCCGCTACCGCTCGACGCTCATTTCGGACTGCTCGGCCACATCGGCCTGACCGCGTACTTTGGATTGCTGGAGGTCGGGCAGGCGAAAGCCGGCGAAACGTTGGTGGTCTCGGCGGCGGCCGGCGCCGTCGGCTCACTGGTTGGGCAGATTGGCAAGATTCTGGGCCTGCGCGTTATCGGCATTGCCGGCGGCAAGCCCAAGTGCGACTGGCTGACCGGCGAGCTGGGCTTCGACGGCGCTATCGACTACAAGTCGGCCAACGTGAGTAGGGAACTGTCACGCCTTTGCCCGAACGGCGTGGATGTTTACTTCGACAACGTGGGCGGGCACATCCTCGAGGCGGTTCTGGGCCACATCAACCTGCGGGCGCGCATCGTCGCTTGCGGCATGATCTCCCAGTACAACGCCCAAAGCCCGGAGCCGGGCCCCTCGAATCTCGCCGTCCTCATTGGCAAGCGTGCCAGAATTGAGGGTTTCATCGTGCTCGATTACCTGGGCCGTGCGATGGAGGCTGCGCTCAAGTTGATCGGCTGGCACATGGGGGGACGGCTGCACTACCGGGTGGATCTCGTGGAAGGGCTGGCGCAGGCGCCTGCGGCATTGAACCGGCTATTCAGCGGCGCCAATCGGGGCAAACTGGTGGTAAAGGTCTGAGCGCGCGCAAACTAGCGGGCCCGCGGAGACATCTCCGTCATGATCTTGTCGAACTTCTTCTGCTGTTCCGCCGTCAGGAGCTTCTTAATGCGCTCCTTGCCGTCTTGCCGGACATCGTCCATCTGAACCTGGACGTTGTCGTAGTACTTGGCTAGATCTTCCAGCAGGATTCCGATCTTATGCTCCTGATCGGGCGTGAGGTTGAGGTCCTGCTTGAGGTGCGCCATGGTACGGGCCTGGGCGCTATCGCGGGACGAATGGGAAGTTCTGGGGACGAGGTGCGAAATGGCGTACTGAGTGGCAAATCCGCCGCATGCCACGCCGACCAGGAACACCAGCAGCAGCAGCGACAGAATCCGGGGATTGTGCCAGGTGGGCTTGGGGTCGGTGATTACGCCGTAAAAGCTCACTTTGTTGCGACGTCCTGCTTACTCGGAGACGCTGACCAGATGGACAGGCCGATCAGAGAGGACGTCGTCCATGACGGCATCTTTGGCCAGTTCGGGATTCGCCGACACGCCGGCAACCGGCTCAGACTGGACGCCGAAGCCAGCCAGCACGCCAACCATGTTAGAGTCGTTCGCCAGCGCTTCGTGGCTTTCGCTGCTCCAAAGTACCGACGAGCCCAACGCCAGAAACAGCGCCAGGCTGGCGTACATCACGCGGCGCGCAAACAACGGTTGCAGGAACACCGACCACAGCGAGATGGGCCGCTGCGCTTCGATACGTTCCATCACCCGGGCGTAGAATCCCGCGGCAGGCGCGACTTCCTCTTCGGATACTCGCAGCGAACGGATGAGCGTGGACTGCTGCTCGAAAGATGTCACCATCTCGCGGCATGAGGCGCATTCCGCGATGTGCTCGCGGAATGCGGCCATGCGCTCGGGAGCCAGGCGGTCACTCAAGAAATTTTCAAGATCAGTCCGAATCACGTCGTGCATGATTGTTCCCTCAAACATCCTACTCGCGTCTGCTGCCGCGGCACTCTATGGATCGGTTCATCTCCGATTCTCTGTGACTTCGCTCGCATTTTGCAGCCAGACACACCATCTCGAACTCCAAACCTACCGTCCGGGCTCTTCGATAAACCGCCGTCATGGGAGCCCCGTCTTCCCGATCTATCTTCCAGCCGTTTCCGAAGCGGTGCCGCGCATCAGCCGCTGAGCGGCTTTGAGCAGTTTCTGCCGCGCTCTAAACAACTTTACCTTGATCGTGTTCTCGTTGAGTCCGGTCATGGCGGCGAGCTCTTCCACCGAATGCCCCTCAACCTCTTTCATCACCATCAGATTGCGGTCTTCCGCCGAGATCTTGGACAACAACTTCAATACCAGGTCGCGGTTGGCCAGCGCCGTATCCACGGGCCGGGCCGAATCCGGCTCCTGCCGCTCCAGGCTCTGGCTTTCCTCGTCCCCGAAGTCGCTTTCGTAGACCAGCTTGCGGACTTTCTTCTTCCGCAGGTAATCGTAGCACTCGTTGACCGTGATCTTGTAGATCCAGGTCAGCAGCGAACTTCTGAAGTCGAAGCTGTTGATAGAGAAGTAGATCTTGGCGAAAACCTGCTGCGCGATATCCTCGGCGTCGTTCCGGTTGCGCAAGATCCCGTAAATGATGTTGAAGACTTTGCTCTGATAGCGGTCCACGACCTCGCGGAACGCAAGTTGGTCCTGGGCTTGCACCCTCCGGACCAGATCGGCTTCTTCGCTTTTTCGATAATCCACGCGAGTTTTGCCGGGACGGCTTTCCTCCGCCGCAATGCCCGCGCCGGGGATGGGAAGTACGCTGGCGTATCCACTCATACATCCCGTCTGACGGGCAACGTCCCCGTACGGTTTCATGGAGCAGCCGATTCTCACGCCAAACGCCCGTCTGGCGCGATATGACCCACCATAACAGATTAGGCGCTCTTTTCTCCCACTCCGGATTCCTTTCTTGCCGCTCGCGCATCTATTCGAAGTGAAGGGTTGCCCCAGTGCTAAACTGGGCAATCAGGAAAGTTTAGTAGGAGGCTTGACGCGAATGATCAACCTGACCCCCGTAGCCGTTGGCAAAGTGAGAGAGATTCTGGACGCCCAGGAGCCCAAGCCGAGCGGCCTGCGCATCGCCGTCGTCGGCGGCGGCTGCTCCGGTTTCAGCTACTCCATGGCGTTCGAGAACGCTCCCGGAATGCTCGATAAGACCTACGATTTCGACGGGCTGAAGGTCTTCATCGACCAGGCCAGCATGTTGTATCTCGACGGCGCGGAAGTGGACTATGTCGAGAGCCTGGAAGGCGCCGGCTTCAAGTTCAACAACCCGCATGTGAAGTCCACCTGCGGCTGCGGCTCCAGCTTCAGCGCGTAGGACCTCCGCCACCTCCCACCCTTAAAGGCTTTCGAAAGAGCCCCCGTTCCTTCTCCGCCGCGCGGAGCGGGAACGAGGGCTTTTTGGTGTGCCGGCCTGAGCTTGATCTTGCGGGAGCGGTCGCGCCCGGGATCTAGGGCGGGGAACGGCGGGAAGAAAGCGCTGGCCACTGCCGGGGGGCACACTGACACAGTGATTCGGCTTCAAGCTGCATCCGGCTCAGTTAATGGGATGGTCCGCCGCCCCCGCTCGTCAGGAGCTGGGGTATAGCTGAATGCAGGAGGCCATCTATGGAAATACACACAATCGGCATTGATCTGGGCAAGACGATCTTTCATCTGGTCGGTCTGAACCAGCGCGGAGAAGTGGTCGAGCGCAAGAAGTTCTCTCGCGCGCAATTGCTGCGTTTCACGGCGAACCGGCAAGTGCACCTGATCGGCATGGAGGCGTGCGGGGGCTCACATTTTCTCGGCCGGGCGTTGCGCGAGCAGGGTCACGAGGTGCGCCTGATTCCGGCGCAGTACGTGAAGCCATTCGTGAAGACGAACAAGAGCGACTTCATTGACGCCGAGGCGATCGCCGAGGCGGTGGGCCGCCCGACGATGCGCTTCGTGCCTATCAAGAGCGATGACCAGTTGGACCTGCAGTCGCTGCACCGGGTGCGCGAACGCTGGGTCATGCGCCGCACGGCGGTAGTCAACCAGATCCGTGGGCTGTTGCTCGAGCGGGGCATCACGGTGCGCAAGGGGCGGCGACATCTGGATGCAACCTTGCCGGAGATTCTGGAAGACGCGTCCGGGAAGCTGTCGGCCGCATTGCGTTTGCTGCTGAAGCAATTAAGTTTGGAACTGGAGCAATTGGCTACACGCCTGGAAGAGGCGGAGACGCTGATTCAGCTGACGGCGAAGAACAGCGAGGCGTGCCGGCGCCTGGACGCGATCCCTGGCATTGGGCCGGTGACTGCGACCGCGCTCATCGCGGCCATCGGGAACGGGGCAGCGTTCCGCAAGGGCCGGGAGTTCGCAGCCTGGGTCGGCCTGGTTCCGCGAGAACACTCGACCGGCGGCAGACAGAAGCTGCTTAGCATCAGTAAACGTGGCAACGCCTACTTGCGAAAGCTGTTCGTGCAATGCGCCCGCTCGGTGCTGCAGCAGAGCAGCAAACAATCGGCGCGTCTGTCGGCGTGGCTGGGACAACTGACCGCGCGCGCCCATCGCAACGTCGTCTGCGTCGCGTTGGCAAACAAGTTGGCGCGCATTGCCTGGGCCGTCCTCGCCACAGGCCAAGACTATCGGCCCCCGGAGCTAACGGCCGTTGCGCCGGACTGACCGAACCCTGTTGAAAGGAAAGCCGCGCGAGATTCTGCGAAGTCCACGAATTCCTGCCCGGTCTGCGGGCGAACATTGAGATGGCACAACGGTCCAACCCGGCGCTCTCGAAACCCGATATCGGAAATGGTCTTCTGAGACCGTCCAGTTAGAAGGGAAGAGAGCGCAGCGCATTCCATCTTGGCCAGGAGTTATTCACTCCAACAAAGGCCGTATACATTTGCGCAGACCAACCCGCCACCCTCATTTTTCGCTTGCGACGAGGCGGCGGACCATACATCCGATATGCGCGCTTATTGGTAACTTGCCAATGCCCCCAAATCCAAAACCGTAACTTCTTACGGTTTTCTTTTTCAAGTCATTGATTCTAAACTAGATAGTTTTAGAAACCGTAAGAAGTTACGGTTTCGGAATTCAGCCTGCCGCCAAGGACCTGCTCGCCAGGCCGATCGGGCTTGGCGCAGGAGGCGGATAAAGCAGGCCGCCGCAGCGAGTTCCGGTTTTCGGCGCCACGCAGCCGGGTGGAAAGCCCTGGGCGCCGATCACGCCAGGATTGCTCACGACTCCGCATGGCCTGGTTCCACGCGCTTAGGACCTGGCTCTGCCTCAAGGAACACAACGAAAGGCCGGCCCGCAGTTGGGCTCTTCCACCCAACCTTCGCCCAGGACCCAGCGGCCGGTGTTCCGCCAGAGTGGTTGACGAGTGCCTCCGCGTCTTTTTCCGGCAAGCCGCGCGCCCACTCCTCCAATCCCTGCCAGGCCAACGCAAGGCTCTCCGGGTGGAGGTTCTGCATAGATCGAAGTAGTTCCCCACGACAGCGACGGTTTAGTTCGTAGCTTTTCGTGCCTACCTTGTCCCGCGCCGCGTGATTCGCGGCTGGTCCATCCGGCTCAACGTGGACGCATAGGAATTGACGCCCCGGAACAACGCGTCGGCGATGCGCTGCCGCTGCTCCGGTTTCTTCAGCAGCGCTTCATCGTGCGTGTTGCTGATGAAGCCGATTTCAGACAGCACCGAAGGCATATGCGCGCCAATCAGCACGACGAACGGCGCCTTCTTCACCCCGCGATCCTTATCCGCACCGCTCATGCGCTTCCAGGCGGCGAACATCTCGCGCTGCACGCGGGCGGCGAACTCCTGCGATTCGGCGAGTTTCTCGTTGAGCGCGATCTTCTGGAGCAGTTGATCCAGTTCGTGAATGGACTTGTTCGTACCTGCGTTTTCCCGGCCTGCCAGCGCCAGCGCCTCCTTGGAGGAAGCGAAGCTCAGGTAGTACACGTCGGAACCGGAAATACCGGTCAGCGGCGAGGAGTTGGCGTGAATGGACAGGAACAGATCGGCTTCCGCGCTGTTGGCGATGGCCGTACGCTCTTCCAACGGGATGAAGACGTCGGTCGAGCGGGTGTAGACCACTTCCGCGCCCAGGCGCTGCTCGATCAGCGCTCCCAGCCGCAGGGCCACGTCCAACACCAGGTCCTTCTCCAGCAGTCCGGTCGGACCGCGCGTGCCCTCGTCGTGGCCGCCATGTCCGGCATCGATCGCCACACGCCTGAGCTTCAATCCGAGCGCCCGCGTCAACGAGCGTCCGCCGGTTGAGTTGGCCACCGCGGCGACGGGCTTCGGACCGGCCAGGGAGGCTTCGGGGATGATCCTTGGAGTGGGCGGAGCCGCCTTCGGGGCAGCGTCGATCACCGGACCTGGCGCTGGAATTGTAGCCGACAGGCCGAGCTGTTTCTCGGGCCGGTCCGCGGCTGAGATCGTGGGCTGCGCGCCCGCGGCGGCGTTCCGGACGGCCGGCGCGGCCGGCGTTGGCGGCGGAGCGAGCGCGGGCTTTGTAGCCGGCTCAACCCGCGCCGCCGGGTCGTCGGCCGGATGTCCGGCCGCGAAATGGACCTCGATATTCAGCCGCAGCGGACCCTTGTGCGAGGTGATGGTCACCGCGGCCGTGTGCTCCAGATCGAGCACCAGGCGGGCGTTGTCGGCCGTGTTCTGCGCCACCCGCACCTGCCGCACCAGCCCGTCTCCGACCGTGAAAATACGCGTTCCCTTTCCGGGGAGATGAACCCGCGTGTCGAGCAGGTCGATCACGATTCTCGGCGGATTGTCCAGGTTCTGCGTGAGTGGACGGGCCGGTGCGTCCAGTTCGACGGTGATGATCGTCGATTGCGGACTGGAGTAATAGTGCAGCGCGGCTATGGCGGCGGACTTGGCCGCCAAGGGGTGCAATGCGACCAGTGTAAGTAACGCTACCGCACCGCCCAGGCGGAGCCGGTTACATCCCCGGCAGCGGCCAAACGGGGGCCGCGCCGGCGCGGGTTGTTCGCCAATCGGGGATCTTGAGATCAGTCGGCCCTCCGCTTCAGCGGGTCCTCATGCAAATGCGGCCCTCACCGTCCACATAGGCCTCGACCGCACGCGCGACGGGCGCAGCGGGCTCAGCCTCCGGAATCTCAGCGGGCTTTGCCTCCGGCGCGTTTCGCCGGGCGGCGTCGCGGGCTTTGCCGACCCGGTACACATAGTCCACCGTCTCCGGGTAGGGCGGCACGTTGCCATAGCGCAGCACGGCCGATTCGCCGGCGTTGTAGGCCGCTACGGCGAGCCTGTCGTCGCCAAACAAGTCCAATAGATACTTCAGATACTTCACTCCCGCCTCGATGTTCTCGTGCACGTCGAAGGAGTTCGAGACGCCGAACCGCCGCGCGGTGGCCGGAATCAACTGCATCAGCCCTTCCGCGCCCTTGGGTGAAATCGCGACCGGATTGTAGTTGCTTTCCACGCGGATCACCGAGTGCACCAGCAGCGGGTCGATGCCGTGGCGAACCGAGGAGCCGTCCACCTCGCGGTTGACCAGTTCCCGCAAGGATGAAAAATCCGCCTTGCCGGCTGTCTTGAGCGTGTCCTCCGGGACTCTGCGCCCGTCCCGGCCCGCACTCGAAGCGACCACCACGGTCCGAATCAGGCGTCCGGTGCGGAGATCGGCCCGGACAACGCTGGACGTCCGTACGGCGGGCGCGGGGACTGCAGCCGGCGACTGCGCCCGTAGGCCCGTCGAAAGGGCGAGCGCCGCTCCGACAGAACAATAACACATGAACTTGTTTGTTCGATTATAGGCCATAGTCACGCGGGGTTGAAGGCGAAACGCTGGACGGCGGCGCAAACCGGGCGGCTGACTCGATTCTCTCATGTCGCTGCCGCGGGGATGAAACTCCGGTCGTTCTGCGAGTGCGGCTCACTGCGGCGCACGCTGCAGCGTGCAGCGCCGTCACTCCTGCCGGCGTAAAACGCCGCACGATCTGTCGGGCAAACCGGCCACCGGCGCCGGATCTGCTGGCACAATAGAAGGCAGTCCCCTGGGAGGCTGATTCCTCCGGGGAGGGCACGAACCGCCGGCCATGCCGAACGTGAGGGGTTGAGCTTTGAACGACGCCCATCCGCACTACATCGAGTTCCGCCACGTCTATAAGACGTTCGACAGGCCCATTTTAGTCGACTGCAGTTTTCATTTGGACCCCGGGCAGACACTGGCTATCATCGGCCGCAGCGGCGTTGGGAAGAGCGTGAGCCTGCAGCACATCATGGGCTTCATGCAGCCGGACCGGGGGCAGGTGATCGTGGCCCACCAGGACATAACCGGTTTCAGTGAGGCCGAACTGCGGGAGATCCGCCGCAAAGTCACCATGGTTTTCCAGAGCGGCGCGCTGTTCGATTCACTCACGGTCGGGGAAAACATCCTCTTCTCGCTGGAGTTGCGCCAGGACTATGACCGGCAGAATCGCGCGGACGTGGTCCACGGGCTGCTCGAAATGGTGGATCTGGCGGATTACGAGGATGTCTATCCGGCCGATCTCTCCACCGGGTACCGTCGCGCCGTGGCGATCGCCCGCGCGCTCGCGGCACAGCCGGAATGCGTGCTGTACGATGAGCCGACGACCATGGTCGACCCGATCATGTCCGATCACCTCGGTAACCTGATGCTGCGGCTCAAGCAGCAACTCGGTCTCACCTCGGTGGTCGTCACGCACGAACTGGACCTAATGCGCAAGGTCGCCGACAAGGTGGTCTTCCTGCACCAGGGCCACATCATCTACTTCGGGCCGGTGGGAGAGTTGGAGGATTCGGACGAGCCGCACATCCGGGAGTTCCTGGATATGGACCGGCTCAACTTCAGTGGGACGAGCCTGGCCGAAGACGATTGAGCCAGCGCTTAGCTTTCTGCCAGACCGACAAGTTCTCGGCGGGAGAGGTCTCCGGCTGCGGCTGGTTTGCCTTGCGCGGCACCACAAACCATGGTGCCGGCGGCTGTTCGGCGACCCGTTTGGCGATGCGCGCCCGGTAGTTCTGCAGCGTGTACTCGCGGCGCATCACCCGTCCATCCTTCTCCACCGCGAAGGTGTGGAACCCGGAGATCGACGGCCCCTGGTGCATGAGTACGACCG
>CAIVVT010000165.1 GCA_903909435.1 uncultured Acidobacteriia bacterium | reverse complement strand
AACTCGGCTGGCGCAAAATCAACGAACAAGTGAAAGATCGCCGATGCATCCATAGTCAAAACATAACGCCAATGGAATGTTTTGGTTGCGCCGAAAGCTTAGAAAACTAAGTGACATTGGGATGGCATCCTGCCCCACAACTCTGACTGGCGCGTAGCCGTGTTGCGCTAGTCTCAACGGCTACGGCTGCAGCGTGACGACGGCCACGCCTTGGGGGCGTAGGGTGACGAGGTTGCCTGTCAACATCTCAGAGCCGGGAGGCGCAAAGCCAGTGGTTTATTCCACGCAATCGCGCTTCGATCTGATAGCGCGGGACTCCCGGTACACTGAACGTCGCTGCGCGAGGAACACTTCAAACCGTGCCTATCTGGTGGTGGCGGCTCCGACACTGCGGAGAACGCGCGGGCGATTGAGAGAAGCAGCGCTCAGCCGGGCTACCGCCGAAGTTCCACAGAGCTCAACGCCGAGAACGGAGCCAACGCAAGCCGTTGGTTTATTTGGAGATGCCACGAAGCGGGGGCAGGAAAGCACTGAGCTCCCCAGCGTTGGACACGGGGGGAGTGAAGTTCCGGAGAGCAGAGAAATGGCCCCGTCCAGCAGCAGGTGTTTGCGGTGATTCTCATGCTAAGCTGAGCCAATGTCCCTCCTCCGGAGCTTGCGGAGTCCGGCATCCGTGCACACGAAACTGGATCTCCTGTCCGCTCGCGTGCTGGTCCTGGCATTATTCTCGTTCTGCCTCGCATCGGACCTTTTGACCATCGCCAAACAGGTTCCCGAATTCAACCGGACTGGAGAGGTAGGTTATGGCGACGCCTATGTCTTGCGCACGACGCAGCAGTTGCTCAAGACAGGGGCGATCTACGAGTCGCCCGAAACGTCGAAGGTCATCCCGCCAATCGCGCAGTACAGCCCGATGTTGTATCACATGATGGCTGCGCCCGCACGCCTCGCCTCGTACACGAATCCCTTTACCGGACCGCGCGTGGTTGCCATGTTCATGTTCCTGATGTGCGTGGCGGCGGCTGCCTGGCTGGCCCGGGCGCTGGTTCCGCATCCATGGGCATGGGGCTGGAGCGTGCTGCTGGCCCTGGCGATGGCGCCGACGAGGCCCTGGATCATATTCCTCCGCGGTGATTTCTCCGGCATACTTTTCAGCCTGATCGCGATCCGTCTGTTGTTGGCTAAGCCCCGTTGGTGTGTCCCGCTGGCAGGTTTGGCGGCCGGGTTCGCGACGCAGTTTAAGGTCACCTATTTATCCGCGATGGTTGCGGGCTGCCTCTGGCTGGTCTGGCAGCGCCGATGGAGGAGCGCGGCGCAGTTTTCCGGTGCCGCAGTTGCGTCGTCGCTGGGCATATACGTCATGTTCGCGCTGCGCGAACCGCGGATGCTCTCCCAGATGTTCTCCTTTGGGACCGGGATCCATGAGTACGGCACACTCCTGGTATTTGCACTCATTCTGCTCCGTGAACCCGTCCTCCTGTTGGGCTTTGCAGGCCTTGCTTGCGTAGCCCTCCGCGGTTCGGCCCGCTGGTGGCTTCTGACCGGCTATCTGCTGATCTCCCTTGTGGTCAACACCATGTTCGATCGCCAGGCTGGCGGGGGCATCAACTACTTCTTCGAAGCTCTGTTTGCCCTGGTACCGCTAGCCGCCTACGGCGCGCTGCGGCTCGCGCGCTGCCGGTTCGGAGTGGCCGGCATCTTTCTCGCGGGCCTGCTGATGTTCAGCCTGGCCTTGCCCAACGCCACCTCAGCGCTGCACGCGGTGGTTGAGAGCCCACCTGCCACGGCGGCTTGGAACTCCCACATGAACGACATCCGCGGAGTTTTTCAGGGCTACCGCGTGCTCTCGTTCGTACCGACGGCGACCTACTTGGCCCCCGAGACCGTGCTCTCGGAGCCCTACCTGCTCACTTACCTGGAGCAACTCGGCCGGATCGATTCCGGCCCGCTTCAGAAGCGTATTCGCGACCGCGAATTCGATATCGTCGTCACCCCCGCTACCCTCCTGCTTTGGCGCGGTGTACCTCGCCTGGCGCCAAGACTCCGCCCAGCCATCGCTGAGACCTACCAGCCCTTCTGCGAGTTTCAGGACTGGGCGATCCATCTCCCACGACACTCGCCCCCACCTGGATTGCGCGAGCGACTGATCGCCATCGGCTGCTTTGACACCCTGCCAGGCGTGTCGCCACACAGCTGGTAAACGCGACGGTATAGCCGGTGACGCTACTCATAGACGCCAGCCGTGTTCGTAACCCGCCGTTTGCTGGCAGCTTACGACGCCGGGAAAGGGCGGGAACACGAGTTTGCAAGACTCAATCCATGGCAGTCCCCCTCGAGCCCCCCACTATTGGGTGCCGCAAAATGCGGTCACGCGGACACACCGCCAAGTGGGGAGGTTGTTAACCTGCCTGTTGAGCCGGTAAATGGGCTCTTCGGCGCCGGTTGTCTACCGGCGCCGGACCGCCCGCGTCCAGGCTGAACAAGCGGGTTGCCAACCCCAGCCCTCACGGCCCAAAATGCCTGCTTCCCGGTGCAGCGTATTCTATTCCCCCCCAGCACAGAACCGCGAACGACAGAGAGCGGTCAAGTCCCCTAGCGGGAGTTTACTGCCAGGCGCCCGCGCACAAGTGCAAGTGGTTTTCAGTGAAGGGGTTACCAGCGAGAGTTT
>CAIVVT010000164.1 GCA_903909435.1 uncultured Acidobacteriia bacterium | reverse complement strand
TCGCGGAACAACGCGTTCGCCTGCGCGCCGGCAGAACTTTTGAACAGGAGACCGAGTAACGATGGCCAACCAATCCCCTTCCGTATCGCAGATCGCCTTCGCGACCACCGAGACCGTCTTTGGCACCGTCAACAACACGGCGGGTGCAGCCACCGTGGTGGGCTCCGACGCGGTGCGGATTGCGTCGCTCGATACCACCGCGTCGCAGGCCACCGTCAAACGGGACGTTAAAACTGGGTCCCTCACGCCCATCGTCGAAGTTGCCTCGCGTCCCTCCGGCACCTGGAGTCTCGCCACCGAGCTTTCGAGCAACGGCGCTGCCGGGGTGAAGCCCGATCTGGACGACCTGCTGGCCGCCTCGTTCGGCAAGGCATCCACCGTCGTTGCTTCGACCTCGGTTACTTACGCCCTGGCCGATAACCTGACCGCCACTCCTGCGCCGTCACTCTCGATCTTCAACTACCGCGACCCGGCCACGACCCTGCAGCAGATCTCCGTGGGCTCGGTGGTGAAGACGTTGAATCTGTCGTTCAACGAAAACGGTGCGCAGAAGATCAGTTTCAGCGGCCCCAGCAAGTACGTGCTCGAAAATCACCGCTTCGCCGGTGAGCCGACCGCGAACAACTGCGGGCTGACGACAGTCCCGGGGCGTCCGGCCTCTCCCGTCTACAACGGTGCGCCGGTGCTCGGCTGGAACGGCGGGGTGACCATCGGCGGCAACACCTACGCCACGCTGCGCAGCGGGTCGCTCGCGGTCGACTTCAATCGCGAACTGCAGGCCGACGTGCTAGGCGCGGGCCTCGCCATCGGCGTGATGCAGGGCGAGCGTTCCTGGCCCATCGAGCTGACGCTGTACGCCGACGATTCGGCCAACTTCCAAGCCTTGATTGCCGCGCTGACAGCGACGGTCCAGACGGTCGTGATGACCATTGGCAACGTGGTCGGCAACATTCACACGTTTACGCTCGCCGGGATTCTGTTTGACCGGCAAAGCATGGATTCGTCCGGGCGGAACTGGTCGATCAAGATCAAGGGCAAGGCCTCCGGCACCAACCTCGACGAAGCGACTTACGTGATCACTTAAGGGAAACCATGGACTTCAAAACACAGGTCGAAATCGAATCGAAAGCCGTGCCGGGCGCACGCTTCACCGTAAGGGTGCTCAACCGGCGCCAGGCGCTGGAGCTCGAGTTCGGGATCCTCGAGGCCCGCACGAAGATGGCGGAGATCCAGGAGCAGATGAGCCAACTCACCGGCGACGACATCTCGCTCGTTGATGGCAAGGAAGTCCGGGTTTGGCGCATCAACCCGGGGAGTGAGGCAGAGTATCGGCGGCTGAACATGCGCTGGGAAATGGAACTGCGCGGCGTCGTGAGTCCCGCCTACCTGCGCGCCGGCCTCGTTAGCTTCACTGGCTACACCGCCGATGGCGGGAAGCCGCAGACCATCGAGGATCTGATCGATCACGGTCTCGACTCCTTCGTGGACGAGATTACCTGCGCCTGCGTGGCGCATTCGTGCATGAGCGAGGCAGATCAAAAAAACTTGCAGTCGCCTACCACTTCAACGCCGGTGGATGGGCAGGCGGACTATTCTTCGATTGCGTTGACTGTGTAAGGGACCACCGGCGCGGCCGGACCTGCAAGAAGCCCGGGATCGAACCACTGGTCACGCCCGGCTACCGGTGGCGCCCTTCCTACGATGTGGCGCGCGAAGGCAAGTTGGTCAATGTGGATGTGGGGACTCTCTCCTGCGAGGAGTGCCCCGTGTCTTACATCACTCCGCGCTCGCGCTGGCTGGTACAGATTCTCCTCGAAAACAAAATGCACTCTGATGCGGCCGGAGCTTGTCTGTTCGGACCGGACACCACGCTGTGGCCGCAGTGGTGGGCTACCGCCGTCGCCACCGTCCAGGCGCAGTCGTTGATCGTCGACAGTGTTTGCGGAACCCGATAACCCCATGGGCGCCATTACCAATTTCCGTCTCGGCATCGATGCGCAGGTCTCCGGTGAGGAGCAGATCAAAGCTCTGCAGGACCGGATGAACGAGTTCGCCTCGCAGCTCGACAACC
>CAIVVT010000163.1 GCA_903909435.1 uncultured Acidobacteriia bacterium | reverse complement strand
TTCGTCCATCCGGCCACGGAGTTCAGCAGGGACCGAATTGCGTCGAGAACTCTTTACGTCCTCAATGCCTATTATCGCGAGCGCGGGACACGGGTAGATGCGTCGCAAATTCGGCCAGATCCGGTTTCCGGACCATACGGGGTCATCTACACAATCATCAATTCGAACACGTCGAGTTTTCGGGCACGACGGGGGCGAAAGGTTGCTTGCTCAGGAAATGCAGGAGTCTCCGCGCAGGTTGCACGATGCCCGCTCGCTAGCTGTCACCGCCTTACTCTCCTGCATGCCGGAGCGCCAGATTTCGCGTCTCGATACCGAATCGCAAAGCCCGACCTGCCCTGAAGCCTACAGTATCGTGACGAGCATGCCTCTGCCGTCCCCTCAATCGTTGTGATAGACCCGCTCCATTTGCGTCCAGGTCATGTGTCCGCGGAGCGGGACCTGCATGGGGTCCGTCACGGCGAGCCAATCGGCATTGCGTGGCTCTTTGGCTAGAAGCGCCATGTCGGCGTCGTAATCTGGCCCGTCGTATTCGTAGTATCCGAAGAGATACGGCTTGCCGTCGTCCAGCTTCTGCATGTAGATAGAGAAATTCTTCATGTGATACTTCGACAGGAGATCGCGCACTCCAGGATTTGTGTAGGCGTGCAGCGCCTTGTACTGAGCAAGCTTCTCCGGCTTGATCCCAATCACCATCCCCACGCGACGTGCCTGCGCATGGCGGGTTCCAGCGGCGAACCCGACCGCCAGCAGGAGTGCACAAGCGACCGATAGTTTCAGAGTTTTCATTGTTCTCAGTCTCCTGGTTTTCTCACTACAGCGGGTTCCTGCGGACGATCTTAAAGACGAACGCGTGTTCGCAAGGCGGCTGCTTCGGAGTCTCGACCGTGAGGCCATCTCTAGTCACTTGCCATTGCAGCGGCTTTCCGTCGCCGAGCATGGTTACGGAAACGATCTCCGACGGATACAGGCCGTTGTGGAATGACTTCGAGGCGTCCGGGCCTCCGGCCAGACTCTTGATCGTTATCTTCTCCCCGGGCCAAGCCAGCGCCGTAGCATACAGCACGTTGTCTTTGGCAGTGAACCGGATATCGGCTGCGGTGTAGCGGATGGTGTTGCTCTCATTGAACGGTCCGCCCTTGTCAAGTCCTGTCGGTCCTTCCCCCGCTATCACCCACGGAGTCGTGCCATAAATGGCCTCGCCGTTCACCTCAAGCCACTTACCCAACTCGAGCAGACGGCGTTTCGCTTCGTCCGGAATCGAGCCGTCAGGTTTTGGGCCGACATTGAGCAGCAGGTAGCCGTTCTTACTGACGCGATCCACGAGATTGGTCACCAGGTTGTCTGTCGTCTTAAAGCCCGCTCCCTCGACGTAGCCCCACCCTTCGCCCGCATCTATGGTCGAATCCGTGATCCACTCGTGGTAAGTCATCTCCCGCTCTTGGCCGAGCTCAAGGTCGTCGATGCCAACGCCCGGTGGCAGGTCGTGGTTCTTGTAAGTGACTACTACCTGCTTGCCGCGCGCTACGGCCTTGTTGTAGTAGTACGCCAGAAAATCCTGCTTATAGACTTCGGGGACGGTCCCAAGGCCAAAATCGAACCAGATCATATCCGGGTCGTATTTGTCGATGACTTCGAGAACTTTGCCTTCCCACCTGTCGAGAAACTCCTTGCTGGGCTGCGCGCCGTTCTCGTGGATGGGTCCGTAGAGACCCGAATATCGCGGGTCGGCGCAATCGTAGCGCTTGTCCCAAACCGGGAAGAAGAACCAGTTCTCGGCGTGGTGAAAGGCCGTCACGAATTTCATGCCGTGACTCTTGATCGCCTTCGATAACTCTCCTACGATGTCACGCTTCGGACCCATCTTCGCCGCGTTCCACTCTGAGTATTTCGTGTCCCACATCGAAAAACCATCATGGTGCTCAGCGACGGGTCCTGCAAAGCGAGCACCCGATTTTCGAAACAGTTCGGCCCATTCGTCCGCGTTGAACTTCTCGCCCGTGAACTTGGGGACGAAGTCCTTGTAGCCGAATTTGTCGAGTGGTCCGTAGGTGGCTTCTTGATGTAGGCGCTCGAAACCATTCGGGTTGAAGTAGAAGTTGTGCGAGTACCATGTCGCGTTGGGTCCGACAGCGGGTACGGCGTAAACGCCCCAATGCGTGTAGATACCGAACTTACCATCCCGCAGCCACTGCGGCACCGGGTAGGTCCGCAAGGACCGCCACGTCGGTTCGTAGACTGGCTTTGACTCCGGGGCATCCTGCCCGCACAACGCTGTCATGCTGACAACCAAACAGCAGACTGCCATCGGCAGTGTCCTCAACACTGTACCGATCAGGGTTCGTATTTCCTTTGTTCGCATCGATTCCCCATTCATGTCCAAAACTCCAATTCCTACGGCCGTATGTCATTCGAATCCGATTCCAGTCCTAGGAGTAGCTCTGTCACTGACCGCTATTCCTGCGTCGATTGCACCCCCGTCAGCTCGCGTCGGCGTCCTCCACTTCGACCATGGCCTTGATGAGTTCAGGTCGTTTCAGCAGACCGCCGAAGCTCTCCGGAACGTCTCGCAGGCGCAGCCTGACGTTGATCCAAGGCTTGGTGTCAATCTCTCCACGCTCAATCATTCCGATGACTCGCGGAAACTGGTGACAGCTATTGCGACTGGCGTACAGCGTGACTTCGCGCTTGTGGAACAGTGGATCGTCGATCAGAACCGTGTCGCGGCATACGCCCACATAGACGAGCCGGCCTGCGGCGGCGACGTGCTGCAGGCTTTGAGCCATCACCTGCGCATTGCCGGTGGCGTCGAAAACGACGTCGTCCAGTTGACCATCCGGCTCAGTCAGAGCCTGGACGCCGAACGTCGCGGCGAAGGCTCTCCGCAACTCGCTCTTCTCGATGACGCGGACCGCCGCACCGGCGGCAAGCGCGAATTGGATGACTGATAGTCCGATGGGACCAGCGCCCACTACAAGCGCAGACTCGCCCTTCTGGAGGCCGGCACGCTGCACCGCATTCGCGCCGATCCCGAGTGTCTCGACCAATGCAAGCTGATCCAGCGAGAGCGTCTCCGATTTGTGCAAAAGATGGACCGGGCAGGATAGATACGCCTGCATCCCGCCATCCACGTGGACACCGAAAAGCCTCAGACTCTCACAGCAGTTGGGACGGTTCAGGCGGCAGGCCCTGCACGTGCCGCAGCTGATGTAGGGTTCGAGGGCGCAGCGATCACCCGGCCGAAGTCCGACTGTGCCGGCAGACAAGCTCACCACCTCGCATCCCAGTTCGTGGCCGATGATGCGCGGGTAAGTGTACACGGGGTGGACCCCGTTGAATGCGTGGAAGTCGCTGCCGCACACGCCCACACGCCTGATGCGGACCAGCGCCTCACCCGCACCGGCCACAGGTGGCGGCGCCTCCAGAGTGACGAACTGTCCGGGCTCGCGTAGCTGAATCTGTCTCATGGAAGTTCACCGTCGGATTCATCACCGCATGATCGCGTACAACGATAGGACTATCGTCGCGAGCGCGAGCGCCACGACCCGCGGGTCGCTTGCGCCGCGTAATCGTCCTCGCAGGAACGAGAGCGGATGGTCCCAACAAACCTCTCGCACCTCCGCCTGGTTCATCGCCCGAGTGCTCAGACTCACGATGACATAGATGCCGGCGCACACGATGGTGAGCAGCGGTCCCACCAGCATGAATGGAATCCCCCAGCCCTGCACCGGATCGGTTACCAGACCGCTGAAGTTCGCATGGGCGCCGGCTCCTAGAACCCAGCGGCCCACTCCGGGCAAGTCCGACACGAAGTACACGATGCCCACGAGCGAGCCGATGTAAAGCGTCGCCATCGCCGCCTGCGAGGTGCCTCGCTTCCACAGAATGCCCAGCAGGAAGACTGTCGTGACGGCCGGTGCAAACGTCATCGGAATCTTGTTAATGGCTTCGAAGATAGTGCCGAACTGATTGCCCTGGGTGGACCATAACATCGCCAGAAGCATAATCGCTCCAGTCGTGATCCTGCCGATTCGGACCACCCGGGAATCGTCCATTGCTGGCGAGTGACGCTTGACGATGTCCATCGAGATCAGCGTGGCGCAGCTGTTCAGCGCCGCCGCCATGCAACTCATCAATGCGGCAGCCATGCTGGCAGCGAGCAGTCCCTTGAGTCCGACCGGAACCAGGAAGTTGATCAGCGCGGGCAGCATCGTGTTGTAGTCCGGAACGTTAGAGCCAGCGGCCAGCGGCAGATGAATAACGCCTTTCGTCCACAGGACGGATCCGATCACGCCAGGCAGCACCATCAGGAAGACCGGGCTGATCTTAAGGAAGCCTGCGAACAACGGACCGTTTTGAGCCGCCTTCAGGTTCTTGGCGGCCAGGACGCGCTGCACGTGGGTTTGATCGGCGCACCAGTACCAGATCCCGAGAATCGGGTAGCCCAGCAGCACAGCCAGCCAGGAGTAGCCATTCAGCCGTCCTGCGCCGTCGAATACCGGCCGCAGCATGCTGAACTGATCCGGTCTGGCCGCCGCCTGGAACTGGGCCAAATCGTGGATGCCCACTCCTCCCAGCGCGAGCAGCCCGCGTACCGTTATCAACAACGCCCCGCCCAGCAGCAGGCACACCTGGATGTTCTCCGTCATCACCACGGCCTTCAGCCCGCCAAGGGCCGTGTACGTCACCGTGAAAAGCGAGAGGACAACGATGGTGAAGAGCATGGGAACGCCGAGGAAGCTCTCAAACAGCTTTGCCGCGGCGAACAGGCTGATCCCGATGTGGATCAGAAGTGCTCCCAGCAGTCCGATCACGGCCAGGAAGGTGCGTGCCTGCGGGCAGTAGCGGCGCTCCATGAATTCGGGCAGCGTTGAGACTCGCGACTTTATGTAGAACGGTGCGAAGACCAGCCCCAGCAGCATCAGAGTGAAGCAGGCCATCCACTCGAAATTGCCGATCACCATGCCGTCCTTAGCTCCGGAAGCTGCCAGTCCGACCAGGTGAATCGTGGAGATATTGGACGTGAAAACCGCCGCGCCAATGGTAAACCAGCCGAGCGACTTGTTGGCCAGGAAGTATTGCTCCGACGAGGCGTTGCGGCGGAATCCGACCCAGATGCCGAATAGCGTGATGCCGATCAGATACGTGGCCAGCACTGTGGTGTCGATCCAGTTCATAGACCAGTTCATCGATCCCATGCCGCTCCTGTTTCGCCCACGAGAATCATCCCACGCACCACAATCCGCAGTTCTTCGCTGGATGTCCAATAGCCATGCGATCGCGCGTCTGCCGCACTCCGGTACATCTTTCCGCGCCGCGTTCCGCAAACGACTCCCGTGGCCGATGGTAGGAAGTGAACGTCTCGTGGCGGGCGTTTCATTCGCCTGCCATTCTACAGCCCGGCATGCCGTGAATGTCGATGCAAAGGGCAAAAGATTTCATTGCAGGAAGCCCACCCGCTGGCGTAGCGTAATCGGTGGTGCGGCACTCCCGGTCCAGTTCTTAGCCGCGCCCAAAGGAGAACATCGAGGTGGACTACTCCGAACTCGGCAGAACGGGAATGAAGGTCTCCCGCCTCAGCTTCGGCGCGTCTTCCCTCGGAGGCGTGTTCCACGCGGTGGATGAGAAGTTGGCGATCGCGGCAGTGCACACGGCGCTCGATTGCGGAATCAACTACTTCGACGTGGCCCCCGCCTATGGAGGCACCCTCTCCGAATGCATGCTCGGAAAGGCACTCAAGGGAGTGTCCCGCAGTCGGTATTACCTGTCAACGAAGGTTGGAAAGTACACCGAGCCAGGGTCCTATGGAAGTGATTGCCTGGACTATTCGCGGCAGCGTATCCGCACTTCGCTCGACGAGAGCGCCGGGCGGTTGGGCGTTGAGTATTTCGATCTCGTTCACATCCATGACATCGAATATCAGGGACGGCGGCATACAGAATGGGCACTCGGGGAGGGCTACGAAACCGTGTGCGAGCTGAAGCGCGAGGGCCGCATCGGCGGAGTGAGCTTCGGGATCTACCCACTCGATCTCTGGAAGCGCATTCTCGGCACGCTCGAGGTCGATGCCGGGCTCGTGCATAACCATTACTGCCTGAACGACACCAGTCTGCTCGACTTGCTCCCCATCGCCAGCGCCGGGGGGATTGGAGTAATCAACGGGTCGCCGTTCGCCTCGGGCCTGCTGACGGAGCGCGGTCCCGCGGATTGGCACCCCGCAGGCCCGCTTGAGCGCGGCGTGTTTCGCGAGGCCGCCCGGTTCTGCCGCGCCCAAGGCGTTTCGATCAGCCAGTTGGCGTTGCAGTTTGCCAGCAGCAACCCGGAGATTCCTACGACCCTCTTCAGCTCCGCCAATCCGGATTCCGTAGCGCGAAACGCCCTCTGGTACGAAACGCCTTGCGATCACGCGCTAGTGGCCCGGGTCCAGGAGATCCTGCAGTCCGTACACCACCAGCAGTGGGATTACATTTAAGGCTATGAAGATCGACGCTCACCATCACCTTTGGCAATTCAACGAACTCGATTACGGCTGGATGACGCCGGAAATGACTGTGCTTCGACGCGATTTTGTCGCCCGCGATCTGGAAGCCGTCCTGTCCGCCAACGGCATCGCTGGTGCCGTCACCGTCCAGGCGCGCCAGTCGATCGAGGAGACACGCTGGCTGCTTGAATTGCAGCGCGGTACTCCGGTGATGCTGGGCGTGGTCGGATGGGTTCCTTTGAACGAACCCGGCGTGCGGCGGTACCTCGATGAGTTCACCGCCGGTCCCGGGTTGAAGGGCGTGCGGCACGTGCTGCACGATGAACCCGACGACAACTACATGCTGCGCGAAGATTTCAACCGGGGGGTGTCGCTCCTGCGAGAGTACGGCTTGGTTTACGATCTGCTGGTATTCGAGCGCCACCTGCCGCAGGCAATCGAATTTGTGGACCGGCATCCCGATCAGGTATTCGTGCTCGATCACATCGCCAAGCCGCGTATTCGTGAGGGTCTGCTTTCGCCTTGGCGGGAGCGGATGCTGGAACTGGCCAGGCGCGGGAACGTGTATTGCAAGCTGTCAGGCCTGGTCACCGAGGCTGACTGGAGCGCCTGGAAGTACGCGGACCTGGAGCCGTATTTCGACGTGGTGCTGGAGGCATTCGGGCCTCGCCGTCTGATGTTCGGATCGGATTGGCCGGTGATCCTACTGGCCGCGCCCTACGCCACCTGGGCTGAGGCGGTGAGTCGGAAACTGGAGACGTTTTCAGCGGCAGAACAGGAACGAATCTGGTCCGCCACGGCGGCGGAAGCCTACCGGCTGTAGGCAGTGAAGCAGCTACGCCAGTTCTCCAAGCAGTCCGACAACTGGAACTATTTGAAATGGCCCTGGATCATCACAGTAGGCCCGGCGGCCAAAGGCTCAAGCGACGGCGAAACCAAGGTTGATATGACGTCGCGCTATTCCAGGCGACCCATGTATCCCCATGGACCTGCTTCTGATGGATCTGGATTCGGCATGGCCCGCGCGTGAGTACATGGTCGTACTGAAGTTGACAACCTTCAAAATCACCAAGCGGAGCCGTAACACCCCGGAGCCCTTTGCGCCGTTCACAACCGAAGACCCCGGCTCCACCAAGAGATGCTTACTCGACCCGTGTCAGTGAGTACTTCTGGTCCGGGGCGGTCCGGAACTCGATGACGTCACCCTCAGTCCGAGTGGTCGAAACAAGTTTCCCGTCATGCCTCACCTCGAACGATCCTTCCGACCGAACGCGGCAGCTCCTTCCGAGGAGCGATCGGATCGTTGCCCGCTTCAACTTGCCCGAGTCCCAACTGAAGTCCAACTCGAATCCGCCGCGCGCTCGCAGTCCCTTGGCCTCTCCCGCACTCCAGGAGCTTGGGAGAGCCGGCAGGAATTGGATACCGCCCTCACCGGACTGCAGAAGCGTCTCGGCAATCGCTGCGGTCATGCCCAGCGCTCCATCGACTTGCATCGCGTTGGAGCACTTCGAGAACAGGCTCGACGTCGTGTAATGGCCAACGGCGTAGCGGATGTTCTCCATCGCCTTGGCACCATTTCCCAATCGCGCCCAGCAAGCTGCTTTCCATGCCGAAGACCAGCCGTTACCGGTCAAGCCCCTCTGCTCGAGCACGACCCGGCTCGCCTCAGCGAGTGCCGGCGTTAGGCGCGGCGAAATCTGACGCCCGGGATACACGCCCCACAAGCCGGAGATGTGGCGGTGGCTGGTTTCGGTCTCATCCCAGTCGTCGAGCCATTCCTGTAGATTGCCCTTTCGACCGATCTGCATGGGCGCGAGCATCGTCCTGGCTTCGAGCACTCGACTCCTGAATTCCGGATCGACACCCAGGATCGTTGTCGTCTCGGCGGCGGCACCGAAGAGATCTCTTAGAATCTGCATGTCGATAGTCGATCCTGCCGTGATGGTCGTTCCAGTCATGAACGTCGTGATCTCGTCGAAGAACTGTTGATTCGCGGGTCCCGCCGGGAAGTTCTCGGGCGAGGTGGAGGGATTCGTCACCAGCCAACCGTGCTTGGGATCTGGCCGGAGGAAGTCGAGAAAGAACTCAGCGCTCCCTTTGAGTACCCGGTAGTACTCGCGCAGAAACTCCGTGTCTCCGGTGTACAGATAGTGCTCCCACAGATGCGTCGTGAGCCACGCCCCGCCAGTCGTGAATGCGCCCCAACTTGGCCCGTCCATGGGCGCCGTCACCCGCCAGAGATCGGTGTTCTGGTGGTGCACCCAGCCCCGGGCGCCGTAGTACTCCCGCGCAGTATCGCCGCCCTGGTCCGTAAGTTCACGAATCATGCGGAACAGCGGCTCAGCGCACTCGCCCAGATTGGTCACCTCGGCGGGCCAGTAGTTCATTTCGGTGTTGATATTCGTGGTGTACTTTGAATCCCACGCCGGATTCATGTCCTTGTTCCAGATGCCCTGCAGGTTCGCGGGCTGGCCGCCAGACCGGGAGGCAGAGATGAGCACGTATCGGCCAAACTGGAATAGAAGAGCCGCCAATTCCGGGTCGTTCGCTCCATCGAAGACCTTCAATCGTTCGTCGGTGGGTAGTAGGGAATTGACCGTGACCGGAAGCGTGAGCGAAGCACGCCGGAACAACCGCTGGTGCTCCTTGATGTGCGCCTTCTCAAGGCTCTCGAACGGGAGTCCGGCGACCGCGCTCATCACCGATTCCACACGCACCGCTGCATCCCCGCTCACATCCTTGTAGTTGACGAAGTTCGTGGCGGCGGCAATGATCAGGGTAACTGCGTCCGCCTTGCTCACTGTGAGCTGATCGTCACGCACGTTCACGGAACCGCCCGCGAGTGCTGCCCGTAGACGTGCCTCGTATCGGATCCTGCCTTCGATACCCATGTAGTCGGCCGACTTGCCGCGCAAGACCAAGCCATCCGGGCCGTACCCATCCATCCGGAAGTAGTCCGTCGCATAGTTCGAGTGGGCGTCGTTGCGGTAGCCGCGCAACTGTGCCGAAAAGGAAATGCGCCCTGGCCTGTCTGCCGTCAGGCGCACGATAACGACCTGGTGCACAGGACTTGCGAACACCTTGCGCGTAAAGCGAGTCCCGCCTTGCACGTAGCTCGTTGTTACTACTGCGGTGTCCAAATCGAGTTCGTGGCGGTATTCCGAAACGTCCGCGCGAGCGGGCAAGCTGAGTACCAGGTTGGCTAGCGCCTGATACTTCTGCTGCTCGACCGGGTATCCCATCATCCGCCGTCCGAAGAGCACGTGTGCTTCTCTGTACTTCCCTTGGAAGACGAGCTTCTGAAGGTCCGGAAGAGCTTCGCGGCCGCCTTTCACTACCGTTGAGTAAGGCCCGCCGGTCCAATAGCTAGCTTCGTTGAGCTGGATGTGTTCCTCTCCTGTCGCCCCGAATACCATCGCGCCGAGACGGCCATTGCCCACGGGCAGAGCATCCTCCCATCGGTCTGCCGGGTGTTTGTACCAAAGGACCGTCGAGGAGTTAGACGTGGATTGAGAGGCGCTCGCGATTCCAAACGCGCCGGCAATTGTCCACGTCGCAACGAAGGCAGAACAAAATTTCCAACAAGGAGTCATCACTCCTTTATACAGAACAACCCTCTCAGTTCGGCTCGCATTTGTCTCACGCTGATACCTCTGATCAACCTGGAACTGAGGAAGACTGCTCTTTGTTGGTGAATGCGGGCGTCGGCGACGAGGTAACCATGGCTATCGCCCGCCCGTCTCGCGAGTCGTGCCATCGTGCGACTCCCAAACGCGGATGGAGGCGAAACAGCACGCCTACTACGGAATTGCCGCGTGCCAGCGCGCGGTCGACGAGCAACCTGAGCAGGCGTTTCAAACTGGATTGATTGAAGTGCCTGACACCGTGGTACCAATGATAGAAATGCTGAAGTTCTTCATCACACTGGTTGCCGTCGCTGTGGCGTGCTGCGCCGAGAGTCCGAAGCCGGCGATTCGCCCGACCCGGACACTCTCTCTGTTTAACGGCAAAAACCTGGACGGGTGGTACACGTGGCTCCGCGAAAACAAGTACGAGGATCCGCAACACGTGTTTTCGGTGAAGGACGGGATGCTGCGCATTTCCGGGGAAGAGTGGGGCGGCGTCGCGACTAAAGAGTCGTACCGCGATTATCACCTGATTGTCGAATGGCGCTGGGGCGGCCCGAATTGGGGCGAACGCAAGGCGCATGCACGCGATAGTGGGATCCTGGTTCACAGCATCGGCGAGGACGGCGCGGCGAGCGGTGTCTGGCTCGAGTCGATCGAATCCCAGGTGATAGAGGGCGGTACGGGCGATTTCATTCTCGTTGCGGGCAAAGGAAAACCTACAATGACCGCGGAAGTCCGCACCGACCCTAGCGGCGAAACCTTCTGGCAGAAAGGCGGCGATCATCGTACACGCGATAGCGGCCGCTTCAACTGGTACGGTCGCGACCCAGACTGGAAGGACGATCTAGGATTTCGGGGCAAGCGGGATGTCGAAAAGCCGGTCGGAGAATGGAATCGGCAGGAGGTGATCGCCGATGGCGATACGCTCACAAACATCCTGAACGGCGTAGTTGTGAATCACGGGACGAAGTGCTCGCCAAGCGAAGGCAAGATCCAGCTTCAATCCGAAGGCGCCGAGATCTGGATTCGGAAGGTCGAGCTAAGGCAGTTAGCTCGCTGAGTGGCCCGTATGCCTCGAATCGTCGTCAGGCGCCTCGATGGCCCGAACCTGACTCAAACCACCTGCGCCTTGAGCCGCCGAAGCAGTTGAAGAGCTTCCGGCAGAGACTCGCCGTTGCGGTTGACATCAAGGTTGAAAGTGACCGGGATTCGGAAGCGATGCGCCGTCTGGACGTAAGAACGCACTTCTTCCAGTTTGAACCTCGAAGACGACAATGGCCCGTCGTAGTGGCCGTCAACACAGTCGGAATTGTCGGGACAAACCCACCTGCGCGCTTGCAGACCGTCTGGCGTAAACTGCGCAACGGGAACTTCTATCAGGTCGTTGGCCTCACCCAGTTCGTAGTCCTTGTGGTCGGTGTAGAAGTAGTAGTGCAGCATGACCGCGCTTATCGTCACCAAGCGGCCCCGGCTTCCGCAAGCAGCGCCCCGATCCCTTCTGGCCCTCCGGCGGGATGATGGTGGTGCTCGAACACCGGGTTTGTCTGTGGCACGAATGGCCTCCAGCGCTCTGGGAAACAGCGTCGTTGGGCGATCCAGAGGAAGGCTCAGAAAGACGGGCGGAATGGTCGAAAACGAGGCTCGAAAACTTTACTCCGACTACTCCGTTCTAGGCCGTTCTAGGGTAACTTTCGGTTTTTCATTGGTGCGAAATAGTCAGAGTGCATCGCCATGGCCGCATTTGTTCTTTGTTTTCAAATGAAGTGCAACCTCACCAAGCGGGACGTCGCGGGTTCGAGTCCCGTGTCCCGCTCCATTTTCAAAAGATTAGCGATACTCCGCTCTGAATTCTGCGGCTTCCCACCCAGGACTGAGCCGAAACTGTGACAAAACACCCTCAGATGGGACTGACTGAGTCAGTACCATCGCCACACTCATTCGCGCTCCAAGTAAGATTGCCCAATGATTTCTTTTTCATCTGTAACTTCGTTTGAGTGTGTTTCCTAAAGGCCTTCGCGTCACCTTGCCTGAGAAGTTGGGTCACGAATTCGCCGGCGATGCCGCCAGCGGTTCGCCGTGTCGCATAGGCTTGGCGTGGGCCGTGGAAAGACCGTGGCAGATAGGCGCGGGTCCGCGAACCGGGCCAGGTAGGGTCCGGCTCAGTGGCTCCACTGGGCCGAATCGCTATAAGATCGATAGGCACCTGGAGGCTTGAACGTATGCGAATCGCCGTCGGCATCGCTCAGCGCACTTTCGCCACTCTAGTTCTCGCATTGCTTCTTTTGAACTGCGCGCCGGCTTTTGCTCAGCCCCCGCGTGCTGAAGACTTCTTCCCAATGTCGGTCTGGTACGGTGGCGGCAAGGCCCGCGCGCCGATGCTCGAACGCGATCCGCTGACGAAAATCGACTCATGGCGCGCTGATCTCGCGCAGATCAAGAAACTGGGCTTCAACACCGTTCGCTGCTGGATTGATTGGGCGAGCGGCGAACCGGAAGAGGGCGCGTATCACTTCGAGACCATTGACGTGATTCTCAAGCTTGCGGGGGAGCAGGGCCTCAAGGTCATCGTTCAGGTCTATATGGACTCAGCCCCGTCATGGTTAGGAAAGAAGCACCCTGACTCGCTCTTCGTTTCCTCGAACGGCGCAGTGATCCATCCCGAGTCCTCGCCTGGCTACTGCCGCGATCACGCTGGAGTGCGGGACGCCGAGTTGAAGTTCTACACGGCGCTGGCAGAGAGAGCGAAGAAGAGCCCCGCGTTTGTGGGTTGGGACTTGTGGAGTGAGCCACACGTCATCAACTGGGCCACTCCCACCTACATTGACAATCCCGAGTTTTGTTTCTGTGCTCACTCCGTCGCTCGCTTTCAGAAGTGGGTGCGCAAGAAGTACGGGACACTCGACGCACTGAACGCCGCCTGGTACCGGCACTTTAACTCCTGGGCTGAAGTCGAGCCCAACCGGCTGAGCACGATTCTCTCCTATGCCGACTTCATCGACTGGAAGAGCTTTATCGCGGACAAACTGGGGGAAGATCTGCGTGACCGCTTCGACGCAGTGAAGCGCGTCGATCCGCAAGCCGTCGCGACTTCGCACGCCGCTGGCATTGGCCTGTTCAGCTCTCCGCTGTGGTGGGAAGGCCAGTCCGACGATTGGACCATGACCGGGCAGGTGGACTACTACGGGACCTCGTTTTACCCCAAGCACTCCTCCTTCGTCGATCGCGACGTGCAGTGGCGCGGTGCCCTGCTCGACTTCACGCGCTCCTTCGGCTACGCTGGCAACGGACGAGGTTTCTGGATCGGTGAGTTGCAAGCCGGCTTCGGGACCATCGCGCTCAACGTGTCGCCGACTGTAACGCCCGCCGACTTGCGCATCTGGACCTGGAGCGCGTTGGCGCGTGGAGCCAAAGCCATCAACTACTACGCCTGGTACCCGATGAGCACTGGCTATGAATCGGGCGGCTTCGGCATGATTCAACTCGACGGCACCATCACGGAGCGCAGCAAGGTCGCCGGCGCGATCGCAGGCGTTGTGGACGCGAGTCAAGACGTGTTCCTGGCCGCGCGGCCGCCGAAAGCGGAGGTTGCCATCGTCTATAATCCGCTCTCCCATTTCATCGGCGGTCGCCAGCGCGAGACTTCCTATGGCGGACCGCAAGGCGAGGTGAACAGCATTGAGCGAGATTCGATGCTGGGCATTTACCGGGCACTATTCGCATCGAATGTTGAACTCGACTTCATCCATATCAACCATCTATCACAAGAGAACTTAAAGCAGTACAAGCTCGTCTTCCTGCCGTACCCGCTGATGATTCCCACCGCTTCCGCCGCGGAGTTGAAAGAGTACGTGCGGCAGGGTGGACGTCTGGTGGCTGAAGCGCGCCTTGGCTGGAGCAACGAAGTCGGCTCGTCGTCGCCGACCATCCCGGGCATGGGATTGCACGAAGTCATGGGCAGCCGCGAGACCGATGTGCAGACCGGGCAAGCGGGGCGCACTGTTCTCAAATGGGTTGGCAGCGACCTACCCGGATTCGCCGCGGGCGAGGCACTGCAAGCCCGCTGGTACGAAGAGACACTTGAACCGCTCGGTGCCAACGCGCATGTCGTTGCGTCGTTTCCGAACGGAAACTCGGCTGCCGTGATCTCGAACTACGGCGAGGGGAAGACACTCATGCTCGGCTCCTACGTAGGTGCTGCGTACGAGACGCGGCGCGAAGCTTCCACGGTGCGGTTCTACAATGCTCTGCTCGCATGGGCCGGGGTGCAGTCGCCAATTGTCACAAGCGGGGCGGACCCCGAAGTGCGTTATCTCGAAAGCGGACGCGACGTGCTCGTTTTCGTGTTCAACCACGGCAAGCGGTCCATCGAGCCTTCCATCTCGCTGCGATTGCGCGAGAAGAACTATCTTGGCGTCGATCTGGTCAGCGCGAAGCCCGTCGAGGTCACAGACGACGCCGGAGTGACAAACTTGCACGCATCGCTAGGTCCCGAAGATGTCTGGGTTGTAAAGTTGTCGCCGAAACATTAGTCATGCCCTCCGTCGTTGCGGTAGATCTCGGTGGAACCAAGCTAACTACGGGCGTAGTCGATCCGGGGGGCAGTGTATCCGGACGAACGAAGCGCCCGGCGTCGCACACTGGCTTGAGTGATTTGGCCGATCAAATCCAACTCGCAGTCCGCGAAGCGGTCGATGCGTCGCAAGCTGACGACGTTCATGCTGTGGGCCTGATCGTTCCCGGCATCTTCAACCGGACCACTGGCGAAGCGTGGGCGCCGAACCTATGGGGGCACTCGCACGTTCCGTTGCTGGCCGAGCTTCGCGGCCGGCTGGAATGGCCCATCACGATCGAAAGCGATCGCGCCGGCTACGTCCTTGGCGAGCAATGGTTAGGCGCGGCCCGTGGTCTTGAGGACGTTGTCTTCCTTTCCATCGGTACAGGCATAGGCGCGGGGATCATCTCAGGCGGTCGCCTGCTGCACGGTTCGGGTGGCATAGCCGGGGCCGTTGGCTGGTTCGCGGTGAACCCGCTACACCGGGAAGAATACGCGCGCCTGGGCTGTTGGGAGGCTGAAGCGGCAGGGCCCGCGCTCGCCCGGCGTCTCAACCTCGCATCGGCGGAGGACGCCGTCACCGCGGCCCGCCGTGGCGATGCTGCCGCGCTCGCGGCGGTGGAAACGACAGCCAATTACTTGGGGCAGGGCATTGCCAATCTCGTCAGCATCCTCAACCCGGAAATGATCGTTCTGGGAGGCGGGCTGATGCGGGCCGGCGATTTGTTCTTACCTGCGATCCAACGTGTCATGCCCGTGTGGGCCCAACCTATCGCGGCGCGGCAGGTGCGAATTGAAATGACGAAGCTGGGAGAAGATGCGGGATTGCTAGGCGCCGCTCGCCTGGCGTTCGATAACATCGAAGCCTAGAAAGGGGAGTCTATGTCTGCAATCAAGTATTACGAGCACATCTCAGAAGTCCTCAGTAACATCCGTACGACCCAGGAATCGAAGATTCAATCGGCGGGCGAGAAACTGGCTACCGCGATCACGGCAGGCAAGCGCGCCTACCTATACGGCAGCGGGCATTCCGTGATCCCCGTCATGGACATCTTCCCGCGTTATGGCAGCTATGTCGGCTTCTTCCCGCTCTACGATCCACGATTAATGTGGTCGAACGTGGTGGGTCCCAATGGGGCCCGCGAACTGCTTTGGCTGGAACGCAAAGAAGGCTACGCCGAAGTGTTTCTGCAAAGCTACCCGTTGGAGCCGGGCGACGTAATGATCGTCTTCTCCCACGGCGGTATGAACGCCGCGCCGATTGAGGCCGCGATGTATGCGAAAAGGAAGGGGCTCACCGTCATCACGGTCTCTTCGCTCGCCAATGCCGCTGCTGCCACGGCAACCCATTCCAGCGGAAAAAAGCTGTCGGACGTCGCCGATATCGCCATCGACAACTGTGTTGCCCCTGAAGACTCGCAGGTGGATATCGGCCGTCCCGAGAAGGTCGCGGCAGGCTCAACCATGGCCGTTGTCTTCGTCGCCATGTCACTCGTCGCCGAGACCGGAGCGCGCCTTGCCGCCAGAGGTTTCACACCCGTCACCTTTGTCTCCCCCAATGTTCCCAGCATTGAGAAAGACCATAATGAGAAAGTGTTTCGGGCCTATAGCAAAGCGCTCTTCTCGCGCGGCGGCGAATGACGGCGGTGTGTGTGGTCCCTCGCATTCACCCTCGATTGTTGAGCATTGCTGCGTTCTCCGGCATGGGCGGATTCGGCATAGCCATGGCGCTGCTGGGTGCCATTTTGCCAATGATCTCGCAGCGGCTGCAGTTCGACCTGGCGCAAGCGGGCGATCTGTTTCTCGTGATGAATGCGACGATGCTCGTCAGCACGTTCGTGCTCGGTCCGCTGCTCGACCGCTTCGGTATCAAGCTGACTTTCGTGGTTGCGCCAGTGCTTGTGGCTGCGGCGCTAGTCCAGATCGGTGACTCCCAATCATTCGCAAGTCTGAGAATGGCAGTCGCACTACTCGCCCTGGGCGGAGGCGCGCTGAATCAATCGACGAACACGTTGATCGCAGACCTGCACGCGGACGAGCGGCGCAAGAACTCCGCGCTCAACCTGCTCGGCGTCTTCTTTGGATTTGGAGCGCTATCGGTTCCCTTCGCCATTGGGTCGCTCTTGACGGTATTCGGCCTTGCCAGAATCCTCTACGCTGCCTCTGCCGTGGTTGCGGCGACCTCCGTTCTCAGCCTGGCGCTCACTTTCCCCGCTCCGCGTCAGAGCGCTGGCGTGCCGCTTTCGGAAGTGCGGCGACTGCTCCAACAACCACTCATCCTGACGCTCGCAATACTGCTATTCTTCGAGTCCGGCATCGAGTGGGTTCTCGCGGGGTACCTCACGACGTTCCTAACGCGAGGACTGGGAGCTAAGGTGTCCACCGCATCCTGGATGCTAGCTCTCTATTGGAGTGCAATGATGCTTGGTCGCGTCCTGTTGAGCCGCATTCTCCTGCACGTCAGCGGGCATACCCTGATCCTGGCGAGCGCCGTAGCTGTAGCGGCGAGTGCCGGACTGATGGTGGCCGCCCCTTCGCTGCCCCTCGCGGGGTGTGCCATCGTATTGCTTGGCGTCAGTGTCGCCGCTATATACCCAACCTCACTCGGGCTCGCTGGTACACGCTACTCAAGCCATTCCGGAACCGTATTTGGAATCCTCATCGGTGTTGGACTAACGGGCGGAATGTCCCTGCCGTGGCTGGTAGGCCGCGTCTCACAATCCCAAGGCGTTGCCGCCGGGTTGTCGATCCCGATCGCCTGTGCGGCGGCCATCTTCGCCATGCAGTTGCTCGCCGGACGGATCATGCGGAGGAAGCAGGATGCGTAACATCTCCACGGCGGTTCTAGCGCTTTTCTTAGTGCCGATTTTCGCGTCGGCACAGCATCGTACCATCCTCGCCATTGGCGCGCACGCCGCGGACATGGAGTTGACCGCTGGCCCTATTCTGGCTCATCAGAAACTGCTCGGGGATCGCATCGTGATCCTCCACTTGACGCTCGGCGAAGCGGGCAACCCGAAGCTCGCACCTGCCAGGTACGCCGAGCAGAAGCGCCGCGAAGCCGATGCCGCCGCCAAGGCACTAGGCGCTGAAATCATCGTCGGGCCTTACTTCGACGCACTTCTGCCCAACGATGACGCAGCGCGCCGCTACGTCGCCGAGGTCATCCGCCAGGTGCAGCCGGCCTATGTCATCACGCATTGGAAAAACAGCATTCACAAGGATCACTCAACTACAAGTGCAATCGTTCAGGACGCGCTTCTGTGGACGGAACTCGAAGCTGTAAAGACCGCTCACCCGGCTTTCCGCGGCGTGCGCGGATTGTATTACGCGGACAACTGGGAAGATGCCGAAGGTTTTAAGCCGTACATGTTCGTTGACGTCTCGGACGCATACGACCAATGGAAGCAGGCCGTTCGGGAATACGAAATGGTGCGCGGCGGTATTTCAGCGTTTGCCTACTTTGACTACTACACTTCGCACCTACGCGAGTTGGGCGCACTGGCAGGACGCAAGTACGCCGCGGCACTGAACGTGGATGACTCCTCGAAGCGTATCGTCTTGGACGCTCTGCACTAGTGGGGATTGACCGCAGCGCCAGCGTACACGGCTACATCCTGTCTTCGCAGAGGACGTCACGGCCGCGAATCTACTGCCCCAGTGGAGCGTATAGGCGAGTGCTTCCGTCCCATGTGAATCCACGCCGCGCTCTGGGCTTCGCCTGCTGCGAATTCTTGAGCCGGCAGTACCGCGAGGACCTCGCCGCCACGTCTCCAACAGCACGGGTGATCAACTTTGAGTGGTGTGTTGAGAAGCGGCAATTCCGGTCTTTCGCGACGAGAACTTCTGACAATTGGGACGGGCGCCGCCGGTACGACGCTGTTCGGGTCGGCACGGCTATATGCGACGGGGGATGGGAAAGACCCGCGCGTTGCACAGGTCCTGGCGCGGACCATTGGCATCGACATGCACAACCATGTCTATCCGGCCGGGACGGAACCGCATCCACAGCGCGGCCCAGCGCCACGCCAGGAGGAGCAACAGCAGGCTTCCGGCCTCTCTCTGCCAGGAGAGCTGCGCCGGTCAGGGCTTGCCGCCGTGTGTGCGAGCTTCGTGCTGGATTTCGCGCGAAACGAAAAGCCAGGCGATGCGCGAGACAACCTTCTGAATTGGCTTACCGCGGTCGACGAGCAGTTGAAAGAAGGACACCTTCACCGTGCGTTGAACCTGAAAGAACTGCAGGCCGCGCACGACCATGGCCGGCCGGCGATTGTCCAGACGGTCGAGGGGTCGCACTTCATTGAGGGGCGGCTGGATCGGGTGGAAGAGGTGTACAAACGCGGCCTGCGCCACCTTCAACTACTTCACGACCGGGATGACTTGGTGTCTCCTTTGGGCGACACCAACACGGGCACTCCGCACCTTGGTGGTTTGACGGCCTTTGGCGCCGACGTCGTGAAGGAGTGCAATCGATTGGGGATCTTAGTGGATCTCGCTCACGCCAGCCATGAGACGGTACTGGCCGCGTTGAAGGTGGCGACGCAGCCCCTGATTGTGTCCCACACCTGCCTTGACAGCCGGACCGGCGGGAACCCCAGGATGGCGGAAATGATGAAGCCACGGCTGATCAGCAAAGAACATGCAAAGGTGGTGGCCGGCGCCGGTGGCATAGTCGGCGTGTGGACTAAGCTAGCCGGCTCCCTGCAGGATTTCGTGGAGAGCATCAAAGCGATGGTGGACGCCGTGGGCATCGATCACGTCGGGATCGGAACCGATACGGATCTGCTTTCGTCGCGCGAGGGCCAAGGCACCAACATGGCCTACCCTGGGCTGAGCGGAGGCTTCTTCTCGGCAGTTGTTGCCGAAATGCTGCACCAGGGCTTCACGGCTGACGATATCGTCAAAGTCGGCGGCGGAAACTATTGCCGGGTCTTTGGCAAGGTTACGGCCGGCCGCGCCTAAGCGGCAGAGACGGAGTTCTGTCATCAGCATACACACGCTGTTGCGGCCGGAGGATGTTGTGCGTCCATCCGGAAGTCATTCGACTGTGTCCGCATAATTCACGTAAGGATGGACATGCGCGGGCGCGTCAGCCTCTCGAATCACCGAGCGAGAAGGCGCAGAGTCGGTGAGTGCACCTTGATAGCGAGCGCACCGGGTGCAGTTTGATCATGCGCCCGTCCCGCGAAGACTGCGCACGATTGCGGAAGCGATCATATCCAGTGGCGCCGTGTGGTCGACCAAGCCTGCTTGAATGGCCTCCTTAGGCATTCCGAAGACCACGCTGCTGGCTTCGTCCT
>CAIVVT010000162.1 GCA_903909435.1 uncultured Acidobacteriia bacterium | reverse complement strand
GACCGACTACGCCACCAAGACGAGTGGCACGACTCGCTTCGCCTCGCAGCTCTATATGGATTTCCCGAGCATGGCGGAGTCGATGAAGGCTGGCCGGTTGGAAGCGACCTTCATGATCGCCCCGCTGGCCATGAAATTGCGAGAGCAGAATCTCAAGGTGAAAATCCTCTACCTGGGCCATCGCGACGGTTCAACGTTGATCGTGCGCAAGGATCTTTCGGCGAAGAGTCTGCGGGATCTGCGTGGCAAGATCTTCGCTGTGCCCAGCAAATACAGCAACCAGTTCCGGGTTATCCATAAGTTGATGGAGGATCAGGGTGTCGGCCCGGACGAAATCCGCTTCGTCGAGATGCAGCCGCCGGATATGCCCGGCGCGCTGGCGGCCCATGCCATCGACGCCTATTTTGTGGGCGAGCCTTACCCGGCACGGGCCCAACTGGACGGGACTGGGCGCGTGCTCTACTTCGCCAAAGACATCTGGCCGCATTTCATCTCCTGCGTGCTCGTGGCAAGCGAGAAGTTGATCCGGGAGCGCCCGGCAGTGGTGACTGACCTGGTGCGCGGCATCGCGCAGAGCGGAGCCTGGGCTGACGATCACCGTCTCGAAGCCGCGAGAATCGCCGCACCGTACTTCTGGCAGGACGAGAAGATCTTGCGTTTCGTTCTGACACAGCCGCCCGACCGGGTCAGTTACCGCATGCTCAATCCAACAGACGAGGAATTAGGCAAGATTCGCGATATGGCTCTCAAGGCAGGGATCCTGACTCAGCGCATCGATATGAAGGACCTTGTAGATCGATCCTTCATTCCTTCGGAGATCGCGCCCGTCCGGCTTGTGGTGCCGAACGATCCGGGCCGCGATTAGTTGCCTTGATTTCAGTTAGCGTCCTCAACGATGTCAGTTACTCAGAACAAGCGACTTCAACCGGAGGGATGAATCTGTGAACCGCCGCGACTTTCTGCGATCTACCGGCGCTGCGTCTGCCGGCCTCGCCTTCTCGAAGACTGAGTGCCTGCGTGCAGGGGAAGCCGGTTGGCGCACATTCGAAGTGAACACTCGCGCCGAGATTCTGAAGCCCGCAGGCGCGACGCGCGTGTGGTTGCCGCCTGCGCTGTTGATCGAGACGCCCTTCCAACGCACGCTCTCTAATGAGTTCAGCGCCGAGGGCGGAACGGCGAAGCTCGTGGATGGTAACACAAATGGGCTCGGTATCATCGCAGCAGAGTTTCCAGCCGGCGTGAAGCCAGTCCTCACGCTCACGAGTCGAGTCGCAACGAAGAACCACGCCGTCGATCTCTCCCCGCCTGGCAAGGCGCTGCAAGCGGGCCGCTCGGAATTGGAGAGGTTTCTCCAGCCGACAAGGCTGCTGCCGACCGACGGCATCGTGAGACAGACGGCAATCGACATCACAAGGGCCGCCACGACCGACCTTGAAAAGGCTCGTGCAATTTATGACTGGATCGTCGAGAACACTCGTCGGGATCCGAAAACGCGAGGCTGCGGTCTGGGCAACATCCGCCTGATGCTGGAGTCGAAGAACCTCTGCGGAAAGTGCGCTGACCTCAACGCGCTTTATGTCGGATTGGCCCGCGCGGCCGGCCTCCCGGCGCGTGACGTGTACGGCATCCGGATCGCGAAGTCCGAACACGGGTACAAAAGCCTAGGTACCGCATCGGAGAACATTACGAAAGCGCAACACTGCCGCGCCGAGGTGTACATCAGTGGTTACGGGTGGGTCCCTGTCGATCCCGCGGACGTCCGCAAAGTCGTCCTCGAAGAGCCACCCGGAAATCGGCCGCTGGACGATGAGATGGTGAAGAAGGCAAGAGAGCGCCTCTTCGGATCGTGGGAAATGAATTGGATGGCTTATAACTTCTCGCACGATGTTGCGCTGCCTAACTCCGGCGGCGTGCCGGTTGGCTTCCTTATGTACCCTCAGGCGGAAACGGCAGACGGCCGGATCGACAGTCTGGATCCGGACGGTTTCAAGTATGAGGTTGCGTCGCGGGAGACCACGTATACGAGCAACTGATAGAAGAAGCGGGCGCCCGGCTGCCGCCTCTCGGTGCTATATCGGTGAGAGCAACCTGTTCTGCGGCAACCAGGCTGAGGGATTAGGATTATGAGGATGATCACGCTCTGGCAGACTCATCATTTCGATAACGGCTGACTGTGCTTTGGACGCGAGGGCCTACGCGTGAATTCCTGCGCAAAGGCAATCGTTGGATAGGGGCTCCGAAGGTCCTACAACCGATGAGTGAACTAAACAAGCCGG
>CAIVVT010000161.1 GCA_903909435.1 uncultured Acidobacteriia bacterium | reverse complement strand
GGAATGTCCTCAGAACAGGTCGAGCAATACGTTGCGAGCGCCATACCATCGATTCCTCTCGGGCGCGCGGGTACTCCGGACGAAATTGCCAAGGCGGTCGTATTTCTGGCATCGGACGACAGCAGTTACATCACAGGCATCGAACTGTTCGTTGACGGCGGGATGACTCAGGTGTAGTGGGCTGTACCCGAAGTGCCCCGGCGGGGCGGTGACAAATCGTTCGCTAATGACGCGCTACTCGGAGAAAGCCCCAGGAACCAGCCGCGCCTCGGACCTTTGTCCGGAATGCCGACGATCCGCCCGGAGCACCCCCGACGCTTCCCACTTCGCCGTTTGGGGCTGGTGGAGACGATAGCTCTCCACTGCGTCGTAATGCGCTACTCATTGGCGATCATATGCGATTGGCGAGCGACAAGCTCCATCCAGTTCGATTCGTCCAGGCCGACAGCGAGAAGCCATAAGGTCAACGCTATTTCTCCAAGGGCACCAAACAATAGGGACCATGAGGACAAACTGGCCGCCAGTGAGGGTGAAACAAAATACGTGAAGCTGTAAGTCATGTAGGCAAGCCCGCCGACGGCCATAAGCACTCCCACAAGTCGTGACATGAAGGTTGAGGCGATGATCAACCAGCCCAGCAGAAAGCAATAGAACCCGAAAAACATGAGGCTGATTGTGAAGCCCAACTGGTGTAACGGGAGAAATGCCATGGCTAGCGCTTGCTGCTGTTCCGCACTGAATGTCCGAGCCGTTGCCGTGTCTCCCAAAACGACCAAGGGAGCGAGCTGGAAGACGCCGATGGCAGCTCCCGCTGCGCCTCCCAAGAGGCTCACGAAGGCCGCGAGCAACGAGAGACTTCGGTTCACGGGCATAAACAATTCGTAGAAGAGCACCGTCACCACCGCATAGAGGGGGATCATGTCGAGCGCGAACGCCAGGCGAAATGTCGAGGCGGACTCGAGGAGGTTGTGGGCCGTCGCCGCCGCATCGCTCGGGACAACGAGCTTGCCACCAACGAAGATGTGATCGAATGTGCCGATGCCTATGGTCATCAGATAGCAAACGCCGGCAATGCGAGCTTTGCGTCGCGGCGGTAGTTCGGCGATGTTCATGTTTTGAGACCTCCCTTGATTGCACGACTTCAAGTTATGCTGAGCAAGAATCGCACGTTGGCGGGCGCCGGGCCATGATCCAGAGCATCAAAAGCATGATCGTAAGTTTCAGGGGGCGGAGCGGCGATGTCTAACCGTACGGTCGCGGCCGGCTATACGCGAGCTCTACTGGACTACGCCGTGCTCAGGGGCGCGGATCGGCAGACGCTGATTGAGATTTCCGGCATTGCCCCAGGAGAACTCAGCGACCCTGACAATCGTGTACCGCTAAAGAACTGCGCCAAATTGATGAAAGCTGGCGTTAGCCTCTGCGGTGATCCCGCATTTGCCTTGCGATTCGGTGAGACGGTTAGGACGGAGGACTTGGGCGTCGCCTTGCTCATCGCGGGAGTAGCCGGAACCGTGGGCGAGGCACGCTCGCTCGTGAATCGCAATGCCCGATTGATTCGGGATGACGATGATGACACGCGGTCGAACTTCCTCGAAGTGGTAAGAGACTTGCGCGGCGCTTGGTTCCAATTCAGGGGTGGTAACGATGCCGACAATCAGTATTTCGTTGAAGCCGGATTCGCTTGGTGCATTCGCGAGACTCGTAAGATGCTGGAGGTTTACTTCGCGGGACGGCCATTTCTAAAGGCGATTCACTTTATACACGACCAGCCAAGTTACCGCAACGAATACGACCGAGTGTTTGCGGCACCGCTGGTTTTCGCTAGCGACAGGAACGCCATGCTCGTCGACGAAGATTTCCTGTCGCTGCCGATGCCCGGCTCGAATCCCTATGTGGCACACGTACTCAACAGACATGCCGAGGTACTTCTTCAGCGCCTGGAGAACTCGAAAACCGTCCGGGGACGCGTCGAAGGTCTACTCATTCCCAGCCTCGGGACTGGCGACATTTCGATGGCCGCTATCGCTTGCAAAATGGGGGTGAGTCGCCAGACGCTCTTCCGCAAGCTGAGATCGGAAGGCGTGACCTTTGAAAAAGTGGTCGACAACTTGCGCCGCGAGATGGCGATCCACTACTTGAATGAAGGAGGGACCTCCGTAAGTGAGACGGCCACTCTGCTAGGTTTCTCAGAGCCTGCCGCGTTTTCGCGGGCGTTCAAGCGCTGGACGGGATCGAGTCCTCGCAGAGCGTCCGGGCGGTTGTAGAACCCGATCAGTCGCGCAGTCTTGAGCAAACCGATACTGGCGGATCTCAAGTGCCACCCTGAAGCGTCCGACTGCGCTATTGGCGAATCACGCGCCGCTCTTCCAGGGTTGGCGCCAGTCGCGGCTGCGAGGAGACGACGGTGGGCCTCCTCCGAGTGGCCGACTTAACCGGCCAATCTCTGCCCGATTCAATGCGGTGGCGCGGCGAGGCGCTCAAGGCCAAACAGGACCAATTTGCACAATGAGAGTGCGTACAGCAAGGGTTTCTTTGCTCCAACTGGATGGCGACGTTCAAGTGACCGGCCAGAAGAGACTTCTTGGGTGTTCTCAAGTAAGACAACTCGAACGAAAAAAAGAAATGGAGCCGATCCATCGGACACTGAGGGATTCGTCGAACGGACGACCTGATTGAAGGATTGGCCGGTATAAACCGACGATCCACCCGGAGCAGTGATCGAAGCAGGTTGTCAGACTCCCCAATCGAACTGGCGCGTCCGCTGGTGAGAGATGGGAATGCCGACTGATCGTTTATACTGATGCGAACGTTTGTCGGCTCCTTTGCCTGTGCCGGAGGCGTTCGAATATGCACGTTCCGAGACCACTTCAAACTGGAAGTTACGAAGAGCTCTATGAGCACTTTGGTTCGCCGCTGGCTCAGCAAGTTCGCCTAGAGGCCTACGGGAAAGACATAGGGCAACACTCTTGGGTGACGGCCGAAGAACTCGAGGAGAACGTACCCCAACTCAGGCTTTCCGGTTTGGGCCGCCTTCTCGATCTCGGCTGTGGTCCTTGTGGACCGCTTACGTTCGTTCTGGGAGCCGTGCGATGTCACGGCACCGGCATCGATATGAGCGCGCACGCTCTGGCCGTGGGACGGGATCGGGCCGCGCGGCAGGATTGCGGAGGCCTGCTGTCAGTGCTGCGGGCCGACCTGGACAACCCGTTGCCTCTCTTGAGCAACACGTTTGATGCGGTTCTGGCTCTGGACGTGGTTCTTCACGTTCGTGACCGCGCCCGACTGGTATGTGAGGCCGCGCGGGTTCTGATCCCCGGGGGGCGGTTTCTCTTTACGGATGCGGGGGTGATTACCGGCGCGATTTCGGCCGAAGAGATTTCACGGCGCGCCGTTCACGGACTCACACAATTCGCTCCGCAGGGATTCAACGAGCGAACACTTGAAGCTGCCGGGTTTCGCCTGATCGATCGCCAGGACCGCACCGCGAGTTTGCTGAAGAACGCGATTGGCCGGCTTGCGGCTAGAAGGGCTCATAGGATGGAGCTCGAACAACTCGAGGGCGCTCCGCAATTCGAACGCCAGCAAGAATATCTCGAAACGGTGATTGCCCTATCCGATCGGAGAGCATTGGCGCGAATCCTATATGTCGGAGAATCCGGCGCCGCAACGAGAAGCGGGGAGTGCTATGCCGGTTAGGTGGAACTCATCCACGCTGGAGAATCAAGCGCGCGGACGAATTGCTCGCCGGATCTTGCCCTTCGTCTTCCTTCTCTACATGATTGCGTACATCGATCGAGTCAATGTCTCCTTCGCCAGCCTCAGAATGAACGCGGACCTGGGCTTCAGTGACAGCGCGTTTGGCCTGGGATCCGGAATGTTTTATGTGAGTTACGTTCTGTTCGAAGTGCCCGGAGCGATCATCATGGAACGCTGGAGCGCACGGCGATGGATGGGCCGCATCATGATTTCCTGGGGTCTCGTAACGGTACTGACGGGGTTCGTGGAGACACGCGGAGAGTTTTACGTTGCGCGCTTCCTGCTGGGACTTGCAGAAGCCAGTTTCTTTCCTGGAATGATCGTCTATTTGACGCGGTGGTTCACCCTTCGCGATCGTGGCCGGGCCATCGCATGCTTGTACGCCGCCAACCCTGCTGCCGCTATGATTGGCTCTCCCCTGGCCGGTTGGCTGCTGGGAGCCCACTTGCCGTGGTTGGCCGGATGGCGCTGGCTCTTTGTCCTCGAAGGGATTCCCGCGGTCCTCGTGGGGATCCTGACGATCTTTTACTTAACAGATTGGCCCTCGCAAGCACGGTGGCTGGCTGAAGACGAACGGAGTTGGCTCACAGGCGAGCTCGATCGGGAACTCAGGCTGAAGAAAGAGAGGAAAGACTACACCATTGTGCAGGCCTTTTGTGAATGGCGAATCGTCTTGCTAATCCTTGCGTATTTCCTGGCGCTCTCCGGCGCCCTGGCGACAATTTATTGGTTACCCACGTTCGTGAAGCGCCTTTCTGGATTGCCAGTCCGAACCGTGACATCGCTGCTGTTGGTTCCGGCTCTGATAGGCATGATTGGCATCCTGCTGAACGGCTGGCATTCGGACAAGAGCGGCGAACGGCGCCTGCACGCGGCCATCCCGCTTCTGTCGGCGGCACTCACGTTTGGCGCGTTGATCATTTTCCGTCAGAATATTCCGGCCGCCGTCACCTGCCTGCTTTTCGGCAGCGGCTTTCTTTACGCCTACTATCCCGCGTTCTGGTCGATGCCTACGATGATCCTGAGCCAATCGGCAGCGGCGGCCACATTCGGATTAATCAACTCGGTAGGTCAACTCGGCGGACTTTTCGGGCCGTGGGCAATTGGCGCTTTGAACGATCGGACGAAGTCACTCACGGCGAGCTTCGGATTCATTGCTTTGGCCTACTTAGGCGCGGCGAGTCTGCTCCTCTGCTTGAAGGTCGACAATCCAACTCGTTCAGCAGAGTAGTAATGGGAATGGGTGCATCTGAGTGGCTCGTCGGGATTTCGCGGACATGGTTGCTGTGTCAGAAAGACGCCACTCGGGAACTGCTTGAGATGTGCGCGGTGGGCCCAAGTCGGCATCTGGGAAGTGTCGGACTGCGCTCTGGGCGAATCACGCGGCACTCGGAGAAAGCCGCTGCTCGGTGCCCAGAACGGGATCGGGAACGATAAACGCGGTTGCGACCGCGAGTCGGATTCGTCACCTGCTCAGGCTGGAGATTGCCTTGCGCACGGTTCGGTCGATGTAGCCGGTTTGCCTTGACTCCGATCCCTTCTTCGAGAGGTCGCGGGATGCGATGGCTGTACGGACATCTTCCTCCCCGGCTCCATGAGAAAGTGCGTAAACCGCGAACGCAAGATCGATGCGATGGCCGTCTCCGCAGTAGACAGGATTACGCCGAAACTCTTCGATGGTTCTGAGCGCATTGGGCGTGCACGTAGCGATTGCTGGCAATGTTCTCGAAAGGTGTTGACGCGCGAAGGAGTCGAAGATATCGGGGAAAAAGTGCTTGCGTGCCGAATACGGATCTCCCGACGATTCCACAAGTCGCACGAATGGGAAGCGGCCCTCGTTGTCCATGTGCCGTTCCTTGCGATTGGTCAGGCCGCTTAAACGCCCGAAGTGCCTCCAATCCGCTGCGCTCTTGTCGCCGCCGAAGCGTTCTGCCAGCGTGCGGGCCGCGAGAGTGGATAGCTGTTTGGGCAGAACCTCACCATGGTTCAGCCAAGCTTGAAAGTTCGCCGGCGAGGTCTCAACGACGACCGCTGGCGCAAAGCCTTCTGATTTCATTCGATTGATCGCCCCGGCGGTCAGGTCGTCCACCAGGCTCAGATGATGTTCTCCGTACGGCCGGATGTAGATGTTCCGGCCCTGGGCGTTCTGGTAACGGAGCCACGAGACAGATCGCAAGAGCGTCTCCCGGTCCCACGTTCTCGGGAGCATCTCCGGCTCGGTTGAGGTATCTCCGGGTTGCCTCGGCTTGAAGAGGCCGACCTCGTACACGTGCGCACCCATCGCCGAAATTTGGCGTTCCACCGCAATCCAAGTTCGATTGTTCATGGTTTCCTCTTGACTCAGCAAAATTCTTGCTCAATACTACTGTTGCTAGCTAGCTTGTACATGCTGGTTGGTAAAAAGTCAAGATCGGAGTTTAGGATGCTGGGGCAATCGGCGATCACATCGATCGATCAGCAAGCACGCTTGGACGTGAAATTGCGTCGTGAGCTGGGCGATACCATTCTTCGAGCTCTCAGCGATGAGCGAACGGAGGATGTGCTTCTCAATCCCGACTCTCGGATCTGGGTGAAGCGGCAAGGTGACGGTTTCTACTGCGCCGGCGAAATGACGACTGCGCAAGCTCAGTCCGCAATCGGAACCATTGCCGCGTACAGGGGGACGGTAGTCAATCACGACCGGCCGTTCCTCGAAACGGAACTGCCCATTGATGGCAGCCGGTTTGAAGGCATCGTGCCGCCAGCGACATCGCATCCGGTTTTCGCGATCCGCTTGCGTCCGCGCCGTGTTTTTGGGCTGGACGAATACGAGCGACGCGGCATCTTGACCGATCAGCGTGATCCGCTGAATCGCCAGCGGACACTCGGGAGAATTCTGGATCAGATTCGGGGGCTCTCCCACGCAGAAGCTATCCGCACCGCAGTGCGGGAAAAGAAGAACATTCTCGTCGTGGGTTCGACAGGGTCCGGTAAAACGACGCTGGTGAATGCCATTCTCGACGAGCTGGCACGTGTGGCTCCTCAGGACCGCGTGATCTCGATTGAAGACACTTTGGAGCTGCGATGTCCCGTGGAGAATTACGTCGATTTGCACGCGGCCGGTTCCGTAACGATGCTCGACTGCTTGCGGGCGGCCTTGCGGTTGAAGCCGACTCGGATCGTGGTTGGGGAAGTCCGCGGGGCCGAAGCGCACGTGATGCTAAAGGCTTGGAATACTGGGCATCCCGGCGGCGCAGCGACGATACACGCCAATGACGCGCTCAGCGGGTTGGTGCGCTTGGAGAGTCTTGTAGCCGAGGCGACTACAGCGCCGCAACAGACGTTGATTGCTGAGGCCATCGATCTGGTTGTGTTTATCGATGAGGAATCCGGTCTCGCGGCTGGCCGCAAGGTCCGGGAATTGCTAATAGTCACCGGCTATGAAGGTGGCCGGTACACGGTCGAATACGTTTGAGACAAGTCCCGACGGAGGGAAAATGCTTCAAAGAACCGTTTTGGCGAAGAGGATTGGGCTGGCCCCACTTCTCCTGTTGCTTGCCGCACAGGCGGCAATGGCTGGCGGCGCTGGCGGTGGCTTGCCCTGGGAGAACCCGCTCAACCGTATCGCCCAATCGCTCACCGGGCCGGTAGCGCTCTCCATCTCCTTGATCGCGTTAATGGTGGCGGGCGGAACGCTCGTGTTCGGTGGGGAGCTGAGCGAATTTGCGCGCCGGTCGAGCGTGGCCGTTCTTGCAATCGCGTTTCTGGTGCTCGGCGCCGGTTTCATGACGGCGCTCTTTGGCGTCGGCGGCGCGACGGTGCTCTGAGGAGAAGGACATGGAGAGGCCGCGCGAGATTGTGATTCACCATTCCGCTAACCGTCCCCATCAGCTACTTGGCGGAGACCGCGAACTAGTGTTGTTCGCGGCGCTCCTGTCGGCCATGTTGATTTTCGCGCTGGTGACTTGGTGGGGGATCGCCGTAGGGATCGCTCTGTGGATTGCAGCCGTGGCGGTCCTTTCCCGCATGGGTCGCTCAGACCCGCTTCTACGACAAGTCTACGTTCGCCACGTGAAATACCGGCCGTTCTATCCGGCCAAGGCACGCATTCACGGCGCGCCGGTATCAACGCCGAAAGCTTGGAGGTAATGGTGCAAGTCACTGAACATCGCACCCGCGCGCAAGGCTTGGCAGACCTGCTGCTCTACGACTCACTAGTAGATGACGGCGTGATGTTGCTGCAGGACGGGGCGCTGATGGCGGCGTGGTCATTCCGCGGGCCTGACATGGCATCGGCAACATTTGGCGAAATGGCCGCGCTGAGTGCCCGATTGAACGCGGTGATGAAACTCGGGCCGGGATGGATGATCCAATGCGATGCGATACGGACACGTGCGCCCGAGTATCCAGAGGCAGGGGCGTTCCCCGATCCCGTGACGGCACTCATTGACGAAGAGCGTCGCCAGCAGTTTCTGACGGAGGGTTCTCACTTTGAAAGCGAGTACTTCCTGAGCCTGACATATTTGCCACCCGCGGAAGCGGAGG
>CAIVVT010000160.1 GCA_903909435.1 uncultured Acidobacteriia bacterium | reverse complement strand
CAAATGCCGTGCCGTATGTGCCGGCTTCTTTGATGGCGGCATCCGCGTCGGGGTGCACTGCGAGGTTGTTGTCGCTGTCGATGCTGTATATGGGCATGTGATGTTCCTTGGTGCGTTCAGGTTCGTTCCTGCGCACCTAGATTCATCACTTCGGTGGCGCGACAAAGTCCAGTGAGAACATCAAGTTGGTGCCGTGTCGGCGGCCGAGAAGGCTCCGTCAACGTCCCCGAAATCCCGCTGGCAGGAGCGCAACTTCACGAAGGCCCGGGCGTCCATGGCGCTACCATTGACCGCGCCGCTGTCCTTGCAGGCATCCGCCATCGGCTACCTGATTCCCTGGTTCAACGGCGGCTGCCCATGGGACCGCGAGTGGCTGGCCGTCACCGATCCCGCATTGAGCCCGGCGTGGGTCGGCTTCTGGGCAATCGACCACCTCTGCTCGTTCGGCTGGTCCCTTCCATTACCTGTCCGCAAATCCAGTTCACAGGTTTACTGAGCAATGCTCGATCGAAGCCGGCTCTCCATGCTCTCGGCCGCTGTAGCGAGCTGGGTTGGCGCCGAGAGCGAATTGGCGCAGCGGGACACGCACGAGTCAAAGCGCCGATCGGCGCACTATGGACTTCTCGTCGGCCGACAATCCAGCATCGAGACGGTGCGGAATCCAGAGACCGTCACGCTCCCATCGCGATGGATGATCAGCTCGGCGGCCGGCAGCGCCGCGAAGTCCGACGGCTTGTAGCGACCGGTCAGCAGGTGGAGGCACTGATTGGAAGAGCCGAGTAGCCCAGCGCCGAGGTGGCTCGCCTGTAGATACGGTCCTGCGACCAACACGTCCACATGGGCCAAGATCTCCGGCCCCAGCGGCAGATTCCGGATGGCGGCGAGCGTGTAGCCACTGAAGATCAAGGTGGAAAGCGTTGTTTTCCGCAACAGGGTCACCAAGCCGGCAAGCGCCTGCGGCTGTTGGAACGGCTCGCCGCCAGAGATAGAGACGCCTTCTATGCTCGGAATGGCGAGGATCTCGCCGGCGAGCGACTCCACGTCGGCCTCAGAGCCGTCAAGGGCGTCGTGCGTTCCAGGGTTGAAGCAGCCGGGGCAGTCAAGCGTACATCCCTGTAACCACACCACGGACCGTAGGCCAGGACCGTTGGCGCGGCTGACGGGTTCAAAGGCGTGCAGACGAATCAGCATCGTTCAAAAAATTTCCGCCTGCGGCGCTTCGCACCGCAGGCAAAGGGTAAAAGAACAAAAGAGCAAAGGGTAATCACAAAGTCCTGGCACAACGAAAGCCGTGGTGGCCGTTACGGAAGTCCGGCTCGTAGTAGCGGCGGTAAGCGCACCGGAAGTTGCCGGTATCGTCGTTGTCCCACGACCCACCGCGCACGACCCGGCGGACGCCACTTGACGGAGTCGTCAAGTTTCGTCCCTTGTAACGCGTATACGCCTCCTTCTCATACCAGTCCGCGCACCACTCCCACACGTTACCCGCCATCTGGTACAGACCCCACGCGCTCTGTCCCTCCGCATAACTCCAGATCCCACACGTCCGCTCGTTCCCTTTGTTCTTGTCATTGCGGCACTTGTTCTGGTCCCAGTTCGCCCCCCATGGATACTCCCGCCCGTCCGTCCCGCGCGCTCCCTTCTCCCACTCCAGCTCGCTCGGCAACCGCAACCCCGCCCACTGCGCGTAAGCCTGCGCTCCGTACCAGCTCACTTGCACAACCGGGTGATCGCCCTTCCCGCCGTACTCCTCGTAACCCCCGCCCTGCGCCCGCACAGAGCAACCCGAGCTCAGCAGAATCCACTTCTCCACATCCGCCTTCGCCGGCCGCACTTCACTCAGAAAGCGCGCATACTGCAAGTTCGTCACTGCATGCAAAGCCAGGTAATACGCAGGCAACCGCACCTTGAACGGTCCGCCGCCTTCGTTCTCGTTCTTACTGCCTCCAGCCAAAAACTCCCCCTCCGGGATCAACGCCAACAGCGTCCCGTCTTTCGCGTTCTCAATCAGCCAGTCCACTATGCCTCCGTGAACTCGCCCGCATCGAACGTCATCTCGACCACGTCGCCGATCTCGGCGGCGGTGATGCGCTGGGCGAGCAGCAGCCGCAACACGCGACGCACCGCGCCGTATCTGCCAGTGAACACCTCGCGCGGGGCGGCATTCAACTTGTCCAGGTCCGCCGGCGTTCCCTTCACAGGCCAGAAATCGAGAATGGCCACCGAGTCAACCAGTTCACGGACCCAGTAGTTGTCGTCCTTCACCTTGTCCTGTGTCAGCTCGCCGCCGCAGAGCCCGACGGCGTGCCCGGCGAGCCGAACCAGCCAATGCGCGCTCGTCTCGACCGCGCGGGCAGCAGCGCTCCCCGCAGCCGTCTTGCCTGCCAGCGCGGCCACGATCTTGACGCCTTCTGGCGGCGTGGCCGCCGCCAAGCGCTGCACCAGATCGGCCTCGCCCAAGCGCGAGTACTCTCCCTTTTTTCCCTCCGCCAGCCACTTCTCAAAGACCGGGCTGGTCTCCTGGGGCGGTGGTAGCTGCGCCGGCAGCGACTGACCCTTGCCCTCCGTCAGCACCCCCCGGTACAGCGCCTTCATGTCGGCCTGCTCCGGCTCCCAGCCCGACTTGCGGAACTCCTCGATCAACGGGAAGCCGTACTTCATCGGCAGTTCCTGGAATGCGCGGAACAGGCGCGCCCAGTCCTTGTGGCGCAGCGCCGATTCAATCGCCAACTGAATCTCGCTCTCTGAGCACTCGCTCAGCGGCTTGCGGCGTCCGAAGAAGCCCAGGCAGCGCCGGTCGCCGCCGCGCACCACGTCCATCACGGTTGCTTTGACTGCCTCGCTGGAGCGGTCGTAGGCCTGGCGCAGGTTCTGGAATTCGAAGTCCTCCTGGAAGTACTCGTCCAACTGCCGCGTGACGAACAGTAGCAGCGCGGCCTGTTCCGGGTCCGCGGGCCGCTTCTTGGCCTCCACGCAGATCTTCGCCGCCGCGCCGCTTGGTTGATCGATCGCCAGTTGGCAGAGCGCGCTCAATGCATCGCGCTCCCGCAGCCCCCGCAGCGCGGCGTCCGCCGTGGCGCGCACTTGTGCGTCGTCGTCCTTCAGCGCCTCCACGAGTAGCGGCACGGCGTCGGCGGAAGGTTCCGTTGCCAATCGTGCCGCCGCCTTGCGCCGGATGGATGCGCCGATGAGCGGCCACCGATTTTGAAGGCCCTCCCTGCATTTGTCGAGTTCCTGATACGTCATGTCTTACGCTCCTTGACTGTGGACGCGCCGCGGACGAAAGACCGCCGCGCCGAGTAGCTTCGTTCTCAATCCATGCGTGTCGCCGTGCTTCAGGTGGCCGATCCAGCTCATCACGGAAGCCCGCACGCGGTCCAGTGGGATGCGCCCCGCGGCGTGGCCACGCGTCAACTCCCGCAGCTTACGCTGGAAGCGCACGCCCGTGCGGCGGCGCAAACGCCGGTGATCGCGGAAGACCTGCCAGCCCAGGAACGGCACGCCGTCGCGCACCGGCAGGACATGGCACTTGGTCGGGTGCAACCGCAACCTCAGGCCGTCCAGGTAGTCGCGCAACCGCGGCAGCAGGCCGCTCAACGTCTCGCGCCGCTCGGCGAAGATCACGAAGTCGTCGGCGAAGCGGACATAGGCCGGTTGGCCCAGACGCTCCTGGATGAAATGGTCCAGGCCATCCAGGTAGACGTTGGCGAAGAACTGGCTGGTCAGGTTTCCGATGGGAATACCGCGCCGCCGTTCGATCGGCGTGAAGAGATTGTCGCCCGGAAAGTAGCGCACTACCTCCTCCTGGGGATTCGAATTCGTGACGATGCGCTCGATCAGCCATAGCGTATCGCGGCACTTGATCTTGCACGCGATCCGCTCCAGCAGAATCGCGTGGTCGATTGATGGGAAGTACTTCTCGATGTCGCACTTTAGCGCGTATTTGTAGCGCCGGGCATAGAACGTGGCGCGGTCCAGTGCCGCGTGCGTGCCCTTGCCCACCCGGTTGGCGTAACAGTCGAAGATGAACCCGCGCTCGAACAGCGGCTCGATCACACGGCACAGCGCGTGGTGCACCACCCGGTCCCGGTAAGGCGCCGCGCTGATCAGCCGCCGCTTAGGGTCGTTGATGTAGAACGCGCGGTAAGTCCCTGGCTGGTATGTCTTGGCCGCCAGTTCCTCCCGCAGACGCAGCAATTCGTCCTCCTGGTTGAAGTGGAACCTGGCCACGTCCGGGCGGTAGCGCTTCCCCCGGCGGGCCCGGTAGGCCGCCTCCAGCAGGTTCTCGAAATCGATGATCGCGGGATAGAGGTTACCGTAGCGCTTCATTGACCTCTCCGAAAATTTTCCGCCTGCGGCGCTTTGCGCCGCAGGCAAAGGGTAAAAGGACAAAAGGGCAAAGGGTCATAAACAAGTCCTGGCACAACGAAAGCCGAGGTAGTTGAGACGGAGGACCGGCCTGTAGTTGAGGCGGTAAGCGCACCGGAAGAGGTCGGCAAGGCCGTCGCCCCACGACCCACCGCGCATGACCCGGGCGTCGCCACTTGACGGAGTCGTCAAGTTTCCTCCCTTGTAACGCGTGTACGCCTCCTTCTCATACCGGTCCGCGCACCACTCCCATACGTTCCCCGCCATCTGGTACAAGCCCCATGGGCTCTGTCCCTCCGCATAACTCCAGATCCCACACGTCCGCTCGTTCCCCTTGTTCTTGTCGTTCCGGCACTTCTTTTCGTCCCACTGCGCGCCCCACGGGTACTCCCGCCCATCGGCCCCCCGCGCCCCCTTTTCCCACTCCAACTCCGACGGCAACCGCAGCCCCGCCCACTTTGCGTAGGCCCCCGCATCGTCCCAACTCACGCACACCACCGGATGATCCGCCTTCTCCGTAGGAAAGCTGCTGCCCTTCCACACTGGATCACCATAGTTCGCCTGGTCCGGCGCGCGGTGCCCCGTTGCGTCCACGAACTTCTTGTACTGAGCGTTCGTCACCGCATGCAGTGCCAGGTAGTACCCTGGCAAACGCACTTTGAACGGCGCGCCGCCACCCTCGTTGCTGCCCTTGCCTCCGGCCAAGAACTCCCCTTCGGGAATCAGCGCCAGCAGCGTCCCGTCCTTCGCGTTCTCAATCAACCATTCCATGGGTTATCCTTGGAGCGACTCATGGTCCAGGTAGTCGTCGATACCAACGTGATCGTCGCGGCTCTGCTATCAAGCCGCGGCGCTTCCCACCGCCTGTTGCGCCTGGTGGGCGACGCTCGGTGGAGGATGAATCTGTCCGTCCCACTGGTCCTGGAATACGAACAGTCATTGAAACGCGTTTGCGCCAGCTCGGCGCTCAGCTCCGCCGACATCGATGCCATCGTCGACTTCCTGTGCGCCAGCGGCAACCTGCGTCCCATCTTCTTCCTCTGGCGTCCCCTGCTACCCGATCCCAAAGATGACATGGTGTTGGAACTGGCGATAGAGAGCCGGGCGGACTTCATCGTCACGTTCAACGCCAAGGATTTCCTCGCGGCCCCGCAGTTCGGCGTCGCCGTGGCCACGCCGGGCGAGTTTCTTGCGACACTGGGAGAGAAGCCATGACACTCAATCTCACGCTTCCAGAGGATCTCTACCGCCAGATCGCCAGCCTGGCGGAGCGCCAGCAGGTCTCGGTGCAGCGGTTGGCCGCCGCGGCTATCGCCGAGCAGCTGGCCGGGTGGGGCCGCGTGGAGGCAATGGCCGAGCGTGGTTCGCGCCAGAAGTTCCTGGCTGCATTGGACAAGGTCCCGGCCACCGAACCGGCCAACGAGGATCGTCTCCCGCCCGAGCACAACTGAGCTGCCCGTATTGCGAGACCGGGTGACGTTCGCCCGGCGGCTACCAGTCCCCCGATCCCTTCTTTGTATTTGGCCATCCGCTGCCGGACAACCAGGAAGCAGCCTGGACTCTCTCGCGCTCGCCCCGGCTTCCGTGGAAGACCGGGCCCCGGCCTGGAGAGTGCACGGCGGAGTGCACATCGGTAAGAGAGTGCTGGCACAACGAAAGCCGTTGTTGTTGTTACGGTTGTCCGGCTTGTTGTTGTTGCGGTTAGCGCACCGGAAGTTGTCGGTATTGTCGTTGTTCCACGACCCACCGCGCATGACCCGGTTGTCGCCTTCGGCCGCTCCCTCCCCACATAGGGCTCGTACAATGTCGCTCATTGTTTCGCCGCCTTCCGCCAGCCGCCGGTCATCCGCCCGGTCTCCGTGATCAGCCCGGCGACATAGTCGTACTGGCGAACGGTCATGAGTTGTTGCTCGACGCACAGCCGTACCTGGAATCGCAGCCGCTCCAGCAACAGGTTGGCGCGATCCAGAATCGGCCGCTTGGTGGCGGAGTACTTGGCCTCCAGCAGCGCGTCGAAGACGTCGTAGGTCGTCGCCAGGATGCGGTCACCCAGCACGAAGCGCAGGTCGCGAGGGAACTTGCGCGTCCGCTCCGTCATCTCCTTCGCCAAATCGAACGCCTTCGCGATCACCGGCAGTTCGTCAGTCATAGGAACTCATCCCGCGAAAAATTTTCCGCCTGCGGCGCTTCGCACCGCAGGCAAAGGGTAAAAGGACAAAAGGGCAAAGGGTCATAAAACGGTCCTGGCACAACGAAAGCCGTAGTTGAGGTCACGGCGGACCGGCAGGCGGTGGCTGCGGTAAGCGCACCGGAAGTCGTCGGAATTGACGTTGAACCACGACCCACCGCGCATGACCCGGAGGCCGCCACTTGACGGAGGCGTCAAGTTTCCTCCCTTGTAACGCGTGTACGCCTCCTTCTCATACCAGTCCGCGCACCACTCCCATACGTTGCCCGACATCTGGTACAAACCCCATGGACTCTGTCCCTCTGCGTAACTCCAGATCCCGCACGTTTGCTCGTTCCCCTTGTTGTTCGAGTTCCGGCACTTCGTCTGGTCCCAATTAGCGCCCCATGGGTACTCTCGCCCATCCGTTCCTCGCGCTCCCTTCTCCCACTCCAACTCGCTCGGTAACCGCAAGCCCGCCCACTCCGCATACGCCTGCGCATCGTCCCAGCTCACAAACACCACCGGATGTTCCGCCTTCTCCGCCGCGAAGCTCGTGCCTTTCCACACTGGCTCACCATAATCCGCCTTGTCCGGCGCACGGTGTCCCGTCGCATCGACGAAGCGCTTGTACTGCGCGTTCGTTACCGGATGTAGCGCCAGATAGTATGCCGGCAACCGCACCTTGAATGGCCCGCCACCTTCGTTCTCGTCCTTACTGCCTCCAGCCAGAAACTCCCCCTCCGGGATCAACGCCAACAGCGTCCCGTCCTTCCCGTTCTCAATCAGGAGATCCGTCATCCTAACTTGCCTCCACGCTTCGACTGGCGGGCTTGGCGCCGCGTACCGCCCACTGCTCCAACTCCTGAATCTCGCCCGCGCGTGCCTTGGCCAGCGGGAAGGTCTCCTGGATCGCGGCCAGCAGGTCCGCGGTTTCGAGTTCCCGGCCGGCGTCGAAGGAACGGAAGAGTCCGCTCACAATGGCCTGCTCCAGCTCTGCCCCGGAGAAGCGTTCGCTCGCAGCGGCCAGGGCCGCCACGTCGAAGCGGGCGGGATCGCGGCGGCGTTTCTTCAGGTGGATCTTCAGAATCGTTTCGCGTTCCGGGACGGCCGGAAGCCCGACGAAGAACTTGTCGTCAAAGCGTCCCTGGCGGAGGAACTCCGGCGGCGTGTTGGTGAGGTCGTTGGCCGTGGCGACGACAAACACCGGCGAGCGCTTGTCCTGCAACCACGAGAGGAAGTAGCCAAAGATGCGGTCGGCCACGCCCCCGCCGCCGTGGCCGCCGACGCCGGCGAAGCCCTTCTCGACCTCGTCGATCCAGAGCACGCACGGACTGACCGCTTCGGCGGTCTGGATTGCCCGGCGCAGATTCGCCTCCGACGCTCCAACCAGCGAACCGAAGATCCGGCCGACGTCGAGCCGCAGCAGCGGCACGCGCCAGACGCCGGCCAGCGCCCGAGCCGAAAGGCTCTTTCCGCAGCCCGGCACGCCGACGAGCAGCACACCCTTGGGTTGCGGCAGCCCGGCATAGCGGGCAACGCCCGAGAAGATCGACGTGCGCGCCTGGAACCACTCCAGCAGGTTCTGCAAGCCGCCGACGTCCTGGAAGGACTCCGAGCTGTGATAGTACTCCAGCATCCCCGACTTGCGGATGAGCTGGGTCTTCTCTTCAATGACGATCCGGTCGGAGCCGGGCTTCAACCCACCGCTCACTTCCGCCGCACGGCGGATAGCGCGTTCGGCTTCGTCGAGCGTTAGTCCAGCGGCCGCGCGAGCCAGCGCCGCGACCTCCTCGCGGCCGAGATCGTCGGCCTTGCCGACCACCTTGAGTTCCTCCGCCGTGCGCTCGATCATTGGCTCTAGCAGGGCTTTGTCGGGCAGCTGGAATACCGCGAGCGTGACCTCCTTCTGTAGCTCCTCCGGCACCTGGAAGAAGGGCGACAGGAACAGCACCGACTTGCGCGTCATGCGCACCGCCCGCGCCGCGTCGCGCACCAGGCGCGTCGTGACCGGCGTGAAGTGGTGGTGCATGTCGAGGAAGAGGTAGATGGCGTCCTCGGGATTCTCGATCACGTGCACCAGCGCCGCGGTCGGATCGTCGGCCGAGTCCGGCGCGGCGAGGCTGCCGGCTTCGTCGCGCAGCCCGTGCGAGGCGCTCCAGACGTAGACCGCGCGGCGGCGGCCCCGGTCTTCCGAAAGCCGCGCGGCAATGGCGCGGACTGCCGAGATGACGCGCTCCTCTTCGAACGAGAAGACGCAGACCAGCGGATAGCTGGCGCGAATCAGAATCTCCAGGCGGCTCTCGTCATCGTCGGCCAGCCGCGCGCGGCGGGCCGCGGTTTCCAGGTCGCGGACCACCTCGTCGGCGGTCTGGTAGCGCGTCTCGGCGTCCTTGCTGAGCATCTTGCGCAGCACGCGGATCACGCGGTTGTCGACGCCACGCTCGCGCAACGGCGCCTCATCGTAACGACCGCTCAGCACGCGCTGGACGACATCTCCGACATCGCCCGTGAAGGGCCGCTTGCCGACGAGAATCTCGTACAGCGTAATGCCCAGCGCCCACAGGTCGGCGTTCGTGCCGGCCGCGCCCTGCAGCAGCTCCGGCGCCATGTACTCAATCGTGCCGATCCGCGTGCTCGCCTTGTCTAGCGTGCGGGCCAGGATGCGCGCCACGCCAAAGTCGAGCAGCTTCGGCGTGTTGCCGGGAGCCAGGAAGATGTTCTCGGGCTTCACGTCGCGGTGCAGGATGTGCGCCTCATGGGCGTAGGCCAACGCCTCAGCGACGAGGCCCGCATAGCGCACCGCTTCGGCCGGTTCCACCGGGCCCTTGCCTTTCAGCCGAGCGCGCAGGCTCTCGCCAGGCAGGTACTCCATCACGAGGAACGACACTCCCTCGATGCGCTCAATCGAGTAGAGCCGCACGATGTTGGGGTGGACCAGCCGCGCGCTGGCGGAGAACTCCTTGGCGAGCTCCGCGATCCCGTCGTCGTCCTGCTGGTGCGGAAAGCCCAGCGCGACGAACTCCGCCGGCGTCAGCTTGCCGCCATTGCGTGCCTTGTAGACGCTTTTGAATGCGCCGGAGCCGAGGTAGGCCTCGATCGTGTAGGGACCGAAGCGCTGACCGAGTTTGTACGGGCCGCCTTGCTGCATCGCTTACCTTCTTCCGAGCTCCAAATCTCCGTCGCGCCGCCTGCCTGCCGCAAAAATTTTCCGCCTGCGGCGCCAAGCGCCGCAGGCAAAGGGTAAAAGGACAAAAGAGCAAAGGGTAATCACAAAGTCCTGGCACAACGAAAGCCGGCGTCGTTGACACGGTTGACCGGCTCGTTGAGGCCGCGGAGAGCGCACCGGAAGTAGTCGGTCCAGTCGAGGCCCCACGACCCACCGCGCATGACCCGGGTGCCGCCACTTGACGGAGTTGTCAAGTTTCCTCCCTTGTAACGCGTGTACGCCCCGCTCTCATACCAGTCCTCGCACCACTCCCAGACATTACCCGCCATCTGGTACAAACCCCACGGGCTCTGCCCTTCCGCGTAATTCCAGATCCCACACGTTCGCTCATTGCCTTTGTTCTTGGCATTCCGGCACTTCGATTGATCCCACTGCGCCCCCCACGGGTACTCCCGCCCGTCCGTCCCGCGCGCTCCCTTCTCCCACTCCAGCTCAGACGGTAGCCTCAATCCCGCCCACTGCGCGTACGCCTGCGCTCCATACCAGCTCACCTGCACTACCGGGTGATCCGCCTTGCCCACATATTCCTCGTAGCCTCCGCCCTGTGCCCGCACAAAACAATCCGAATCCAGCAGAATCCACTTCTTCAGGTCCGCCTCGCCCGGCCGCACTTCATTCAGAAAACGCGCGTACTGCAAGTTCGTCACCGTGTGCAGCGCCAGGTAGTACCCCGGCAAAGGCACTTTGAACTTCTCGGCACCGGCCAGAAACTCCCCCTCCGGAATCAGCGCCAGCAAAGTCCCGTCCTTCGCGTTCTCAATCAGCGGCTCGCAACCGAGGACCGCGCTCAGTCCGAAGTCGGCCAGAGTCAGCACTTCCACGGGCGATTTCCATTCGTTCGCCATGGCTAGACCTCAAAGATCCGCTTCGGCTTCTTCGGAACCGGCGGCGGCTCGGCCATGGCCACGTCACGAACCGTGGCATCGGTGCGCTCTTCAGGCGTACCCGAGGCCCAGCGCCACTTGTCGCGGGCCTCAGTCCGAAGTCGGGCGATCTTCTTCGCGAGCGACTGTGAGAGCGGGACCGACTCTGAGATCGCCTTGGCCAGGTGGCGATCATCGAGACGAGCATGTTCCCCTTCGGCAAAGGCATCGTAGAGGGCGGAGACGACGATCTGTTCCAACTCGGCGCCGGAGAAGCCGTCGGTCGCGGCCGTGTGGGCCGTCAGGTCGAACTCGCGATAGTCGCGATGGTGTTTGGTCAGGTGGATCGCGAGGATCGTCGCGCGCTCTTGCGGCGCAGGCAGATCGATGAAGAAGATCTCGTCGAAGCGCCCTTTGCGCAGCAGCTCTGGCGGTAGGCCCTCGATGTCGTTTGCCGTGGCGATGGTGAAGACCTGCTTCTTGTTCTCCTCCATCCAGGTCAGCAACGTCCCGAAGACGCGCTGCGTGACGCCACTATCCCCACCGCCGCCGCGGCTGCCGGCGAGTCCCTTCTCGATTTCGTCGATCCACAGGACGCAGGGCGCGACTGCCTCTGCCATCTTCACGGCGCGCCGCATATTCTCTTCCGACTGGCCGACGAGTCCACCGAAGACTTTGCCGAGATCGAACTTCAGCAGCGGCATCTTCCATTCTGCGGCGATCGCCTTCGCGGTGAGGCTCTTTCCGCAGCCGGGTACGCCGACTAGCAGGAGACCCTTCGGGCTAGGCAATCCATAGGCGCGAGCGGCTTCGGAGAAGGCCCGACCGCGCGCCCGCAGCCAGCGTTTCAGCTCTTCCAGCCCGCCGATCGATCCGAAGCGCTCCGGTGATGCGTAGTACTCCAACATTCCGGACTTCCGGATGATTTGCTCCTTTTCACTCAGAAGCATCGACACGTCTTCCGTGTCGATGCGGCTGCTAGTTACGATGACCTTCGCGAGCGCATTCTCGGCCTCCGAGCGCGTCAACCCGCTCAGCGCCTTGACGATCGACTCGCGTCCGTCGCCCTGAAGGTTGATCTCCACCTTCGGGTTGTCCTTCATCTGTTCGATGGTGTCGTCCAGCACTGCGGCCAATTCGGCTTCGTCTGGCATCTCCAAGTCGAGGACCGTGATGTCCTTCTCGAGTTCGGCCGGGATCTTGAGCACCGGCGAAAGCAGAATCAAGGTCTTGCGGGTACCCTTGAACGGAGCGATCAAGTCACGGAGCTGCCGGATGGCGAGCGCGGAGGCTTGCGAGCGCTCGTCCAGAAACGGGTGGAAATCCTCCAGGATGAAGACTCCCGGATCGTTGAACTCCAGCAGGAAGGGGAGAATCCGCTTCGGATCGGCTGTCTTTCGATCGACCACCTTTAGATCGGTCGTGCAGAGGCCGCGGGAAACCGACCAGATGAAGAGCTTTCTACGGGCGAGATCTCCTTCCGCGACGACCTTGCCCACGAGTTCGATCGCTCGGTCCTCTTCCGCGGTCACAAGATACAACACGGGATAACCCGCACGAATGTACGTGCGGAGCGTCTCTGGGAAGGTCGTCGCCATCAGGAACCTGCCTCGTAGTCGCGCTCAACCTCGGATTCGGATTGCTCGAACTCCGGCTTCAGCTCACGCTCGCCTTCCTGCTTCCCGAGTCGGCGCTCCATTTCCTTCGTGAACTCGACGCAGCTGTCACCAACCGCGCCGAGAACTTCGACCTTCTGCGTGCCATCCCTCTTGATCGTGACCTTTATCTTCATAGACTCACTCCTTGATCCCTAACTTCTTCTCGATCAACGACTCCACCCACTTCTGGATGGACGTGTCTTCCTCCGCGGTGCGAATGCGCAGCGCCTTGTGTGTTGACACGGACAGACGAACGATGATGGGACGGCTCGTCTCTGCCTCTTTCGGTTCTTCTTGCTCGCTTGGCACGTTTGGACCTCCCGGAAGGATTGATTCTGTATCATTGCCAAAGAAGAGTCAAGAGGCAAATGATTGCAAAGTAGCAACACGGGCGGCTACCCGGCCGTGCCAGGAACCTGAACGGCAAGCGTGGAGACAGTTGGAATAGGGGTGAGAGAGGGACGCCACACTGTCCCACTCCCAATTCCCGCCCCAATTATCTTGACAGGAACGCCTGCTGCGCAGTGCGCCCGTATGCGCACATTCCGCAGAACTTAGCGTATGGCGCGTTTCCTCTGGTTGGAGGCGTGAGCCTTTG
>CAIVVT010000159.1 GCA_903909435.1 uncultured Acidobacteriia bacterium | reverse complement strand
CGGCGGCATTCCGTTCGGCTACCTTTTGGTCTGGCTGAAAACGGGCAAAGACGTGCGCGCGATGGGTAGCGGAAACATCGGTGCGACGAACGTATTACGAACCTCCGGCAAGGGCATCGGAATTCTCACCCTACTGCTCGACATTGCCAAGGGCTACCTGGCGGTGTGGCTGATGTTGCGTGCCGCGCACGGCGATGTGCGTTGGGCGAGCGCGGCGGCTCTGGCGGTGCTGCTGGGACACGCCTTCCCGGTCTACCTCAAGTTCCAGGGCGGCAAGGCGGTTGCGAGTTTCGTGGGCGCATTCCTGTGCCTGGCCCCGGCAGCGCTGGGCATATGCGCGCTGCTGTTCGTGGCCATCGTGGCCTATTCCCGCTACATCTCATTGGGATCGATCCTGGGCGCGGCGGTGTTCCCGTTTGTCGTTGCGATGTTCGGGCTGCAGCAATGGCCCGTAATCGTCGCGGCGGCGCTGGCGAGCGCGCTGGTGATCTGGCGGCACAAATCGAATATCGAGCGGTTGCGGGCGGGAAAGGAAAACGTGTTTCGATTCGGGGGTAAGAAGGCGTGAAGCGACTCGCAGTGATCGGCGGCGGTAGTTGGGGCACGGCCCTGGCCTCGGTTCTGGCGCCACGATTCGAACAGGTGCGGCTCTGGGTCTACGAGCGCGATCTGGCCGAACGGATGCAGGCGACGCGGGAGAATGACCTGTTTCTACCCGGCGCGACACTCGGCCCCAGCGTCGAGGTAACCAGTTCCTTGCCCCGCGCCGTGGAGGACGCCGAGATCGTGCTGGGCGTGATGCCATCGCACCATGCACGCCGGGTGTACGACGACTTGCTGCCGCACCTCGATGAGAACATGCTGTTCGTCAGTGCGACCAAGGGCATCGAGAACGGCACGCTGCTGCGTATGTCGCAGGTGATTAACGACGTGGTCGGCAACAGATTCCCTCCTCGGGTGGGAGTGCTGAGCGGGCCGACCTTCGCCAAGGAAGTGGCGCGCGGCGAGCCGGCCGCGATCGTGATTGCCTCCCACGACATCAGTCTGGCGCGGGCGGTGCAGTCGGCCTTCTCAGGCCCGTCGCTGCGGCTTTACACCAACACCGATCCCGTAGGCGTCGAGGTCGGCGCGTCGGTTAAGAACGTGATCGCCATCGCGGCGGGGGTCTGCGCCGGGCTCGGCCTGGGCGCAAACACCATGGCCGCATTGATTACACGCGGGTTAGCGGAGATCAGCCGCATGGCCATCGCCGCCGGAGGCCAGGCCCGGACGCTGGCGGGATTGGCCGGGCTGGGCGACCTGGTGTTGACCTGCAATGGCGATTTGAGCCGCAACCGCAGCGTCGGCTACCAACTCGGACAGGGCCGCAAGTTATCCGAGATCCTGGCCGGAATGCGCATGATCGCCGAAGGCGTTCAGACCACCTACGCCGCCCAGGAACTGTCCGGCCGGCTCTCCGTGGAGATGCCGATTACGCGGCAGGTCTACGCGATCCTGCGCGAGGGCCGCGATCCGCGCGAGGCGCTGCGCGAGTTGATGGAGCGGTCGCTGAAAGAGGAGTAGCCGTCTCCTCTAAGCGCCCGCCGAGGCCTGTCGGGCGAAACTCGCCTCCATCTTGCCCAGGCACTGGTTCATGCCGGTCTCGGCCAGCACCATCATCTGGCCCACCGTCCAGTCGAATTCCGTCACTATCAGTTCCGTTTTGCCCGGGCCCGCGGGCGTAAACGTAACCACCTTGCGTAGATCCTGCGGGAAATCCGCAGGCAATCCGAACATTGCGGGATCCACTTTGTCGCCTTCGCGGTCACACAGGTTCTGAATGAACTCGATGCTCACGAAGGGCACGATCTTCGTATAGGCCCAACTGCTGTACATATCCTGGCCGCCCCATTCCTTGGGCGCGCGCATACATACAATCGAGACGCCGCCCTCGCGCACGTCCATTTCCGCACTGGGTGAAGTGAAGTGGTCCGGTCCCCACCACTGCATCACCTGGTAGGCATCGGTCCAGGCCTTCCACACTCGCTCGACCGGGGCGTTGAAGACGCGGGTGAAAACGAGATTGCGCTTTTCGGCATTGCTCATAGGTCAGATTCCCTCTGGCTGGATTTGTTGCGACTCGGGATGCTGCAATTCGCCGAGCTTGCCGCCGGCCCAGGATTGCGGCAAGGCGAGCGCCACAAGGGCGAGCGGGTACCAATGCGGGCCGAATTCCGGACCCTTGTTCCAAGTCGCGGCTGCGCCCAGAATGCAGACAGCCATGCCCAGGACGCCCAGCCACATGGCGTGGGCCATGGGCCGTGACGGAGCCAGACGAGCCGCGACGTAGCTGCCGGCGACGCCGTAGACGGTGCGATAAGCCGTCGCCAGCAAAAACAACCCGGCACTCATGTACTGACCCAACGGAGGGAGGATGCCGCCTGCCCGCAACAGCATGTCTGTGCCGAGTGAGAGGACAACGCCGGTCAGCACGCCGGCGAACAGGGCGCCGACGCTACGGCCAACTCTGCGCCGGCCTTGTATTCCACTCATCTTCCGCAACCTCCCGCCGCTGGTTGCCGGTACACGAACACGACCATGGTCTACAGCGCGCACCATTCTGCACATTCTAGAACAGTTGCACGAAAATGGGGCGCTACTGCGCCTGTTTGCACCTGCCCGCAGGACCGGTCACCACCGGAACGGAAATCTTCTCTGCTTGTTGTCAGTGAGTTAGCGAAAACCAATGCCTGGGTGGGGTTGCGGCCGGCAATAGAGTGCGTTCGTCCGAAGGAGTCCGGCTTTCTATCACCCTGCCTGGTATCCAACTGAGTATCTTCCTTCGACCTTCCAACCCCAATGGGGCGTTCCCTTTCCCCGAGCCGGATTCCTTTTTCGGATAACCCCTGAGCCACCGGCGAGGATGCAGTTCCGATGCCCGTATAGAAACGCGCCGGACGTCGACAGGAGTGTCGATGCCGCACGATGAATCGTGCGGCACAAAAGGCAACGGGTCTCCGGGCGGGCTCGAATCGGACACGACTTGAGCTCCGCGAGCGTGCTGTAACGCGTATGATAAATAGCTGATTCAGCGCATGGCACCGGGCTCGGGCGCGCTGCGGAACCCGAAAGGAAGTCGTTTGAAACCATCATTACTGAGAGCCATCCTTACCGATGGCCACTTTTGGGCTCCCGCCATCGTCTTGATCCTGGCCACGTCGCTCTTGCTGGTGCTGAGGTAGCCCCATGGCCAGCAACGCGGGCGCAAGCGGCGCCACTTCCACCCTTTCGCTGCACCGTCTCGGAGTGATCTGCGGTCTGGCGGCCGGAGCCTGGCTGGGCGCGGCCGAGGCTCCGACCAAGCTGGTCACGGTAGGCTTCTCCCCGTTCCTGATCTCGCTGGGCATGGTCGCGGGCGTCTTCGTCGCACGCTGGACCGTTCCCGCCGCGCTCAAGGGCACAGGCTATATCTTCCAGGACCTGAGGGAGAAATCCCACCTGATCGTGTGGGCCGTCCTGGCCGGGATGTTGTGGGCGGTGGCCAATACGCTGACGGTCTTCGCCATCAAAAACGTGGGCCTCTCCATCGCCTTTCCGCTGTGGAATACCAACAGCCTGGTGGGCATATTCTGGGGCTGGCTGCTGTTCAACGAACTGCGCGGCTCGGGCGTGCGGCAATGGTCGAAAGTGCTGGGGGGCGCAGCGGCGATCGTGACCGGCGCGTGCGTGCTGGCCTACGCCACCACCCGGCAGCAGAGCTTGTCGGGTCCGCACAATGCGACGCTTGGCATCCTGGCGGCGCTGGCGGCCGGCGTGGTCTGGGGCACCATGTATATCCCCTACCGCAAGGCCTATATCAGCGGCATGAACCCGCTGTCGTTCGTCACCGTCTTCACGTTCGGGGAATTGGGCACGACGTTCGCACTGGCCCTGATCTACCACGGCGGCATGGGCAATCTAGCGGTTGAAATGACCCGTGCCCGGCCCGTGTTCTTCTGGCTGTTCCTGGGCGGGTTCTGCTGGGTGCTGGGCGATCTGTTCCAGCAATACGCCTCGAAATATATCGGCATCGGCCGGGGCATCCCGCTCTCCAATACCAACCAGTTGTGGGGTCTCGCCTGGGGCGCGCTGGTGTTTGGCGAACTCAGCGGGCAATCGCTGACCGCCCAGTTGCTGGTGATCGCCGGATCGCTGGTGATGATCGTGGGCGCCACTGCGATCAGCTTCGCCGAGGCGCCCGAATCCGAGCAGGTGTCCTGGCGCAAAGCGATCGAGCGCGAGTGCCAGCGCTACGGGCTGGACCGGCAGCGCGTGGCCGCGACGCAGCGCGGCGAAGATCCGCTGGCGGCCGAGACCGGCCCGCGCCGCTGGTACGAACTGCTGCCGGTCGTGGGCGCACTGGCGATTTTCGTCTGGCTGGGGATCGACGCCCAGAGGAACCCGCTCACGGTGAGCCTGCCCTGGATGGCCGTACTGTGCGCGGCCACACTGGTGCTGCTGGTGGTCTGCGGCGTGCAGCTTTACCGCCGCACGCGCTTCTCCTAGCGGGAAGCGAGGCAGTTAGGGAACGATTGGGCGTGTGTACCTAGCTTCTCGAACGGACCGTTGCGCACGGTTTCACCCGTTTATCGAGGACCGACAATTACCGCTCCTTCACGGTCGCGGCTCCGACCCGGCCGCCTCAGTGGCCCGTGCGCATCGGCGCGCCGCCCAGCGATTCCGCGCCGCTGAACTTCGACCAGTTGTAGCCGTAGTAGGCCACGAAGATGAAGCACACCATCGGCACGATGAACCCGCGCGACATGTCGTACTGATCGGCCACATAGCCCATCAGTTTGGGCAGAATCGCCCCGCCCATAATCGCCATCACGAGGAACGACGAGGCCCGTTTGGCCCTGGAGCCCAAGCCGAAAATGCCCAGCGCGAAGATGGTCGGGAACATTACGGACATGAAGAAGAAGCTCAGGAAAACGCAGACTACCGAGAGCCAGCCCAACTTCAGGAAAACGACAAATGTGAGCAGTACATTCATCGCTCCGTAAAGCCCCAGCACTTTGTGCGGCGAGAACTTCTTGAGAATCCCCGCGCCGCTGAAGCGGCCGATCAGGAAGCAGACAAAGCCCAGCGAAGCGAGATTCGACGCGCCCTTGTTGCTCAACGTCAGCAACCCGCCCCTGGCGGGCTCGAACCAGCCCTGCAGCCAGTCGTGGATCATCCCGGTGCTGCCGGAGAGGCCGGTCAAAGACGCTTGCCACGAGGGTGGCATGGCCGGGATCTCGCTGGTCATGTAGTTGATGAAGAAGCTGAAGATGCCCGCCTGCGCGGCAACATAGAGGAACTGCGCCAGCACTGCCAGGACAAAGTGGGGATGGGACCAGATGGAGCGCGACTCGCCCTGTCCGGTGGGATCGTCGAGATGGTAATCGTCCTCGGCCTTAATGTCGGGCACGTTGGCGAAGTAGAAGATCACGGCCAGCACCAGCACGCCGACCGCGATGGCGGCGTACGGGATGTAAAGCGTCTGGCTGCCGGTGCTGTGACCGGCGGCGTCCTTGCCATAGAAGTACAGCGAGCCAATGATCGGGCCGAAGATCCAGCCAATGCCGTTGCAGGACTGCGCCAGATTGATGCGCGTCGCGGCGAACCGGTTATCTCCGAGCACCGTCGTGTACGGGTTGGCGATGGTCTCTAGGAATGTCAAACCCGTCGCAATCACACAGACTCCAGCCAGGTAGGCCACGAAGGAAGTGGTTGCCGAGACTGCGCCGGTGTGCACCATTTCGTTGATCTTCGTCGCCGGAATGAACCAGAAGCCGCCGCAGGCCACGATCAACAAGCCCGCGATGATGCCGCCCTTGTAGCCCAGCTTGGTGGCGAGCCAGCCAGCGGGAATCGACATCAGGAAATAGCCCAGATAGTGGGCAAACTGCACCCAGGCGGACTGCGACTTGCTCAGTCCCAGTTCCTCTTGAAAGTGCTTGTCCATCACGTCGATCATGCCGTTGCAAAACCCCCACAGGAGGAACAGCGTAGTGACCAGGATGAATGTGAAAAGGACGTTCTGCCCTTCGCTCGTGACGAAGAGACCCTTCTTGCTAACTTGTGTGCTCATGCGTATGAAAACCGCGCAAAGCCCTTCCTAAAACGTTAAAGCTGGAGCTGCGGAGACCGGCAGGCGCGACCCCTCCAATGAGAATATCCCAACGCGGACCCTCGCATGGGGCGCCGGCGCTTCGATCGCGCGCGGCGACACTACGCAGTTCCGCGAATCGAATCTCAAATTGCCCAACGGAAAGCCACTGAGAGCGGGCGAAAGGGAGCAGGAACGGCGCTTGACTGCGGGGCGGTCTGAACCACTTTACGGGCGGGGATTTTGTGAAAAGGAATGGTACGCCCGGCAAGATTCGAACTTGCGACCTTTCACTCCGGAGGCGAACGCTCTATCCAACTGAGCTACGGGCGCATACCTGCTTCATTGTAACCCACCTGCGGCCGGGCGTCAGCGAAGATTCAGGGGCTCTGGAGCGACGCCGCCGAATTGCGTCCAAAAAGAGCAACGGGCCAGGGGCACATGCCGCCCGGCCCGTCTTCGCTGTCAGAAACTGTGCGCTGGATTTACTTCGACGATTTCCTGGTGATAGCGGCCGACTTGACGGCAGCCGTGCCTTTCATCATCGCCTCAACCTGGGTCCGCATATTCACTTCTTCGTTCTTGAAGAAATCGGCGTCGCCCGCGTACTGAACCTGGACGATGCCTTTCCTGTCGATGAAGACGAGCTGCGGCATCAGCATCGGCCCGGCGTTGGGGTCGTTCTGGTTGTAACCCAGGAATTCATAAGCCATCTCGCGCGGGGTCACGCCCACCGGGTACTTCACCCCGAGCTTATAAATGAACTCGGGCACCAGCGCGCGCGCATTGTCGTTGATCGCAGCGCCGAGCGGCTGGAATCCCTTGGGCCCAAACTCCGCGTACATCTGTTGGAGGATGCCCGAGCACCGCTGGCAGTGCGGGCACGTCGTCAACAGGAACTCCAGTGCGACGACCTTGCCTCGCATCGAGCTGAGCAAGATCTGCTCGCCGCTGTTGAGCGTGATCGTGACCTCGGGCGCTTTGCGCGGCACCGGGGCGGTGAAGGCTTCCAGACTCATTCCGGCGGCAGTCGCGCCGAGAGTCATTCCCATCCATTGGCGTCGGGTGATCATAGTCAATTGATATAGACGGTTGAGCGTGCGATTCGGCTTCTTAACTTCTTAACAGGGTAACGCTTCAGCGGCTTACCGTAAACCTTCAATTGCTGCCAGCCGCGATCCATCAACGAGAATTCTGTAGCCGCCGAGCTGATTCGAGCCCTCGGCCGCTTCCGCGGACTGGCGGGTCCACTTCAACTGCTGCGACTTCTGCTCGATGACCTTCAAATAGAGGGACAGAGCTTTGCGTGCCGACTCGGGGCTGGACCAGAGCACGGACCAGCGCAGTACGGGCTGCTTCGCGGCCTTGTCCTCCAACAACTCAAAGCGTCCGGCACGCCACTCCGGAGCCAGTTCGACGGCCTCTTTCTTCGAGGCGTATTGCTCGAAAAGCACGCGCATGTCAAACTCGCCGACGTCGCCCTCGGTGAGCTTTTTGAGCTTGTTCCGGCCATCGAACTCGGGCAACTCGACGCTCGCCGCAGCAGCGTGGGCGAAGTACTTTGCGGGATGCAGAACCTGCTGCGTGGTCTTGGGCGGGTCGCGCAAGACGGCGGCGAACGCATCGCGCCCCAGTTTGTCGATCACGGCCTGCTGGAACAGCAGCCCCGCGGAATACGGAAACAGCAGGCTCTCCTTCAAATAGAGTGGCGATTTTTCGAACACGGGGTACTGCGAGGCGGCCATTTTGCCCATCGAGGGGATCATCAGTTCCAGCGCCGCGGAGTTCTTGGTGAGCGACTGGCCGTTCCGATTCAGCATCACTTCGAGCATGATCCACATGGCCTGTCCCTCGACCACGGCGAGGCGCGCGGATTCGCTCTCGTCCGAGTGCGGCCCTTTCTCGAGGAAGCGCCCCATGTCGAAGTGCTGGTCGGCCAGGGCGTGCGACAGTTCGTGCGCCAGAACGGCTTCCTGCATCTCGTCGGGCGCCGCGCCCTGGACGAAGATCATGCGCTTTTTCTTGTGGTCGTAGACGGCGGCCGCCTGCTCGCTCATCAGATCGACCGTACTGGCGCGCAGATCGAAATCCGGCGGCAGGAAACCGAAGATCTTCATGGCCGTCTCCTCGACCTTGATCTCCTCCGGCTTGGCGCTCTCCTTGAGCCGTTCCTCGACCCACTGCCGCCACTCGGCCTTGCTCAGCGCGGTCATGGGCACCGGATGCTTCAACTTCAAGCCGGTGATGGTCGATATCTGGCCCAGAATCCGGTCGATCTGCTCGGCCGACGGCACTGCGCCAGGGTCCACGGGCGGAGCTACCGGCAGTACGACCACCGAGCCCTGCTGTTCCTGCGCCAGCAGAGCGGCGGGGGTCATGGCGGCGAGTACCGGGAGGAGCAGCGCCGTCAGGACGCTCAAGCCGTGCGCAGGTCGAAAAGTCAGTTTTGTCACGTGTTTCCTAAGGATATCCTTCCGTCCGCGCCCACCGCCGGGGCCTCCAGCCAGTTCTTCATCGACTGCAGATTGCGCCTGGCATGAGCGGCGGCGAACAGCGCCAAGACGCCGCCGGCCGCAACCGTCCAGCGCGGACCGATATGTGCGGCCAGCGCCCCGGCGATCAGGCTGGCGACCGGGAGCATTCCCACCACCATCGACGAGTACAACCCCATGATGCGCCCCCGGTAGTTCTCGGGCACACGCATCTGGATCATGGTATTGGTCGCCGAGTTCATTCGAAAGATGCTCATGCCCAGCAGCGGCATGACGGCCAGCGAAAGCCAGTAATTGGGCGACGCGGCGAACACGAACAACGTTGCGCTGGCGACGAAGAGCGCTTGCAGCATCGCTCCCGGCAGTTGGCGGTGGCCGCGCGAGCCCGCCAGCGTCAGCGTCCCGGCGATTGCGCCCAACCCCATCCCGCCGGTCAGGAATCCGAGCCCCTGGGCACCCATGTGAAACAGCCCGTCGGCGAACATCGGTCCCAGCGCGCCGACGCCTGCCGTGCCCAAGGTCATGCTAGCGACCAGGATCAGCGCGGTGCGCAGCGGTGGAGTGCCCAGCGCCATGCGGAAGCCACTCCGCAGCCGCTCCAGCGGACCCTCTCCCGGAACGTTGGGCGGCTCCTCGAAGCGCATCAGGGCGAGGCTGCCCAGCACGGCGAGGAAGCTGAATCCGTTGATCAGAAAGCAGGGACCTTCTCCCAGGCGCGCAACCAGAAAACCGGCCAGCGGCGGGCCGACAACGCGTGCCGAGTTGAAGGTCGCCGAGTTGAGGCTAATGGCGCCGAGCAGGTCGTCTTTCCCGACAAGATGCACGAACATCGCCTGCCGGCCCGCGATGTCGAAAGCGCTGCAGGTGCCTAGAATCAAAGCCAGGGCGAGCACGTGCGCGACCGTGACGCGTCCCGTCAGGGTCAAGATCGCCAGCACAAATGCCTGGAGCATGGCGAGAGTTTGCGCGATGAAGACGATGGTGCGGCGTGGGAAGCGGTCGGCCATGAGCCCGGCCAGCGGGCCTAGCAAGAGTACGGGGACGTTCGCGCAAAACCAGGTGACACCGAGCATCCAGGAAGAGTGGGTGAGGCGGTAAACCAGCCAGCTCTGGGCCAGTTGCTGCATCCAAGTCCCGGCCAGACTCACAGCCATCCCGGCGACGTAGAGCCGGAAATTGGGGTGGCGGAGCGCGCCAAACGGCGACGGGCGGCGGTCCGGCGCTTCGTCCTGCATAGCTGTCTCCAGGGTATCCGACTGCGGCCGGAGGGCCGGGTGCGCTAAGCTGGTGGTTTAGATCGACTTCCCGGAGGATTTTCTCATCGTGGCCGAAACAACCCCCTCGCACCTCTACTCTTCCCAGTACATCGGCTCAGGTACGTTTATTATCAGCAAGCCGAAGCGCAAGAAGGGCAAGAAACGGCAGCAGCAGCTGAAGAGCCCCAATCGCGGAATGCGCAAGTAGTTCCCTTCCCGTTCAATTCCCGCCTGAGGATCATAGGCGTCCCACAAGTTCGGGCCTGAAGCCGCGTGAAGGCGTGTCTGCCGACATCGCAGTCGGGCTTCACGACCCACATGCTCCGAGCGTGCCCACCCTCCCCTTTCGCACCGGGTGTAGGCGACTTGCGCTTGCACCATCCCGCCGGCAAACAGTCGCCAACGAAAAAGAGCCGTCAAGGCAACCGACACGAGGGACTCCCTCTCGGTGCGCGCGTCACTTTTCGCAACAGAACTGTGGATTAGAGGGTGAACGGCACGGGTTGGTAGTCAGTGATCTCAAACGGGATGCAAGAAACGCCCGGGGGGAGAGGAGGAGTGTGGCCCCCCGGGCGTCGCACCGCCGGCGCTGGGCCTGGCGGAACGGAGTCCCAAGCCGCGCTGGAGGAGCGCACGCGGCTCGGGTCCCGTATCATTAGAGTCGAAAGCGGGTGCAACAGTTACGAATTCTTAACAGTTGCGCCAAGACTCGCTGCCAACTTGAGAGACTCCCTCAATGCAGCGTGTCTCCGAGGCGGCGCAGTGAACAAGATCGCCACCTTTTTTAGTCTCCATCAAAAGCCTAGTTCTTTCAACAAAGACTGCGCCCCGTAGACGCTCTTGAGAGCTTCAACGATACCCTGGCTGGCAACGTGCACGCTGCGCGCTTGCCGGTCCGAGTAAACGAAGCGATTCGGCAGCGCTTCGAGATTGGAATCGAATACGATTCCCACGATTTCGCCCTTTGTATTCAGCGTTGCGGAGCCTGAATTGCCGCCGTGAATGTCAGCCGTCGCGGCGAAGTTGAAAGGTGTATCGAGCTTCAGAATCGACTTGGCTTTCATCCAGCGGGCGGGCAAAGCGTAAGGAGCCTTGCCCGTCACTTTGGGGTAGAGCGCGGCGTAGTCGGTGTCCCACTTTACCTGTTTGCCGTCCTCGTTCTCATAGCCGCGGATCTGCCCGAAGCTCAAACGCAACGTGAACGTGGCGTCGGGATAGTCGTTGCCGCCGGAGACGACAAAACGCGCCTTCGCGATCCGTGTGGATGACCGCGTGAGGACGCTTTCCAACTGTTCTTCGTAAGACTTCCGGAACTCTCGCGCCGGGCCGTCGATAAGCTCAGCGAGCAGGATCATCCCGTCCTTCGACTGATGGACGGCGTCGATGCTGGCGGCCAGCCGCTTCCGCTGGGCGATGTCGGTGAGGCTACTGGTAGCGACGTAGGATCTAGCGGCTTCGCGCGGTCCGCGCCCTTTCAAAATGGCTTGCAGCGTATGGTTCTCCGAGCCCAATTCGCGCTCCAGGAACGTGAAGTACTCGGTCAAGGCCTCCACTTCCAGATCGCGGTGGATCGGGGCGGGCGAGTACATCGCTTGTTCCAGGGACGATAGCCCTGCGTCGCTGTATTCCCGCAAACGTTCGCCGTTTGGCTTTTTCGTTTCAACCGCATAGCGCAGCACACGCCGGGCGATGCCGAACAGGGTACTGCCCACGGCGGGGGAGGATTCGTACAGGTAGTAGCCCACGAAAGACGGCCGGAATACCGCGTAGGCCGCAGCCAGTTCATCCCAGGCTTTGCCGGACTGGGCCGCCAGTTCCGGGTTGGCCGCAACCGCCTTTCGCAGTTTGACCTCGGCGATGAGTTTCGTATCCATCAAAGCTACGTCGCCCAGCCCGCGCAGGAATCCGGAGTTGGCTTTGTAGCTGTTCTGAACGCCAAAAATGACCTCTTGCGCCTGCCTGCGGTGCTCCTCGCTGGTGTTGGACCAGGCGATCAGGGCATCAGAAAGTGAAATCAGCCGGCGCTGGCGGAGAGGATAATCGGTATCCCGCAGGAACTTGAGCTGAGCCAGCGTCATCAGGCGGCCGGTGGTGCCCGGATTGCCCGCTGTGAAGATCACTTCGCCATCTTTCGCTCCTTCCTTGCTGAATTGGAAGTAGTCCAGCGGCTTCACGGGTTGGCCGTTTTCGTAGGCGCGGAAAAAGGTGATGTCGAGGTCGAAACGCGGGTAGGTGAAGTTCTCCGGGTCCCCGCCAAAGAACGCGAGGGCGAATTCGGGGGCAAAGACCAGCCGGATATCCGTGTACTTCTTGTACTCGTAAAGGTCGAAGCGCGCGCCCGCAAACAGGGTGACCACATCGCAGCGGTTGCCCGTTTTTGCGGCGCACTCCTGCTCGAGTTTCGCGATGTTCGAGCGCCGTATGCGGGCCGCCTCCGGAGCGGCGGTCTGATCCGTGACGCCCTCGGTGACGCGGGGAGTCACCTCCGTTGTATTCAGCAGGACGTTGACTTCCAGGTCGGGGCAGCGCTTTTCTTCAGCTGGCGTCGCGGCGAAGAAGCCATCCTGAATGAAATCGTGACCTGGGCTGGAGAGTTTCTGAACGCAATCGGCACCAACATGGTGGTTGGTAAACAGCAGCCCTTCAGCCGACACGAAACTGCCGGTGCCGCCGTTGTTAAAACGGACAGCGGCAGTTTGCAGGTGCTTCAGAAACTCCGCGGAGGGCAGAAAACCGTACTTCCGTTGAACGGTTTGGGCGGGGAACTGATTGGGCAGCCAAAGGCCTTCGTCGGCGCGAAGGCAAGGCAGAGCGAGAAGCGCTGCGGCGGTCAGGCAGAGGATGGAAGCGCGCGTGGCCATATTGTTGATTCCTTTGTAAGATCTTGAAAGTGAAAGATTTATTTACTCTTAAAGTTGTAGTAAGATTCCCAATTGCGGCGCACCTGTGCGATATTAGGAGTTAAATCTTAGTCTATTTCTGTACACCATGACCCAGTTGGGCGAAGCGGTTGCCCGCTACCACAAAATCCTGGAAAGCGAGACAGTCCGCACCTCGGGCTGGGCGGAGGAACTGCGCGAACAGATGGTCGCACGCCGCCTGATGGTGGCTGGCCGTCCCGTATCGCCAGTCTTGCGGCCCCACTTTCTGAGCCGCCGCCAGTATATCAATCTGGCGAAGAACGCGGAAAGCCTGCACTCGGCGATCGACCGGCTGCGCATGCTGGTGATCCGCAATCCCCAGTTGATGGCTCGCATGGAACTACTGCCGGCTGAGAAGATGCTGGCCGCGGTGGATCCCGGCTACGCCTCTCCCGCGATTTCGGCGCTGCTCGAAACTCATGTGAACAATGGGTCGCTCCACGTTACGGGCGGTCAGGCGGATCTGCCGCACGGCGTCGTCTACGGGGAGATTCTGAGCGACCTGTTTTATGATGCGGCACCCGTAAAGGAACTGCGCAAGAAGTTCAAGTTGGACAAGGTCGGAGCAGTCAAGCCGCTGCTGTCCGCGCTGCTCAAGGCGTGGAAGGAATTCGGAGGCAAAACCAAGCCGAGCATCGCGATTCTGGAGTTCAAGCAACCTTTCCAGACCGTGGACACACAAGAGCACCTGTTGCTGGCCGAGGTGTTTCGCCGGGGCGGTTATGCGGCCGAGATCATCTCGCCAGACCAGATCGAGTACCGCAACGGCCAGTTGAGTTGGAACGGTTTCGGCATCGACGTTGTGTACCGCGGAGTGACGGCGCACGAGTTCATGCTGCGATTCGACCTGAATCACCCGCTGGTGCGTGCTTACCGCGAGGGCAAGGTCTGCGTAGTCAATAGTTTCCGTACGGAGATGACGCGCAAGCGGGCATTGTTCGCACTGCTGAGCGACGACGCTGTGACGGCGTCGTTCCCCATCGCGGAGCGCAAGGCGATAGAAGAATCGATCCCCTGGACGCGCATGTTAGCGCCCTCGAAAACTAAGCGCAACGGCGTGGAGATCGATCTGCCCGAATACGCGTTGCGGCATCGCGACAGCCTGGTGCTGCGCCCCAACGACTCCGGCAGCGAACAGCCTTCTTACGAAGGGGCGGCAATGAGTGATGCGGCGTGGGACGGAGCCTGCCGGCAAGCGATCCGCCACGGCTACGTCGTCCAGGATCGAATTGCCCCGCACCCGGTGTCTTTCCCCGTGGACCTGTACGGCGACGTGGTTTACCGCGATCTGCTGGTCGAGGTCAGCCCGCAGGCTTTCCTGGGCAAGGTGCAGGGTTGCGTAGCCAAAATCAGTTCGGCGCAAGGCAGTTATTCCGGACTGTCGGGCTACGCGCCGGCGTTCATCCTAGAAACCAAATAGTTATCTCCGCGCTTCGGTGTACGCGGGAGCGCCGCCCCGCCCAATTCGTTTTGACCCGGTAACCTCCAGAAGCGATACTGGTTCCTATGCCCGAAAGCGCACCTCCTGCGGCTCTTCGAATTCGCAATCTTCGCAAGACGTACAAGGATGTCGTCGCCGCAGACGGACTCGACCTCGACGTGCCCGTGGGTGAGTGCTTCGGCCTGCTGGGGCCCAACGGCGCGGGCAAGACCACGACCATCGAGATCTGCGAGGGGTTGACGGCTCCCGATTCGGGGGACGTGGAAGTGCTCGGCCTGCATTGGAAGACCGACTCGGACAAGCTCCGGCAGCGGCTCGGCATCCAACTCCAGGAAACGCAGCTCTCCGAGAAGCTCACCGTGCTGGAAACGCTGTGCCTGTTCCGCAGCTTCTACCACCAGGGTCCGCCGGCTGAAGAAATAATCGGTCTGGTCCAACTGGAAGAAAAGCGGGATTCGCGCATCGGCGGCCTCAGCGGAGGCCAGAAGCAGCGCCTGGCCCTGGCGTGCGCGCTGGTGGGGGAACCCGAGTTGCTGTTCCTGGACGAGCCGACCACGGGGCTCGACCCGCAGGCCCGGCGGCAGCTTTGGGAATTGATCGAGCAACTGAAACTGGCCGGGAGGTCGATCGTTCTCACCACGCATTACATGGACGAGGCGGAGCGGCTGTGCGAACACGTGGCCATTATGGACCACGGCAAGACCATCGCCCTCGGCACGCCGCGCGAGTTGGTGGCGTCCATCGGAGTCGAACACGTCGTGGAGTTCTCCGCCGGCGGCCCGGGCAAACCGCTGGACATGGAGCCGTTGAAGCACCTTGAGGGAATCAGGGACGCGAAGGCCGAAAACGGAAGCGTGCTGATGCAAGCCACCAAGTTGCACCTAGCGGTTCCGGCTTTGCTGGCCGAACTCGACCGGCAGCAGATTCCGCTCACCGAACTGCGCACGCACTCGGCCACACTGGAGGACGTCTTCGTCACTTTGACGGGACGGCACTTACGCGATGAATAGCGCCCCTGCCGCTGCTCACACCCAGACGTCGACCGCTCGCAGCCGGTTTGCCGAACATCCGCTCACGCAGCTGACGCTGGTACGGTTTCGAGAGTTCCTGCGCGAGCCCGAGGCGTTGTTCTGGGTCTTCGTCTTCCCGATTCTGCTGGCGGCGGGGCTCGGACTCGCCTTCCGCAACCGCCCGCCAGAGGTGCTGCAAATCGGCGCGGTGACGCCGCGCCTGGCCCGCTCCCTGCGCGCAGAGAAGCTGCTCAGCGTGAGCGAATTCAGCGCTGAAGGCGGGCTGCAGGCGCTGCGCTCCGGCAAGATCGCGCTGCTCGCGGCACCAGGTTCGGGAAGCGCGATCGTTTACGAGTACGACGATACGAACCCCGAGGGACGGACGGCCAAGATGCTGGCTGACCGGGCCGTGCAGCGGGCGGCGGGCCGTGTCGATCCGGTCGGCTCGAGCGATAGGATTCTGCGGGAGCCCGGTTCGCGCTATATCGACTTCCTGATACCGGGTTTGCTGGGCATGAACCTGATGGGCAGCGGCATCTGGGGCATGGGCTTCACCATCGTCGATTCGCGGCGCAAGAAGTTGATCAAGCGCCTGGTGGCGACACCCATGCCGCGGCATTACTACCTGCTTTCCTTCGGTTTGTCCCGGCTGCTGATGCTGGTGGTGGAGGTGGGAGTGCTGGTCGGATTCGGCGCGCTGGTGTTCAAGGTACCGGTGCGCGGCTCACTGCTGGACCTGGCGGTGTTGAGCCTGATTAGCTCACTCGCCTTTGGCGCCGTCGGACTGCTGATCGCGTCTCGCGCACAGACCATCGAAGCCGTCTCCGGCATCATGAACGTCGTGATGATGCCCATGTGGATTCTCTCGGGCGTATTTTTCTCCGCGCAGCGCTTCCCCGACGTGATCCAGCCCGTGATCCACGTACTCCCGCTGACCGCCGTGATCGATGCACTGCGCGCCAACATGCTGCAAGGCGCGGGACTGGTTCAACTCGCGCCGCAGTTGGCCATCCTGGGGTGCTGGATGGTGGTCTGCTTCACTGTGGCGCTGAAGATCTTCCGCTGGCGCTAGTCTGTTCCGCGCGGCACTCCGAGGTTCCCCACCTCGCGCTGCCTCACGGCTCGCTCCTTGCGGTCTGCCGACCGGATTGATAGGCTGTCGAGACAGGCCCCGCGGCCACCCAAGTAAACCTTTACTTTCATGACAAAACGACTGATTTCGCTCACGCTTTTCTGCGCCGCCCTGCTCAGTGCGCAGACCTACAAACCCAATTGGGAATCGGTGGACAGCCGGCCGGTGCCGTCCTGGTTCACTGAAGCCAAGTTCGGCATTTTCATCCATTGGGGTGTCTACTCGGTGCCCTCCTACGCACCGGTCATCCCCGGCAAACTGGCCTACGCCGAGTGGTATTGGAACGCAATCACCGAAGGCCAGAAGTCCAGGGAGAACCCGGTCAACGCGGGTTCCTGGGATTACCACAAAAAGATGTATGGCGCCGACTACGAGTACAAGAACTTCGCACCGCAATTCCATGCGGAGTTGTTCGAACCCGACCATTGGGCCGACGTGTTCCAGAAGTCCGGCGCGAAGTACGTCGCGCTCACGTCCAAGCATCACGAAGGGTTTGCCCTGTGGCCGAGCGCCGAGGCTTCGAAGACCTGGGGGCGTCCCTGGAACTCGGTTGAAGTGGGTCCGAAACGCGACCTGGTGGGGGACCTGAGCACGGCGGTGCGCGCCAAAGGGCTCAAGATGGGTATCTATTACTCGCTCTACGAGTGGTACAACCCGCTCTGGCTGACCGACAAGCCGCGCTACGTGGCCGAGCACATGACGCCGCAATTCAAGGACGTCGTAACGCGCTACAAGCCGTCCATCATTTTCAGCGACGGCGAGTGGGATCTGCCCTCTTCGGAGTGGCACAGCGCCGAGTTGCTGGCGTGGCTGTACAACGATTCGCCGGTCAAGGACGAAGTGGTCGTGGACGACCGCTGGGGCAAAGAGACGCGCCACAAGCACGGCGGCTACTGGACCACGGAATACACCCCCGGCATGGCCGACATGAGCCATCCGTGGGAGGAGAGCCGGGGCATGGGCTTCTCCTACGGCTACAACCGCGCCGAGCGGCTGGAACACTATCACTCGGGCCGGGAATTGGTAATCCTGCTCACCGACACGGTCAGCCGGGGTGGCAACCTGTTGCTCGACATCGGCCCCGCCGCGGACGGCACGATCCCGGTGGTGATGGAGGAGCGTCTGCTGCAGATCGGCGCATGGCTGAAGGTCAACGGCGATGCGATCTACGGCACGAAGCCGTGGAAGGCGACGCGGCAGTGGAGCAGCGGCGAAGTACCCAAGATCGACTACAACGCCGAGTACAATACCGACTACGACGTCACCCGTCTAACCCAGAAGCCCGCCGCGGGCAAAGCCGGCATCGAGGCGTTCTTCACCACCAAGCGCAGCGACTTGTACGCGATCATGCCGCGCTGGCCCGGCAAGAGTTTCACCGTGAAGGACTACGACGGAACAAAGCTGAAGTCGGCCACGCTGCTGGGCTCAACGGCGGTGTTGAAGTTCAAGACGCAGGGCAACACGGTGACCGTGGATCTGCCGGAACTGCCGGAAGATCTGCTGGCGCAGCCGGCCTGGGTGTTGAAGCTGAGCAGGTAAACCCGACGCGAGAGACGAAGTGGGGACGGATCGACCGTCCCCACGTACCCAACTCCAATTTGTGGCTGATTCGTCGATAGTTAGCGCTTTCTGCGGAACATGGCGGCGAGGGCCAGAATCCCCGCGCCGAACAGCGCGGAGGTAGCGGGCTCTGGGATCGCGGTGTTGCCGTACGTGACACTCTGCAGAATGCCCGTCCAGCCTTCGCTAGGAATGGTGCTCAACACTACCACACCGATGGGAGCGCTTTCGCCCGCATCGTTGAATGTCCGTATCGCCCCGTCCAGACTCACCGTATAGGTGTTCAGCAGTGTAGTGCCGTCGGTTGCGTAGACGGAGATCGTGTCGCTTCCGCCATATCCAGCGAAATCGCGAAGGTCGATGCTAAATCCGGTCTGTGGCAAATCGAAAGTGATAGCCAGAGGACCCTCCGCGGTTATCTCGTAATTCGTCGCTCCGTAATAGCCCGGAGCATCCAACTGCAGGCCGTAATGATCGGCGGTAGATAGCTCAAATCCACTGAAGGCCACGGAGGACGCGCCCACCCATTCTGCGCCCCCAAAACCAAGGCCGCTGGCGGCCCCATACGCGTTGAAATCGACCGTTACGGCGGACACCGGTATGCTGAACAGCGCCAGTGCGACCGCCAATGTAATGAAGCAAAACCGCATAACTCCTCCTCACTGCATCGAATCTGAGTAACATTCTGGCACGAACCCATCTCCGCTCTCAGTAGTTGTATGATTCTCAGGCCTGAATGTATCTTTTTGTCGGCTCGTACTACTCACTTGATATTAGGCAGTCCCGACGGCGGGTACTATCCAAGCGACTCTGCCACCTGCATCCGCTGCATTACTACTTATCTGACGCCGTGAAGCTCGTGAACCCGTAGTCGCTGTTCACTCCGGAAGCCCCCTGCAAAAAGAAGCCGATGCCGGGTTGCCCCGTGGCATAGGTGTCGTCGATGGCCCGGCCCACCTGCACGCCATTGATGTAAGTGGTGATGACGTTCCCCACAATCGCCGCTTTGACGACGTCTCCGCTGGCAACTCCGTATTGCGCCCCCCTCAGCTGTTGCAGGTAAGTAAAGCTTCCCAAGGGCCCGTTCCACCTGACGATTTCCGAGTAGGCATCCTTCGTCTTCAGGCACCGGAAGTTGATTTCGTAGCCCGTGGCGCTGTGGGCAGACAGCGTGGAGCGCAACCGCAACTCCACTTCCTCCGAGATCTTGTCGTTGGGGTTGACCGCATACACCGTCGCCTCAGCCGACTGGTCGGCCGCCCAATTACCTCTCACCAGTGCGACCGAGTCGTCATAGCCGCCCGCGCCGGATTCGAGCCCATACGCGCGGCCCCCCGCCGTAGCTACACTTGCCCAGTCCACACCAGCCGACCTGCCGTTGATCCAATTGCCGCGCTCCGAGATGGGGTTCTCGGCGACCTGAAATCGACTGGTGTAGGTTCCACGCGTTGGTTCCGCAGCGCTGGCGGTCAAGACTGTCCGCGACATCCTGAAAGGATGAAACCGCCAAGCTCCGGTCAGACCTGTGGCGAGGAAAAACGTGAGAACCAACGGCAACTTTCGCATGAGTTTAAGGTAATACAACCCTGCTCAAGGCGCTGTGAGACGGAAGCTCAAGTACGTTCAGACGATGCGGAACAGTTAAACCGGTGTGAAATTCGGCGGGATGCCTTCGAGAGAGTTCCCCGGGCCATGACCGATGGGGAGGAGGAGAGAAGTCATGGCCCGGGTATTCTGTTTGACTACGTTAGTAGTCGCGTCGATAGATTGATACAAGCGTACAGATTTCAACATGAACGCAGGATAAACTCAGCCCGTTTGGGGAATTTTTTTCACTTTCCATTCAGGGCCGGCTCAGGATACGTCTTCGGCAGCGTGATCGCAAATACACTGCCGTGCTCGCTGGACCTGCGGAGCGACACATCGCCGTGATGGGCTTCCGCAATCCAGTGGGCGATGGAAAGGCCCAACCCCGAGCCGCCTCCACCGTTTGCCGACCTGGCTCTTGAGCTGTCCGCCCGGAAGAAGCGCTCGAACAACCGCGGCTGAACGTCGGGTGGGATGCCTGGACCGGTGTCTGAAACCTGGATCTCAAAGTCGTCGGACCGCTCCTGCATGGTCAGTTCGACCGTACCGCCAGCAGGCGTGTACTTCACCGCGTTGTCGAGCAAAATAAGCACCATCTGCCTGATCAGCGATTCGTCGCCCGAGAAAGCTGCCTCCGGTAGCGGGCCGGCACCCACCGTCACGCCTTTCCTGTTCCCCAGCACCTGGGCCGCCCGCAGCGCTTCCCTGGACACATCGTCCAGATACAGGCTGGTCACACGCAGCGGAACTCCACCGGCGTCCGCCCGCGCCAACAGGAACATGTCCTCGACAAGTCGGGTCATCCTGAGCATCTGCTTATCGATGATGCTGAGCGCCTCGCGGTATTCCGGTTCAACGCGATGCTGTTTCTCCATCGTCACCTGTGCGGTGGTATGCACGATGGACAGCGGAGTCCGCAGTTCGTGGGAAGCGTCTGCCATGAATCGCCGCTGCTGCTCGAAAGACCACTGCAGACGCTCCAGCAGGGCGTTGAAGGTGGCGGCCAACCTGCCAAGTTCATCGCGCGGATTCCCCAGCGGAATCCTACGCTCCAAATTGCGCGAAGTGATCTGCTCGACCGCATTCGACATTTCCACCACGGGCGCCAGACTCTTGCGAGCCAGAAGGTAGCCGCTGACGGCTACCAGCAACAGGCCGATCGGAACCAGCAGGAAGAAGGCTCGCTTCAGGCGTCCCAGTTCGTTCAGAATCGGCTGTTCAGATTCCGCCACGACAATCCGGTAGGTGGTGTTTGATTCAGCGATATGAACCGCACTCAGAGCCACGCGCCAACCGCTTTCAGACCAAGACAACGGGCCCGTCAAGGATCGCTTTTGCGGTGCTTTCAGAACAGTGACCGGGTCTCCTCGAAATCCAACTGGAGGCTTCGCGCCTGCCAACCGGTCTCCATCGTAGATCAGCACGATTTGGGCCGGCAAACTCGTCTGGATGTCCTTGGAGAGGACCTCCTGGAAGTACTGCTCTCCCTCGGATTTTGAAGCCCGCTCAGAGAGTTCGTGCGGCAATAAGGAGTTGACCTGCGCCACGCCCGCAGCCACCCGGCTGTCCAATTCGCTCCACAGGGTCCTTGCCAACAAACCGTAAACCGCCGCACAGAGCAGCAGCAGGATGACGGTCAGGAAGAGCGTGTGCCAGAGTGTCAGTCGCCAACGGATCGACGCGATCATTCCTCATCCTCCAGTCGCACCAACTGGTATCCCTCGCCCCGCCGCGTGTGGATCAGGCGCGGCACCCCCGGGGTATCCACTTTGCGGCGCAGTCTTTGAATGTAGACCTCAATTAGATTCGAAAACGGGTCGTAAGTTTCATCCCAGACGTGCTCCGATATCTCGGCCCGTCCCACCACCTCTCCGTCGCGGCGGGCCAGGTATTCCAGCAGGGCATACTCCTTGCTCGTCAGGTCCAGGAGTTTGTCGGCGCGTCGGATGGTCCTGGTGCGCGTGTCGATCACCAGATCCGCCACCTGCAGTTCGCCCTTTTGTACGGCGGGAGCACGCCGCAGCAGGGCCCGGATGCGGGCGGTGAGTTCACCGAAATCGAACGGCTTCGTCAGATAGTCGTCGGCCCCGCTGTCGAGCCCCACGATGCGCTGCCGGACCGCGTCCTGCGCCGTCACCATCAGAATCGGAAACGACATCCCGAGGGCGCGGATTTCACGGCACACATCCACGCCGTTCTTGCCAGGCAGCATCAGGTCGAGAATCACCGCGTCGTACGTGTTTACGTGCACTTTCTCGAGGGCGGATTCCCCGTCAAACGCCAGATCCACGGCAAAGGAGGCTTCCCGCAAACCCTTGGCCATCATGTTCGCGGCATCCTGTTCATCTTCAACGATCAATATCCGCATGCCCCTCCCCACACGCTCAACGAGAATTGTGCCGGTGCCCGCTTGATCCTCCGGGACGCACCAGGACGCATCGCGACATCCGGTGCAGCTTACTTCGTTCGCAACCGCTCAGCGGGCCCGCCAACCGAGGTGACCCCAGCCAATTCGACAGGCGTTCCTAATGCAGGTTAACACCCGGAGCCGGCCCGAGTTCGGACTTCTCCCGGAGTTGCTCGTGGCGGCTCAGCACGGCCAGACTACATGCCCTCACCGCTACCGCGCTATTAATGTGACAGGTTTTGAGATCCGTTTATAGCTCTTTCTTTGAGGCCCGTTGCGGTGCGAAAGGCGTGCCGCTGGCCTACCACAACCCTGGAAGGACTACAGCCGGCATCCTCGCGGGGGCGTGCCAGCTTCTTGCTCCCATAATGAGAACTTATACCAACTCCCCAGCACCGCACCGCGAGCAACAGAAACGAGCCAAGGCAGGTGACAGGTAACTCCCACTTACGGTCGCGGCTCAATTCCGCCACGTTTCGAGAGCAGCAACAAAGACAAGACTGGGGGTAATCTGCCTGGTCGAACTCTGCTTCCGCCCTCGCGGCGCGCTATCGGCCAATGGCAGAAACACCGACCGGCTGAAGTTCAGCGGTTGGGCTTCGCACGCTACTGAATTGACGAGGGCGCTCTTTTGACGACAGCTGATTTCAGCCGAAGGGACCTTCGATAGGTTACTATCGTGGGCTCGGGTAGTACCCCGCCCTGGCCTTCACGGCCAGCTCCTTTTGGGTGACGCTGACCGTGATTCTGCGGAAGGCGCCTGCCGATCCTGGCGGATCAGGGGTATAGCCGAGTTTGAACTGGTTGCGCAATTCTTCCTGAATCTCGTCATAGATCGAGTCAATCGGGTGCTTCCGCGAAACCTCGTAGAACCCGCCTCCAGTTTCGCGCGAGAGCTGCTGCAAGATCCTCCTGCCATCCGGGCGCTCCAAGCTGGCTCTGGAAGGCATACCCCTGCCCATGCGGCCGTGGTGGGGTTCCATACCGCCTATCCCTCGCCCGATTCCGCCATAGCCTTCCTCGTCCGCGAACAGAATGGAGTAGACCATCGTGTCCGCCCGATGGGCCGCCACAATGGCATCGTAAATCGATACCTTGCTGCCGTGGTCCACGCCATCCGTCAACAGGATCAAGGCTTTGCGCCCAGTCTGTTTGCGCAGCACTTCATCCGAAGCGAGCAGTACCGAGTCGTAAAGCACGGTGCCGCCCCCACCTCGACGCCCGCCGCCACCTCCACCCCGGCCGCCCCCAGGATTCCCGCCGCCTCCTCCGCGGGAGCCCTGCCGCAGTTCCTGTTCGGGTAACTCCAACTGGCCCAAGGCGCTCTGCAGTTTACTGCGCGACGAAGTGAGATCCGCCAACAGCTCCGCTTCACGGTCGAAATGCAGGATGCAAGCCCGGTCCTTTTCGGGCCTCAGAACCCGATCAAGAAAGCGATAGCTCGCCGAACGCTCCTGCGCCAGCACGCGCCGCTGGCTCATGCTGGTGTCGACCAGCAGGCCCAGCGTCAGCGGCAGTGCCGTTTCACGCGCGAAGTAGCGGATCACCTGCGGCCGTCCTTCGTCTTCCAGACGGAAGTCGTCCTGCTTGAGATCGCTGATTAGTTTGCCCTGCTTGTCGCGGACGCTCGCCAGGACGTTGACCACGCTGACATCGGATGAATACGTGGGGTTCTGTTGGGCGTTCAGCAGACCGGCCAGTGGGAACATGCCGCACAGCAGCGTCCGGCGGGTGAATATGGCCTTCTGGGGAACTGCAAGGTCCGTCATTAGGGGGAATGCCATTCGTAAAGGCAAGATGCGCGCCGTTCGTGGTCGGTTACCCCATCGCAGTCAGCCTTGCCTCGCGCCTCTCGGGTGAAGCCGTCAAGGGTGCTGTGGAGTGCGCAAGGCGGTAAGCCAACTCCGCGCAGTGCAACCGGCAGCTCCGCGATCCTGGGCCAATTCGCGGTGAACGGTCACTTTCGACGACTCTTCCCCTATTGTGCGTGTGTGTTTGCGCCGATACCAAAGTTAGTCTCGCTCGGACGCCGCCACAGGTGGCGGATGGACACACGGAAGGCGGTGCTCTATGAAATGGCAAATGACGATTGGAAAGAAGATCACGTTGCTGGCGACCAGCTTGATGGCATTGGCGCTCATCCTCGGGGCGCTTTCGCTGACCAGTTTGTCCCGAGTCGGCAGCGGCATTACGTCGCTCACGACGGATGCGATGCCCGGCCTGGAATACAGCGGTGACATCGCCGTCGGCGTGTTCCGGTTGCGCGGCAATTTCTGGAAGCACATGGCATCCTCCGACCCGGCCCAAATGGCCGCGATCGAGAAGAGGATGGGCGAACTCAAGCAAGAACTCCAGCAGCGGCAACATGACTACGAAAGTTCAGTCAACCAGGACCAGGACCGTGCCAACTTCGACCGGTTGCGACCGCTAGTGGAACGCTATTACCAGGCCTGGGAGAGCGTCCTTCCGTTGAGCCGTGCCGGGAAAAAGGAGGAGGCTCACCTGAAGTACATGGCAGAAGCCGATCCCGTGTACACAGCGCTGCGGGCCCAGTTGCAGGTAATGACGAAATGGAACAGCGACTTCGGAGCCAAGACGTCAGCTTCCGCCCAGGCAACAGTGGATGCCGCACGCAAGACGACTTGGATGTTCTTGGGCATCGTGTTGATTCTGGGAGTGGGCCTCTCGTTTGTCATCGTGCGTGGCACCAATCGTGGGTTGACACAAGCCATCGGCGAGCTCTCAGAAGGCGCCGAACAAGTAGCCAGCGCTGCGTCGCAGGTATCCAGTTCCAGCCAGTCGTTGGCTCAGGGGTCCTCCGAACAGGCGGCGTCGCTCGAAGAAACTTCCGCCTCGACGGAGGAAATCAACTCAATGGCCAGCAAAAACAGTGAGAACTCACGCGATGCGGCGAACTTGGTGAAGCAATCGCAGCAGAGATTTGTTGAGACGAACCACTCACTAGACCAGATGGTCGTCGCCATGGGCGAGATCAACGCGCAGAGCGGCAAGATCGCGAAGATCATCAAGGTTATCGACGAAATCGCCTTTCAGACCAACATCCTGGCGCTGAATGCTGCCGTTGAAGCAGCACGGGCCGGCGAGGCGGGCATGGGCTTTGCGGTGGTCGCTGACGAAGTGCGCAGTCTGGCTCAGCGCTCCGCTCAAGCGGCTAAGGATACCGCTTCTTTGATTGAGGAGTCGATCGCCAAGTCCAACGACGGAAAATCGAAAGTGGACCAGGTGGCCGCAGCGATTCGCGCCATCACCGGGGAGTCTGTAAAGGTGAAGACCCTAGTAGACGAAGTCAGCCTGGGTAGCCAGGAACAGGCGCGCGGAATCGAGCAGGTCGGAAAGGCGATCGTTCAGATGGAAAAGGTCACGCAGAGTACCGCGGCGAATGCCGAGGAAACCGCCTCTGCGGCCGAGGAACTGAACGCGCAATCCGATACTTTAAGAGACATTGTTGAGCGACTAACCCGTATGGTGGGCCGCAGCGGATCTTCGTCTGGAATTGCCCGTCCGGCTCGGCGACTGTTCAGCGCCGGTCGCGCGAAAACGCCGCGCAAGTCCAATAGTGCGGCGTTGATCCATGCGACCCACTACACCCGCGCAGCGCTCGAAGAAACCGACACTCTGGACGAGCAGTTTAAGTCATTCTGACTGCGCTTCAGAATACGGCATGCCGAGAAGCGCCGAGGCTCGCCAACCCGGCACTGGACCGGATTCCAGCGGAAGAGGCGAAGCACAGATTCAATCAAGCCGGGTGGGCCCACGCCTCCCAGGTCACCCGCCCGGCTACGCAGATGAGAATAGCTAGCGAACGCGAGCATGAACCGGGCCAAAACCGCCCTATCCCGGAGTGGGCGAGCCCCAAGAACAGCAGAAGTCCGCGATACGCGATTCGTAAGTGATTGAATCCAAGTCCTAAACCGGTACGAAAGCGTAACTTCTGACGGTTTGGTACTTCTACATTCGGCCGTTAAGGCAGGGCCTTGGCCAGTGCTTTCAGGCTTTTCCTGTAGCTCTCAAACGCCTCCCGGCCTCGATCGGTGAGGCGGCAGAGCGTCTGCGGCAGTTTGCCCTTGAAGCGTTTCTCGATGCTGACGTAACCGGACTCTTCCAGTTTGGCTAGATGACTCGACAGGTTGCCTTTGCTCAGTTCAGATTGCGTCAGCAGATACAGGAAATCCGCCTCCTCCAGCGGATACAGTAGCGCGCAAATCAGCAGCCTGGCGGGTTCGTGAATCAGTCGGTCGAGAGTGCCGATCTGACCCAGTGCACCGTTCCGCGCCGCGTCGCTCACTGTGCTGGCTCCCCTTCACCGGGCAACGGATTCTCACGCAGGAAACGCGTCAAGTCGCCAATCCCGCAGAGGATTGATGCGACCCCAATTAATACAAACATCCAGCCAAGGGACACCGGGAAACGGGCGCGCAATACCGTCAGGACCAAGCCAGAGAGCATGGCGCATAACCCGACTGCGGAATAACTCGGAATCCCGTAATGGCGGGAACAGTAAAAGAACGCGGCGGCGATCAACAGTCCAATGCCGCCCGGCAGGGCGCGCTGCACCTCACACTGCAGGCCCGCCTTGACCACAACCACGACCGAGGCGATGGCGAACGCAGCGACCAACGCGCCAAGCGCGGCGGGCCACTTCACGTCTTGGCGTAACCGCATCACTCCGGCGCGAGGTTCTGTGATGCTCTGCTTCAGCCGCTTTACGATGTAGTTGAGCGCGAATCCTCCACCCGTGATGAAGAGAGTCAACGGTACTGAGGCCACCTTCCAGTAGCCTTCCAAACTATCCATCAAAAGCGTAGCGACGCCCAACAGTAGCCAGAACGTCCCCATACTGAGCAACGGCAGGCCATCAATGTTCCAATGTCGCCCCGGGCGGCGCAAGACCTGATTGAGATTGACGGGATTCATATAGTGACCCAATGCCAACTCGTTTGTTATGCAGACTAGTCTGCCACAAGACAACCGAGTGTTCAAGGACAATTTTGGGGCGGCCTGCGCGGTCAGCCCGATTGTTTCGACAATGCGGTTACGGAATCAGCGCGGGGAAATGCGGGTGCCACAGGTCGTGCAGCACGGTGCATGATTGCTGCCCGCCGTTGGCACAGCCGTTACGAATGAGGTCCTGCCACACCCGCGTCATCCTGTTAACGAAATCGCCGTTCAGCACAAACTCGGTCTGAACGGACGAGTCTACGGCCAACCCCAAACCCATTGCCTGCTTCATCCGGCCGTAAAAATCCAACATTCCGTTGGAGCCCAAGTCAGCCGTCAACACTGTGATGAGAGCGTACAGATCCGCGGACGCCGATGGGTCAGTCCTAAACACTGAACTGGGGTTTCCGGCAGTGTCGATCACCGCGCGGTTGATGTAATGCGCCAGCATGAATGCCAATGCCCCTTTGGAATCAGCCAGGGCCTCGACCATCTGACGGCTCACATTGATCTGGACGCCAGTGCTGTCCAGTCTGTAATTGGCCACCACCCCCGAATCGGAGGTCACGTTGACTGTGGAGTTCGAAGCCAGCCGGAGAAAGACCGCAGCCGTCGATTGATCGGTAAAATCCCCGTAACTTGAGGCTGCCTGCACCCAAAACAAGTACGCTAGCTTGGCTTGCGCGTGCGCATCGGCGAGCAATCGGTCGGCCGGAGCGGGCGATCGCAATTCTCCAGGAGGCAGGGGCGCCAACAGCCCGTCGCGAACATTGATGGTGTAAGCCAGGAACGTCGTGGGCTGGAGATCGGCGCTGGAAAGCACGAGCGAACCTTTGAAGTTCGCCGGCAGGGTGGGAAAGGTCTGACCGAGATTGAATGACGTGTGAGTCAACGCGGTCAGGGAGAGGGACTTGCTGGCTGCCGTCTTCCCGGCCGTATCCAGACAACTCATGGTGATCTGAATTGTCTGGGTTGTGCTCGGATTGGCGATGGCGACACCGATCTGAGGCGTCGCGTACGAAAAGTAGTAGTACGTCGGGCTGGTGGCTAACGCCGCCACATCCCAGACCGGCTTCCCGTTCTGGATTGCGCGATACATCAGCGAACCCGCAAGCGGAACTGATGAGGAGGCGTATGCCCAGCCGCCGGACGCGGTGGTTCCGGCACCGGTGCTGCTGAAAGTCACTGTGCCGCCCGCTGGAACCGTGAAGGCAAGCGTTGCCGCCGCGCCCGATCCGAAATCAAGCAGCAGCGGTTGCCCGGTGTCGCCGTGGAAGCTCACGTTCACGCTGGCTTCGGCGTATTGGCTGGGGTTTGAAAACACCAGCGTCGTCGCCCAGCCCGCCCCGTCGGTCAAATGCGCGAAGTACATTTGCGTCGATGCGCTGGACGGCGACATGATGCTCGCCAGCGACAACTGGTATTGGCTCTGCCCAAGCGCGGGTAGCGCTAGGACTCCCAAGAGCATGGCGGCCGTCCACGCCACACGACGGACGGAACGCCGTTGATAACACTTATTCTTGCCGTACAACATCAGAAACCTCCTCCTGTTTTCCCGGCTACCTTCAAGCCGCAAGCACCTGCCCGGTTCGTTTCTACAGCCCGGTGCGCGCCCTTGCCGCGATGGTTGAAGAGAGCTCATGCCGCAGCCCGCTTTGCGCGAACTCGGGCCAATCAATCCCACCCAGGAGCCGCCCAATCTCTCACTGCGATGGCGTGATCTCACTCGCCATCATCTAAACAGCCCTGAAACTCTTCAAACACTGTCGCGCTTTCAGTTCGCTGTCAAGGGTACCGGCGTGCAAAGAGTACTGCATCGAAGTGGTAGGCGCTACGACGCCAGCCCGCAATGCCGGGAGTAACCGGGCGTGCCTGACCGCGCCCACTGCGTCAACGCCCTCACAATTCCGTCAAGTGATCGAGGGGAACGACCCGGAATCCACTCGCATTGTCGTTGGAACAGGGGAGGCGAACACATTGCCTTGCTAACCAGGTTCGACGAAGTTTCCCTGCGCAATTCGGCGATTCAAGGGCCCTTCCAATCTGAACGGCTGGCCTGATCTCATATCGGGTTTGCCCCCATGAATTCCGCGGAACGGGTCCCGGCGGCGGGTCCGTACCGCATTTCTTTGTTCGCGACGTATCCTGGAAGATCCATGCCACACCGCGTGTCTCGTTCTCCGCTGGCTACCTTGTGCTGCCTGTGCGCGCTCATCTCCTGCCAACGCCCACGCGAAGCCGCGCACCAAGCCCTGCGCCCGCTGAACGTCGTGGTGATTACCATCGACACGCTGCGTCCCGATCATCTGCATTGCTACGGTTACGGCAAAACTGAGACCCCGACGCTCGACGGCATCGCGCAGCGCGGCGTGTTGTTCGAAAATGGCGTCACGCAAACCCCGTTAACCCCGCCCTCACACGCCAGCATCTTCACCGGCCTCAACCCGCCCACGCACAAGGTACGGGACACCGGCGGCTTCATTCTCTCGCCCTCTACGCCGACCCTCGCCAGCCTGCTGCAGGCGCAGGGCTGGGAGACCGCCGCATTCGTCAGTTCGGCGGTGCTCAAGAAACGCTTTGGATTCGAGCACGGTTTCGACGTGTACGACGACCAAATGCCGCGGCCGGGCAATGCTCAGCAATTCCTTGAGGACTCCGAGCGCCGCGCGGGCGACACCGTGGACCGCGCAGTCGAATGGCTGGACAAACACGGTGAGAAGCCGTTCTTTCTGTGGGTGCACCTCTACGACCCGCACACGCCTTACGATCCGCCGTCGCCGTTCCGCGAGCGGTACAAGGACCGTCCATACGACGGTGAGATCGCCTATGCCGACCACGAATTGGCGCGCCTGCTGGCCAGCCTCAACCGCAAATCGGCGCCGGATAAGACAGTCGTGGCGGTCCTTTCCGATCACGGCGAGAGCCTGGGCGAGCACGGCGAATTCTCGCACGGCGTGTTCCTCTACGATGCGACGCTGCGCATCGCATACCTGCTCTCCGGCCCGGGCGTGCCCCAGGGAGTGCGCGTACCACAGCAAGCCCGGACCATCGACTTCCTGCCCACGATTCTTGGGCTGTTGGGCGGTGGCGCGCCAGCCGGCGTCGAGGGCTCCAGCCTGATTCCGCTGTTCCGGGGAAAGGACGCGGGCACGGCCATTTCGTACGCCGAAACGTTATTCCCGAAAATCAATCTAGGCTGGGCGGAATTGCGTGCCATTCGCACCAATCAGTGGAAGTACATCCGCGCGCCCAAGCCTGAGTTATACGACCTGAGCCACGATCCGCAGGAAGCCAAAAACGTGCTACTGGAGCACCCCTCCGAAGTGCGTATGCTCGAAGCGCAACTCGTCGCCGCCAGCCGCTCGCCAGGGGCGGAGAAGGTGGAGACCACCGCGATGGACGAGCGCACTCTGCAGCAGTTGAAGTCGCTTGGCTACACCTCGGGCGGCACTTCGAACACTTACAACCTCAATGGCCAGGGCGCCGACCCCAAGGACCGCGTTGCCATCCTGAAACTGATGGACACGGCCGAGCAGCCGCAATCGGGCGTTCCCCTTCCAAGGCGCATCGAGTTGCTGCAGCAAGCGGTCCAAATGGATCCATCCAACCCGCTGCTGTACCATTCCCTGGGCGCGAAACTCGAGCAGGCCGGCCGCTACGACGAAGCCATCCAGCTGTACCGGCAGGCGCTGGCAAACGGAGTCAACAACGGGCGGCTGCACTCGCGCCTGGGCGACCTGCTGGTGCGTTCCGGCAAGAAGGCCGAAGCGATCCCCGAGTACGAGAAATCGGTGCGCATGAATCCATCCGATGCGGCGACGCAGGCCAATCTGGCCGCCGCCTACCTCGAAATGGGCCGGCTGGCCGATGCCGAACGCATGTTCAAAGGCATCGTCGCCATCGAACCGGCCAATGCCACCGCACAAAACGGGCTCGGCGTCCTGGCGATTCAACGGCAGGACGGCGCGGCCGCGCGCGGCTACTTCGAGAAGGCGGTCGAACTCGACCCGGATCTGGTGGAGGCGCACCTGAATCTCGGCCTGCTGTACAAGCTGGCGGGCGACAAGGGGCGCGCGCGGGCCAGCTTCGAGAAGTTCCTGGCGAAAGCGTCACCGCGCCAATACGGAGCGCAGATCCCTCAAGTGCGTGCCGCGCTGGCCGAATTGCAGTAATTCAACCGCCATTCCCCGCGACTTGGAAATCAAGGCACCGGCTTCCATCTGAGCCGGGTGTAAGCGCTCACCACGCCAAACCCACCGCAAGCGAGGAGTGTGCGGAACAGGCCATCGAGTCGGTTCTCGACACGCCTCTACTCAACACCGCTTTGATGCTTAAGCGCGCTGCCAATTGAAACGATGTTCTGCTGAAAATCACTACATGGCGGGAGCAAACTCCCTGATTAAGGCACCACAGAGGAGCATATATGGCGAACATTCAGCCGAACCGTTACGTCCTGCAAAGCCATGACGGCAAAACCAAAGTTGACTATGAAACGGCCAGTTTCTTCGGTCAGCCAACTCTTAACCTCACGGAGGGAACCGGGCCGGTCAGGCACTTCTCCGGCTCGCAGATCCGCACATTGAATAGCGAAATCGGAACGTTGGTCACTGTTACAACCCGGATGACAATCGATGCGGGCGCGACGTCCTTCAGCGTCCTGATTCCCGCGGTCACGCTCACTGCCATCCTCGATCACCAGAGGATTGCGACGGATGCCATCGTCACGACCCACTCCGGTCCAAACTCGGTACCGGCGACGGGCGTGCACGAGACCTATCACTTCATCCCCTTGACGGGCGAAGCGAGTTTCGTGCTGTTCCTGGCCGAGCCGGTGTTGACAGAAATCGCCAAGGCCGCGCAAGCGTAGTCTGGGACTACGACTTCAAACTGCTTGATTTCGATAAGACGAGGAAACAGAAGGACCCCGCTGGGAAGCGGGGTCCTTTTGTCGTCAGACGCTAAGCACCAGCCGGCTAGCGACTGGTCTTGCGGCGGAAGAAGGCCAGCAAGCCGGTAAGGCCGAGTCCCAACAACCCCAAGGTCGAGGGCTCCGGAATCGGACTGCCGGCCGTACCCGCAATCTGAAACGCATGGGAACCAATAGGCCCTGACGTGCTTTGCCACCCTAGAGAGGGACCATTGTTCTGATCCCAGAAGATAATGTCTCCACCCGATACAACCGCGTTCTGGAGCGTGAACCAGTAAGTACTGCCTGCAGCCAGGGTAACGTCAGGAAATGAAATACCATAGGACCGCATATCATAATCTCTGCCATTCAGTCCCAGGTCGGTGAGCAGCGCTGCGTTAGCTGTGCCGGCAGCGAGATTGGTGGCGCCGGGTGTAGAGCCGATAGCCCAGTCAACCGAGGTTAAGGTATCTCCCGGGTTGCCCATCCATAGGACGAAATTGGCGCCCGTCGCGGTGCCCCCACCGGCCACGCTGAACGAGTCCGAGACCCAGTACCCATAGTCAATGGTCCAAGCGTCGATGGTGCCGTTGTAGGGACCGTTGTCATAGAGCACACTGCCGGCGAATGCGGGGGCCGCGCCCACCGCAATCAGCAAAACCAGCAATGCGAGAATAGAAAGCCTTGATTTCATACTTTACTACCTTTTAATCTTTAATTACGCGTCTTAAGTCAGGTCGTAAGTCGCCCCGTTGCCTACGGACGGGGATTCGTTATTCCGCACCCCTGCGGATGGAATCCGGTGACATCCCACAAAGGAAACCCTGGAACTGAGCGCCGCGTCAGTCCATGGGACGCGCGCCCTAAGGGGCGCAAGGCGCCCGGATAACGCCCCATACAAACTTCGCGAGTCTATTATACTGTTACACCGCGCCACTCAATTGTAAGGGATTTCCCTATTCTTCCAACTAATTCGTAAGGGTTTCCCTGACACGAACGCCCGCTTGAATCAACTCGGGATTGTTTCGTCCCGGCTTCGCCGCGCGTAGTTCGGAAGAGTTGGTCACGATTAACAGCTCAGGCCGCCCTCAGGGTGCAGCGGCCCCGAACCAGGTGTCGAACCCGGCTGATAATCCCGAGACTCCGCCTCCGAGGCATTGCAGCGCTTTGAACTGGGGCAACCCGTCGAGTGCCTCGCGCAGCCGGGAGGCGTACGGCATTCTCACCGGCTCACGCCCGGCCAACGACGCCACGACGCAGTCCGCGGCAACTCCAGAAATGCAACTGCGGAATCCGTAGCAGTTGAACCAGACAGCAACCTAAAACCAGTCCACCCGATCTAACTGAACTTGTGGATCGGAGCTTGCCACGAAAACGAAATCCGATCGTCGAGATCGCCGCGCACTAAAAGTTCCACGGCCTTCCCAAGGCCGCACATGAGGCTTGACATGGCGTAGCTTGTCGAAGAGCAAGGCGAGCGCCACGGCGGCAAGCACCGTGCCAAAATCCCACATCAGAATTGTTGTCAACGCCATGGGTCACCTTCTTCCAAAACCGCGAACACACCGATAGCCACCCAGTCCCAATTCCACTCCACCGCTCCGGGACGAACTCGCGGCGAGACTGTCGCCGTCTCAGCGCTCACGCGATGCGACTAAGCACGCGGGGTAATTGAAGGAAACAACCGGTTGACATAGAAACGCTCTCCGCAGCCGCACCGGTTCGGACGGAATCCGAAGACGAGAAAGAAGACGTCTCTGAGCCGGAAGAGCGGCAGGGGCGTTCTCATTTCCGAGCCGCAATAAGGACATTGGATCTGGTAGTGTGCCATCGGTTTGGAGCGCTTCCTTCGATTGCCTCGCCGGAATCTCAAGCGACGAATCCAGCGCCCCGCTCCAGGCCTCAGTGGTTCCTTTCGCAGCCTGCGGGAACCCCAATTCCGGCATCCTGAAAAGGGCGGCGGGAGTGAGGAGTGGCGGCCGCCCTACAGGCCAAATGACGTCTCAAAAGAAAGTCATATGTACGCTTCGTAACTGCAGTGTACGCCCATTCAGTAAAATCGATTGTCGGGGATTTCCCTATTTTTCAAAGAGAATTGTAAGGGTTTTCCTTACAAGGTCACGCGCTAGAATCAACGCGACGGCGACGAGGGTAGTTGGCGAGCAAAAGACCCCGTTTGCCGGAACGATTCAGGGTAAACTGGAGTCGAGTTATACCGATGCCAGAGCGTTTGCTGGGCGACTGCGCATTCCTGATCTCCGCCCTGGACACGCTCCAGGCTGGAGCGGCGCTGGCCGGCCTCGACGGGACCTTGATCTGGGCAAATGCCGCCTTTGCTCGGGTTGCTGGATGCGAACCCGAGTCTCTGCCTGGTAAGCCCGTGTGGGAACTCGACGGGGAGGAAGCGGCGCAGGACCTCCGTGAGTTCATCGCCCGCGCAGGCTCTTCGCCCACGCCCTTGCGGAAGGATTTCTCCGGCTGGGGCAAGACCGGTCAGGCGCAAACAACCAACTACACCATCACGCCGGTTCGAAACCCGGGAGGAGCGGCTGCGGGCTTCCTTGTTACGCTGCAGCAGGTCAGCGATGCCCAGCGGGACACGAATCGGCGTCAGGACGTTGAATCGAATCTCTTCGCACTAATCGAGAGCTCGGACGAAGTGATCTGGTCCGTGGACCTCGACTGCCGGCTACTGGCGCTCAACAGCGCACTCCAACAGGAGGCCCAAAAGACCATCGGCACCCGGTTGGCGGTGGGAATGCGCCCGGAGGACTTCCTCCCGGCTGGGAAAGCAGCCGTGTGGCGATCCTTGTACGAACGCGCACTATCGGAAGGAAGCTTCAGGACCGAGTATCCGCTGATTGCCGGCCGGGGCTTGGAGTTGGCCTTTAATCCAATTCTCCGGGACGGCCGGAAGATAGGCGTGTCGGTGTTCGGTAAGGACATCACCAAGCGGAATGCCGCGGAGAAGCGGGCACGGGAAACCGAAGTTGAATATCGAAAGATGTTCGAGCGGGCGCCGGACGGCTTCTACCGCGCCACGCCGGAGGGCAGGGTTCTGCTAGCCAACCGCGCCCTTGCGGAGATGTTGGGTTTCGAGTCGGCCCAGGAATTTGTAGCCGAATGCACCGATACGGGCACGCAGGTCTGGCTGGAACCGGCTGAGCGCTCCAAGTTCAATACTCGTCTGCAAGAACTTGGAACGATCCACGGCTTCGAATGCAGGTTGAAGCGGAAGGACGGAACGCCGCTTTGGGCCTCGCTCAGCAGCCGGATCGTGCACGAATCCGGTGGCAGGGTGCATTACTACGAAGGGTTCGTCGAAGACATCACCGAACGCAAGCAGTCCGAGGAGACTTCGCACCTGTTCGAGTCATTTTGGGATCAGAGCCGGGACATCCTGCTGATCGTGCGGCGGGAGGATGGACGAATCCTGGGAGCCAATCAGGCGGCGGTGGGCGCCTACGGCTACAGCAAAGATGAGTTGCTGGCATTGACCATTTACAAACTGCGTTCACACCACAGCCCCAGACTGATCGATGAACAGATGGCGCGAGCCGATTTCGAGGGACTCCTGTTCGAATCCGAGCACGTACGCAAGGACGGCAGTATTTTCCCCGTGGAAGTGAGTTCCAAGAGCGCAACCCTCGGAGGGGCACACGTCCTGATCAGCGTGGTGCGCAATACCACCAGGAAGAAGGCCGCGCAGGAAGCTTTGAGAGTATATGAGGAGCGCTACCGGTCGCTGATCGAGCAGGCGTCCGATGGCGTCGCGATCTCAGGTGAGGACGCCCGTTATTCCGCGGTGAATTCCGCTTTCTGCGACATGACCGGATACAGCCGGCAGGAACTGCTGGGCATGCGCGTCTGGGACTTGATCGCGCCAGAAGATCAGCCACGGATTGCCTGCTATCGCGCGGAGTTGGAGTTGTCCGAGGGAAAGCCCGTCCTGTCAGAGTGGCGATTCGTCAGAAAGAACGGATCGATTCTGACGTTCGAAGCGAATACCAGGCGACTTCCCAACGGCGACCGCCTTGCGATCATGCGCGACATCTCCGAGCGCAAGCGGGTTGAGGCAAAGCTGGAGCAAGCGAATCTGCGCATTCAACTCGCCGTCTCGGCTGCGGGTGCGGGAATTTGGGAGTGGGACATTCAGTCCGACACGTTGTCCTGGGATGACCGGATGTTCGAGTTTTACGGTGTATCGAGGGATGAGTTCACCAGCTGTTATGAGGCTTGGCGCAGGGCCCTGCACCCGGAAGACAAGGCCATGGCGCACGAAGCGATTGAAGCCTCGCTCAGGGGAGAGCGCCAACTCGATGTGGAGTTCCGGATCGTACTTCCGGATGGTACTGTGCGGCATATCAAGTCGGATGCTCACGTTGTGCGGGACGCGAACGGCCGCGCCCTGCGGATCGTGGGGCTCAACCGCGACATTACGGCGGCCACGCGTGCGACGGAAGAGCGGGAACAACTGCAAGCCCAGTTCAACCAGGCGCAAAGAATGGAGTCGATCGGGCGGCTGGCGGGTGGCGTGGCTCACGACTTCAACAATCTGCTGTCGGTGATGAACGGCTACAGCCGCCTCATGCTGAACGAGCTTCAGCCCGGCGACCAGCGCTGGGAGTATCTCAGCGAGATCAACCTGGCGGGAGAGAAGGCCGCTGCGTTGACGAAGCAACTTCTGGCTTTCAGCCGGAAGCACGTGACTGTGTCTGAACTGGTGGACCTGAACCGCCTGGTGCTGGAGAACCAGAAATTCCTCAAGCGATTGATTGGGGAGGACGTTGAGCTGGTTCTGGACTGCTGTCCTGACCCGGGCCCAGTCATGGCGGACCCCGATCAACTGCATCAGGTGCTGTTGAATCTAGCAGTCAACGCGCGCGACGCCATGCCGGATGGCGGGCGGCTCAGCTTCAGGACTACGACTGCTGACATTGAGCACAAAGATACTCCTGAATACCCCGGAGCCGCCCCTGGCAGCTACATGGTTCTCGCGGTTTCAGACACCGGCCACGGGATGGATGAGACTGTGCGACGACGGCTGTTCGAGCCCTTCTTTACGACGAAGGGACTGGGCAAAGGGACGGGGCTGGGTCTATCGACCGTCTACGGGATTGTTCATCAGTGCGGTGGATGGATCAAGGTCGAGAGCGAACCGGGGCGGGGTGCGACATTCTCGATTGGCCTGCCTCTAAAGACCGGTGCTGAAGAGGCGTCCCGTGAACTGGCCCCACTACAACGGGGCGGTTTCAGGGGATTCGAAACCTTGCTTGTGGTGGAAGACCAGGACGAGGTCCGACGCTTTGCAGTCAGCGTACTGCAGTCCTACGGTTACACGGTCGTGGAGGCCACGGATGGCAATGAGGCGCTGAGGCTGCTGGATAGCCATGACGGTCAGATTGACCTGGTGCTTTCCGATGTCGTGATGCCTGGATTGGGAGGCAAAGAACTGGCCCTCCGGCTGAGCCGGCGGTCTCCCCGGATGCCGGTGTTGCTGATGTCGGGCTACCTCGGAGACGAATCTGACGAAGGCGTGTTGCCGAACGACGGGTTGAGGTACCTGCACAAGCCCTTTACGCCCGAGGAACTGGCCCGCAGGGTCCGGGAGATGCTGGGTCCGTTGGCTCCCCAGGCGGACGTCTCTGGTGCGGATGACCAGACCCCGATCGGTGGTGCCTCCGAATTGAACAGGACGCAGGAGGAACCCTGCGCCACCGTGGCCCATCTTCCCGGCGATCTGCGGGCGAGCCTGTTGGCGGCGGTCCTGGACGGAGATTCCGCGCAGTTGGACATCCTCATAGCCAAAGCGGCCACACACGATCCGGCGGCGGCCGCATACCTCCACAGGCTTGGACTCGAATACGAATACGACACCTTGTCCAACGCGTTGAGAAGCGGGACATCCGCCTGAGGCCGGCACCTGTCGCATCCTGCGGCCGGACTCGCACGATCAGAAACATCGTGCGCCGGGCGATCGTATCGCCTTGGACGGCTGGCCAAATCCACCGCCCGGAGTTTACTCCGGTCCCGTCTGGATTCTGATAAGCTCACTCCTTGTATCAGT
>CAIVVT010000158.1 GCA_903909435.1 uncultured Acidobacteriia bacterium | reverse complement strand
TCTTGCACGAGAGCTTTAAGAAGTTAACCCAAGACGCAGCCGAGCAGTTCTTCTTCGTCACGGGTACGGAGATCGACGGCGCGCTCGTGCTCGATCAGTGGGCCGAGTTTGCGCATCAGGAGCGCTCCATGCTTGGCGTCACGGCTGAGCCCAAGGCCACGCATGGGTTGCTCATCAAGCTGGAACACTTTGGTCACCGGCTGCTCGCCCATTTCCACAGCCACCCCGGCAAAGGAGCCGACTCGACCAAGCCATCTGGAATTGATGAACGATTCCAAGGGCGGCTCGAAAGCGCGGGCCATGTGGCCGTCATGGTGATTTTCAGTCGCGACGGCTTCATCAGGTTCGTGCGGCTTGACCAGAATCTCGAGATCGAAATCCACGGACAGGGAGTAGAAAACCATGCACCCGGCATTTACCGTCTCGCCAACATCGATTAGTCTTCGCGGCAAATCCATCCCGGGTGCAGAGGATCGACAGGAGAAGATTCCGGGGTTCGACCAAGGAGTCTTTTCGAAGGCTCGGGTGCTCTGCATAGGGGCAGGTGGAATTGTGTCGCAGATCGCGCCGACTCTCGCCCGTAAGGGCGTTGGCGCGATCACGCTTCTCGATGACGACCTAGTCGAGCCCAGCAACCTGAACCGCCAACGGTTCTATGAGCGGGATCTCGGCAAGCACAAGGCTCTCTCCCTCGCGCGCAACCTCCAGCCGGAGTGCATAGCCGCAACGAAGATTTGCGGCTATGCGTTTCGTTTGGAAGAAGCGGTTGAACGCGGTGTGGATCTGACGTGTGAAGTGGTGGTGTGTGGCGTGGACAACAATCCGACTCGCATATTTGCCAGCCGCCACTTCCGCAAAGTAGGCGTTCCCGTCGTCTTCACCGCCGTCAGCACGAATGGCGATCACGGCTACGTCTTCGTCCAAGACCGGGATGGTCCGTGCCTCGCGTGCCTGTTTCCGGACATGGTCAACGACGACCGCTATCCGTGTCCGGGGACACCGGCCATCGCCGACATCCTCCAGGCAGTCGGAGCACTCGCCGTGTACGCCATTGACACACTGCTGATGCCACGTCCGCGATCCTGGAACTACCGCAGGATCAGCCTCTCGGACGGCCAACAGGACGGCGCACCTTTGATACCGGCTCGCCGCCCCTGCGCCATTTGCGCGCTGCCCCTCAAATGAACTCTGTCCGACCCATCGACGGAATCGACGTCGGCATCCGCTACCGACAGGATCTCGGAGACCTGCGCACACTCGCCGAGAGCATAGAAGCAGTTGGGCTTCTGCATCCGGTCGTCGTGACACCCGAAGGCCGCCTGATTGCCGGGCAGCGCCGTCTGGAAGCGTGCCGTCTTCTGGGATGGAGTGAAGTGCCCGTGACCGTGGTGGATCTGCTCCAGGCGGCGCGGGGCGAAGCGCATGAGAACTTCGTCCGCAAGGACCTGCTGCCCAGCGAGATCGTGGCGTTGAAGCGGGCGATAGAGCCGCTTGAACGCCGAGCCGCCCGGCAGCGGCAAGGCGCAAGGACGGACCTCTGTCATTCGGCCACTGTGGCCGAATGTCAGGTGCCCGTCCGCGACCGGCTGGCGCATTACCTTGGCGTCGGCCGCACCACAATTGAGCGGGCCGAAGCGGTCGTCGAAGCCGCCGAAGAAGAACCGGATGAGTACGGTCACCTCGTCGAGCAGATGGACCGCAGCGGCAAGGTAGCCGGTGCCTACCGCAGGCTTACAGTCCTAAAGCAAGCCAAGGAACTGGACGCCGCGTCGCTGGAACTTCCGACCGGACCCTTTCAGGTCGTGGTCGCCGATCCGCCGTGGCGGTACGACACTGGGAGTTCTTTGCCGTATCCCACAATGCCTCTCGAAGAAATCAAGGCAATGCCTGTGCGCAAACTCGCCGACGAGAATGCAACCCTCTGGCTATGGACCACCAACGCCCACTTGCCGGTTGCCTTTGATGTCGTCGCGGCATGGGGCTTCGAGTACAAAACGCTACTCACGTGGGTGAAGGACAGGATGGGCACGGGCGAATGGCTTCGTGGGCAGACGGAGCATTGCCTCCTTGGGGCGCGCGGCAAGCCGGTCTTCCTTCACGGTAACGATGGCACCGCTCTCGAAGCAGCGCGCCGGGAACACTCACGCAAGCCCGAAGAATTCTATGCCCTGATTGAGAGAGTCTGCCCCGGCAGTCGGGTAGAGCTGTTTGCCAGGCAACAGCGCGAGGGCTGGCGGGCGTATGGCAGTGATATCGATAAGTTTGCAGGAGCCAATAACAACAGGTAAGCCTGCCCTCAAGCCACCCGGCGAAGGTGGATGCGCACGAGAAAAATTAAGGGCAGTTCCATTTCGATTCGCCTCCACCTTGCCCCATCGATTGCAGCCCGACGTCCGTCGTACCGACTCGCGGCTCGAAGAAGATTCTGATGCTCGATTGCGCTGACAGACCCAGTACCTCTACACGAGGTGCGAGGCGAGCGTAAACCCTCATTTCTGCCTATCGTCCAAGAACTCGGACGCCGGATCCACACCCGTTACTGGCAAGCCGGCACGCGCCGGGCCTGGAGTTCCTGGACCCTGCGGTCGAGTTCCTTGCCCTCATCGCGCGCCTCGCTTGCTGACCTCTCGATCGCAGCGCGGTGCATCCGGTTGGCGTCTTCCTAGCTGATCTGCTTCATGGTGTTCATGGTGGTCTCTGCTCCTTGCAGAACCATTCATCACTTCAGGGCCAGGACCGAACGCTTACCTCACTGTGACTCCGGCGCGACCGAAGAGGGCGGGTCAGTCTTCGCGAGCAAACCCGGGTCATTTCTCATGAGTGCCGAAGAACCGGGGATAGTGAATCAATTCCGCAAAGATCCGTTTGCCCGGCGTCAGTGCTCCTCTGGCAGGACAGGCCCTGTCCGTGCAGCGTCGTTTGCGCGGACGGCTTCGAAGATTGCCTTGGCAAGGATGGGGAACGCTGCATTCTGGAATTCTGGATCCTCCATGTAGCGCGTAACAATCTTGTCGTTTTCGTCCAGCCGCTGGACCATGGCCGATTCGATGAACTTGCGAATCCCGAGTTGGAACTTATCAAGCGGGTTGGCGAGAGCGGTTTGGATCACTTGGGGATCCTTCGATGCCTTCTCTCTGATCTGCTCAAAGAACAGACGATCCTCTTCCGTGAAGTTGGTCGCGAAGCGCTCGTTCAGAATATCGATAATCTCCGACAGGGGCACCTTCTCATCCTTCGCCTTGCCCGTACCAACATTGGTCGGGCTCTTCACGCCTTCCGGTTCGCCCTGCGTCAGTGCGATCTCGCCAGAGTAGATCCGCTGTAATCGGTAAAACTGCAAACCCACTTCATCACTGAGCTTCACCCGATCTGTGTCGCGGTCGAGCGGCAAATGCGGCAGGAGAGAGCGTCCATAGCTATAGAGCATCTCCTGGGCCGGGTCCCCATACGGCCTGACTTGGCTGAGGAAGGCGTAGATGGTCACATAACCGCCCATCTTTTCGCGGAACTCACTTCGCCTTCCTTCATCTTCTAACGCTCTGAAGCGGTCTACGGCGGGCTGCAAGTGTCGCTGCATGTGGGCGTGGTCGGCTGCATTCTGCTTGTCCGGCATCCGGTAGAAGATGCGGGCAAAAGCTTCAACCTCGCTCCAGAAGTAAATCTGTGCAGCATCAAGTTCGTGCTTGAGCGTCTCCAACTGCTGCGGATCTGAAGTCTCCTGCAAGCTCGTCGCATCGTAATACGGTTTGAAGGCTTTGTAGATGTCCTCTGCTTCATTAACAAAATCGAGGACGAACGGATTTTCCTTCCCCGGGATCTTCCGGTTGAGCCGGGACAGCGTCTGGACAGCCTGCACTCCGTCCAGCCGTTTATCCACATACATGGCTTGCAACAACGGCTGATCGAAGCCTGTCTGGTATTTATTCGCAACCAGTAACACTTGGTAGTCCGGCGACGCGAAGCGTTCCGGCAACTGCTTCTCGCTGACGGATTTCCCGCTGGCGCAGTCCGTATTCATGCCCGGCTCCGTGTATTCGAGGCCCGTTTCCGGGTCCCTAACCGTGCCGCTGAAGGCGACAAGCGGGCGAATGTCAGAATAGCCATTCTCCGCGATATAGCGTTCGAAAGCCTTCATGTAGCGAACTGCGTGCAACCGTGACGAAGTGACCACCATCGCCTTCGCTCGCCCACCGAGATGGCTCCGCACTTTCTGCCTGTAATGCTCCACCATGACCTCGGTCTTCTGCTCGATATTGTGCGGGTGAAGGCTCATGAACTTGGCCAGTGCCCGCGCCCCCTTCTTCTTGGGAAGATTAGGATCGTCTTCGACGGCTTTGGTCAGCCGGTAGTATGTCGCGTAAGTGGTGTAATTCTTTACGACGTCGAGGATGAAGCCTTCCTCGATTGCCTGCCGCATGCTATAGAGGTGAAACGCTTCGGGCATTCCGCTTGAGCCGATGCGTCCGAACAACTCAAGTGTCTTTCCCTTTGGAGTCGCAGTGAAAGCGAAAAAACTAAGGTTAAGCTGTCGGCCGCGCGACTGCATGACCTGGTTCAGCCGATCTTCCCAATCTGGTTCGTCTTCGCCGTTCGTCGTCTGAGACGCCGCGCCAAGAATAGCCTTCAATTCCCGGGCCGTCTCCCCGGATTGGCTGGAATGCGCCTCGTCCACGATGATGGCGTACCTGCGTTTGGCGATCTCCATCTCCCATACATTGGCCTGATGCTTCTCTTCCTCCGTGGCCTGCTCTTGACTATCAGCTCCGGCGGCGTGCAACAGCCCACGCAATACGAAGGGGAACTTTTGCAGTGTGGTGATGACAATCTTCGTGCCGTCAATCAGCGCTCCTGCAAGTTGCTTCGAATCCTGGTCAATCGCCTTCACAACGCCCTGCGCGTGTTCGATCTGGTAGATCGCGTCCTGCAACTGACGGTCGAGCACTTGCCGGTCAGTGATCACAACCACGCAGTCAAAGGCTTTCTGGTCTGCGGCGGTATGCAGGCTGGCAAGCCGATGCGAGAGCCACGAGATGCTGTTCGTCTTCCCGCTCCCGGCGGAATGCTGGATGAGATAATTCTGTCCCGGCCCGTCGGCACGAGTCGCTGTTACCAGCTTGCGCACCGCGTCGAGCTGGTGATAGCGCGGGAAAATCAGCGTCTCCTTAGTCACCCAGCGATGACCGCCTCGCCCATCATCAACCTTCTCTTCCTTCTTTTCGAGAAACATGAAGTGGCCGAGAATATCGAGGAAACTCTCCCGCTGGAGTACTTCTTCCCAGAAATAGCCCGTGCGGTAGCCAGATTTATGTTGGGGATTACCCTCCCCACAGATGATCTGCCCAGGGTGACTGCCTCGGTTGAATGGGAGGAAAAACGTCTTCTCGCCCGCCAGCCGCGTAGTCATGTGAACCTCATCCGGGTCAACGGCGAAATGCACCAGTGCCCGTTTTTTGAAGTCGAACAACGGCGCGCGAGGGTCACGATCATTCTGATATTGCCGTACCGCGTGCCGCCAGTTCTGACCCGTCCCGGGATTCTTCAACTCGATGGTTGCCACCGGCAACCCGTTCACGGCTAGCACCATGTCCAACGTGCGGTTGTCGCCTGGATGGCACGGCACCTGCCGAGTGACCGTTAGAAGGTTCTTTGCGAAGAGATCCAGCACCTCGGGATTCGCTCCGTGCGCGGGTTTGAAATAAGAGAGTCGAAACGTCTTTCCGTAGAACTTAAACCCATGCCGTATAACATTTAGTGAGCCTTTCGCATCCAGCTCCTTCACCAGAGTGGTAAGGATTAGCGACTCTAGGCCAGCAGCATGCAACCTCCCCATCTCCGCCCAAAGCACCGGCTGCGTCTGCTTGAGGAATGCAAACACTTCTGTTGGGAAGATCGCCCTTTGCTTGTCCCATCCCGCGTTGCTGCCTGACACCCAGCCGTTCGCGCTCAGGATTTCCTCCACGTAAGTCTCGAACGCTCGCTCGGTGGTTTGCCCTGCCATAGGGTTGGTCCTCTCTAGCACTTCCCGCCGATTTCAAAAACTCGGTACTTGAGCCACTTCGCGATTCCATCCAGATCGGGAAACAGTTGCTTATCAAAAACGCCGTACTGGTCGAGCCGCCGCCGGATGTCGTCATGAGCCTTTGAGGTGATGATTATTTCGATGTAGTCCCTCTCTTCCAGCGCCTCCAACGGTTGATGGCACGCCAGCAGCACGCCATCCTGAGCCCGGATACGCGGGGAGACGTGTGGGGGGTCATAGATCACATTCTCCGTGACCTCGAACGGAGATGGTAAGTTTGCCTCACTGCGCTTTTCTCTAAGTTGAATCGGCGGTATATCGGAGACACTACTGACCGTAGGCACTGTGTCGTCTTCCGTCTCGCCCATGGAATCATCTACGCCAAAGGTGTCGTAGCCGGATTCCGGCGTCAATGGGGTTGTCGCCAAGTCAGGAACGGGCTTGATGTCCTCTTCCTTTGGTCGGGCCATGTCGCTGAAACGCACCGGCTTGCTGGTAAGTACGTATACCCCACTATCCACATGCTGATTCTTCTCATCCTTGTAGGTCCTCCGCGCGGCGAAGTACAGGGCGACAAGCGGGTTCGTGGTCCAATCCATGAACCGCGTCGGCAAACCGTGATGCTGTGCGATGGCGAGGGATTCCCAGTCATTCCGGGGGAGGTGACGGACGTAGGTCACTAAGTGATTGGTGAACACGCCCAGAACGTCTCGCTCTGTCATCTCACGCTCGTAAAAAGAGAGCTTTGACAGCGTGGCATAGCGGCCGATGGACGGCTTCAATGGATAGCCATCATTGGCCAGCCTGCTCTGGCCGCGAAAGTAGATGCGGCTCTTTGGCAGCTCCTTCCGCACCGTGCTCAAATACTCCTCGAAACTGTCGATCTTGAATGGAGTGCTCATGCTACTGCGCTCCGCACATCTATCTTGCCTGTCACTGCAGCAGTGATGAGGGCGGTACGGTATTCCTGCAGCCGCTGTAAGGCGGTTTCAACCCGTGTCAGAAGTGCGTTCAACAATGCCAACTCTCTGTCCAGATAAGCAACGATTGCGTCTTGTTCCTGAGCGGGCGGCGTGCAAATGTCTACAGATCCTATCTGCTGCTGGGAAAGCATCGGGATTGCGGTGGCGCTCAAGTACGATCTAAACGAATGCTGCACGAAGTGCCCTAGTAAGCAGTAGAGCAGGAATCTCCCATTGATCGATGGTTGCTTCAGGAGCACAACACTCGGATTTATCGTTGCGGGGCCAATCTGTTCCTTAATGATCGCGACCTTCCCGCTCGTTGATCCACGCTGTGCAACTAAAAGATCTCCAACCTCGACCATGATTTCTGGTGATTCATAGTATTTTGCCCAGGAGATATAAACTGGGTCATTCAGATCAACATTTCCGTCGTCCCGCATGTGTGTGGCCCCAAGAGCTAGTGCCCCCTCGTCCGCGTCCACCAAATCATCCGTAGTGTATCCGCGAAAGCCGATGCGACCCCGGACAGAAGCTAAGCGCTTTAGTTTGTTCACCTTCCAGTGTTCTGGAATGTCGCCGATCCAGTCGAAGCCAGAAGGCTTGAGTTTTTTGTTTTCGGGGAAACCGACGGCGCGGGCCGCGTCGGGCGGGAGACCACGAGTGACAGTACGGGTTATGAGGCCCGTCCGCTTTTCCTTCAGCCGCTCGATTAACTCTCGCTTTTTGCCTACCAATCGGTCAATTCGGCTCGTTTCTCGGTTGAGAAATCCAGCAATCTGCCTTTGCTCCTCCCTCGGGGCGATGGGCATCATGCAGTTCCCGATAAAGTCCCAATTTGCTCGGGGCATCTTCGAGCCGTAGGTGGATGAATCCACGAGCTTGATGAACCCATCACTGAGCAGAGAATACAATAGCGTCGGACGGTCGATCAAATAACTTTCCAAAACCAGTAACTCTGTCGAGCACAAACCATCAAAATCAGGGTTGCATGCCTTAGCTAAATAGGGTCTCAGCTTTCCGAATAGGGTGCTTCTGGAATTGAACAGGTTCGCCGTGCCTGTTGGAACAATATCGGGATTAATAGGCAAGAGGCGGCCTGTCCACGACTCTATGTTCTCCATTCCCACGTAGAGACGCGGGATCTGCTCATCTGCTTCAACCTTCCTGTCCGTCAGCCGCGCCACCACCTTGACGCGTTTGACCTGCCAGTGCTCCGGCAAGTCACCGATCCACTCGACGCCACTCGGCTTGTAATGAGTGTATGCCGGGAGCTTCACGCAGTGACCTCTTTGAAAAGGTCTAGGATCTCGCTTTCGAGCCGTTTGATGTCCGTCTCAATAAGTTCGAGAGGG
>CAIVVT010000157.1 GCA_903909435.1 uncultured Acidobacteriia bacterium | reverse complement strand
TTCGGATCCGTCCTTTCGTATTCCTTGGTCGGAAACCACGAAAGTAACCTGAAACGGGGTGCTCCTCAACCCCTTGTCAACCCGCAACTCCAGGCATTCCAAGGACCTCAAGTGCCATTACACTTTTCGGATAGGAACCGTAAGGCCTTTGGCGAAGCGGCGGTTGAACTCGACCGTCAATGCATCATATCGCGCGCTCGGGCCGTTGGCCCTGGTGAGCACCTCGTTGAAGGCGGGATAAAGCAAATTCTGAGCCCGCAGTTCTGGGGTCGCCGTCAGGGCTGCCCAACCCGAGGTGTTCGGCGCGACCTGATTGATGTTAGGACTGTAGATCAGGTTGTAGGCATGCGACCCAGTGTAGGACAAACGCACGAGATTCCCGCGGCCAATTTCACGATCGATCGTCGCTGTCCACTGAATGACGCACGGGTCCTTCAGATCGAAAGGATTGGCGCGACGATAGCCGGGGTAGCCGGGGTTCGTAGACTGAGAAGAAAAGAGGTTCGGAAATGTGAGCGGCGACGTAGCTGTGGATTCGTACCCCGCGAAGTTGCTCGTATCGACCCCGAGTAGTGAGTAGTTCACTGCTCCCAGCACCGGAACGGAATAGATGCCAGTGGCCGCCCGGAAAGTTGTCTTTTCGTCAACATTCCAGGAGAACCCCAGTCGAGGCTGGAGGTTACCGTGATAAGTATTGCGCAAAGTGATCGGCAAGCCCACTTGCGAATTCGTAACGAAGGGAACATTGAAGGTCTGCTCTACCTGGGCACGCCACGCCGGACTGACCAGCGACATACCTTTTGCACCCTGTACGACCAGTCGGCCGCCGGGGTAACTGGTGTCGAAGTTTCCGAGTTGTTTGGTTTGATCGTCAAACGGTGTGTTGACCTCGTAGCGGAGACCCACAGTAAGCGCGACATTCCGCCGGAGGCGCCATTCGTCCTGGACGAAACCGCCCGAGTGGTAGCCAAAGGGCTTTCCATCCGGGCCATTTTGCGCCTGGTTGGCAAAATCCACGATGCCAAGGAGCATTCCTCCGAGAGCATTCGCATCGCTTGAACCGCCGGTAAACGCTCCGGTGAAGTAGTAGTCCCCGTATTCATCACCATTGAGGAAAGTGATGTTGTCCTGGTAGTTCAACTTTCGGAACTCGCCGCCAGCCTTAATCGTGTGCTTGCCCACGATCCAGGTGAGGTTGTCGTTGAGTTCGAGCACCCCGTTCTTAATGACCCGCGGGTGACCGTTGGGGTTGGAACTGCCTCCGAAGAATGTAGGGAAATTGAAGACCGGCACGCCCCCTAGACCGTTCTTCGGGGAACCGGGCAGGCCGGTGATGCCGAGGGCCGTGAGGATGGAGTCGCCCTGCTTTGCTTGCGGATAGATTTGGGAGTAATCCGCTTGCGTGTACCCCCCGCGCAATTCATTGATAAGGTTCGGACCAATGATCCAGTTGTAGGAACCTGTATAGTTCTCGAGATTGGTTGGTTGGGTGTAGGTTCCAAGCACAGGATCGTAGCTCGAGTTGCCGCCCGCACCGGCATTCGTAATCTGCTTGTTCGTCACACGGAAAAAAACCTTATGATTCGGCCCGAAACTGTGGTCGAGTCGCCCGTCGTAACCGTCGCTCGAATAAGTGCCGGGAAAGGTCCGAGTAAAGTTCGGCCCACTCAGGGACGGTATGTCCGCAGAGGGATTGGGGAAGAAAGTAGCCAGAATTCTCTGCGAGACCGGGTTGAGATACGGCGTCGGAATCACATTGTTCGGAAATGGCGCAAATCCCCCGAGCGGGTTGCGAATAGTCTGTCCGGAACCGGAGAAGTCGCCGCTACGCCATTCCATTGGCGGCGTGGTGGTTACGATGGCGGTGTTCTGGTCGAGTCGCACCCCCTCATAGGTAAAGAGAAAGAACGTGTGGTTCTTCCAGATTGGACCACTTGTGGTGGCTCCATACGAATCGGTGTCGCCGTTAGCAACAACTTTGCTCAGAACATCAGGTGAGTTCCAGTCTTTCCGTTGCAAGTACCAGAAGCCAGCACCGTGGTAGTCATTGCTGCCGCTCTTGCTCACTACGGTAATGTCCGTCGGTTGGGAGTACTCCGCGCTATTGCCGGCCGTGTTAACACGGAATTCTGCGATCGATTCCACTGAGGGAAACATGTCCTTATTCGGGCCGCCAAAACGCACTTCGACGGTTGAGATGCCGTCCATGGTAAACGAAGTGGCGGTGGGCAATTGGCCCGCAATTGAGATGTTTCCATTGGAGTCTGGCTGGACATTCGGAGCCAGGTTGGCCACTACGATCGGACTGGGCGTATTCGTGGCCCGGAAATTGAGCGCAAGCGAGCTGATTTCACCGCCGGACTTGGAATCTGATTCCGTGAGCGAATCGCTCACCGCGACAGTTGCGATGACATCAACGGTAGTCGCTGCGCCGGCTGCGAGGACGAGTTGAACATCGATGCGTACTGTCTCCCGAGCGGGCACCGGAACGGACTTGTGCTCGGCTATATTGAATCCTGGCGCCTTCACTGTGACCGTATATTCGCCCGGGTCCAGGTTGACTATACGGTAGACGCCACCCGCATCCGTCACCATGCTACGTACACCATTCGTGCTCAGATTAAGCGCCTCGACGACTGCGCCCCTGACTATGGCATTAGATGGGTCAGTCACTGTCCCGGTCAGTGAGCCGAAAGTTGATTGGCCGAACACGCAAGCGGATCCGAGTACAACCCAGCCCGCGAATCGCAGGATGAAACTCCTGCTTCGTCCTGAATTCCTCTTCATTCCCTGCATCTCCTTGATCATCTTTCTAGCTACGTGAGCACGGAAGCTCTTTCGCGGAGGATCAACGCGGGGCTTTGGCTGCCATCCTGGCTTGCCGCCTCTTTGACCATCTGGATGAGACCGCGTAATGCCCGCGGGGTCATCAAGCTTCTCAATGCCATGACAATGACGGCAATTTGCTTTTGGCCGTCCCCACGGCCAACTTCCACTGTCAACGCGCCTCCCCGCTTTGACGCCACCTGCGCGAGTCACTGCTTGATAGCCGGATTCCAGCGGATACCCATTGCAATGGTCGGTTGATAGTACTCGCGCTGGACGACATATTGAGGACTTCCATTGTAGAAACCGAAGACCTCGTTGTTCAGATTAAGACCGTAGGCTACCAGCGACAAGCCATGCGCGAGACGCACCGTACCCTGGGCGTCCACCTGGAAGTGCGAGTAAAGATAGATGTCGCCGCCCGGGCCCCTGGGTCCGCCGGCTGTCAGGTCGCCGGGCGCCATTGCGGTACCATCGCTGTTCAGGTTCTGATACTGATACGCGTAAATATTGGCGCCGTTGTAACTCATGCCTACACGGATCGAAACACGGCCCCGGTCATAGGTGGGGCTAATATTCCATGTATTGGGCGCCTGCCGCAGCAGCGCCGGGCTGTCGGTGCGGCCGGGCAATCCGCGCGCCTGCGACGTTGTGTAGCTGTAGTTGGCAGACAAACCAAAACCGGAGAGGCTGTGCGGCAGGAAACCCCATTGCTGCTGGTAAGCAATCTCGAATCCTTGCAGCCGGGCACTGCCAGCGTTGCCGGGCTGAGAGACCAGGAAGCCGGCCCAAGGTCCGCCCGTCGGGCGCGCCTCGGTAGCGATGATTGGATCGCTTAGATCCTTGTAAAAGTAACCCGCCTGGATTAGACCAAGCGGTTTCAGATACTGCTCAAAGAGAATGTCGTAGTTGTTTGCGTGTTCGGCCTTCAAGCTTGGGTTGCCGAGGCTGACCGTCGCCGGAGTCTGAGTGCTGTCGATAGGGCCCACCGCCTGGGCGAGGTCCTGCGGATTGGGTCGCGAGAGCGCGCGGCTGTAGACCAACCGGATGCTGGTGTTGTTGGTCGTCGAGAAACGCAGTGAGGCGCTCGGCAGGACGTCAAGATAATCGCCGCCGGCGTGGTAGTCAAGCAGGTTGTCGTTATTGTTGAAGCTCAGCGTATCGACGTGAGTCGCCTCGAAACGTACTCCTGTCACCAGGCGTATGCGAGGAGCCAAATCGATGCTGTTCATCAGATACCCCGCCGTTACCCGCTCGATGAGGTCGAAGTTGTTCGAGTTCGGTCCCGGACCGCCGCTCATCGTGAACAGGCTTGGGTTGCCCAGAACAAACGCTCGAACCTTCGTGTAGTCCACATTCGATGACGGAAACTTATAGCTCTTGTCGTAATAGTTGGAATCAGTGAACGACCCCGCAAACTGTGCCACGGGGACGCTCGCGTTGGGCGTGTAGCTTGTCGTGTAGGAATCGTCAAACTTGTGGCCGTTGCGCGCCTTGAATCCGAATTCGAACGCCCCCCAACGTGGACCGGCGTGGTAGATCTTGGCGTAGGACGCCGAGGCCTGCAGGTTGAGCTGTACTGACTGACCAACCGAAGCCGGCGACCAACTCTTCAGTTTGTAGTTCGAGATGTCTACGGTATTGCCGGCCCCGGGCGCGTAGCACGAGGCCGAAAACTGTGGCCGGTAAGCGGTGGTGGTCGCGCTCGTATCGTCGTAGCAATTCGTTGCTCCACCGTTCCATTTGAAGCTGGCGCCGCCGTTGCCGCCCGACTGCAACATGCGGGAGCGTGACACCGACGTATCCCACGTGAACCAGCTCATGCCCATCGTATGATGGCCGCCGGCGACCAGGCTGCCGACGGCATAGTCGGGTCGCCGCCAGTCGATGCTCGCTTTGGGTGTGTCGTTGTCGTTTAGCGTGTACACCCATTTCTGGCCCCAGTTTCGGAAGGTCGAGAACAAGCCGCGCACATAGATGCTCGAGCCGTCGTTGACCTTATAGCCGACGCTTCCGGACATGCCCCAGCGCGTTCTGTAGTACTGGTAGTCGCGCAGGTCGATGCTGTCATAGTGCGGGCTCAGACTGGTGACTGTGGGTGAGGGTTCAATGTCGTTGATGCCACGACCGTTGTAGTCGTATGTGCCGCCAATCAGCACGCCCAGCCGCTTCTCCTTGCCGAAGCGCTCCCCCAGCGTCCCGCCAAACTGATAGGCCTCGCGCCCGTTCATGATGGGCGTGTAGCCGCCCAATCCGTAGAGCATCACCGTGGGCTGTTCGCCGGCCGTCTTGGTGCGTAGGTTGACCGATCCGCCAATGCCGTCGCCGTCCATGTTGGCCTGCAGCGTCTTGTTGATCTCTACCGACTCAACCAGATCGGAGGCGAGCACATCCAGTTTCACCTGGCGCACGCCGCCTTCCGGGGACGGTACGTTAACCCCATCAATGGTCAGATTGCTCAGGCGCGGCTCGGTACCGCGGATCTGGACGTACTTGCCTTCGCCTTCGTCGCGCTCCAATGTGACGCTCGGAAGACGCCCGAGGGCGTCCGCGATGTTGGCGTTGGGCAGACTGGTGATGACTTCAGCCGGAAGCACTTGGAGGATGTTATCCGCTGAGCGCTCGCGGTTGATCGCTTCAGCTTCGCCGCGAGGGCGTTCAGCAGTAACCAGGATCTGAGAACTCTGCGATGCCACTTCCAGCTGCGCATCGACTCGGGCGGACTGGCCCGCGGTCAATTTCAACCCCTTGTCGAATACATTGAAACCCACGTAGCTGACGCTGACGGAGTAATCCCCTGGCGCGAGCCCGGTGATCAAGTACTCGCCCTGGCTATCGGTCGAGGTACTGCCGCCCGGCTTCAGCGTGATTACGGCACCTTGCAGCATGCCACCAGCCGAGTCAGTGACTCGTCCGCTGACCGTGCCTTTGCCACTCTGTGCGAGGCCTGTGCGGCTGAGCGCGAGTGTGATGATAAATGCGCCGCAAATGGCTGCGCGGAAGGGTTTAACCATGGGATGGGGCTCCTGGAGCTTCTTGGGCGTCGAATTGAAACAACTCGCGTCAGAATTGCATCCCCTGATGTCCGGGAGATTAACGGTCAGGTACATTACGGTTACGATTGGGCACGGAGCGAAGTGATCTGCCGCGCCTCGGATTCTGAAAGCACCGCTCACGTCCGGGATCGGACTCGAGGTTAGACCCGATGCTGCGCTCGCCTCCGTGGCGGGATTGCTCAGTGCCCTGAATTTCAGCGGAATCGGTTAATAGATTATTGAGTCGTGAAGCTCACTGCTTCGCAAAGGGCTGACTTAAGCATTTCGCGGCGTCTACCACGAGAGGCAGGCCGCGGTGGCAACACACGGGCAGTTGCATTCGGGCGTAGAGCGCATGAGGCGATCGCGCGACTGGCGTGCCGGCTTGCGGCAAACGTCAGGGCCCTGTCTGCAAGGCACCCGACGGTTGTCCCAATATGGACGGCAATCCGATGCACCCGCGAGCCAGCGGGGGTGCCATGATCGTGCCCTCTTACAGTCCGCGTTTGCGAAGGTGCAATAATCACGTGGAATAATGGCGTCCTGGATGAGACTTCAAACGGTAAGCAGAATGAAACAGAACTTAATTGCCCCGGCGCTCCTCGCAGCGTCCTTGTTGAGCGGAACTGCGAGCGCACAAGTCGCCGAACGCCCGAAATTGGTACTCGTGATCGTCGTCGACCAGTTCCGCTACGACTACACGACGAGGTTCCGCGCCGACTATCACGGCGGGCTCGCACGCATGCTCGACCAAGGTGCGGTCTTCACCGACGCGCGCTACGTCCATTTCCCCACAGTGACAGCCGTGGGCCACTCGACCGTGATGAGCGGCGCCACGCCGTCAGTCAGCGGAATCATCGGCAACGACTGGTACGATCGCGTCGCCGCAAAGAGCGTCACCAGCGTCTCCGATGACGAGGCTAAACTCGTAGGCGGGGTGCCCGGAGTGACCGGGTCCAGTCCCAGGAAACTGCTGGTTAGCACGTTCGCCGATGAGCTCAAAATGGCCGGGCGCGCCGCCAAAGTCGTCGGTATTTCGATCAAGGACCGCAGTGCGATTCTGCCCGTCGGGCACACGGCCAATGGGGCCTACTGGTTCGACAACGACTCGGGTCACTGGGTGACCAGCAGCTACTACACAAGCGATCTGCCGCAGTGGGTCCAGCAGCTCAACGCGGGTCACCCGACGGGCAAGTACCTTGGGGCAGATTGGCTGCCACTCAGGGCGAAAGAGGGTGCGAAGCCCTATTGCTCGTTGGTTGCCGGCAAAGAAGACGTGCCTTACTGCGGGTCGATCGAAGCGACGCCTTTCGGCAACGAGTTGATCGAGGAAATGGCAGAGCAGGCGCTGGTGAACGAACAGCTAGGCAAACACTCTGGCACGGACGTATTAGCGGTGAGCTTCTCTTCCAATGACTACGCTGGCCACGCGCTTGGGCCAGACCATCCCGCCATCCGCGACATCTCGATTCGCACCGACATCCTGCTGGGCAAGTTGATGGACGCCATTGACGCGCAGGTGGGCGCGGGTAACACGTTGGCCGTCCTGACGGCGGATCACGGCGTGGCGCCCACGCCTGAGGACCAGGCCGCCCGCAACATGCCGGGCGGGCGCATCGATCCAAGTGCGTTCGCAAAGTCGATCACCAATGCCCTGAATGCCAAGTTCGGCGACGGCAAGTGGATCGTGTCCGACGCAAATAACGTGATCTATCTCGACTACAAAACAGTGGCCGATAAGAAGGCCGATCCAGCAGTTGTGCGATTGGCTGCCGCAGACGCCGCGCGGGTCTTTCCACACATCGCCCGAGTCTACACACGCGATGCTCTACTGGAAGGCGATGCGCCCGTGGATGCCGTGGGCCGAGCGGTGAAGTTGGGTTTCTACGGTCCGCGCTCCGGCGATGTGACGCCGGTGCCGGAGCCCTACTGGTTCTTCTCGACGGGCTCTACCGGCACCACACATTCCACTCCGTACGGCTACGACAATCACGTGCCCATGCTGTGGCTGGGTAGTGGAATCAAGCCAGGTGTTTACAACCAGTCAGCCACGGTGAACGACATCGCGCCGACTTTGGCTGCCATTTTCGCCGTGGAGACGCCCAGCGGATCGTCGGGCCGGATTCTGCGCGAAATCCTGAAGTAGCCCCGCGCCGAAGGCCCCTGAAATGCTATGCGGGCCGGCATCGAGCCGGCCCATATTGTAAGTCGCTGGATTGCTGACTCAGAACAGCAGCTTCAGCCCGAATTGGATTTGCCGGGACGGGTACGTTGAGCGGATGGTGCCGAAGGCCCCGCTGGTCGTAGTCGTGGTCGGAATGCCGAAGTTGGTGTGGTTGAGCACGTTGAAGAACTCCGATCGGAACTGCAGGGTCTTGTCCTCGAACAGCCGGAAGTTCTTGTTAACCGCGAGATCCAACTGCGTCAGGCCCGGAGCGCGGAAGGCGTCGCGGCCGAGGTTGCCGAAGGGGTTGGTAGCCGCCGGAATTGTGAAAGTGTAGCCGGCAAAGTAGGTGTTGATTCTCTGTGAAGAACTCTGGCTCGCGGCGGTTCCGGTCACGTTCGGGCGGAGTTCCGACACGCCGCGGTAGTCGGCGATCGGACCGGTGACGTCATTGGCTGTAGGCGGTGCATAGATCACGTCGAGTGGAGTGCCTGATTGCGCGGTGACGATCGAGTTCAGATCCCACCCGCCAGCCGCCGCGTCAAATACACGGTTCATGGTTGAGGCGAACTTGCGGCCCTTGCCGAAAGGCAGCCGGTACACGAGGCTGCTCACATTCATCAGATTGACGTCGAAGCTGGTGGGACCGCGCTCCGCCGCCAGGTTGCGGATGTTCTGCGGATTGGCGACGAAGTAACCAGCGTAGGACTCAAGCGCCTGTTCAGAAGTTCCGAGCGCCTTGGACCAGGTGAACGAGTTGAGGAAGTACAGGCCGCCGCCGAAGCGATGCTCGACGCGCGCCGATAGCCCGTTGTAGTTGTTATTGCCGGCCGGATCCACCCAGGTGATAGCCCCATAGCTCTGGTTGGGGCGGCGCAGTTGAACGCCGGTGGGACCGCCAGCAACGTAAGGGTTTGCCTGGTTGTAGTCCGCGATGATCGGCAGCCGAAGCGCGTGATTGCCGTTATAGCCCAACTCAACCACTGTGTTCTTGGTGAGTTCGCGCTGCAAGGAGAAGAACCAGCTCTGAATATATGGCCACTTCGTGTCTGACGGGATGTAGTCGATATTGGACAGGATCGGGTTGAAGTTCTGCGGGCTCGCGATGTTCGTGGTGAAGCTGTTCTGTGTGGTCAGGAAGCCGGCGGGCGGCTTGCCTCCCGCGGGTATCGACTGATTGATGATACCGAACAGTGCGAGCGGCGCGTTGATGCCTTCCTGGGCGCTGCCAGGGCGGTTGAAGAAGGAGAAGCTGATGCCATATCCGGCGCGCACGACGGTCTTGGGCGTGATGGTGTAGGCCAATCCCAGGCGGGGTCCGAAGTCCTTGTTGTCGGGATGAACCAGAGCGCGTTTGAAGATGTCGCCGCCGCTGGCGCGTACCAGCGAGTTGCTCGACGGATCGTAGTTGCTCCACAGGTTGTCGCGCTCCCAGATCGGCGTGGCGAACTCGTAGCGCAAGCCCAGATTCAGGGTCAGCCTCTGATTCACTCTCCAGTCGTCCTGGACATAGAGAGCGTGTACGTGCTGGCGCAGGTTGGTTGCCAGATTGTTCCCCAACCCAATCGAACTCGGCAGACCGAACATGAAGTCGGCGAGATTATAACTGGCCGAATCGCTCTTGATCGCGCAGCCTGAGGCATTGCCAAGAAGGGCGCAGGTCGGCTTGCTGAACTGCCCGCCGTAATTGTCAGCGCCGTACAGCGGGTTGATGTCCAGCACCTCGGTCCGGATCATCAGAAACTCATAGCCCGCCTTGATAGCGTGTGAACCAGCGATGCGGGAGTAATTCAGTTTGGGGTTGAACGATGTCGGGTTCTGGAATTGCGGGTTCGTGGTCTGGCGGCCGAAAAGGGAGAAGCCGCTGACGCTCTGCGAGTTCAGCCCGCCGGCGATATTCGATGTCGTCGGCAGCCCCGGAATGCCGTAGAGGTCCAGCATATTGGAGTTGCCGAGGTAGGCCGGCGTCTTCCCAGCGAGTACGTGGGTGAAGCCCAACCGGCCCTCCAATAGTGACGTCGGAGTCACCGCCCAGGTGTAGCCCGCAGCGGCCTGTTGCTGGATCGCGTGGATGTTGCCGCTCCCATTGCCACCCGAAGGGCCGGGGATATCGGGCTGGTAGTACGGCATGTCCTTGCGCTGGTCGAAACGCAGAAACGCGCTCATCGTCGAACTCACCTGGTAGTCGAGTTTGGTGTCGTATTTGTCGGAGTAGTCCTTGATCAGGAGCAGCGCCTCGTAGTTGTTCGCTCGTCCCGGGCCGTTGGGCGCAGGCAGATTGCCCAGCACCTTGGCTGCGAAGGGGTTGAGTTGCGCAACCGGGATTGTCGAACCGGCCGCGTACACCGTCCCGGTCAGGGGGTTGTAAACCGTGGATGGCAGCACGCCGGAGCGGTCGCTCAAGCTGGGCAGCGAGTCGAAGTTCAAGTACCGCTGCAATTGGCGAAAGCCCTCGTAGTCGGCAAAGAAGAAGAGCTTGTTCTTGATTAAAGGTCCGCCAATGCTCGCGCCGAACTGGTTACGCTGCAATGTGGGCTTCTGAAAGACCGCCGGGCTGAACAGAAAGCCGACCGCGTTGAGATCCGTATTTCGCAGAAACTCGTACGCGGTGCCGTGCAACTGGTTGGTGCCGGATCTCAACGCAGCATTGACCACGCCGCCGCCGACCCGGCCATACTCGGCGCTGAAGTTGCTGGTGATCACTTTGAACTCGGCCACTGCGTCGGGCGAAGGCTGAACCACCTGGCTCGAATAGCCCTGATTGCTGGGCGAGTAAGCGTTGTTGTCCAACCCGTCCAGGATGAAGTTATTGTAAGTGCTGCGCATGCCGTTCACGTTAAAGGCCCCTTCGCGCGGTGTGCCGGTCGCAGAGAACAATACCGACATGGGAGAGCGGTGAACGTTCGTGCTGAGCAGCGCCAGGTCGGCGTAGTTGCGCCCATTGAGGGGCAGTTCCACGATCTGCTGCGTGTTGATCACTTGGCTGTGCTCGCTGGAATCGGTCTGCAGCACGTCCGCGGAAGCCTGCACTTCGACCGCCTGGCTTACATTACTCAACTGCAGGCCGGCATCGACGCGCCGCCGCGCGTTCACGTCCACGGAAATGCCTGTCGAGGTGTACAGCGCGAAGCCGGGCGCCTCAATCGTCAGTTTGTAGTGACCGACCTTGACATTTAGGAAGTCGTAGTTTCCGTTTTCATCCGTGGCCGACTTTACCTGGTTTCCGGTCTCCACATTGGCCAGGGTCACCACCGCTTTGTTCACCACGCCACCGGAACTGTCTCTCACGGTGCCGAGCACTTCGGCGGTTTCGACTTGCGCGTAAAGCGAGTTTGCGCAGACGAGTAGTACGAGTAGAAATAGTCGAGACTTGAGCATTGTTCTCCAGTTATCTGCCAATCAGGTTTACGGACGATGAATCGTCCGCGACAAAACGCTGAATTACGATCTCGCTATCCCGCACCTGTACGGCCAGCAGCATCGAGTCCGGGAGCCACCGTGCCATTTGGCTAGTCCGTCCGATCCCACGCGTTTGGGAATCCCTACGCATTCTTCGATCAAGACTTTGTTTTTGCTTTGAGGCGCTCTTTGAAACACGTTTGAAACCTTTCGAGTGTGAGTCAGAGGGTAAAATGTGAGCACTTAGCGAGGAATAAGATGATACATTCCGAGGCGTTTCGCCCGAGTGGCAGACGGCGCTTCACGGTCCGCTTGATTCTCGCGCTGGCTGCGGCAGCCTGCTTGTTGCTGGTTTCAGTCTCTGCGGTCGGCTGCAAGCGAAGCGCCGCACCTCCTCCGGCCGAATCCAAGGCGACCGCCCCGCTTGGCGGCGTGGAGTTGGTCTTCCCGTTCGGGTCGGAGAAGGAGAAGTGGATCGCCGATGTCACTGACGGCTTCAACCGAAGTGGCCGCAGGACGGCCGGTGGTAAGCCGATCTTCGTTACAGCGCTGCCGATGGGATCGGGCGAAAGCATCGATGAGGTACTTACCGGGCGCCTGAAAGCGCACATCCTAAGCCCCGCATCGGCGGCGTTCATAAAACTGGCCAATGCCCAATCGCGCACCAGCACGGGCAAGGATCTGGTGGCAAGCACGGATAACCTGGTGCTTTCACCGGTCGTAATTGCCATGTGGAAGCCCATGGCGGAGGCGCTCGGCTGGCCAGGCAAGCCCGTGGGCTGGGCAGACATTCTAGCGTTGGCCCGCAGCCAGACCGGTTGGGCCGCTTACAACTTCCCGCAATGGGGCCGCTTTAAGTTCGGCCACACACACCCTGAATACAGTAACAGCGGACTGATCTCCCTGCTCGCGGAAACCTACGCCGCCGTGCGCAAAACGCGGGACCTTTCGCTGGCCGATGTTCAGAAACCGGCGACGGGTGAATTCGTCGGCGCCATTGAGCAATCGGTTGTGCACTACGGCAGTTCCACCGGGTTTTTCGGCCGCAGGATGTTCGCTAACGGCCCCGAGTATCTTTCCGCCGCTGTGCTTTACGAGAGCATGGTAGTGGAGTCCTACGCTGAGAAGAGCCTCGCCTTCCCCGTGGTTGCCATCTACCCGAAGGAGGGTACGTTCTGGAGCGATCATCCAATCGGTATTGTCGAAAGGGACTGGGTAACTCCAGAGCACAGGGAAGCGGCGGCGCTGTATATCCACTATTTGCTCGAAAAGCCGCAACAGGAACGGGCCCTGACATATGGCTTCCGCCCCGCATCCGTCGATGTGAAGGCGGGAGCGCCACTGGATCCGGAGCATGGAATCGACCCGAGCGAACCGAAGACCACGCTTGAAGTTCCCGCGGTCGAGGTTATCGATAGAATCCTCAAGCTCTGGCAAACGAAGAAGAAGACCTCCGAGGTGGTGCTCGTGCTCGATACGTCTGGCAGTATGAATGAGCAGGGCAAACTCGAAAATGCGAAACGCGGCGCGAAGCAATTCATATCGATCATGAGCGACGCCGACACGCTGTCGTTCCTCCCGTTCAATACGGGCTACGCCTGGGCCATTCAAAATACCCCGATGGGGCCGGACGGCAAGCGGAAGGCGAACGCGCAGATCGAGTCCCTCTTCGCAGGCGGCGAAACGAATCTTTACGATTCGATTGAGGAAGCCTACAGGCTGCTGAAGACCAGTCGCCGCGAAGGCAAGAAGATACAGGCTGTTGTGGTGCTCACGGACGGGGAGGATACCAACAGCAAAATTCGGTTCGACAAGCTGTTGGAACTGGTCCGCTTTAACGGGGAGACCAACACGATCCGGGTCTTCACCATTGCCTACGGCCGGGATGCGCGCAAGGACCTGTTGAGGCAGCTTGCTGAAGCAACTCAGGCCAAGTCCTACGAAGGCAATCCGGACACCATTGTCAGCGTATTTCGCGACGTTTCGACCTTCTTTTAGAGGACACAATGGCTGACGGACCAAAGCTCACTCTGCTCGGAAAACTGTTCATTTTTCTGTTCGTCGCAGCCTGCCTGGCCGGTGCGTTCTACCGCTTTGGCAAGACTGCCGGCATCCGTTGGCCCTTCGGCGGGAGCGGTGCCGGAACCGCGGGCGTGGCCGTGAACCCCTCAGGCGCCGCCGTGCAAATCGGAATCGCATATGGGACGGAGAAGAAGCGCTGGCTGGAGTGGGCCGTCGGCGAGTTCGCGAACACTTCACAGGGGCGCGATATCGGGATCAATCTGATTCCAATGGGCTCGCTGGACGGAGCACGTGCCGTGCTCGCCGGGGATCAGCGCATCAACGTGTGGTCGCCCGCAAGTTCGCTTTACAAGGAGAGCTTCGTCACGGACTGGCAGCTGAAGTACAACACTAACCCGATCGTGCGGGAAGAGCCGTTGGCCCTGACCCCGATGGTGTTCGTCATGTGGGAGGAGCGCTATGTGGAGTTTGTGAAGAAGTACCAGAAGCTTTCCTTTGCCACGATCGCCGAAGCTCAGCAGCAGAAGGGCGGATGGGAGGCGATTGCGGCCAAGCCTGAGTGGGGGTTCTTCAAATTTGGCCATACGCAGCCCAATCAATCGAACTCGGGCGTGATGACTCTGGTTCTGGCGGCGTACTCGTATTCAGGAAAGGCGCGTGACCTGACACTGAAGGACATCGTCAACGTCCAATTCCAGGAATGGCTGGAGAAACTGGAACGCGGCGTCGCGGGCACTTCCGACAGCACGGGTAACATGATGCGCGAGATGGTGCTGAAGGGGCCGTCATCCTATGACACCCTGTTGGTCTACGAAAGCGTCGCTATGGACTACCTGCGGAACGCCGAGGGGCGCTGGGGACAGTTGCGGGTAGTTTACCCTGAATACAACGCCTGGAACGACACGCCCTACTACATCCTCAACGCCACGTGGAGCAGTCCGGAGCAGCGTAAGGCCGCACAGGCGTTCCTGGACTTTCTGCTCAGCGAGCGCGTGCAGAAGGAATCGTTGATCCACGGCTTCCGGCCCGGCAACCCGAGTGTTCCGGTAAAGTTCCCGGGAAGTCCGTTCGTGCAATTCGCCAAGTACGGTGTGCAGATTGACGTGGGCAGGATCTGCGAGCCGCCCCGGGCCGAGGTCGTGAACAATCTGCTGACCAGTTGGCAGCGGACGCAGGCGGGCAGATGATGGGTGTTGTGAGTGGAGCGCGGGAGTTTTGACTGTATGTTCAACCGAATCGCGAATTTGTTCCGTGGCTTCCTGAGCCTTTTCATTTCAGGCCTTGAAAAGCAGAATCCGGAAGCACTCCTTGAAGTGGAAACTGAGAACCTGCGCAAGCAGATTGCACAGTACAACCAGGGTCTGGTATCACACGCAGGCTTGTGCGAGCGGCTAATGACGCAGGTGCGGAAACAGGAGAGCGAGCAGCGGGATCTGCGCGCCAAGGCCGGCGCCAATCTGCGGGCCGGCAATCGCGATGCCGCGGGGCAGTATGCCCTGCGACTGCAGACAGTCGAGCGCGAACTCGAAGAGAACCGGCGGCAATTGGAGCAGGCCGAGACGACCTACAAAGAGCTGATCCGTTCCCGGGACGTGGCCGTGTCTACGGCCAAAGCAAAGATTGAGACCCTCCGAGCCGGCATCAGCGACCTGAAGATGAAGCGTGCCATGGCCGAGTTGACCGAGATGGCTTCCGGCATGGTGTCGCAGATCGGAGGCGCGGGCGACACCCTGGACCGCTTGTCGGGGATGGTCGAATCGGAGCGTGAAAAGGCCGCTGGCCGCGTCCGCGTGGCGCGCGACTCAATGGACATGTCGCAGGTCGAGGTGAAGGAAGCCGAGACGCACGCACTCCAGGATCAGGCTCTGGCCGACTTCGCAGCAAAGGAAGGCATCACGCTCGAATCCCCCACTCCGGGCAACCCGGTCGCCGACCCATCCACCCGTTCAATGGGCCCGGCCAAGACCCGGGAACCGGGCCTCCCGGAACAGAACTGAAGGCGTCGAGAGCCTGTTGACGGACTGCCTTCATTGACGTGTTGCGTTATATCAAAGCCGCGTTCTTCTTAAGAGTGCCGGTGCCGGCTCTGGGGCAGGTACCTGTGAACTTATTGGGCGTCGTCGGCTTGGGAATCCTGGGATTCGCCGAGCCCACGTTCTGGCTGCTGGGGGTAGGCCTGGAAACCGCCCTGCTCTTCCTGCTTGCGACCAATCCGCGCTTTCAGAAGTTGGTCGAAGCGGCTGACGTGCGACTCGACGAAAACGATGCCGAGCAGAAACGCCGACTGCTGATCACGACTCTCCCGGCAGAGTCGCAGCAACGACTCCTTCGACTCTCCGCGAAGTGCCGCCAGGTGTCCGAGATCTTTCGCAACCAGCAGGCCGACGAGTTTGTGCTCGAGGCGAATAGAGACGCCTTATGGCGGCTGGAATGGGTCTATCTCAAACTTCTGGTCGCGGAGCACAATCTACTCTCGACCAAGAGCGCCGAAACCGAAGTGGACCTTCAGAAACGCATTGAGCTGCTAACTGCGGGGAACAAGGACGCAAGCGATTCGGACTCGCTGCGGCAGTCTCGGACAGCGACCATCAACATCCTGCGCGAGCGCCTCGCCAACATAGCGCGCCGCGCACAATCGACCGAGGAGGTCGAGAGCGACCTCACTCGAATCGAAGCGCAACTGGACCTGATGATCGAGAACGCGATTATCCAAGGCAAGCCCCAGACGATCGCCACCGACATCGAGTTGGCTACCAACCTCGCGGGCGCCTCGATCTTCGGTGAATCCCAGTCGGCGGTTTCGGACCTCGATCACGCCTTCGGAGCGCCGCTTGCCAAGACGACCGGAACCACGGAGGCACAGTAGTGGCCGCGAGCGAGACCAAAGTCGCGCCGCTCCTGCCGGCCTGGGCGGTCGAACTCATCGAGCTTTACGAAAGCAACGCTTCCAACCAATTCATCGTCCATGGCGACGTTCAGGATCGCATCTTGATTCCAGCGGCGCTCGAGCCGCGCATCGGGGACCTCAAGAGCTTCCTGCTGGATGTTCTACTTCCGCGCTTCGACGTCGTGCTCTCCTACGATCTGGGCAGCGGGATCAGGATCGACAAAGGCGGCCAGACGTTTTCCAACTGGCCAAACATGAAGGACGCGCCGGCCTTGCCCCGAGCGCCCCGGGCGGCCGTCGATCTGCTGACGCACTACTTCCGGTATTGCGCCAACCTGGCACGCCTCAACCAAGCGCGGCTGCAAGTTGCCTGCATCGTATTTGGCGCGGATCTTGTGATGCCGGCAACGCCGGCATCGACGGACTATGAATTAGGCGCCATGGTCACGCTCATCCGCGACTGGGCCAACGAAGACCTGTTGACGGGGCACACGCTGGCGACATTCCTGGTTTGCGAGAACCTGCACGACCTGCATCCGCTGGTGGCCAACAACTTGCGCACCTCTCGAATCCGGGTGCCGCTTCCGATAACGGAACACCTCGGCAGCGCGTTGGAATTGCTGGCGGCGCAGCATCCTGGCGTCGTCGATGAGGGGGCCATCCCCGCGGTTGCGGCACAGCTCACCGGCGCGACGCTCGGGGCGGTGGAGCGGACGATCCTGGCCAAGGCGCATGTCAGAAGGAAGCTCGATTCGGGCGATGTCGTGAGTCTCAAGAAGTCGATCGTCGAGAATGACTGTAACGGGCTGATTGAATTCATCGAGCCTCAGCGCACGCTTGACGACCTCTATGGGCTGGAGAAGGTGAAGGCGTGGCTACGCCAGGACCTCACGCTGTGGGCGCAGAGCGACCTGAATGCGCTTCCAAAGGGCTACTTGATCTGCGGTCCGGTCGGCACGGGCAAAACTTTCCTGGTCGAATGTCTGGCCGGAGAAGCCAGAGTGCCCATCGTCAAGATGAAGAACTTCCGCGACAAGTGGGTAGGCTCCACGGAAGGCAATCTCGAGAAGATCTTCCGTTTGCTTCACGCCCTTGGGCGCTGCTACGTGTTCGTGGACGAGGCCGACCAGGCGCTGGGCCGGCGCGACTCAGCAACCAGCGATTCTGGCGTTTCGGGGCGCGTCTACTCGATGCTCGCTGAGGAGATGGGGCGCAGCGGCAACCGCGGCAAGATCATCTGGGTTCTCGCCTCAAGCCGCCCCGACCTGATCGAGGTCGATCTGAAGCGCCCCGGACGTATCGACGTAAAGATCCCGCTGTTCCCCACGACCACGGCGAGAGAGGGCTTCGATCTGATCCAGGCACTTTGCCGTGCGCGCGGCATGGAGATCGGAGACAGCAGTTTCGCTGCCATCGAAACCGTGGTGCCTGCGCTGCTGACGCCTGGCGCTGCGGAGGCTTTAGCGGTCAAGATTTACCGCATCTCACGGACCACCAGCCTGGATCCGTTTGCCGCCATAGCTGAAGCCCTTCGGGACTATCGCAATCCTGTGCCCCGCGACATCCTCGAATCGCAGATCCGGCTGGCTGTGCGGGAGGCAAGCGACATTTCGTTCGTTCCGGCCTGTTTTCTTGAAACGTAGCGGCAGCACGGTGGCGCTACGCCTCACGTCTATCATGGTGATGGATTCATCCCTCTGACCTTGCCGCTCAGGACACGGAACGGGCTCCCGCGTGAAGGGCGGTCTCCAAATCGCACGCTACTTTGGGACGTTTCAGATCGAGTGAAGCCCGGGTCGCTGAAAGCTCCCCCGCTCTACAAGCGGCCTCGAGGCCGTAGGATTGATACATGCGACTGAATCTCCTTGCCCGAATTGCCTGCACGATACCCCTCGGAATTCTCCTATGCTCCGGCGTCGCCATGGCAGGCGACTGGGTCAGCATCCTCCCGGATGAAAGCCTGAAAGGCTGGATCCGCATTCCGATCCCACCGGTGGATGGGCTGAAACCCAAACTGCAGTGGCGCGTTGACGCAGCTGAGCAGACGTTGATCTGCACCGGTGAGGGTGGCCACGAATGGCTCCGCTACGACAAGGAACTCGGCGATTTCGTGCTTCAGGTGGAATGGCGCTTCACTCCAAGAGCCGAAGAGCCCAAGAAATACAACAGTGGCATCGGAGTGCGGCTGTCGAGATTCGGAGAGCTATGGGTGCAGGCACAAACTGGTCCCACAGGAGGCTATCTGTTTGGAACCAACCTCACAGCTGGAGCCATCGGGTCATTTAACTTGATCAAGCAGATGAAAGAAAACCGGGTAAAACCGGCCGGCGAATGGAATCTCTACGAAGTGGGCGTACAGGGCGACAAGATCACGCTCTCGGTCAACGGCATGCTAGTGAACGAGATAGAGGGAATCGCCCTGCGCAGAGGATACCTCGGCCTGGAAGCGGAAGGCTACGAGATCACCTTCCGAAACATAAAGCTGAAACTACTGGATTAAGCGAGCCCGCGCCAAGTCCGTTGGTGACTCTCTCAGTTACTCTGGCAGCTTTTCGCAGCGCACTGTGCAGCGCGGCTGACGTCCCGCACCCAGATCGCAATGAAGCCGGACTTGGAGGCTATTGGGCGTCGGCGAGCCCCCGCTTCACGCTGTGGGTCAGAACCCCAACCGCAAAGCAAATTGAATCTGGCGGGGTGTGCTGGTTCCTGTGGGTCCGGTGTTGACCAGTGTTGTTATTCGACCGAAGGTTGATGGTGCGGAAATGTCCGCGAGAGGAGAGCCATATTGCGGGTGATTGAATAGATTGAACACTTCAGCGCGGACCTGCAAACTGGCCGTCTCCGTAACCGGGATCCTCCGGCTGAGGTTTAGATCCACTTGCCAAGCCGGCGGTGCACGCACCAGATTGCGGCCTGCGTTGCCCCAGGCGCCATTTGCGGGCACTGCGAAGGCCAGCGGGTTGATCCAAAGGCCCGGTGACGATCCGTCCGCCGGCGTCAGTGCAACACCTGGTAATATGTTCGGGCGTTGATTCGTATTGTACCCGTCAATCAGGTCGCTCGAACCGCGATCCACGGTTACGTTGACCGGCAACCCGCTGCGCGCCGAGGCGATGGTCGCGAGTTGCCAACCGCCCAGCAACACTCGCCCGATGCTACGGGCACCCAGGTAACGCCTACCCTGTCCGAAGGGCAGTGAATAAACGGAATTGGTCGTGAACACGTGCCTTACGTCCTGGTCGCTCGATGCGCGTTCGCACGCCCGGCAATTCAGGAACTGCGGGAAGACGGCTTCGCCTCCGCCAATCGAACCGTCGTTGATCGAGTGCGACCACATGTAGTTCGCACCGAGCGAGAGCCCCCGCTGGAAGTACCGCTGTGCGGAGAGTTGGAGCGCGTTGTAGTCGCTGTTACTCGTGTTGCCCCGGTATTCGACGATCCCGAAGTTTGGATATGGTCGTGCACCGGTCGCCGGGTTGATGGCATTTACATCGCTGGTCGTCAACAAGTCTGTGCCTTTGCTGCCCGCATACGAAAGCGTGCCCATCAAGCTATGGCTGAGATCCTGTTGCAGGGATACCCCCCACTGGCTTACGTACATGTCCTTGCGCTTGCGATCGAGCAACCGCGGCGTCACCACACCCGTTGCTTGCTGAAGATACGAATCGATCGGATAGGATAACGAGGGAAAACTGACCCGCGTCAGGCTGTACCTGTGCACGTCGTTAGCGATCGGCAGGTTCTGGTCGTCGAGTTGCCCGTCCCCGTGGTAGATGCCTGCTCCCGCTCGAACCACCGTTCTTCCTTTGAGTACTTTTGGAGACCAAGCCAGCGCAACGCGCGGGTCGAGGTCATGGAGATTCGGAAATGTGAAGTCACTGCCTCGAGCACAGTAGCCTGGCGGCCCGCATGTCGCAAAGTCAAATGGAATTGCACGATTTTCGGTCTCGTGGAACACGTTGTAAAACTCGTAACGCAATCCCATGTTGAGAGTGAGGTTAGGCGTGAGTTTGTATTCGTCCTGCACGTAGGCGAAAACCTGCGTCTTGCGCTGATGCTTCATCGGCAGTAATGCGGTTTGGGTACCCTTGTCAAGCTTGTTCGCCGCTAGATTTGCCAGCGTGGAGTACGTTATCGTGCCGCTGAATGAATTCCCCTGGCCCATCTCCACATAGCGCAACTCGACGCCGGCTTTCAGCACGTGACGGCCGCGCACCAGACTCAGGTTGTCGATTCCGGATAGTGTCGCGCCTCGTTCATCCTTAGTAGACCCGGCCGTAATGGGACTGAACCCAGGAGCTGAAATCGTGTATGCCAGCGGCGAGCGATTCACTGTGTGCGTGATCTCCTGATTGAACCCGAATTTGTATTCATTTGTCATTCGCGGCGATAACGTATGGAGAATTTCGGCAACGCCGTTTTGCGGCTGCGTGTCGATGTTCTGCCGGAGCCCGATGTTGCCTATAGGTACATGCGACAAAGCCTCGTCCACGTTGTATCGCACGAATCCGGTTAGGCTACCTCGAAAGCTGTGATCCACACGCGCCATGCCTGTGTTCTCATCGACGTTTTGCGATCCTTGGAATCGGTAAGTCGCTATATTTGGGTCAACCAGGGGCCCGTTTCCCGCCGGGTAGGTTGTGAGAATGGGGGCAACAGAATCGACGGCCGATCTGCGGAAAGCGTCGCTTGGCACGAAGCCTGTCAGCGTTTGCCCCAATCGCTGATGATAGCCCTCGTAATCGACGAAAAAGAATGTTCGGTCATGCGCGATCGGCCCACCTAAACTGCCGCCGTACTGGTTCAAGCGGAAAGGCGGGCGCTCGGCCGGGTCGAAGGGTGTGCGAGCGTTGAGGACGTCGTTGCGAAAGTATTCGAACAGGCTGCCATGAAACTGGTTCGTGCCGGAAGGCGAGGCGATGGACACCTGCCCTCCCGCGGCTCCGCCCAGCTCCGACGCGTAGAGCATCGACTCGACGCGGAATTCCGAAATCGATTCGGTTGGAATCGTCAATCGTCCTTGCCCGCGCTGGGCCTGGTTGAGAACGCCGGTCGCGTCTACACCATCCAACGTGAAGTTGTTGTCGTCGAGCGCACGGCCAGCGAAGCGGATGGATTTCATGTTGCTGCCGCCGGAGTCTATCGCTCCCGGGACCAATGCCGTCATGCCCGACCAATTGCGTCCATTCAAGGGCAACCCTGCGACCTGCTGCCGCTCGATACGACCGCCCAGCGAAGCGGTCGTCTGGTCAAGTTGCACGAGGGACGCCACAACGGCCACTTGGTCCCCCTTACCGGCGACTGTAAGCGTCGCGTCAAGCGTTCGAGTCAGCCCAATCGGCTGATCCACCTCCTCGAAACTGAGCGGAGCAAACCCGGCTTTGGCGATTGTGATCCGGTAACGGCCAACGGGCATCCCTCCGATCTGGTAGTTGCCCTCATTGTTGGTGACTGTCTCTCGCACTAGTCCAGTAGCCGGCTGTACGGCCCGCACCACCGCCGACGGAATGAACCCGCCGCTTTGATCACGAACCGTGCCGGTAAGCGCTGAGCGGCCGGACTGGGCATCCATTTGTGCCGCCAGAACAAGAATGGCGCAGACGAACGGGAACAGACGCACACCGACCTCCGGGGACATCAGATAAGCGTTCAGTCTGCCAAAGCGAAGTTAATCCTGGATCACAAATAGAGCACAATCAGCAGGTACAGCACTATCAATCATCCAACCTCAACCCCTCCAGTCGGGCACGTAGCGTCTGCCCATAGCGCTGGCCATGAAGCGACCGTAAGCGTGCGCTAACCTGGGCGATCGCTGAGAACCAGTGGTCGAGGCTCTTCGCGCCCACCACGGAAGTACCTCTTCGATTACTCGTCAAGCAATCGGCGGATCGGATGCGATCACGATGTTAAGCGTATATACACAGTAGTAACCGATCCCTAATCTCAGATTCATGTCACCACGCTATCGTCTACACGGCGTGCTGCGGGTCAGCACGCGCGGCGCGAGCTTCAGAGAAAGCAACCGCGGACCGCCTGAAAGGACAAACCGGATGAATCAAAGCAAAGCGAGTAATCTCAGCTTCCGTCCCCTGCGCGGGGTAGTTTCCATTCTTCTGGCCGCCGCACTGGTTGTGCCGGTTGGATACGCGCAGAGTCCGGTAATCGATGTGACGAACTGGGGGGCAATCACCGCACCCGTATACGGCACCTCTGAAAAGGGAGTCTTCTCGGCGGCGGAACTCTTCGCTGGGCCGAGCAAATTCGGCAGCTACTACAATGGCGTTCTGCCCAACGGCCGCATCATCAAGCCGGCGGGCACGGTGGCGCAAGTCGGCATGAATCCTCTCGGACTTGCCTTAACGCCGGATGGTCGATACCTGGTGACGACTAACGACGACGAACGCGAGGGCGGGTTCGCTTCGCTCCAGAGTACGGCCAATTCGGGCTTCTACTCGCTCTCGGTCGTGGACACTTCGAGCATGGCCGTCGTCTCCTCCATTGCTACCGGGGCATACTTCATCGGCCTGCAGGCCACCGGCGCGGGCCCTTACACAGTATGGGCTTCGGGTGGGCCCGACAACGACGTCAAGATCTACACGATTTCCTCGACTGGCACGATCTCCGCCGCTACTCCAGCGCATGTCGTGATCACCCCGATCACGCCGAACAACGCGGGGTTTGTGAGCAACCATGCGCCCTCCGCGGCGTTCACGACCAAGGATGCCAACGGCAACCTGCCACCCGTTCCTTCAGGAATGTCCCGCTCTGGCGATCACATCAGCTTCCCCGCCGGTTCGGCACTCAGTCCAGATGGTAGGTTCTTGTATGTCGCCTGCAACGGAGACAACAGTGTAGCCGTGATTGATACGGCCGCGATGTCGGTGGTAAAACAGATCCCGGTTGGCTACTTCCCTTACTCCGTCTCAGTCAGCAAGGCCGGCGACCGGGTTATGGTATCCAATTGGGGAGTCACCGCATACAAGTTCGCGAACCCGCAGTACGACTCGAACGGCAATCTCGTAGCGCTCTCTCCAACGGGCGGAGGCGCGTTGGATGGCTTCTTTGACGGCGGAGTGAATCAGCCCGGTGGCTTCTATGTCCCTGTGACCGATACCAGCGGTCCGGCACCCAAGACCTCTTCCGTATCCATCCTCGCCGCACCGGGCGGCAATGGGGCCTTGCTGGAACCGCTGGGCTCGATCTACCACGGCACCGACATCGACGCCGAGAGCCAGGTCGGCGGAACTCACCCCTCGGCGACCGCGATTGTGCGCAAGGGCGACATCGAGGTACTCTTCGTTGCCAAGTCCAACGACGACAGCCTAGGCATGATGCTGGTTCACAATGCCAGGAAGCTGCCCGACTTCGACCTATCACCACTCACCTTTCAGAACCAATCCTCCCGCTCGAAGATCCACGGGACGTATCCGAATGCGCTGAGCGTGTCTCCGGACAACACCCGCCTGTACGTTGCCGAAGCCGGTCTGAATTCTGTAGCCGTGCTCGACGTGACGAATCCGCTCAAGCCCGCCATACTTGGCCGCATTCCTACCGCGTGGTTTCCCTCGGCGCTGGCCGTCAGCCAGGATGGCAGCGCGCTCTACATTGCCTCGGCCAAGGGCATCGCGGAGGACATCAATCCCGCTACCGATACGACCCAGGCTGCCGCAACGACGGGAGTTGCGTCATTCAGCGGAGTCGACAGCAACTACATGTTTGGCACAGTTCAGAAGGTCAACCTGAAATCCACGATTGTGGATAACACGACCGTACTGGCGAACAACTTCGCCCTGAACTCGCCCTCGGACACTTCAGTAGTTCCGGCCGGCGGCGGTGCTTCCCAGAAGATCAAGCACGTCTTCTTCATCCTCCATGAGAACAAGACGTTCGATTCCATGCTGGGCAATCAAGCCGGCCATTTCGGAGTGTTTGCCAGCACGACCTTCAACGACAAGACCGGCAAACCCTATACAAACAAGCAATACACTGGCGTATCGCTGAATTACCAGTGGCTGGCGACGAACTTCGCCACCGCCGCAAACTTCTACTCCGACTCGGAAGAAAGTGATGCTGGCCACCAGTTCTGCGCTTCCGGCACCGCCACGGATTACACCGAAAAGACGCTACTGGTGAAGAGCGGGCGGGGCCTGTTGGTCAACAAGAACTTCGAGCCCGAGGACTACCCGGAGAGTGGATACATCTTCAACAATGCGGCGCGCAATGGCGTCAGTTTCAAAGACTACGGTGCATTGATCCGCATCGAGGGAACGGATACTGGGTCGAGCGCGCCGACAACGCTGAATGACCAACCCAGCGGGAAGCTCGGCTATCCTGCCCTGCAGGCCGATAATGCGAGCTTGGTTGTGCCGCTGCAGAATGTCGGCGATGTCGATTCGCCTACGCTCGGGCTGGGCCAGTCGTACTTCCTCTCCCTGCCGGTTCTGGCGATTCTCGGAGGCCGTAATTCCAATGGCGAGCCTCGCCTGGACCGCAACTACCCTGGTTACAACTTCAACATTTCTGACCAGCGCCGGGCGCAGGAGTTCATTCAGGACTTCGACAACATGCTCGCTGCCGATACCCTGCCGCAGTTGCTTTACATCTATGTGCCCAACGACCACACGGGCGGTGTTCAGGCGCCTAACAAGTCAGTGGTCACCGCAGGACCGATGCAACAGGTGGCTGACGGCGATGTCGGCATGGGCATGATCGTCCAGCACATAATGCAAAGCCCCGTATACTACGACGCGGCAACCAATACCGGCAGCGCGATCTTCATCACTTACGACGACTCTCAGTCTTCGCTCGACCACATCCACCCGCACCGCAACTCCCTTGTTGTGGTGAGCCCCTTCGCCAAACCCGGCTACATCGGGCTGCGCCATTACTCCACGGCCTCCATCGTCAAGACGGAGGAGTTGCTGCTGGGGCTGCCTCCAAACAATATTCATGACCTGATCGCCACGGACTTGCGTGACCTGTTCCAGGGCTCTTACAACAAGATCCCCGCGGCGAGTTTCACGCCAACGCGGACGGTGACATACCGTTCCCACCCCGAGGGCGGGAAGATCTGGAGACTCTCCTCACGCCTCGACACTTCCTCTCCCGATCGCGACAGCCTTCGTCTCGGAATGCTGGCACGGCTCTCAATCCAGGCTGACGAACTGCACGCCACCGCGGCACAGCAGCACCGATTGAATGCTCGCAGTTACAAGCAGGCGCAGAAGCGGCTCTACTTGGAGGCAATGTCTGTCGTCAATACGGGCGCTCCCAAACGCGACAGCGACGATTGATTCCCGCCAGCAATAGGGAGGTTTGAGCCTCTTCAATCTCGATAGTCGGGGATACGGGGCCGCGAACGCGGCCCCGATCTTCTGGAACCATGCCAACAAGCTGAAAACGGCAAAGTGGGAGCCAGTTCCTGGCCTGCAAGTCTCCTCACCCCCCCAAATTGTATGCGCTCCTGCCGGGCTCCCACGTGGTTGAGCCTTTCTACCTGGTTCCTGCGCATTTCCTCTGGATTGGAGCATTTCGAACCGGTCGTCAATCGCAGGTCCATCCTCAGTTAAGTGGGGGTTGCCGATCGCGTAATTGGAGATGGGGCAGGTGCACCCTCTGACCGAAGGGCGGTACTGATTGCGCTCGTCGAATCTCGGCACGCCATCCGTCAACGCTCGTACGCCTGTTGAACGATCAGATGTTCCGCTTCAGCAGGGCAATGCTCGCACACAACGGCACCATCAGGAAGGATATCCAGTGGCAACTGCGGCATGCCTCGCCTGCTATGATTCTTGGCGCCTACACCCAGGTGGCCGGTGAGGGCCAGCGTCGAGCAGTTGAGCACGTGGAGGGCCGCACTCCCGCCGCCGGCGCGAATTCGAAGCACTGGGGTCGGAAACGAAAAGTGGGCAAGCGAACGGCGCGGTCCGCGGCCAACAGCACACTCGGATCAACGCGTTCGGCGCCTCAAGGTGCGTTACCAGCTTTGGTTTACCTACGGATGGGGCGAACGCATCCTGGCCACAGCAACGCGCGACCGATCCGTGCGCCGCGTCAACTCCGATCCGAACATGCAATAGCCATTTGCGACGCATGAATGAGTCGGATTGCACCACCTCGCTCAGGGCGGTGGTTGGCCGGGAAATCCAAATCTTTCGTATGCGTGGCTTCCTTCTGGAGTACGGCCTTCTGGAGTTCGAAAGGTTCGACCACTTCGGAAGCCCCCACCACATCCCCGAGGAAGAACCGGGTAGTGCAATCCATGTCGCCGTGTGCGAACTGGGGCCGTCCCGCATACCGCCCAAGCCCGTCATCCTGTGAGGGGTTGCAGGTCCGAGACTGGTTTATGGAGCCGGCGACAGGAATTGAACCTGCGACCCTCTGATTACAAATCAGATGCTCTACCTACTGAGCTACGCCGGCGACCTTTTGTTGCAACCAATGACAGACCATCCCAGCAGCTGAACTCTCGTGCCGCGCTGGATTCGCACTGGACAAGCCTGGAACCTGCCCATGCAATCGCATGGTAATTGGAACTCAGAACCTGCCGGTCCAAGCTCTGCTGCCCGTCGCCCCTTCATGTTAACATCGGCAACGCATTCCTGGCCAAACAGCTCCCTCGCCTCCTAAGGGACCTCGACCTTTCCGGCAGTCAACGACGACGGGCGCAGATTCAGCATGCAGACAGCATCAACAACGAGTCCCCGGTTCTTCAACTCGGCCATGTCTCAAACGAGACTTTCGGTCCAGATTGCACCGAATTGCCGGCTGGCTTGGCCGGGCGTGTCCTCCCACAGCCGTTTCGGCTGGTGCCCGAAGTGATACTCGCGATCGCATTCTGAGCGGGATAGGCTCTGTCAAGCTCGCTGACACATGCTCCGCTCCTCTTGGCGCATGCAGCCGCCTGGAGCGGAGGCTAACCCCGCCGAGGCCAATCCGCTTCAAGTCCCACGGTTCAAAGCAGCGGCTTGGCGCTCTAGTCGAGTTCCGGCGCTGAACCGTCAAGCATCTTCACCTTGTTGTGGGCGAAGTACTCCTTAGTGAGCGCCTTCACCATCGCGCCGCGCTGGTCGTACAACCGGCGCAGCTTGCGGGCCGGGCGGCGTGAGAGCGCGTAGTAAGTCAGTAGCGGCATCGCGATGGTCGTGTCGGTGTAGCAGACCACCGCGTCGGGCAGACGGTCGGGATCCACCTTGCCCCAACTTACTGCCTCGCTCGGCGTGGCGCCGCTCAGGCCGCCCGTGTCGGGCCGCGCGTCAGTCACCTGCAGGAAGTAATCCTGGCCAAATTCCTTAATGCGCAGCACTTCCTGGATCTGCGGCTCGGTCTGGAGCATGAAATTCTTCGGACTGCCGCCGCCCCAGAGAACCACGGCGCTCTTGCCACCGGAACGCTTCGCCGCCAGCACGATGGCCGTCGATTCGTTGACGTCGATCGAGGGATTCAGGCGCAGTTTGTTACCGCGCAACTCCACGCCGGCGACGTTCATTCCGATGGTGGAATCGCCGGGTGACGAAGTGAAGCAAGGCACGCCGGCGCGGTAAGCCGCCGCCAGCACGGAGACGTCCTTTAGTCCCGCTTTACGTTCCCACTCAGCGCAGTACTTGCCCAGCAGATAATGCAATTCAGGCGTGCCCATTTCCTTCTGGAATTCGGGCTGAATCAGCATTTCTCGCAGGATCTCGTCCGTCGCCATCAGGCAATCGCTGTAGCCGATCAGCACGTCGTAAACGCGCACGATGTCGTTGTTGCGCAACTCCGTGTCGTCCATCTTGTGGTCGCCTACCATCACCGGATAGTTCAACGCGAAGTGCATGTCGTGATACAGAATCGCTCCCGTGGAAACGATCCAATCGACGAACCCCGCCTTGATCAAGGGCACGATGGAGGAGCAGCCCAGACCGGCCGGCGTCAATGCACCGGAAAGACTCATGCCAATCGTCACATCGGGCTCCAGCATCTTCTGCGTGAAGAGCTGACAGCCTTCCTTCAGGCGCGCCGAATTGTATGCCAGGAAAGTGCTGTCGATCAGATCGGCGAGCTTCTCCTTGCCCTTGATGTTCTTGGGGAGAATGCGCGGACCGGACATGAATTTGTCGCGGTTCGGGCACTTCTTCTTCTTCATCCAGTCGGGCATCTCGGTCATGTCTTCGCGGTAGCGTTTTGCGGGGGTGGTGGTCTTCTTGGCCATGGTTGAGTTCCGATGCTGCACTTATCAGTTTAAGCGATAGACGCGCGCTCGCACCTCGAACTATCCTCAACATTGATGTCCCGTTTGAACAACACAATCGAGCCAACCCCCGCGGCGCTCGGCTACCGCATGCCGGCCGAGTGGGAGAAGCATGCCGCGACCTGGCTCGGTTGGCCGCATAACCCGACCGATTGGCCCGACAAGCTCGACACAATCCGCTGGGTCTACGGCGAAATGGTCAGGAAGATATCGGCGGGCGAGCTGGTGCGAATGCTGGTGGGTTCGAAATCCGAAGCGAAACTGGCCAGCCGCTACCTCACGCGCGCCGGCGCAGACCTCTCGCGCGTCGAGTTCATCGTGCACCCCACCAATCGAGGCTGGATGCGAGATAGCGGACCGGTCTTCGTGAAGCGCTCGAAGGGCAGGCGCGAGACGGCCATCGTGCATTTTCATTTCAACGCGTGGGCAAAGTACGAGGACTGGCAAAAAGACCGCCGCGTCCCCGTAATGGCCGCCAAACACTTGGGCAAGCAATTGTTCGATTCGCGATCCGGTGAGCGCAAGTTCGTGCTGGAGGGAGGAGGCATCGACGTCAACGGGCGCGGCTCACTGCTCACCACCGAGGAATGCTATCTCGACCCGCAAACACAGGTGCGCAATCCCGGCCTCTCGAAGAGCGAATTCGAGGGCACGCTGCGCAAGTACCTGGGCGTGACCAACGTCCTCTGGCTCGGCGGCGGCGTCGTCGGAGACGACACCCACGGGCACGTGGACGACATCTGCCGGTTTGTGAACGCGAACACTCTGGTCCTCATCCGCGAAGACAACCGCAAGGACATCAACTACAAACCGCTCGCGGAAAACTGGGAGCGGGTGCGGGACTTCCGGCTGGAAGATGGATCGAAACCCGAAGTGGTCGCGCTCCCGATGCCGAAGCCGATCACCTTTGATGGCGACCGCCTGCCCGCCAGCTACGCCAACTTTTACATCTCGAACGCCGCCGTGATCGTCCCGACCTTCAACGATCCGAACGACCGGGTCGCGCTGGGGATTCTCGGCGAGCTCTTCAAGGATCGCGAAGTGGTCGGTATCCACGCCGTCGATCTAGTGCTCGGCTACGGCACACTGCACTGCCTGAGCCAGCAACAGCCCGTGGGCTGATATCCTAATCAGGGGCAATCCCCAGGTCGGTCTCCCGCGGCACTCCTGGATCGAATTTCCGGCTCGTGCGTCTCTTAGCGGCTGGCTCGCAGGCGCGCGGAAGTCTTCTCAGCGGTGCCCATCACGCGCAGCAGGTTTCCGCCGTAGATCTTGCGGATTTCAGCGGCGGAATACCCCTTTTCGAGCAGTTTTCTGGTCAGATTCGGCCATTTTGAAACGTCGTCCAGACCGACGGGAGTGCAGCCAACGCCGTCGAAATCGCTCCCTAAGCCGACCGCATCCACACCGGCTATTTGCTTGATGTGATCGATGTTCGCGACCACGTCGTCGATCGTGGCGCGCACCGTTTTGGAACTCAGATCCTCGCGGATCTTCTCCATGGCGGCATGGCGTTCTTTGGGATCTTTGATCTCTTTCAATTGCGCCTGAATCTTCGCCATCGCGGCCGGGTTGCCCATCGGTGAAGAGTCCGCCGCCTTCTGGCTCAGGAATTCACAGCCGAAGTTGATCTGCACGAGGCCGCCTTTTTTCGTCAGGGCCTGGATCATCTCATCGGTCATGTTGCGCGGGATATTCGAGATCGCGCGGCACGAGGAGTGGGAGGCGAACGGCGGTGCCTCGCTGGCCGCCAGCACGTCCCAAAACGTCGCGTCGGAGACGTGCGAGATGTCCACCATTACGCCCAGCCGGTTCATCTCGTGTACCACTTGCTTGCCGAGCTCCGTCAGGCCCTTAGGCTCGCCTTCGGGACGCGCCTTGTCGCCGGAAGACGTCGCCCACGTGTTGTTGTTGGTGTGCGTCAGAGTCATGTAGCGGATCCCAAGCGCGTAGTAGTCGCGCAGCAGACGCACGTCGTCTTCAATCGCGTGCCCGCCCTCGATGCCCATCAGCGCGGCGATCTTGCCGTGCTTGCGGGCGGCCAGAACCTCAGCCACCGAGCCGGCGAATGCGAAGTCGTTCGGATGGCCATCGATGATGTCGTGCCGCACGGTGTCGATCATCTGCAGGGTTCGGTGCGCCGAGCGGTTCCCCTCGACGTTGTCTGCGCCCACATACACGGCGAAGAAAATGCCGCCCTGCCCGCCTTGTTTCATGCGCACTACGTCCGTGTGGCCGTCCTTGGCCAGCGGGCCGATATCGAACCCGTCCACGGTCTTGCTGGTGACGTCGTTGTGCGTGTCGATCAGCAACGCGGAGCGATGAACCTTCATCACTTCGGCGTCGGTCCACGTCTTCTTTTGAGCGGAGGCTGGAAGCAGCGCGGTGAGCGCAACGGCCGTGAGTCCAAGCGTGCGTAGATACATTCCATCCATGGTAGTGCAGACTCCTGGGCGTTATGCTTCAGAGGCTGGCCAGGGCTGAGCCGTTGGATGGACCGCTGGCGGACAGCACCGCCGTCAGCGGCGGATTTCGTAGCGCTTGATCTTCTCGTACAGCGTCGAACGGTCGATGCCCAATCCGACGGCCGCCTCTTTGACGTTGCCGCCCTTGCGGTCGAGCGCCGCCTCGATCATCAACTTCTCCATCTCCTCCAGGCTGACGTCGGGAGGCGTCCAGGTGTGCCCGTTGCCCGCGCGGGCCAGGAACGCAAAATCGTCCTCCGTCAGCACGTGGCCCCGGCAGGTGACCATGGCCCGTTCCACCGAGTTCTCCAGTTCGCGCACGTTGCCCGGCCAGGCGTAGTCCATCAGCAGCCGCAGGGCGCCTTCCGAGATGTCCGAGATTTCTTTTCGCAGCTCGGGCGCCAGCCGCTCCAGGAAGTGGTGCGCCAGCAAGGGAATATCTTCGCGCCGGCTGCGCAGGGGCGGCACGTGGATTTCAATCACGTTCAGCCGGTAGTACAGGTCGTCGCGGAAACGCCCCTGCTGCACTGCTTCCCGCAGGTCCACTTTGCTGGCGGCGATGACACGCGCGTCCACCCGCACTTCGCTGGAGCCGCCCACGCGATAGAACGCGCGCTCCTGCAGCACGCGCAGCAAGTCCACTTGCAGCTTCGGAGAGATGTCCCCGATCTCGTCGAGAAACAGAGTCCCGCCGTCGGCCATTTCGAACTTGCCCTTGCGCTGCTCGCTGGCTCCCGTGAACGACCCTTTCTCGTGGCCGAACAGTTCGCTTTCGAGCAGCGATTCGGCGAGCGCGGCGCAGGAGACCGCGACGAACGGCTTGGCGGCCCGGTCCCCGGAGAAGTGGATGGCTCGCGCGATCAGTTCCTTGCCCGTTCCGCTCTCGCCCTGCACCAGCACCGTGCTGCGCAGGCTGGCCACGTCGCTCGCCAGCGAGAAGATCTCCTGCATTTGCGCGTTCTTGCTGATAATGTCCCCGAAGCGGTATTGGCGGGTCAGCTTCTTGCGCAAAATCGTGTTCTCGCGCTGCAGGTTTTTCACTTTGATGATGCGGTTCACCAGCAGCGAAATCTCTTCCGGGTTGCAGGGCTTGACGATGTACTCCTGCGCGCCTTCCTTCATCGCCGTGATAGCCGTATCCACCGTCGCGTAGGCCGTGATGATGATGATCGAGGCGTCGGGGTGCAGCCGCCGGATCTCCATCATCGTTTCGATCCCGTCGATGCCGCCCGGCATCTTCAGGTCGATGAAGTACATGGCGTAGTCTTTGCGCCGCGCAGCGTCAATCGCGGCCCGGCCGGAGGCGGCGGTCTCGACCGTGTAGCCGTCCTCGCCGAGCCAGGCGCCGAGCGAGTCGCGCATCACCTCTTCGTCGTCCACTACCAGAATTTGCCACTGTGTCTTCATCGTTTGTCTCCCCGCTTGCCGGCCCCCGCCGCATTGCGTCCCTCACTCGCCAGCGCCGCGCAACTCGCGCACAACGACGGCTGCTTTCGGTCCAACTGTCGGACGCCCGTCGACAGCGCCATGGCGCAACTCGGGTCCGGACAATGAACCAGGCCGAACAGATGCCCAACCTCGTGCAGGGCCTCTTTGCGCGCCCTGACCTCCAGCAATTCCCCGTCCGGCGCCAGGCTGTAGAACTCAGGTTTCAGTCGCGCCACGGAAACCACCGCCACCCGTCCTCCGAGCTGCGCCTGCCCGTAGACGAAACTCAGCATCGGGATATACAGATCCACGCCCGTCACGGCCAGCACCTTTGCGGAATCGACGGCGGAATCGACCGCGGGCAAGTCCAGCAGATAACGCAGGATCAATGGCGCGTTGTACTGCCCGCGCTCGCCGTCCCACGCAAACCCGGGTTCGCCAAGATTCTTTCCTGGCTCCACCTCAATGCCAAAACCCTGCCGCAGCGATTCCCGGATAGCCGCCAGCAGCGGCTCGTCGAGACGCTCCAGCGGAGTCACCCGCAACCCGCTCATGCCCGCAGCGGCTCCACCGGGGGCTGTTCGCCAGGCGACTTCGACGGCGGCGGCTGCAGGGGTAGTGTCAGCGTGAACACGGTTCCCTCGCCGGGCTCGCTCCGGGCCTCGATCTCGCCGCTGTGCGCCTGCACGATTCCGTAGGAGACCGCGAGTCCCAACCCCACGCCCTTCCCGTCCGGCTTGGTGGTGAAAAACGGGTCGAAGATGCGCGGCAGCACCTCGGGCGGAATGCCCTCGCCCGTGTCCGCGACGCTGAGCTTCACGGAATTGCCTTCTTCGCCCGCCCAGGTCTTCACCGTAACTGTTCCCGACCCGTGCGAGTGCATCGACTCGGAGGCGTTCAGCACCAGGTTCAGTACCACCTGTTGAATCTGGCCGCCGTCGCAGTGCACGCTCGGCAGGTTCTCGGCCAGTTGCAAATCGAGCGCGATGTTGGCCAGCTTCAGCTTGTGATCCACCAGCGACACCGTCGTCCGCACTAACCGGCTCAGGTCGGCCGCGCTGCGTTGCGGCTTGCCCCGCCGGCTGAACGAAAGCAGATCGCTCACGATATGGCCGACGCGCGAGGTCTCGTGGGTCACCTGGGCCAGATAGCGGCGGAACTCTGCCACGCGTCCCGCCGGTATCCCGTCGTCCTTCAAAATGCGCTGCATCAACATGCTGAGGTTCAGCACGCCGGCAATCGGGTTGTTGATCTCGTGCGCCACGCTCGCCGCCAGCGTCCCGAGCGAGGCCAGCCGGTCGTTGTACTGCAGCTTCTGCTGAGCGGCCTGCAGTTGCCTGCTGCGCTCCTCCACCTTGTCTTCGAGCGTCTGGGTGAACCGCAGGATCTCCTCGTGCGCCGACTTCAGGCTCTCGCGCATCACCTCGAAGGCGCGCGCCAGATGCGATATTTCGTCGCTGCCGTCCGTGACCTGGACAGGCCGGTCCAGGTTCATCTGGCTGATGGCTTGCGCACTGCTGACCAGTTCCATCAGTGGACGCGCAACGAAGTGCCGCGTGAACAGGACGATGAACAGGCTGATCAACCCGATCTCCACCAGCACGCGCACCAGCACGCGCAGCTTCATGGTGGCCAGTTCGGCATCGACGTTGTGCAGGCTGAGCCGCACGTCGACCAGGCCCAGGACCTTTAACGAAGCCGGGTGGGCGTGGCAGTCGGCCTGACTGCAGGAGGGCTCGTTGAAGATCGGAGTCACCATGTCCAGACTCCTCTGGCCGTCCGGCTTCTTCAGGATCTGCGTGCGCCACGACAGGTCCATCTGCTGCAGCGGCAGGGCGCTGACGTGGCAGCCCGAGCAGGTTTCCAGGCTGCGGTCCTTCTGGTGGCTGATCTCTTCGGGCTTTGTGGAGAAGGTCAGCAGTCCGTTCCGGTTGAACATCCGGATGTGATCGATGCCCTGCTTCTGGGCAATCGTGTGCATCACCTGGTATGCGTCTTCGCGGCGGTCGGCGAGCATGGCATGCCACGTCGCGCTCGTGATGCTGCGCGATAGCTGGTCGGCCCCTTCGCTCATCATCCGCAGCATCTGACGCTCTTCGCCGGCGACGGTGTAGAGCCCTGAAAAAGCCGCTACGGCTACCACGATGATGGTCAGAGGAACCACCAGACGCTGTGCCAGGTGGTGGAGCATTTCGGACCTCCAGACCCATTATTACGCTGAAAGTCCAGATACCACTAGGCTGGAAACTGGCATTGCGAGGAATTAATCGTCGCCGTCAGGCCGAGTGTCCGTCGCCCGCTGAGGAACGGCTATTCGATCACGCTGAACGGGTAATTGGCCGTTTCCAGCGCGCCGTAGATCTCGTTGCAATGCTCGCGGCCGCGCGTCTCCAGCGTCACGTCGATGGCCGTTTCGCCCAGGCTGACGCCGTAATGGGCCCGGTTGTGCAACGTCTCGACGATGTTCGCATTGCATTTGGCGATGGTCGAGGCCAGCCGCTCCAGTTCGCCGGGATAGTCCTGCAGGCGGATGCGCAGACGCAGCCGCCGGCCGTCCCTGACCAGTCCGCGTTCGATGATGCGCGCGAGCAGGTTCACGTCCAGGTTGCCCCCCGAAATCACCACGCAAATGCGCTTGCCGCGATGACCGGTCTTGTGGTGCAGGACGGCTGCCAGCGCCGCGGCCCCGGCTCCCTCGGCCAGGCTCTTCTCGCGTTCGAGCAGGGTCAGAATCGCCGTCGCCAATTCTTCCTCGTCTACGCTCACCATCCGGTCCACATACTCGCGCACCAGCGGCAGGGTCAGGCTGCCCGCCCGGCGCACGGCGATGCCGTCGGCGAGCGTGGCCTCGGCCGGCAGGGTCACCGGCTCGTTGCGCTCCAGCGCCGCCTGCATCGAGGGCAGCTTGGCGGTTTGCACGCCGATCACCTCAACCTCCGGACGGGTCTGTTTCACCGCGCAGGCCAGCCCGCCGATCAGTCCACCGCCGCCGACCGGGACGACAATCGCGTCGAGCGCAGGCTGTTGGCGCAGGATCTCCAGACCGAGCGTGCCCTGCCCCGCAATGACTTCCTCGTCGTCGAACGCGTGCAGAAACGTGGCGCCGCTTTCCTTGCTGCGCCGCAGCGCGCCCTCGCACGCCTCGTCGTAGTTCTGGCCCGCCAGTACCACCTCCGCGCCGTAGCCGCGCGTGGCCGAGGTCTTGATCAGCGGAGTGTGGCGCGGCATCCAGATCTCGGCGGGAATGCCGCGCCGCACCGCGTGATAGGCCACGGCCTGCGCGTGGTTGCCGGCCGAGGCCGCAATCACGCCCCGGCGCCGTTCGGATTCCGTCAGCGTCAGGATGCGGTTCAACGCGCCGCGCTCCTTGAACGAACCCGTCATCTGCTGGTTCTCTAGCTTCAGGTAGATGGCATTGCCGGTGATGCCGGACAGGTGCTCGGAGAAGACCAGCGGCGACTCGTAGACTCCGCCCGCGATGCGCTCCGCGGCAGCCTGAATGCTCTTGCGGCTTACCACGCCTGCTCCTGGGCAAGCTGAGCGTCCGCCGCAACCGGAGCCATCACCGGCAGCGCCGCTTGCCGGCGCACGGGCGAGGCGGACGCGGCCACGTCGCGCGGATTGCCGGTCACATCCACGGCCAGGAACACGTTGACCAGCCGGTTCATCTCATTCACCACGCGCTGGTGCAGCCGTGGTTCCAGGTCGGAGACGATGGTGATCCGCGAGACGCCCTCCTCCCACGGGTCGGGGGCGACCGTGAGCGAATGGATGTTGGCGCCCTTGGCCGAGATGATGCCGGCCACCCGCAGCAGCGCGCCGTGCTTATCTTCAACCCAAACTCGGATCGTCTGTCGCATACTCTCCTCGTCTTCCTCGCCCTTGCAACGCCGATTTCCAGATCGGCTCCGGCTCATGGACTGTGGACCAAAAAAAAGAGCCCCGGTGCGGAGTTCGATCCGCCCGGGGCCCTTTAGAAACTCGAGTTAGAATCTCCCGAATACAGGCCGTCTCAGGCGGAGCCGACGATAATAATCGCCGCCGCCAGGGTAATGAGAAGGCTCTGAACCGGTACGTTCATAAAATCGTTGAGACGCTGTTCGTCCCCTTGTTGAGTAGCATAGTCAATCTTGCGCCCGCATACAAGCGGAGATTGGCGGGAGCCCAGCCGCGCTGCCGGCTGTCGCGCGGCGCACGGGCGCGGGTCTAGCCCCAGCGTCCCGCCAGATCGGCCGCCGGATCGGCAATCGACTGGAAGCGAACCAACCGGATGGAGTCCTGCCCTCGCAGCCAGATCAGCGGCATGTAGCCCTCGCCAAGCGCCCACTCCGCGTCGGGCGGAGTCAGCGCCAGTTCCACGCACGGCCTCAGCTTGGACTCGCCTGCCTCTTCGTAAACGTGCAGCGGCATATCGCCATACGCCCTCGCCGTGACTGGCCGCATCTGCCAGCCGTCCTCGCTGAACGCCTCGCCCAGCAGAGTCGCGCACACCAGCGCCGGGTTGCCCCACAGGTAGTCCCCGTGCGCCGGCGCCCCCGGAATCTCTTCAAACCGGATGCTCTCCACCTCGTCCGTCTTCCGGCCGTAGGGCAGTCGCAGCAGGTAGCGCGGCAATGCCAGCCCCAGATGGGAAGCCTCCGCCGACCGCCGCAGCGCGCCCCAGGGTCCGTCGTCCCCAGCCGCCTCTGGCCCTCCTCCCAGGTCGCCCTCGGCCAGGAACACCGCCCCTGCCGCGCGAGCCAGCCGCCCCAGACTTCGCAGCAGTCCCGTGTCCCGTCCGGATTGATCGAAACCGTAATGCCCCGCGAACACCGCCCATCCGCCGTGGTCCGGATCCCTGGCCACCTCGTCCACCAGCAACCGGTGCAGCGCCGTCGCTTCCAGCGCTCCGGACTGCAGGTCCTCCACCAATTCCGCTCGCGTCAGATCCAGCGCGTACACCTTCAGCAGCGAGCCCGTCTCCAGACGCCGGATCATCTGGAACAAAGCCCGCCACCGTGCCTCCAGCGCCTGAAACTCCTGCCCGTGCAGGATGGCCCGCAGCAGCGTTCCCGCCGCCTCGTCCAACCGGGCGAGCAACTCGGGCACCTGCGGATCTTCCCGCGGAGCCAGGTGCGGCGCCAGCGCGTTTTGGATGAACGCTTGCAGCGGGTCGCGCGGCAGCTCCTCCCGCGACGGAGCCTCCGGCTCGCTGGCGTCCAGAATGTCGTCGAGCAGGCTTCCGCCGGCCAACCCGGGCGAGTACGTTGCCTCTGTCCTGCTCTCTGGCGCAGGCGACGGCTCGGCCTGCTGGGTCGCTTTCCCGCCGCCCAAGCCCGCCCAGGCCCGCACCTCGGCGATGGCCTGCGAGCCCGAGGTTGCGTCTTCCAACGCTTCCCGCATCGCCCGCAACTCACGGAAAATGTCCAGACTTTGGTAGATCCGGTCCGGATGAAAATCATCCAGCTCCCGGAAGCGCAGTGTCGCCCCCGCGTCGCCCTCCCGGCCCAGGCGCAACTGCACGCCCATCGCCGCCAGCACCTCGTCGAAATTGTCCCGGTCGATCAGCACCGGCTTCAGCCGCCCACGGTCCGGCGCACTCGCGCGGGCCCCTCTACCGCTGAAGTCACCGGCCACCAGAATCCGGAACGGCGTCTCGTCCGTCGGTTCGGCCACCACTGGCAGCGCTCCCGCGCTGACATCCAGCATTACCTCAGCGAATTCGTCGGACCTCGGCATGGATATCCTCCCCGGCGTTTGCGACAAACCTTGCGTTGCGCTTCCCGCAAGCGGAAATCAGATGAGCTGACCAGATGAAAGGATACACCTTTCAGCCAACGCTGCCATGCCTGATGTTGGGCCTGATGTCCGGCCACGCCATCCCTGCCCGGCAGGCATCAAGGCACGCACCCCACAACCGGCCGCAAGCCCAAAGGCGAGCCAAACGCCGCGATTTCGGTGCACCCTCCTTTGACACCGCCGGCCGAATCTGACTAGGATCGACAATTCGACTTCAACGTCGCGCACACCAGGAGGTTCTCAATGTCGAAATCACAGACACATCCATCCCCCAGCAGGCGGGGCTTGTTGCTGGGCGGCGCCCTGCTGGCTGGCGAGAGCCTGCTGCACGCCTCGCACGACGGCGCGCGGAACGCAACCGTGGCGGGCGGGAACGCCACTCCCTCCGCGAACGTTTATGCGTCGATCGGGGTTCGCCCGCTGATCAACTGCAAAGGTACGTACACCATCATCAGCGGCTCCCAAAGCCTCGCGGAAGTCAAGACCGCCATGGAAGCGGCATCGCACCACTACGTCCACCTGGACGAGTTGATGGGCGCCGTCAGCAAGCGACTGGCGGAACTGACGCAAGCGGAATGGGGCATCGTGACGGCCGGCTGCGCGGCGGCCCTGACGCACGCCACCGCGGCTTGCATCGCGGGCTCGAACCCCGAGCGGATGCAGCGGCTGCCCGATCTCACCGGCATGAAGAGCGAAGTCATCATGCCCCGGTACTCCCGCAACGAGTACGACCATGCCGTCCGGATGCTGGGCGTGAAGATGATTGAGGTCGAAACCGCGGAGCAATTGCAGAACGCTTTCAACGCCAAAACCGCGATGGTGCTCGTGCTATCGTGTCCCGCCGCCGAAAGCGGGCCGCTCTCTATCCCGGAGGTCGCCAGGGCCGCGCGGCAGCACGGCGTGCCGATGATCGTGGACGCCGCCGCGGAGAACCTGACCATCCCGAACATTCACCTCGCGCACGGCGCGACGATGGTGGCTTACAGCGGAGGCAAGATTCTGCGAGGTCCGCAGTGCGCCGGCCTGCTGCTCGGGCCTAAGGACCTGCTGCAGGCCGCCTGGATCAACAGCGCGCCGCACCACGCTTTCGGCCGCTCGCTCAAAGTGGGCAAGGAAGAGATCATCGGCATGCTCACCGCGGTGGAATGCTGGGTGAAACGCGATCACGAAGCGGAGTGGAAGGCGTGGCAATCCTACCTTGACGCGATCGGTTCGCAAGTGACCAAGGTCGCCAGTGTCACCACCTCCGTCCGCCAGCCCGAAGACCTTTCCAATCACGCGCCGGAACTCGTGATCCGTTGGGACGGCAAGACCGTGGGAATCACCGGGGAGGAGGCGCAGAAGATCCTGCTCGATGGCGAGCCCCGCATTATCGTCGGAGACGCAACCGGCAACCGGCGGGACAACACTCCCAGTTCGCTCACCATCATGCCCTACATGATGATGCCCGGAGACAGCGAAGTCGTCGCCCGCAAGCTCCACGCGCTGCTCTCCAACCCGCCGGCCATTCCGGCACTCCCGGCGGCCCTCGCCCCGGCGGTGGATGTCAGCGGTGTCTGGGACGTGAAACTCACGTTCCTGTACGGCACCTCCGCCCACCAGATCGAGTTTGAACAGAAGGGCCCGCAACTCAGCGGCATTCACCGCGGCGAAATTCTCAAGGGCGATCTGACGGGCGTCGTGGAAGGCAGCGCCGTGCGCTTCCACAGCGCACACCACATCGAGGGGACCAATCTGCACTACAGCTTCGCGGGAACGGTGGATGGCCCGGCGATGTCGGGAGAAGTTGGTTTGGGCGAATACGGCTCCGCCAGGTGGACGGCCACGCGGCACGCCTATCGCACCTGATTAGGCTGACCAGCGCGGCGCACGCTCCAGCGCTGCAGCGTGCGCCACGCTCGATCACTGAGCCGGACTAGGCGTAAATGCCGCGCAGCCGGATGGCGAAGGCCACTCGGTCCAAAGCCACCATATAGGCCGCTGTGCGGTTGTTGACCTTGTGCGAGTCGGCGAAAGCCACGACGTCGTTGAAGGAGTTCACCATGATCTCCTCCAGCCGTTCGTTGACCAGCGCCTCGTTCCAGAAGTAGCCCTGCCGGTCCTGGACCCACTCGAAGTAGCTGACCGTGACGCCGCCGGCGTTGGCCAGAATGTCCGGGATCACGAAGACGCCCTTGTCCTCGAGGATCTTGTCCGCCTGTGCCGTGGTCGGGCCGTTGGCGCCTTCGCACAGGATCTTCGCCTGGATCTTGCCCGCATTCTGCGAGTGAATCACGTTCTCGCGCGCGGCCGGCACCAGCACGTCGCAGGGCAGGAACAGCGCCTCCTGCGGGTCCATGTCCTCGCCTCCGGCGAAGTGCGTGATGGAGCCGGTCGCCTGGCGGTGCTTCTCCAGTTCGAACGGGTTGATGCCCCGGGGGTTGTACACCGCTCCGTCGTATTCGATGATCGCGATGATTTTGAGCCCCGACTCGTGCATCAGGCGCGCAGCCATGCCGCCGACGTTGCCGAAGCCCTGAATCACCACTTCGGTGTCTGCCGGAGTGAGGCCGAAGCGCTTCAGCGCCTCCAGCGTCACGATGCGGCAACCGCGGCCGGTCGCGGCCGGGCGTCCTCGCGAACCGCCCAGGTTGAGCGGTTTGCCGGTCACCACGGCGGTCACCGTATGGCGCTTGTGCATGGAGTAGGTGTCCATGATCCAGGCCATGGTCTGCTCGTTCGTGTTCATGTCGGGCGCGGGCACGTCCCGCTCGGGGCCCAGAATGTCCATCAGTTCGGCCGTGTAGCGGCGCGTGATGCGCTCCAACTCTCCTGGCGAGAGGATCTTCGGGTCGCAGATGACCCCGCCCTTGCCCCCGCCGAACGGGATGTTGACCACCGCGCATTTCCAAGTCATCCAGGATGACAGCGCGCGCACTTCGTCGAGCGTGACATCGGGAGCAAAACGAATGCCGCCCTTGGCCGGGCCGCGCGCCAGCGAGTGTTGCACCCGGTATCCGGTGAACACCTCCAACCGCCCGTCGTCGAGGCCGACCGGGATATGTACGGTCACCTCCATCGCCGGGCTCCGCAAGACCTTGGTCAGGCCATCATCCAGGCCCAACCTCAGTGCGGCTTCATTGAACCGCGTCTCAGCAGCGAGCCATGGGTTAAACTCGCGCTCGAGCGCAGCTTCCTGATTGTTAACGTCCTCGAGGATCATCGTGGACCTCCGCCTCCATTATGCTCAGAGGCCCGGTGGTCGGCAACCGGACAAAGCGGTCTCCTGGTTGCCGGGCCCCGAATGCTCGCGAGCGGTTGTCTCAGCGGGTCCGAAGCTGGCGGCTTCCCACGGAGTTGACCTGAATCGATGGACGCAGACCCGCTGGCCGGGGTTCTGGTATCCTTGCACTGCGTGGACTAGCACTGCCCGTTTGGAGGCCAGTTATGTGTTGCTTCGTGGCGCTCGGCATTCTGGTGTTTCCGCGCCTGGCCCTGGCGTTGATGTGGTTCTTCTCGTCCTACCTGCAGCGCGCCTACCACGGCAGTATGCTGGTGCCGCTGCTCGGCTTCTTCTTCCTGCCTCTCACCACCATCGTTTACGCCTGGGAAATGAACAGTCACCTGCCGCTGGCGGGGATCAATCTGCTGTGGCTGCTGATCGCGGTGATCATCGATCTGGGCGGTTTGGGCGGCAGCGCGCGCGGCAGATCGCGCAACTGAGCAACACGGTAAGCGCCGCTCCGGAGTCGAAGCTACGCTCTCACAACTCCGATAACGGCCGGTCTGCGAGCGCCGAGTTCGCATAAGAGAGCCACTGCGGCCAGCCCGGCGGCGGTATAAAACGCGGCTTGATAGTTGTGATAACGGTCGTAGAGCACGCCGCCGATGCGCGGCCCGATGATGCCCGCCACGCCCCAAGCCGTGAAGAGGATTCCGTAGTTGACGCCCGCATTCTTCGTGCCCCAGAAGTCCGCCGCCGCCACGCCATTTACCGAAAGCTGCGTTCCGTAGCACCAGTAAACGACGAACACGGCCGCGTACAGCAGCGCTACCGTGCTCCCGGCCGCATATAACGCAGGCATCGCAAAGATGCAGATCCCGATCATCGTGCGCAAGACATTGATGCGCCCCAGCCGGTCGGACATCCAGCCCGACAGGATGCGTCCCGAGGCGTTTCCAAACGCGCCCACCACCAGCGTCATAGTCGAGAGCGCCGCCGCGGCGATACCCACGCTCTTGGCGAAGGGAACCAGTTGGCTGATCACCATCAAGCCCGCCGAGCAGCCCAGCGCGTAGCCCACCCACATCAGGTAAAAAGTGCGCGTGCGCAGCATCTCGCCGGGTGAGAATTCGCGTGCGGCCGCGGCGCTCTTGACCTGCGCCGGGGACCATCCCGCAGGCTTGTATCCGGCCGGCGGGTTGCGCAGCAGCAACGCTCCCACCAGCGTCATCACGAAGAAGATCGCGCCCAGAATTTGAAACGTCGCGGGCAGTCCATAAGCCGGGATCAACTTCAACTGCGACAGCGGTCCGAAGATCGCCGACCCCGCTCCGTAGCCGCCCACCGCCAGCCCCACGGCCAGGCCGCGCTTATCGGGGAACCACTTGGCCATCACCGGGATCGGCGTAGCGTAACCGAAGCCGTTGCCCAGCCCGGCGATCACTCCGAAACAAATGTAAAGGTAGGTCAGGCTGGTGGTGTACGAGCACAGGAAGAATCCCAGACTGACCAGGATGCCCCCCGCCAGCGAGCACGGCAGCGGCCCGAATTTATCCTGAATCCGGCCCGCCAGCACGAAGCTCAACGCGAACACGATCACGGCGATGGTGAACACCATCGAGGTTTGCGCCCGCTTCCAGCCGAAGCGCGCTTCGAGCGGAGCGACGAACACGCTCCAACCGTAGAGCGTCCCCAACGCCAGATTCATCGACAGTCCACCGACGACCCGCCACCAGCGGTTGATTGTGCTTTGCCCGTTGGGTTGCATCCAAGGTATGTTAAACGATTTCGAGCGTCGATGGACGATCTAATGAGGTTTGCGCACTCCGGTTACGACCAATTCAGTCCGTGGCGCAGGATGGCGTCGTGCTTCAGGTTGTGGGGCAGGGTGGACCCGTGTTTCCGGCGATCACTGAGATCGCAGGTCGTGCCGCAAACAGCTGAACCATACTTTGCCCAGGCTGACCATGCGGCGCAGGCGGAGGCGGTCCGCCGATCCCTCCAGCGTGTCCCGCAGATGCTTGAATTCCGCAACGGCGACGCGCAGGTTCCGGTCCGCAAGTTCGAGACGCTGCTGCACGCTAGTAACGGGAGGCGGCCCTTTCTGGCGTTCGGCTGTCACCGGAGCTTGCTCCGCCGGGACGGCCGCGGGTTCGACGCGCGCGGCCTGCCGCAGTTCCTCGATAGCCGCCGCCAGGCGCGGACCGTTCTCCGCATCGATCGGAATCTCCTCGCCGGCGTGCAGCAGGGCATTCCCGCGCACGGCCAGTTTCAGCCGCCGGTACTCGGCCGGATTGACGTGCGTCAACTGGGCCAGCTTAAAGAACTCGGGGCCGAACTCCTCCAACTGCCGGACGATCTGATCCGCCGTCGCGCGGGAGATGCCCAGCCGTTCCCCGCAGAATTGTTCCCAGGTCATCTGCAGCGTGCGGTAACGCTTCTGCTTGCGGATGTCGCGAATGCACTCGGCATCGGCCGCTGAGCAGCGTCCCGCCATCAACGCGAAGGCCTGCCTGCGCCCGAGCCACATGCCCAGATCGATGGCCTCGCCCGTCTGCTGTTGTTGCGCCGACGCAAGTTCCTGCGTCGGTTCGATGATCAATTCCTGCATCTTTCTTCCTCCATTTTGGTGTGCCTGGCGAGCTTCTGAATTCGGGTCGAAAAAGGCAAACCGGCAGAATTAGCGGTTTGTAAAAATCGACTGTTTAGATTCAGCAGCTTGAAAAGGAAAACCGCACAAACTAGCGGTTTGTCCTTTCGCACCCGGAGTGTAATCCCGTCGCGCGCGTCGAATTGTGCAACGCGCCTCCGCGTCGCTGCTAACCGATTGAGAGGATTCGATCAGATATATTTCGTTGGCTTGTGACCGCCGGACGAGGCCTGCCCACGATCAGAGCGACATGAACGCGCCGGCGTCCCACGCGGCGTCGCTGCGGACTTCGACGCCCGGCCCGTAAAGCTGGCGCACGTCCGCTGCGGGAACGGCCTGGCCGCGCGCGTTGACGGCCCCGGCAAGGACGAGATGGGTCCGCGCGAGGCGTGCGATGAAGGGCAGATCCGTCTTGGTGAGCACGCCGGGCAGGAAACTCGAGAACGGCTCGGAGTAGTTGTCGTCGTCGAGCAGGCTGGACCAGGAGACGAGTCCGTGCGCCAGATAGGTCGTGTGGCCGGACGGGTCGAGCGCGGTCGCGCACAGCGCGGGAACCGTCATGGGCCCGTTCGCGCAGAGGATCACCCGGCGGCCCTCGCCGCGCCAGTCCCGAACGGCTTGCCTTATGGCCAGGATGTCCTCCACGCGCTGCCCCAACAGGGAGTGCCCGAGGAGCATGGACGACCACGCATAGGCTTCTTCGAGCGCGTGCGGACTGGCATAGCCCGGGTTGCCGCGCCCGACCTCAGGCGCCAGATCGCCGATACCGCGCACGTCGAAAGCGCACACGACAAAGCCCGCTCCAGCGAGCCGGTGGTAGAGTCCGCCCTCGCGCCAATTGCGGGTGCGGCCACCTGCCTCGAGCATCAGCAACAACGGCTTCTTGGGCGCACCAGCGAGCGGGACGAACGCGTAGGCAGGCAGGAACACGCCGGGTGCGGACTCCACCTCGAAGGTCTCCACGCTGCAGCCTTCGGCCTGATCCCGCATCAGCGGAATCGAGCCAGCGGGTCGCGAGGCTGGCCCGATTCGCAACAGGGATTGGAGCGTTACGGCGTCGATCGGGCCGGGCGTGGGCCGGGCCATTTCTATGCGCGTGACGTGGACGCCCGCGAGCAACTGCTCGTCCTGTTCGGGCTGCACGTCCGGTTCGGCCACCGGGGCCTTCGCTCCGTGCAGCCAGCGCTCCAGAAACTCGTAGGAGTACAGCCGCATCTGGTGCGTCAGCGCGTGCGGCAGACCCGTGGTTTTCCATTCGATGCGATCCGCCGCGCCCAACACTTCGTACATGCGGCGCAGCTTGTCGAACTCCTCTTCGCCGCTTTGCAGGTACGACGGCGAGTAAGTGCCGAACGAATCGCGCTCGCTCACCGTGATTAGCAGCGGCTTGGGCGCCATGGGGTATAGCAGGTCCCAACGGTCGAACGCCAGCGGGCCGGAGCCCACCAGATCCTGCTCCGCGTCGTCGGTGGAACCAGGTGAATTGAAACCGGCGCAGGCGAAGTTTTCGGTGTTGCCGGAGGAGACCACGGCGCAGGCGAGGCGGTCGTCCACGGCGGCCAGCAGCATGGTCAAAGTGGCTCCGCCCGACTGCCCCATGCTGGCGAGGCGTTTGGGATCGACCATCGGCAGACCCGCGAGAACGTCGAGACTGCGCACCGCGTCCCACAACTGCAGGCGCGTGGCCGAATCGCCCACCAGCAGCATCTGGCGGCCTATGCGCGAGTGCTCTTCGTCGGCGTCGCCAACGTGCAGGTAAGTGCGTTCGCCTTGCCCCATCGGGTCGAAGGCGAGCACGACGTAGCCCAGCCGCGCCAGACCCTGGCAGCACTTCTGGTAAGTGTCGGCGGCCTTCCCGTTCAGGCTGTGGCCCATCTGGAACAGCACGCCGGGGAAGGGGCCGTGCGACGTGGTCGGGATGTAGAGATTCGCCGGGATGCGCAGCCCGGGACGGCTCTCGTAACTGAGCTTCTCCAGGCGATAGCCGGTGCGCTCGAAGCGGCCCGCCTGCTTCGTCGCCAGCGGCGTGCGTTCGCTCTGGCCTCCGATCAGGTCCCACAGCGTGCGGCGCACCCACTCCTGGCGCGCACGCACGTCCGCCGGGGTCTTGACCAGCGCCAGCGCGGCATTGCGCCGCTCGTAGGCGTCGCGTGCGAGCGCGGCCAGGTAGTCGGGCAGGCAGCGGGCGTAGACGCGAAATCGAGGCGAGCCAAAAGCCGCGCTTCCGAGCAGCAGCGTTGAGAGGGCGGTACGGCGGGTCACTCTTAGCAGCGTATGCTATCGGGGCTTGCGCGCAAGTAAAAGTTGTGGCAGCGTGCGCGCGTTGCTGCGTATGGAGAGACTCAATCAGCGTTGGTCCGGCGATACTCTTCCGGGAGCCTCGCGTTCGCCGCCCCACTTTCGCGCTACGAATTGCCGATCAGAATGCCCGTCACAAAGACCAGGATGCCGCCCAGCACAACCTGCAGCGTGGCGGACACGATGGGCGTGTCCATGTACCGGTGGCGGATCCAGCTGATCAGCGCGAGCTCAACGGCGACGATGCCCACGGCGGCGCCGGTGGCGAGCTTGAAGTCCGGAATCAGGTACGGCAGCGTGTGCCCGATACCGCCCGCGGTGGTCATCGCTCCGCAGACCAGACCGCGCGCCCAGGGGTGGCCGCGCCCGGTGAGCGAGCCGTCGTCGGAGAGTGCCTCGGCGAAACCCATCGAGATGCCCGCGCCGATAGAAGCGGCCAGGCCGACCAGCAAGGCGTCCTTGCTGCTGTGCGTGGCGAAGGCGGCGGCGAAGACCGGGGCCAACGTGGAGACCGAGCCGTCCATCAAGCCGGCCAGACCCGGCTGAACCACCTGCATGACGAACAGCCGGCGGTTGGTGGCGTCCTCCTCGTGGCGGGCGTCGGTGGTCAGATGCTCGTGCTCCAGCGATTCCGCGGTAGCCGAATGCTGGCGTTCTATCTCGGCCAGGTCTCCCAGCAGCTTTCGGATACTCGCGTCGGTGACGTGCTGCATCGCGCGCTCGTAGAAGCGGCGCGTCTCCAACTCCATCAACTCCGTCTGCTTGCGCACCGTGGCGATGCCGAGCGGTCGGATCAGCCATACCGGCTTGCGTTGGACGAAGCCTTTGACATCCTGGCGGCGGATCAGCGGGATGTGCTCGCCGAATTTCGCGCGGTGCAGTTCGATCAGACGGCGGCGGTGGTTGGCTTCCTCGTCGCGCATGGCCTCGAAGACTTGCGCCGTAGCTGGATATGTCTCGTTCAACCCGTTGGCGAAATCCGCGTAGATGCGCTCGTCTTCCTCCTCGAGCGAGATGGCGAGCGCGACGATCTCCTGTTCCGATAGGTCTTTGAAATTGCGTGCCATAGAGTAATGCGATTTTAGCAATCGCGGCGCGTGCAACCAAAGCCACGGTCACGACGGTTGTGCGCGCCCGGCCCGCTTCCTCAGCAACCCCGGCAGCACCATCAGCCCGGCGCCGAACAGCAGCAGCGAGAGCACGAAGATCAGCGAGCGGCCCTCTTGCAGATCCTCCGCCACCAGCTTCACTCCCGCTATCGCCATCAGCGGGTAGGCCAGCAGCAGCAGTTCCCGCCGCTCGTAGCGGCGACCCAGCCAGCCGGCACCCAGAGCGAGCAGGGTGAGCAGCGCGGTGCGAACCGGCGCGACGCCCGTCACGTGCGCCGACAGCCAGCCGGAGGCTAACCCGGCAGCGCCCCAACAGACGAGCGCTGCGGTCACGAACGTCTCCACGGGATCGACCCAGTGGGCGCGGCGTCCCCGGCCAAGCGTGGCGGAGGCGGCGTAGCATAGCAACGCCGCGAGCAGGACCAGGAAATAGCCCAGGGTTGGTTCTGCCGGTTGGCCGGAGCCGGAGTGAATCACGCGCGTGGTGGACTGCTGAATCAGGTGCGACGACTCGATGGCCTGCGCCATGTAGATCAGGCTGTGCACGCGCAGCGTGTCGCGGTCCGCGAGCAGGCCCGCCAGCAGGGCCAGGACCGTGAGCGCCGCCCATGCCCCCGCCAAACCATCGGCGGAGAGCATGATGCGAAAACCGATGGTCGCGAGCAGCAGGGCCAACGTCGAATAGGTGTTGAAGTTGCGGTCGTGCTTGCCCGTGCCCTCCAGGAAAGCGAACGAGACCAGATAGCATGCCGCGCCGCCAGCCAGACAGAACACGCCGACGCCGTGGGCGCTGGCGGAATTCAATCCGGTGAGACTGAGCGCGCCGCCAATCGACACGCAGAATGCCGCTACGGCCTGACCGATTTCAAAGCGCGAAACCTGCAGCCGGCGCAACAGCGTGCGGTCCACGGTGCTGACCAGATAGACGGTCAACAGGCTGAACTGCAGGGTCAGCGTGAGCCACAGGGCCGGCGTCTGCACCACCTGGTCCGTAGCGGGTCCGCGCGAGGCGATCACGGTCAGCATGACGACGGCCAGATCCGCTGCCAGCGCCGCGATCCAGCGCAGTCCCAGCCAGCGATCGCGGCAGGCGCAGACTTCGACGGCGGCGGCAATCGCGAGCACGGTCACCACCCACGCCGGCAGATCGTGCATCTCGCTGAACAGCGCCGTCGCAATGGCCAGCGAGGCCAGGGTGACGATCCAGGCGAGTGCGCCGGACGACTTGCGCCACGCCACGGCGAGCCCGAAGGCAGCGAAGAGGACGACGGCCAGCGAGGCCCCGCGCACGGAGATCAGGTGAAACCGCGTGGTCATCTCATACAGCATCGGAGCCATGATCAGCACGGCCGTCACTCCGTGAACCACGCTGTAGATGGCCTTCTCGGAGGTCTTGCGCGATGCCAGCAGCAGCCACAGCGCCGCGTAGGCCATACCCAGGAATGGTCCCAGCGCGCCGGGCAGCACACCCGCCTCAGTGAGCGCGCGCAGCAGGTAAGCGCCTGCCAATCCGAGCAGGCCGCGTCCCAGCAGCGGCACGAGCTGGCCGGCCTCTTCTTCGAGCGCGGCCACAGACTCGTCCCGCTCCGCGACGGGGGGCGGCGCCGGAACGGCCTCCATGGCGGCAGGCTTTGGCGTCCGCACGGGGGCAGAGCCGAGTTCAAGCGCCGCGACGCGCTGCCTCAACTCCTCGACCGACCGGCTGACTTCCTCCAGCCGTGCAAGGATCTCGTCCCGGGAGCCATCCATGCCCACCTCCAAACAGGTCAACTCGCAAGCAACGCGTCGAACTCTCTGCTTCTACCCGCTCGCTGCTCCGTCACCATCGCACGAGTGCCGAAGGCGATTGAGGCCAGCGTCCTACCGTGACACTCAGCTTAAGCTGTGGGCAGGATGGCATCCTGCGCGCCGTTTGCTTACCGGCGCTGGACGGCCCATTCGCAGGCCCGGCAGGCAGACTGCCAACCCGCCGCAGGTTAACAACCTGCCCCACATGGCAGTGCACGCGCGTCACGGAATTCTGCGAAGCTCCATAAGCTCCGGCCCGCACGGCCAGTTCGAAGTTCAGCTTTCCAATCTAACAACCAGTTCGATAACAACGCCATGAACGAAGCCGGATTCCGGCCCTAAAAGGCCGCCACCGTCGAATTGTCGATCAGATCCCAATCGGGATCGAAGCCGTTGCCCGGCGCCTCGGGCGGATGCGCGTAGCCCTCGTTGTCGATGTGCAAGGGCGTGCGCATTCCGAAGTTCATCGACTCCAGCGGATACAAAAGCTCGAAGAACTCGCAGTTGCGCATAGCGCAGCAGCACTGCAGATTCACGACCTCCAAGGGATGGTAGATGGCCGTGTGGACCTCGCAGTTCAGGCCGAAGGACTCGGCCAGATGGGCCGTCTTCATGACCGCCGTCACGCCGTGCTTCCAGGACACGTCGCTGCGCACGATGTCCACCACGCCGGTAGCGATGCACTCGGCGGTGGCGTAGTTGTTGCCGGCCAGAACTTCCGTCCCGCAGATTGGAATGTCCAGCGCGGCAGCCAGCTTGCGCAGGCCTCCGAAATCCACGTCGAAGAGCGGCTCCTCCAGCCAGTAATAGTCGAGCTTTTCGAGCTGCCGGCCCATGCGCAGCGCCTGGGTGTGGTTGTAGGCGCAGACCGGGTCCGCCATCAGCTGGAAGCCCGGACCGACCGCCTCGCGGCAGGCGCGGTAGATTTCGAGATCGAGGTCGAACTCGCCGGGCGGGTGCACCTTGTAGGCGTGCCAGCCGCGCTGCTGCACCGCCTGTGCCTGGCGGGCGTAGTCCTCCGGTCCCGGGAGCACGAACGAGCTGGCGTAGACCGGCACCTTGCTGCGGTATTCCCCGAGCAGGCGGTAAAGCGGCAGGCCCGCCAGCTTCGCCGCGATGTCCCACAGGCAGATATCGAACGGGCCGTAGCTGTAGACCGGCACGTGGTTCCACCAGCGGTCGTAGGTCCTGAAGTCCTGGTAGTGCCGTTCCCGGGCCAGCGGGTCTTTGCCCAGGAAGAACGGGCGCAGCGCTTCCTTCGCGATCTCGCCCGCCATGCTCGCGCCGCGGCCGGCAAATCCGAACGAGTGGCCCTCGATCCCCTCGTCGGTCGTTATGCTGATCACGAGGAAATCGAAGCTCGATGGGCCGCCTGTGCGCATCCCGGACTCGGTCGTGGCGGGACGCTGGTTGCGGCACACGCGGATGCGGATGTCGCTGATCTTCATAGCAGTGGCCGGCCATTGTAGAAGCGCGCCAGAGTGGCGATGTTGCGGTCGTTGGGCGCCGTCCCGGTTGCGCCCGGGAACCCCTGCGGACCGCGCTTCAAGTACTCCTCCACGCCCAGCGGCAGCGAGTTGGCGCGCGGCTCGGCGAAGCCGTAGAGGTCGATGCCCTGCGTGGTCCTGTCCGAAAGGTAGGTCGCCGCGTCGTGCTGCACCCAGCCCACCAGGCACTGCAACATTCTTGTTTGCGGCCCCACGGCCTGGCGGGCGGCGTTGAAGAAGGCGCGGTCGGGCGATTCGTTCATCACCCAGTCGACATCCTTGAGCCAGTCTGCGCCGTTGACCGTGGGCGCCGTCAGGTTGTTGCAGGAGAGCCAGAGGATGCAGTCCTTGCGCTCGTCCTTAGCGGCCTTGCGTACGGCACGCCAGCAGCGCTCGATGGCCTTGCGCTCGTACTCCAGCAGGTCGCTGGCGGCCGGCCCTGCCGACGGAAACGGCTTCCCGGTGAGCTGCATGTAGAGCTTCTTCTCGGCCTCGATCCAGCCCTGCTTGCGGAGTTCTGGGGCGGGGTTCCAGATCCAGTCGATCATGAAGCCATCCAGGCCGGTGCGCCGCACCGCGTCGGCGATGGAGCGGGAGAGATAGGCCAGGTATTCGTCGGTGAAGGGGATGTGCAGGTTGCCCGGCGTCCCGTAGCTGAGGCTGGGGTGATCCTGGGCGAATTTCGTGTTGGCGCCCGCGCAGAAGTAGCCCGTCACCAGCATGCCGCGCTTGTGGCCCAGGCGGACCATCTCGGGCAGGAAGTCGTACTTCAACCCGGGCTGAGGCGGGACGGCTCCACCTTTGTACCAGGCATAGCCATTGCAGGAGACGGCGAAGGTCTGGATCACATTCGCGCCGAGCGCGTGGTACCACTCCACGTGCTGCTCGGGGTTGGCGTCGGCCCACAGGCCCGGCCGCGCGAAGGCGTTGATCCACGTCTTCGGACCGTCCTCGTGATGCCAGTTGAAGTCGATGCAAAACGCCTTGATGCCGCCCGGGGGAGGCAGCTGCGGCTTGCCCCACAAAGCGGTCGCGCCGAGCGCGGAAGCGGTCATGAGAAATGATCTGCGCGTGTTCATAAAGGGTTCTCCTCAACCATTCGCTGCTTACTTCCCCCGACTGTGGGCGAGACGCACGGTGGTCACCGAGCCCGCCGCATCGATCGACGCCCGGGTCTCCCCGGCCCGCACGCTGGCCCGCGCCGTCCGGCCCTCGCTCAGCAATTCGACCGTATTGACGCCTTGCAGAACGCGGGTGTCCACGACCAGCTCAACCGGCTCGGGCGGAATCGGATCGAGGCTCTGCGGAACCATGGCGCTCTCGGTGTAGGCCCGCGAGCCCGTGGAGCGATTGAACAGGTACAGCAGCAGATCGTTGCCCCGGCGGTTCATCAGCAAGGCATATTGACGCGCGCCCTTTACCTTGACCACCGGCGCACCGATCAGCCGGCCCGTCAGCTCTTCGACAAACGCCGGGCTTTGCGCACAGGAGATCTCGTCGGCGCTCAGGTAGAGCACTGAGCCTTTCCCGAACTCGTTCTCGAGGATCGCGGGCGCGCCCCCGGCCGAGTCCCACTGCGCCAGCACCCTGGCGGTCGTGGGTTTGACCCGCAGCGCACCCGGGTTCACGCGGATCTGCGCCGTCAGTCCCGCCGCCGGATCGAGGCGGAGACGCTTGTAGCCCGGCAACTCTCCGCCGAGGCTGACCCCGAAGACGTCGCTGAGCGCGAACTCGCCGCGCAGTGCGCCCTGCGAGTCGAGGCGGGAAGCGTTTCCAAACGCCAGCAGCTTGCCGCCGGCGCGCACGTACTCGCGTATGCTTCTCGCCGTGGCGTCGTCCACGACGGCGTTTTCGGGCAGCACCAGCATGCGGTACGCCTTCCAGTCTTCCGTACGGCGCGGGAATGCCGTACCCAGCAGCTCGGTGAAGTAACCGGCCTGGCGGATGGCGGCGTCGAGGTCGTCACCGGGCCTGACGCCCCGGGGCGCCGCGTTGCGGTAAGTCAGCGGCCACAGTTCGCTCACGGCCGGAACCTGTTGGAGCTCCGGAGCAACGCCGCCGCGCAGAATGCCGGCGTCGGCGTATTGCACCGCCCCCTCGACCCACTGCCGGTTCTGCCCGAGCCAGCTGCCGACCGCGCCGAGCAGTTTCACGTCCGAGGCCTGATCGAAACGGCCCGCATGGCCCGGCGTCAGCGCGGCGTAGACGTTCGCCCCACGCACGAAGGCCCAGGCGGCCGAGGCGACGGCCTCGTCCACGGTCATGGCGGGCGGCGGAGCCGCATCTTCCATCGGGACGTACCACGAGGAGCTGAGCAAAATCCCGACCTCGCTCGGACGGTCGGCGTTGTGGCCGCCGGCGGCTCCACGGTCGATGCCCGCCCAGGTGTGGCCCTCCATGGAGAACCAGTCCACCAGCTTGTCCACGCGATCGACCAGCGCTGGGGCGGCCATGTCCGGGTTGCCCGAACCGTTGTAGGTGAGGGCGATGCCAGGCTGCACGGCAGTGACAGCATGGCGGATTTCCTGCAGGAATTCGCGGCGGGTTTCGATCTCGAATTCGGTGTGCTCGCGGCGCGTCCCGCGCTCTAAGGGCTTGCCGTAGCGCTGCTCAAACGCCGCGCGCGTGTAGGCGTCGTAAGAGGGTACGGGCTGGGTGTAAAGGTCCAGCCACAAGCCGTCCACCGGCCCGTGCAGCTTCAGGATTTCGACGAGGTGGCCGATGACATATTGCCGGTAGGGCGAATAGAACGACATCCAATCTGTAGGGAAGGCCAGGCCCATGGGGTGGCCCTGAGCATCGCGGCAGTTCCAGGCTCTGAAGCGCGGGTCGGGGTTGGAGTCGAGCCCCACGGAGTAATAGACGACGATCTTGAGCCCTAGCTTGCGCGCGGCTCGTATGGTGGGGCCGACCAGGTCGCGCTCCGTCATGTAGGAGGTGAGTTCGGTGCGATGGCCGACCAGGCCGTCGTGCCACTTGTCGTAGAAGATGATGCCCGTCGCTCCGGCGCGCTTGAACGCCAGAAGCTCCTTGTCGGGGTCGTAGTCTTTGCCGAGTCCCCTGTTCCAATCGGCGACCGCGGCCACTTGTTTCTGTGGCGTCCAGTCGCCCGAGCCGACGAAATCGGTGCCCCATGTTCCGTTGGTCGTGTTGGCGATGAAGCCGGTCATGACGAACAACTGTGGCGGCTGGTAGAACGGCGCTTTGTCGCTCTCCGCGGCCTGCACGCCGCTGGAGAGGACGGCGGCAGCGATGGCAAGATGCCCAACTCCGATTCGCATCGACGTGCCTTTCGGTCCGGCGGGCTGGCGCAATGGTGCACATGCCCGGCGGACATCCCACAACTCATCGCGGATAGTCTACTCCCACGGAATTCAACTGGCATTCAAAAAGCGTGAGAATCTTACGCGTATGATCGGGTGCCCGCGCCACAACGCGAGCCGTCGCGGCGGACCAATAGGTAGTCTTCCGGGCGTTCGACGGGTACGATAGGAGACCAGCGAGGTCCCTGTTCAGCTATGGCCCAAAACGACGCCCGCCTGGCCGTGATCACCGGTGCATCCAGCGGTCTGGGATCCGTCTTTGCCCGCAAACTCGCCGCGCGCGGATACAACCTGCTACTGGCTGCGCGGCGCATGGACCGGCTGGAGCAACTGCAGGCGGACCTGGAGCGGGCCTATCACGTGCGCGTCGAGCCGTTCTGCGCCGACCTGGCCGACGATATCCAAGTCGAGGATTTCGCCAGGCGTCTGGAATCGGAAGGGCCGATCGACCTGCTGATCAACAACGCCGGCTTTGGCACCAAGGGCTGGTTTCACTCGACCGGCTACGCGCGGCAAGTGGAGATGCACAAGCTGCACATCATGGCGACACTGCGCCTCTCCCGCGCGGTCCTGCCGGCGATGATCGAACGGGGCGAGGGCGCCATCGTCAACGTCGCCAGCGTGGCCGGATTCTTCCGTAGCTCGGGCTCTGTTTCCTATTGCGCCACGAAGGGCTGGATGATCGACTTCAGCGAAGGGCTGCGCGTCGAACTCGACAGCATGGGCTCGCTGGTCAACGTGCAGGCGCTATGCCCGGGATTCACCTACACGGAGTTTCACGACGTGCTCGGAAGCGACCGGAATGCGGTCCCCAAACAGCTCTGGATGCCATCGGAGTTCGTGGTGGACGAGTCGCTGAACGCGCTCGCAAGCCGGAAGCTGATCGTGATTCCGGGGTGGCGTTACAAGCTGATAGTGGCCATCGGACGCCGGCTGCCGGTGTGGCTGCGATTGAAGCTGGAGACGCGCTCGCCGCACGCGAAAACGCGCACGTGAGCTTCGACGGCTGATGTCTTCCGCTTATGGCGCACTGCGGCGGCGTGCGCCATAAGCATCGAGCTTCAGCGAGGCTCAGACCACGTACGGCGCGCGGTAGTTGCGCGTCAGCAGTTGGTCCGCGGCGGCATCGTTCACGAAATGCTTCGCCGCGTCGTCCCACTGCAGCGCCCGCCCGGTGCGGTAGCTGATGTTGGCCAGATGGCAGAAGGCGGCCGATGTCGCACCGATCGCGATGTCGGCGTTGAGGTCCTTGACGTTGCGGCTGCGGCAGGCCGAGAGGAAGTTCTTCATGTGCAGAACCGTCCCGTCCTCGCCCCCCTTGTCCTTCTCCTCCAGCGTCTTTTCGCTGGACTCGCCTTTGTAGATCTGGAAGCCGTCGCCCAACCACATCCAGCCGTCGCTGCCGAAGAAGATGTTGCCGACCGTGTTGCCTTTCTGGACCGGCAAGCCCGCCTCCGGCCCCGTCAGCAGGCCGCGCACTTCGAAGTTGATTTCGCGGTCCCCGAAGCCAAGGCTCGCCAGCTGCGTGTTGGGGGTTTCCTGATCGTCGTCATAGACGAATTTTCCGCCCGTCGAGACAGCGGTCTTTGGAAAGCCCACGTCCCCGAGCGCCCAGCGGGCGATGTCCATTTCGTGCACGCCCTGATTGCCGATGTCGCCATTGCCGGTGTCCCAGAACCAGTGCCAGTTGTAGGCAAAGCGGGTCTTGGAATACTCCTTCATCTGGGCGGGACCGAGGAACATGCTCCAGTCCAAGCCGGGCGGCACGGCCTCCAGCGGAGCTTTGCCGATGGACTTGCGGCGCTTGAAACACAGCCCCTTCGCGGCATAGAGTTTGCCGATCGCCCCGCCTTGGATGAGCTGAATCGCGCGGATCTTCAGCGGCGTGCTGCGGCTCTGCATGCCCACCTGCACCATGCGCTGCGTCTTGCGGGCCACTTCCACCATGCGGAAGCCCTCGTGGATATTGTGGCTGGCCGGCTTCTCGACGTACACGTCCTTGCCCGCCTCGCAGGCCCAGATGCAAGCCAGTGCGTGCCAGTGGTTGGGCGTCGCGATCGACACGGCGTCGATGTCGGGGTTGGCGAACATCTCGCGCATGTCGGCGAACTCCTGCGCCTTGGCACCGCCAGCCTTTGTGATGCGCGCCTGCGCCCGCTCCCGCGCGGGCTGATTCACGTCGCAGAGACCCGCCACTTGCGCGTCGGGAATGCGCATGTAGGAGGACTGATGGTCGCCCCCGCGTCCACCCAGTCCGACAATGCCAACCCGAATGCGATCGTTGGCGCCAAACACGCGTGTCGCGGAGAGGGCCGCAGCCGCGCCGACATAGAAAGACCGTCGTGTCATCGAGGACAATTCAAAATCTCCTTTGATGGGCAGTATACCGTTTCATGCGGACCAGCCTGCCGCGGGTCCGATTGCTCAGTGCGCGGGCGCCGTGGCTTTGGCCGGCCTGGACTCCGTAACGGGCTCTTCCGCGGGTCGTGCCGGAGTGCCGTCAGCCTTCACATAGTGGGCGTACCACGCCAGGAATCGCCGGTTCAGGTCCTGGATGTGGGATGGCGTTCTGAACTCGTGATGCTCGTCGGGATAGACCACCAGCAGCGTTTCCCGCCCCAGCGCTTTCAGCGATTGGTACATCTGTTCGCCGCCCAGGATAGGCACGTTCCAGTCGATATTCCCGCCCACGAACAGCGTGGGCGTCGTGATGTCCTTGACCTTCTTCAGGTAGTTCACCCGGTCCCAATTCTCGGGATGCTCCCAGGGCAGCCCGAGTTCGGTGGTGTAGTCGCGCTGGTACATGTCGTGCCCCCACATGCTCTTGTAATCCGCCTCGCCCGCGCCCGCAATGGCGCCCTTGAAGCGGGTGGTCTGGGCGATGATAAAGTCGGTTGAAATCCCGCCGTAGGACCAGCCTCCGACGCCCAGCTTGTCCTCGTCGGCATAGCCCTGAGCGACTGCATAGTTGACCATGGCCATGTCGTCCTGGTAGTCCTTGTTGCCCCAGTCGGCCCAGATCGCTTTACAGAAATCCTGCCCGTATCCGGACGAGCCGCGCGGGTTGGGCAGCAGCACGACATAGCCGTTCGCGGCCAGCAGTTGGGCGAGGTCCTGGAATTCCGCGTAGTACGCCCAGACGGGGCCGCCGTGCGGCCTGAGAATGGCCGGGTACTTCTTCCCTGCAAGGTAATCGACGGGCTTGTAGACGTAGCCGTGGACCGTCGTTCCGTCGTTCGATTTGAACGACACGTATTCCCCGGCAGCCAGCCTGAGCTTCGAGATCCAGGCGTCGTTTTCGTGGGACAGTCGCGTCAGTTTGCCGCCGCTCACGTTGAATACCTCGAAGGGCCGGTCCATCGTGGACAGGCTGGCCGCGACGCTCCCGCCTGCACCGAGCGAGTAGCCATCTACCATCACGCGGCCGCCGGCCAGCGTCGTGACCTGACCATCCGCGACGCCCACCCGCGCCAGGATGATGGCCCCGTCGTCGTCAGCCTGGAAGTAGATCGACTGGCCATCCCTGGCAAAGCGGGGCGAGGAGGTCATGCGGTCGAGCTTCTGCGTCAGGACTCGCGCGGGGCCGCCGGCTGAGGGCGAAACGGCAACGTGTTTGGTGCTGTACTGGAACAGCTTCGGGTCGAGGTTCACCGTGTAGGCGATCCACTTGCCGTCGGGCGACCAATCCGGGCTGCGCGCTTCGCCGGGACCGGTCGTCACCCGTGTGAGCGTCGAGCCTTTGTCCGTGTTGCCTGCGCTGACCACCCAGATGTTCCAGTTGTAGGAGGCGTCGGGATCGGGTTTGGAGCGATTGCTGGCAAAGGCGAGGAGTTTTCCGTCGGGCGACCAGGCGGGTTCCGCGTCGTCAAAATCGCCCGAAGTCACCTGGACCAGCGACTTGGTTGCGACGTCAAAGACATAAAGGTGGTTGCGGCGGCGATCCAGGTACCCCGCAGTATCTTCCTTGAATTGAAGGCGGTCGATGACCCAGGGGCGCTGGGCTTTGGGCTTCTTCGGAGCGGCCTCTTTTGGAGCTCCGTCCTCTTGGGCCCGGGTGGCCGCCGCTTCCAGTTCCTCGACGGAAGCATCGCGCAGGACCAGCACCAGCCGCTTGCCGTCCGGCGACCAGCGGAAGTCGGAGACATCCTGCACCGTTGCGGTGAGCTTTTGGGCCTCGCCGCCAAGCATATTCAGCAGATGGACCTGAGTCTTGCCCTCGTTGCGCTCGGAAAGAAACGCGAGGAATTTGCCATCAGGCGACCAGCGGGGATGTTCGGAGGACACGCCCTCCGCCGTCAGCGGAATGACTTCCCCGCCTGCGGCAGGCAGCATGAAGATGCGCTTCTCCGACTTGTCTTCCCGTAGCGAGGTGGAGGTCACCACGTAGGCAATGAACCGGGCGTCGGGCGAGATCTGCGGATCGCGCGCTTCGCGGACATCGAACAAGTCGTCTACCCCCAGTGCGTGTGGAGCAGCGGCGCTCTGTGCGAGTGCGTGGGGCGCCGCCGCCAGACAGGCGAGCAGGAGAGCGGCAGAGTGGTACTTCATCATGTTCGATTCTACGAGAGAGCCGGCTGGGCCCATGGGACCGTTCGCAGGAATGGTCTGGAGAATGAGAGCGGCGGGAGGGCGCGGGTCAGGCCATTTGGAAAAGCAGGGTCAGTTCCAACAGGTCCAAGTCGGCGCAGCGGGCCTCAATGCTAACAGCGGAGGGGTATTCGAGCCAGCGGTCCGTATCCGGTCGCGGCGCACGCAGAGGGGCTGGAGCAGGCGACGTTTCCGATGAGAAGATCACGATCCGGCGCGGCCGGTCCAGCGACTCGACAAAGTCATCGCAATCGGAATAGCCCACCAATCCGCCGCGTGCAGCGGCGTGGCCAGCCACGAACTCCCGCACGCTTCCAGCCGCAGCGTCCCACACTGAGACGCGCAAGCCCCTGGCCGCGAGGCGCAGCGTGAGAGCCTGCCCGGCAGGGCAGAGCCCCGCTACGCCCACATCAGAACGATGCACGGATGTCGCAATCAAAGAAGGGGGTTCACCCTGTTGCGGTGCGGCGTGGCCCGGCGTAGGGTTCACCACTCGTTGTACGGCGTGCCCTCGAGCGACTTCCGGTCACTCTTGCTGCGGACGTCGAAGATGCCGGGCTCGGTCTGGTTGACGCTGGAAACGGCGTCCTCCATGACCACGGACCAGTCCGCCTGGGCCGTCATCGGATCGACCGGAACCTGTCGCAGGTACCCTTCATTGACAAGATCCGTGAGCGACTGAGGCGCCTTGGCTTTATCGTAAGTGAATTCGTCGATGACGGTCCGCAGGGTGAAGAGGTTCTGGCGTAGCACGCTCTCTTTCGCCCGCACGACGGACTTCTGGTACATGGGTATGGCCATGGCCAGCAGGATCGCAGTGATCGCCATGACGACCATCAGTTCGATCAGCGTGAAGCCAAAGGAGTTCTTACCACTCCGCATAGGGTGTCCCATCCGGCGCTCTCTCCAGAGTTTTTGAGTTCACGTCAAACACGTTCTGCCCGCCCCAGCCCTGCGAGTCGGGATCATCCTGATTGCTGCGCATGTTCCAATCTCTTTGCTTGGTGAAAGGATCCAGCGGGATGCGGCGCAGGAACTTGATCTTCTTGCCGTTCGCATCGTTGGCGATCTTCACGCCTTGCACCAACACCTCCAACGTCTCGGGGTAGCACTCCGAGCCCAGTTTTGGCGTCCCAAGGGTCCCTTTGTCGCAAGCATCCTTGTACTTGTCAATGGCCGTGCGAATCTCGCGCAGCGCAATTCGCAAATCGCGTTCCTTTTCACGGCGCACGCGGTAGCGCGCCAGCGGCAGCGCCATCATGGTGAGCAGCATCAGGATCGTAAAGGCGACGATCAACTCGATCAACGTCAGGCCGCGCGGCCGGCTGCGTGCCCGGCGCACGGTTTTGACCGTACCCGGCTCAAACCCCGTTTGTGACGTCAATTCCATCAAAACGCGCCCACTCTACTTCACGACAACCGAGGTCTGCGGCGGAGTCGCCTGAATCGACTGGAGCTTGGAGTCCCGCAGACTGAAATCAACCACTGATATCGATGCGGTACCGGCGCTCTTTGCCTCAAATTTCAGCGTGAGGAGAGTACCAGAACCATCCACGCCGCCTGCCCCGGCCAGGCGCTGCAGCTGGATTTTAGATTCCCCGCCCTGTCGCGAGCGCACTTCGGAGAAGATGACCTGCTTGCCTAGCTCCCCAAGGAAGCCGCCCGCTTTGACCTCGACCAGCTTCAGCACGGCGGCGTCGTACTTCAAGCGCATGGGCGCGGCGCTGAGGTCTTTCACATTGGTCACGTTCACCTGCACTGTGACGGTGGCTCCTGGAGCGATCTCGGCCGCGGAGACCACCATCGCCACCCCGGCTCCGGGCGGCACTGGGGCGGGCTGGGCGGGCTCCTTCAGTTCGGGGCTGATTGCCGTCAGGGGCACCTCGCCCGGCTGAGGCGGGCTGGAGAGCTCTCCGGGAGCGCCGGTCGGTGGCGGGGCCGGGGCATCGGGTGCGGCGGCGGGAGTTTCTTGAACGGGCGGTGGCGGGGGCACGGGAGCCACCGCGTTGAGCGGAGGCCCGGCTACGACTGCACCAGTCGCCACAGGGACACTGGCTCGCGGCTGGGCATCCGGCTGCGCAGCCTTGTCTTGCGCCCCACCCGGCTTCAACCCGGCCGGAGCGGCCTGGTGCCGGTAGTTGACCTTCCAAATCTGGTCGTTGCCTGAAGCCACCGCACGTATGTTGGCGGCGGTCAGATCGGGCGAACGCATGATGTGCGGGATCAGCACCACCAGCAGGTCCTCGGTCTTGTTCTCCACATTCGATTTCGTGAACAACTTCCCAAGGATCGGGATGTCCATCAAACCCGGCCAACCGCTCTTCGTGGAAGTCTGCGTGACCTGCATCAACCCGCCGATGAGTGCGGCCTCGCCCTCCCGCAGGCGAATAATGTGGTTCACTTTGCGCTGCCCGATGACAGGCTGGGATACGCCGCCGACGTCGATGGTCTGGCTGATGTTCGAGATTTCGAACTCGACCTGCAGAGTCACTTCATCCGCACCGTGAATGCGCGGCGTGAGGTCCAGATTCACGCCGATATCGGCGAACTGAAACTGGGTCTGCGCGTACGCGACACCGCTGGTGTTGGCGGTGGGAGAAGAGAAACTGCCCGAAGCGTAGGGATAGCGGTCGCCGATCTTGAGACTCGCCTTCTGGCCCTCGACACCGCGCAGTTGAGGCGAAGTGAGGATCTTGGCGCGCGTGTCGCTCAAGGCAGCTTGCAGCAGAGCACTGGGCATGGTGGTGGTCCAATCGCCAAGCCCGAGACTGCCGAGCTTCTTCAGTGTGACCGAAGTTCCGCCCGAGGGGGTTGAACTCGCAGACATGTTCAGGCCGCCGGGAGCAACCGTGGCTGCAAGTTGGCGGGTCTTATCCCCGTTGACCTCCATCACGATCATGTCCACCAGCACTTCGGACTTGGGCTTGTCGATGTCCAGAATGATCTTCTCCGCCAGCGCGATCTGATCGGCGGTGCCGCGGATTACGAGTGCGTTCTGCGAGCTGACCGGGAAGATGTTGCGCACGTTAGTGACCGTGCGGACCGCGGTCATGACTTCCTGCAGTTCCGGAGCCGAGGTGATGTTGTTGAGGTAGAAAACGCGGGTGACGTGGTCCTCGTAGTCGCGGCGCTTGGTGACGCTTTCCTGCGTCACGAAAATGGTATTTCCCGAGACGGGTTTCCAGTAGGTGTGGGTGAGCAGGGCGATGTAATCGAGCGCTTCGTCGAGTTGGGAGTTCTTCAGATCCAGGGAGAGCTTCTTGTTCGGTTCAACCGGCAGGTCGGAGTCGAACAGGACATTGAGTCCCGACATTTTGCCCACCGTCTCGTAGAGCGTCCTCACGGGCTGGTTCGAGATCTTCAGGTCGAGGGCCTGATTGGAGGTCGATTTCAGTTCAGGCGGGGCGGTCATATCCGCCTCGCGCTGCTCGGACTCTTTCCGCGCTACCTGGGAGGGAGTCAGTCCCTTGTCTTGCGGATGTTCGAGTTCCGCCCCGGTTTGCTGCCGGCGCTGCTTCTCGCGTTCGATCATGCGCAGCGTACGGCGAAGCTCCTGCTCGGAGGAAGTGGACGACGGGTCGATCGTATAGGCCTTGTTGAACTCCGCCAGCGACTCATCGAGCTTGCCGTCGGTTCGCAGCTTCAAACCGGCGTTTACGTGCATCTGCCCGGCCTGGAAGCGCACTCGGCGGATCATCAACTGGTAGTTGATGTCCGAGGTGTCGGAAGCGAGCGCAAGCTCGTATTTCTCCAGCGCCTCGTCAAACTGCCGCTGCATTTCGAACTTGAGCCCTTCGGCGGCAAGTTTGTCCCCTTTCTTGGTCCGCGCCGCGACGGGTGGCGCCAGCGCCAGCAGCACGGCCAACATCGCCGCGGGGGCTATCAGTTTCGCAACTAACCGGTTCATCTTCAACATTTTAAGATCAATCCGAAAAGACCTGCCGAGGGTGCGTCATGCTATTCTTGTCGTTGCCGGTCCACTCTGCCGGGGACGTTCTGCACCCTGAATACTTGACGCAATCCGCCCGGCAGGCGTGGAGGTGAATCCGTGCCCCAACAGAAGGAAGCCTTCAAACTCGTCGCCGACAACCGCAAGGCGTACCACGACTACTTCGTGCTCGACCGGCTGGAGGCTGGACTTGTGCTCACCGGGACGGAGATCAAGTCGGCGCGCGAGGGCCGGGTGCAGATTCGCGACTCCTACGCGGACGTCGTGAACGGCGAGGCCTGGCTCATGAATTCGCACTTCAGCCCATACTCGCACGGCAACATCTTCAACCACGAGCCCACAAAGAAGCGGAAGCTGCTGCTGCACCGCCGGGAAATCGACAAGCTCACCGGCAAAGCCCTCGAGAAGGGCCTGACGCTGATCCCGTTGAAGATGTACCTGAAGCACGGATTGCTGAAGTGCGAGCTGGGCATTTGCCGCGGCAAGAAGGAACACGACAAGCGGGCGGCGACGAAGGAAAAAGAGCAGGAGAGCGAGGCGCGCAGGGCGATGAGCCTACGCAACTCCCGCCATTTGAACGAGTAAGCTCGACGAGTGTGGCCGGTTCTGAGGTGACTTTCAAGGGGACGGACGGTCGCGCTACCGAAGCCGGTGCCTACGTACAAACCAGTCGAGAGCGCCGGCATTGGCGGAACGGTCCTCCGGCCGAATGGAGTTCGGATCTGGAGGGGAATCAAACCGGAAGCGAGGCAGGTTCGGGCGGATCAAGCCGGAAGCGGATTGTTCAGCATGCCTTTAAGGGTTGCGCCTATCTCCATGAACTGATCCAGGCCGGAAGGCTTGGTGATGAAGCGGGCGACTCCCAGCTCTTTCAGTAAGGCCTGGTCGCGCCGGGACTCGGACGAACTCCAGGCACAGACGGGAATGCCGGCGAGATGATCGGTTGCCCGAATCTCGCGCAGGATTTCCTCGCCCGTGTACTTGGAGAGGTTCAGGTCCATCAGGATCAGATCAGGGATCGGCGCATACGCGTACTGCCCCTGCTGGCGAATGAAGGCGAGAGCTTCGCCGCCGTCCAGCAAATGAACCAGCTCAAAACTGAAGTTCTGGTTCCTCAGCGCTCGCTCGAGCAAGAAGACATCCGACGCGTTGTCTTCAATGACGAGAATTCGAGCGGCGCAAGTAACCGGTGCGTGTTTCACGTTCAGACTCCCACGGGCAGCCGCCGGCGGCTATTTTCGATCATTCCACATTTGTTGGCGGCACCGTTTGGGGCGCCACCTGTCTGGCCCTGGCAATGAAGCGCTTGGGCGCGGTCCCAATATAGGAAAACGGATAACAGGTGACCAGGGTCAACATGTTCTCGGACGAGGGAGCAAGCGCCTCCACGTAGTCCGGCTCCACAACCGCCAGCGATTCGACCTCGTACTTGAAGTCACCTTGCGGGGTTGAAAGCTGGATCTCATCCTTGACCCTCAACTCGCGCAGCGAGCGAAAGAAAGTGTCCCTGTGCCCCGCCAGCGCCACGTTGCCAGGCTGTCCTGGCAAGGCCGTTCCCGGGACGTGCCCTACAGCGCGCCGGAAGGTCCCTGAGTCGCTGCCCTCGACGACGACTGCGGAGAGCAGCAGTCGCGGGATCTCAATTCTCCCGATCAATCCGGCCCCGCTGGCGGCCAGGGCGACCTGCAGCGGCGTTGTCCGCGGTTCCTTGGCGGTACCCTCACTCACTGTGCTCCGGGCCCGCAGCAGGCGGTCGAGAGCGCTGCTCTCGCGCCTTTGAAAAACCCAGGCGTCCGTAACTGCGTAGCCGCAGTAGCCCAGCATAAAGACGCCACAGGCGAACAATCCGCCCTGCATCCAGAACAAAATCCGTGCGATCGCGTGATGGTGAACTGCGAACCTCATCTGGCGCCCTTCTCGTTGAGTTCCGCACCCGGGGCGGCTACGTAATTAGTGCGCGCACGGACGGACATTCTCTCGTGACCCTTGGCCTGAGCGTGCACCCGAATGGCATGGGAGGCTCCATCACCAGCCGCATTAGCCGGAGCGAATCCGATGGTGTATTGATGCCGGATGTCGCGGGCGATGCGCTCGGAGATCGCGACGATTCCACTCACCTCGTTCACGATGAACGCCTCGCCGCCGGTCAACAGCGCCAGGTGCTTGAGCAAACCCGGGTTCTGGTCCGGATCGTCCGCGTCGAAGATGCCGATCGTGTAGATGACCGCGCTCGACCGCTGTGCCAGCTTCATGATCTGCCCGCGGTTGAGCGCACTCGCATTGTCACCGCCATCGCTCACCACGATCAATACCTTCTTATCCCGGCTGCCAGCCGACAATTCGCCCAGAGCCTTGGCTATGGCGTCATACAGCGCCGTCTGGCCGTCGGCCGGAGCGGCCGTGATTGCAGTTTGGAGCTGGTCAATCCGATCCGTGAATCTCACCTTCGCCGGCAAGCCCAGCGACACGCGCTCGTTGAAATTGACTACGAACATCTCGTCTTCAGGGTTGCTGTGCTTTACGAAACTGCTGGCCGCGACGGTCACCTCCGCCAGCTTCGGGCGCATGCTCGAGCTGTGGTCGATGACCAGCCCCACGGTGACCGGAACATCTTCGTTCGTGAACACCCGGATCGCCTGCGGCTTACCATCCTCGAAAACTTCGAAATCGCCCTGCTCCAGGTTGGAGACGAACCCGCCCTGCCGGTCGGTCACCGTGGCGTGCAACACGACCAGTGCGACATCCATCGAGATCCTGAACGTGTCCGTGTCGCGATCCGGCTGCGAGGGAGGCGGTTGCCGCCCGGCAGACGCCACCGGGGCGACCAACAAAAAAAGCAGGAGGGCGTTCACATTCCCCAGTCGTCGCTCTCCCGCCCGCGACAGTCTCGTAGACATCGCTAAACTCTTTCTGACTTGACCGGTGACTCGTGCTGCTGACTGAGCCGCGCGCGGCAAACCACCCAGGCAAGTCGGGCCAACTCGTTCGGCGAACTTCACAACCCGGACTGGAGCCGGCCAGTGCTTCTCAGGCGTCCCTGATGGCACGTTGAGCGCCAATCCGGAAGGCTACCTCGGGGAGATCTCCCTCCCCTGCCCCGCAGGCGCGCCTCGAAGCCGGCGCGCCGCCTGATGAGCCAGGCCAATTAGACAATCTGCTTTTGCAGCAGTCGCAGACTCAACGCCCCGCCCAGGGCAAGCAGGCCAAGCAACGCGATCAATCCCAATGGGCTTGCCGTGTGGGGCAGTTCCGCGGGGGTCGGCGCTGCGGCAACCTGAACAGGGGCAACCTCAGCCGGCGGCGGGGTTACCACTTCGGCGAGCACTACATCTTCTCCGGTCGGCTTGACGGCCATTAGGGGCGCCGTCTTCATGACCACTACGACCGGTTCGTCCGCCGTCTTGATCGGCTCGACGACTTCCACCGGGAGTTCGGCTGGCGTATAGAGTACGGCCGTATTGGTAGTCTTAGCGAGTTCGAGCGCCATCGTTTTGCCGTAAACGAATTCCTCGCCCCAATTGCGACCGGGGTAAAACCAGGCCCGCAGCGCTTCGGGCTGGCCCGCCGGGCGTTCCGCGAAGGTCATGATGGTCTTGTCGGTAGACTGCAAGCGGAAGTTCGGAACGGCCAGGATCGTGGCGTAAACCTGCGTCTCGTCCTTATCGAAGATCTGGACAATGTGGCGATCCGACTGCGAATCCAGAATCTTGAACACGTAAGTGCCGGCGGGCAGCACGCCCCAGCCCTTCTGGTGCACACCCGGTATCTCCACAGGTGCGTTGAAGGTGATCACGGTCTTCTTGTTCCATTCGTCAGCCTTCACGGCCGGTGAGGTCACTGCGCCCAATAGCGCCAAGCCTAATACTGTTGTCGTTACTCTCGTAAATACACTCATTTGCTCGAACTCCTTTTACTTAAACTCTGTACAATCCGCTTTTCACGCTGCCGGACGATTTGCCTGCGGACCTCGGTTGGCTGATCGCACAATGCAGGAGAAGCAGTTCGAGGCCCAATCCAGGATGTTGGTCAAAAATCCCGAGTATTGCCGCATTGAATGCCGGGCCGGCTTCTTATCACTAGGGGATAAGGACGATTCAGAGTTGACACCCATGGAGATGCCAGCTTGGCCGTTAGATCGGCGTTTGATGCAGCTATTGCCGAAGGATGCAAGATTTGCTGGAAACTGGGAGCGTTGTGCTTGCAGGGATTGTTTTGGATGAAGTTTCAGATGCTTCGAGGAGAGTAGATGCGCGCGACCCGAAGTCACCCCAGCACTGGCGGCGAATGCAAGGAGACACAACCGGGTTCTGAGTCATTACCGCGAAGGACTTGGTCGTTGCCAGCGGACCTGACCGGGCTCGCCGAGAGTGAAAGGACCGGCAACCCCGTCAAGAAATAGAGGAGCGAGGGAAGGAGAATCGCAGCGTCGCGACGGGCGCGCAGAAACCCATCAGCGAAGAGCGGGGAGTGGCGGCCGTCGAGTGCTTGTTGGGTTCAAAAAGGCCAGCGCGGCCGAAAGGAAAAGGTGTGGTCTGGAGGACGGTGAACTCTGGATTGACAAGGTGCACAGGCAGTTAGACAGGCGGGAGCGAGTAGTTTCGAATCGGGGCGGCATCCAGCGGGACCGAACGCCCGCCGAACTGAATGCCTGCCCCATTCGTGTGATACCGGCTTAGGAGAGTGCGCGACCCGGGTCGCGCCCGAAGGGATTTAACGGAACATCCCGAGCAAGTAAGCAATCAGGAGGACCAGCAAAACGGTTCCCAAACCAATGCCCGTGCCGCCGCCGTAGCCCCAGCGACTGTGGCCGTAGTAGCCTCCGCCGCCGCCTAACACCAACAACAAAACGATGAGTATTATCAACATTAGTGAGTCTTTCTGTCTTTGAAACGTCAGTTCCCGGCTGGAATGGGAGTTATTCCTTCTTGCCTGCTACGAGGAGCACAATTCCGCCAATAAGCGCCAACCCGCCAGCGATTGGAGGCAGCGGCACCTCATGTGTTTTTTCACGGGTAGCGTGAATTCGCCCGATGTCAACCACTTTTTCCTGAGTCGTGTACGTAAAGCCGCCCCACGCAAGTCCAAATATTCCAAGCGCGATCAGTATTATCCCAAGCGTCTTATTCACGGCATCCTCATTCAGCGGTAACAACTAGTGGCGGCGAAGCACGCTGGGAACGAGCAGCTGCTTCAAGTGCAGAGACAGACACTGCACGGAAGTGTCGATCCCTATTTCTCAAACACTTTTTCGACTTGGCCGATTTTCTTTTGCACCTTGCCAGCAAGCTTCTCTTCCTGGCCCGCTTCCGCGAGTTTTTGGTTATTGGTGATTTCCCCAACCTTCTCTTTCACCTCGCCCTTCAATTCGTGGATCTTGCCGTCGATCTGGTCTTTCGTACTTGGTTTCGTAGCTATTTCCTGCTTTCTATTCGCATTCTTCGATCGTTCTCGCGTACCGGACTGATTCGCTCGACTGGCGGTCAGCCCAAAGAGGATGCATGCCGCCCGCCGCGCGTGCTGGCGCCTTCGGTGGACCGGCCACCAGTTGGAACATCAATCCCGTCGCAAGCCAGCCCTGATCAGCTTTGCCTCGCCCCCGACCGGAGCGAACCGGAGTTGTTCTCGACCTGTGAGTGGGGAGGCGGCGCACGACGTTGACAGTGCATCTGGAGGTCCAGTCGCCGGGGCTTGGATGGCGCGCCGTTCAACGCGCGCGATTGAAAGAAATCCTCGGGTAGGAGGCCGGAGCGACTCCTGGCGTGCAGCCTATTTTGCGTCGCGTGCAGTTTCTGCTCAACCGCACGGTAGATGCGCTTGCTAAATGCCGCCGGCATCGTGACGGCAACGAATTCGCCTGATCCGCCGTCGACTGCGGGCCACTCCATGGAGTGCCGGACGGACGGAAATGCTTCAGGGCGTGAAGTTTGGTCCTTCTCATGCTCTGAAGCATATCGACCGATGCCGTAACGAAGGACAAATATGAAGACCCTGAAATCGTGGATGTTATTGCTGGCTGTGATGGCCGCCGGGACGCTGGCGGGGTGCTCTACCACCGCCCGAAAGTCAGCGGATGTTTCAGCCAGCGTTCGCACAACTCTGGACCAGGCCGGCTTCAAAGCCGTCTCGGTAAGCCAGGACCGTGACAAAGGCGTGGTGACCTTGGGCGGGCGCGTGACGACGGACAACGACAAGGCGCAAGCCGAGGCCATCGCCAAGTCCCTGGCCGGCACGCAGGTTGTGGCGAACGAGATCGCCGTGATCCCGGCCGGCGCCGAGGCTGCCGCCCAAGAGATCAATAGCGCTCTCGACAAAGGGATAGAGGACAATCTGGACGCGGCGCTGATCAGCGCAAAGCTGCAAAAACACGTGAAGTACAGTGTCAAGAATCACGTGGTCACGCTCACCGGCGAAGTCAACTCGCCTGAGAATCGCGCCCGGGCCGAGTCGGTCGCGAGCGGCGTTCCCAACGTCCAGCAGGTAGTGAACGAATTGCAGGTTAAAGAGCAAAAAGCCACTTCGGGCATGTAGGAGAGGCTCCGGAGTCCAGGGCAGGACGGAAGTGCGCATCGCTCGTCGCACGGGTGGGTTGGCCCGGAGATCTGACGCTTGAAACGCAGTTCCGCCGGAATTGACCCGCCCGCTTAGTCGATGCGCCAGAAGCGCGTGCGGACCTGCGTGGTTCGGCCCATGCGATTCGATTCGGTTGACACCCCTCAGTAAGACGGCAGCGCCCCATCGACCTGCGTTGATTGCCGGCGCCTTCCCCACGGCACGCGCGGCCGCTTTGCGGCAACCGCCGGGACGCCCTGTGCGTCTGGCGTTGGCAGTACCGGTTGCTGCCGCGCTGGTCCTATGATTGAAGTCGAGGAGGGATGTTGCGATGCGACTCAGGGCTGTATTCCGCGCGCGCGGCGTCCCGCTGGCTGCCTTCGCGGCTGCGTTGGCCTTCGGCCAATCCTACCCGGGTCAATACCCTCCCGGCCAATATCCACCCGGTCAGTACCCGCCGGGCCAGTATCCTCCCGGCCAATATCCGCCCGGTCAGTATCCGCAGCAGTACCCGCAAGGACCAGGCGGGCTGCCGATCCCGCGAATCCACTGGCCCAAGCGCAAGCCGAAGGAAGAAAAGAAGGAAGAGGCGAAGGCCGACGATGCCGCCGGCAAGGCCAACAGCATCATGCTGGCCTGGGTGGACGGCTCGATGCGCAGCCTGGGCGAAAAGGAACTCATTCTCGAGTCCGACAAGAATCGCCTGTTGCGCTTCCGCCTGGTGGCCAAGACTCAGTTCAAGAACAAGGCCGGCGAGGTGATGCGCGATTCGTTGATCCACGCCGGCGATCAGATCAGCGTCGAGGTGGACACCGGCGACCCGGAGACGGCCTTGCACGTGGTCTTCGCCCGGGCGGCGTCAGCCGAGGAGAAAGCCGCCGCAACCAAACCGCTGGATCAAACCAAGGTGGTCGCGCCCTCCGCCGAAGACCTTATGAATACGCACCCCAGTCAGCCTGGCGAGATCCCGGCCAGTCCGTCTGTAGGTGGCACCGAGGCGACAGCGCCCGCTGCGGGAACATCGGGAACTGCCGCGCCAGGCGCCGCACCTGCCGAACGCACGCGTATTCGCGGCGAGGCCGAGACCGAGTCGCTATCCACGGACGCCATCATTCTGGAGGCGCGCTCCGCGGCCGACACCTTCACAGCCGATCTTCCCAACTTCCTGGTCAAGCAGGTCACCACGCGCTATGCCGGTAGTGCGGATGCTGGAAACTGGCGTCAGCTGGACGTGGTGACGGCCGACCTGGTGTGCGTCGATGGCAAGGAAGATTACCGCAATATCCAGGTGAACGGACGACCCACCGACCGCCCCATCGAGAGTACCGGCTCGTGGTCCACGGGCGAGTGGGTGGTCACGCTGCAGGACATCCTGTCACCCGCTACCGACGCCGGCTTCACGAAACGCCGCATGGAGCGGGTCGGCGGCAGGCCGGCCTTCGTCTTCGACTTCGCCGTCTCCGAAGACAACTCGCACTGGGTCCTGGTATCGCCGAGCGGCCGCCAGTATCGGGTCGCCTTTAAGGGGAGCTTGTGGATCGACAAGGACTCGCTGCGTGTCCTGCGCATCGAACAGCGGACCACCAGCATGCCTCGCGGCTGCCCTTACGAGAGCGCGCTGTCCACCGTCGAGTATGGCTACGTGAACATCCTGGGAAAGAACGCCCTACTCCCTGTCAGCAGCGAGAACGTGGGCTGCATGTCCGGTGGCGGCAGTTGCTCCCGCAACGTCATCAGCTTCCAGAACTATCGCAAGTTCACGGCCGAGTCCGATATCAAATTCGACTAAGCGTTTGAGCGGTGCAGGGATGGCGATCGCCACCGGGGTACGGCATTGTAATCTCCCATCGTAAGTGGCGTGAATGCATGACCACTGCACGGGAGGACACGTCCTCAGCGCAGCGGCACGCGCTTGCCGGTGCTGGCCGACTCGCGCGCCGCGGACAGAATCTCGGTCACAATCACGTTGTTTTCAAGCGACGAAAGACCGGCTGGCTTCAGCTTCCCGCGCACCACGGCCGCCAGGTACGAGATTGAATCGCGCTCCATCTCGGGAAGTTCAGGCGGCGTACGCAACTCTTCCTGCGCCATGCCCGGCAACCGCACTTTCAGCGTGCCGCCCCCGACCGCGCTGGCATACCCATGCTCGGCGTAAACTTCGAAATCCTTGCGGCTGAACGGCCAGTTCCAGGAGGCCTGCACAATGCCCTGCGCCTTGGGGTACTCGATCAGGATGGTCGCTTCATCATCCACCTTGGAGTAGATGTGCGGCTTGATTCTTTGCGTCATCGCCGTGACCGCAACAGGCCGCTGGTTATCCATCAGCCAGGTCATCAGGTTGGCTCCGTAGCAGCCGAAGTCGAACAGTGCGCCCGCACCGTTCTTCAGAGGGTCGGTCAGCCAGCCGAGAAACTCCGGGCCGACGCCGATTTCCTTCGGTCCCTCGTGACCGTCCATCGCCACCATCTTGCGGATCTCGCCGCCGGCGGTCTGCTGCTTCAGCAACTGCCTCAGTGCAGCGTGGCTGCGGTACCAGGTGGTCTCGTAGTTGACGATCACCTGAATGCCGCTCTCTTTCGAGGCGCGCTCGATGGCGCGTGCGCCGGCCACGTCGACGGCCAGCGGCTTCTCCATCATCACGTGGACGTGGCGGCGTGCACAGGCTTCCACGACGGCCGGATGATCGAACGTGCTGGTGAACGACGCGACGGCTTCCGGCTTCGATTGCTCCAGCATCGTCCTCAGGTTGGGAAAGAATAGCGCTTCCGGCAGGCCGAATTTTGCCGCATATTTCTGGCGCAAAGCTGCATCGGGATCCGAGATGCCGACGATCTGAATGTCCGTGCGGCTCTTGGCGGCGCGCAGGAATCCGTCCACGTGCCCATGGACCAGGCCAGCCACGGCCAGGCGCACCGGCGCGGCCTGGTCTTGCGCCCTCAGCGGCGCGAGCAGTGCAAATGCCAGCAGTCCCAGGACGGCGTGTTGATGAATGAGAGGCACACAGGCATCATATCCGGTCGTCATCGTACGGGCACTCCCACTGTCGCCCGGCCGGTTGTGGCGCACGCTTCAGCGTGCAGCTCGGACACTCTTGTCCACGTCCGGAAAGCTGCCGACAGGAGTGGCGGCACTGCACGCTGAAGCGTGCGCCACAGCCGCGAGGCAGCCGGCATTTTCGGGCGGGGCAAATAGCAAACCGCTAATTTGAGCGGTTTGCAATAAACACGCCCTTACTAATCAGTCACTTACAGACGGAACCGCTAATTTATGCGGTTTTGTGTATTTTGCCCCTGCGCGCTATCGCTGTTTCAGCGACTTATCGGGGTAGGCCGGATGAGGCGGTACCTGGCGCGGATCCTTGCGGATCAACTCCTCCAGGTGCTTCACGGCGGCCTCCAACTGGGCGTCTTTCCCCGCAAAGGTCTCGTGCGGCAGATTATCCACAACGAGGTCCGGATCCACGCCGTGGCCCTCGATCAGCCACTTGCCCTCGGGGCCGTAGACGCCAATTTCCGCGGCCGTCGCTATGCCGTGGTCGGCGAGCGAATTCTGCGCGCTCAGCCAGATCTCGCCGCCCCACGTCCGCGTGCCGATCAGCTTGCCCAGGCCGAGCCGCCGGAAGCCTTCGGCGAAGGCCTCCCCGTCGCTGCCCGTGTGCTCGTCCATCAAAACCACCATGTGTCCGCGGAAGGCGAACTGCATGTTGCTGCTGGGTTGGCCCACGCGCGGCTGCCAGTAGAACCAGGCTTTGCGCAGCAGCTTACCCAGCAGCCAGGAGTCGATGTTGCCGCCGCCGTTGTGGCGCACATCGACAATCAGTGCCTGCCGGTCGAAAACCGGGTAGTAATCGCGCTCGAACTGCTCCATGTCACCCGATCCCATGGCGCGCAGATGCAGGTACCCGATCTTGCCGCCGCCCATTTCCTCCACCTTCTGCCGCCGCGCGAACTCCCACTCGGCGTAGCGCAGTTCGAATTCGTCACTGACCGGAACCGGCTTCACCAGCAGCTCGCGCGTCTTGCCGCCGGCAGTTGGATCCTTCACCTGCAGCAGCGTTTGCTTGTTGGCCTTTTCGCGCAGCAGCACGCCGATGTCGGGCACCGAGAGCACGTCCGCACCATCGACCTGCGCAATGATCTCGCCTTCGCGCACCTCCGAGCCGGGGCGTGCGAGTGGCGGAGCTTCGTTCGGCAGGTCCGGGTCGTGCCGGTAGATGTGTTTCACCACGTAGCCGCCCGCGTTGGCGACCCGCTCCAGTACCGCGCCCAGCGAGCCCACCCCGACCGGGTCCGGGGTCTTGCGGAAATCGCCACCGTTGACAAAGATGTGCAGCGCGCTCAACTCGCCCACGAGCTGCGCCAGAAGGTCGTTGAGTTCGGCCCGATCGGTCACGCGCTCAACGAGCGGCTCGTACCTGGCGCGCATCGCTTTCCAATCGACGCCGTTCATGTTCGGGTCGTAAAAGTAGTCGCGCTCCAGCCGCCACGCGTCGGCAAACATCTCCTTAAACTCGGCTCGCGGCTCCACAGAGAACTCCCAGCCCGAGAGCTCGACCTTGGCATCGCTCAGCGCCTTGGGCGACCCCAAAGCCGGGCCTTTTGCGTCGGAAGCGAAGACGTAATAATCCTGCTCTTTGCGCACGGCCAGTTTCTTGCCGTCCTGCGAAAGCTCGTAACCCCGCACGTCGCCGAGCACCGTCTCCGGCTTCTCGCCCTTGTTGGCGATATCGAGGCACGTCAGTGCTCGCTGAGGAGGCGTCTCGTCGCCTGTCGAAATCCAGCACAGCCGCCTTGCAAATGCGGCGAGATCCCCGTAATTGCCGGCCGGCGCCGGTACTTCCCGGATGCGCGCCGAGATGCCGTCCAGATCGATCTGGAGGTTGATCTTCGCCGCTTTCTCCTTTGCGTCGTCGGCCTTCTTCGCGTCCCCGGATTTCTCTTCCGGTTTCTTCTCGTCGTTCTTCTTGTCGCCGGCTTTCTCATCCGCCTTCTTGTCGTCGGGCTTCGCCTCGGGATGCAGCTCGTCGGCCGGCTCAAATGGCGAGCGTAAGCCCTTCTTCAAAGCAAGTTGGTAGATCTTCACCGTGTGATCGAAATGCGGGTCCGGCTGCCGCGTACCCCACGGGCTGAACACGGTCGTCTTCAGATTGCGGTCGGAGAGGAAATAGAGCCACTCGCCATCCGCGCTCCAGGCCGGGCTGACGCTGTTGAAACGATCGGTGGTGAGAGCCGTGATCGCGCCCGTCGCAACGTTCAGCAGCTTCAACTGGGCCATCAGGTTTTTCGCGCCCTCCACGAACGCCAGCCACTGGCTATCCGGCGACCAGGCCAGATCCTGGAAGTCGTCTACCATGCTCTGCGCGATCAGCTTGTTTTCCTTGGTCTTGAGGTTCAGCAGCCACAGCTTCTGGTTCTTGTCGGTGTGTGCCAGCCACTGACCGTCGGGCGAAGCCAGGCCGTCCCAGCGCAGCACCGCGGCGTCGTTGGTCAAACGCTCGCCAGTGCCGACGCCGTTGGCCGGATAGCGCCAGAACTCGGTCTCGCCACTCTCCGTGGAAATCACCAGGATGCTTTTCCCGTCCGCTGAAAAACGGGCGTCGCGGAAGCGTACGCCCGACTTGCGCGCCACCCGCACCAACCGCCCGGGTTTGGCCGGGGCCACGAACACGTCGCCGCGCGCCGTGAACACCATCGCTGAGCCGTCCGGAGCCAGGTGCCCGGAACTCAGGTAGTCCGCCGGCTTTTTCACCCAGCGCTCACGGAGTTGTTCGAAGTCCGATGCGAGCGTGACCGGCACAGGCAGCTCCTTGCCCGACTTCAGATCCAACAGCCACAGGTCCGCGCCGCACTGGTAGGCGATGCGCCCTTCGGAGAGCGAGGCCGATTGCGCGTCGAAGTCCTTGTGCCGCGTGTGCTGCTTCAGGTCCCTGCCTTCGGGCGTCATCGACCAGACGTTCGTGATGCCGTCGCGGTCGCTCAGGAAGTACACGCGGCCCTTCCAGAACATCGGGTTCTTGGAGGTGCCCGCATAGTCGGCGGTCAGCGGCACGGCCTCGGAGCCGGGCGTCCAGCGCCACAGGTTTTGCGCCGTCCCGCCCTGGTAGCGCTTGGTCTGGCTGCCCTGGAACGGCAGGCGCGTGAAGAAGATCGTCTTGCCGTCGACGCCGAAGCTGGCATCGGAGGCTTGCGCCAGTTGGATCACCTCGCGGCCGCCCTTCAAGTCGAGTGCGACCAGCTGCGCGTCGGGCAGGGTCGAGAATCTGCGGGTGCGGTAGATGACTCTCCCGTCCGGAGTCCAGCCGGCCACCGTTGCGCCACCACCGTCCCAGGTCTGCCGCACCGGCTGCCCGCCGTCAATGGGCATGGTGTAGACCTCGGCCGGGCCCTCATATTCCGCCACCAGCGCGATGGTCCGGCCGTCGGGCGAAATCGCAGCCGACGTCTCCTGACCCGGCGAGGTCGTCAGCCTGCGCGCGGTGCCGCCCTCCGCGGGCACGCTCCACAGGTCGCCCTCCGCCGTAAAGACGATAGTTTTCCCGCTGAGCGCCGGGAATCTGTAGTAGCCCGGCCGGCTCTCCGCGCCCGCGATCGCGCACAGTGCGCACACACCCGCAATCAATACGAAAGAACGCACGGCAGTGCCCTCCAAGAGGCTGTTTTGGGTCTTTTTTATACTAATCCCGGAGCGGGGCAAATCCGCCCCGGACCGATGTTAAATCTCGCGCGGCTTGCGATAGCGGTCGGAGACCTTCACCAGAATCACGCAAAACGCCAGCGTCGCCAGGGCGATCCAGAGGAAGTTGAACGAATTGGCTTTGAGGAATTTGATCGGCTCTTCGTGCAGTCCGCGCCCCAGCCAGCAGAGGGCCAGATAGCGCGGGATGCGCGCCCCGACGAACGTAATGACGAAGGCGGCTCGCGAGACTCCCAAGGCGCCGGCACAGATCTCGAACGCCTTCAGCGGCATGGGAATGGGCACCAGCGCGGGTATGAACACCGTGACCAAGCCGTAGTGCCGGAACCAGTCGCGGAACTTCTTGCCGCGCCCCGTGCTGAGGTGGTCTTCGAGATACTTCCTGCCGCCCCGGCGGGCGATCTCGAACAGCACCAGCGAGCCGATCAGCGAGCCGGTCACCGCACATAAGGCGGCCTGCCACCAATGGTCGGGACGGTGCGATGTGTAGAGCAGCAGGATGACGTCCGGTCCCGACGGATTCGGGACGCCCGCGCCGTCGATGATCGCCATCAGGAACAGACCGGGCAGCCCCAGTGCGGACAGGACGGCAAGGAAATGCTTCATGCGGACGCACCGCCGAAGAGCGAGGACTGCGCCGCGGCGAGGCTCTCCAGAAGCCGCGCTTCCGACCACACCTCGATGCCGAGTTCGCGGGCCTTGTCCAACTTGGATCCTGCGTCTTCGCCGGCCACAACCACCGATGTCTTCTTGCTGACCGAACCCGTCACTTTCCCTCCGGCGGCCTCGATCTTCTGCTTAGCCTCTTCGCGCGACAGCGTAGGCAGGGTGCCTGTGAGGACGAAGACCAACCCGGTCAAAGGCCCGGTTGCTGTAGTTTTGCGAATCTCACCCTGGAATTGCAAGCCGGCCGCGCGCAGACGCTCCACCAGCTCGCGGTTGTGCGGCTCGGCGAAGAACCTGCGGATCGATTCGGACACCTTCGGCCCCACTTCCTCGGCCGTCTGCAACTGCGCCTCGTCCGCCTGTACCAGCGCGTCGACGCCCCCGAAGGTATCCGCCAGGATTTGCGCGGTGCGCTCGCCGACAAAGGGAATACCCAACCCCGACAAAAGGCGCGCCACGGGGCGGTGCTTGCTGGCCTCGACGTTGGCCAGGATCTTCGAAGCCGACTTGTCGCCCATGCGGTCCAGTTCCAGCAGTTGCGCGAGCGTCAATTGGTAGATGTCGGCGATGCTTGTGGCCAGCCCCTTGTCGACGAGCTGGTCTACCAGCGCCTCGCCCATACCGTCGATGTCCATTACGGAGCGCGAGGCGAAATGGGTCAGCGATTCGCGCAGTCGCGCCGGGCAACTGGCGTTCAGGCAGCGCCTCGCCACCTCGCCCTCGGCCCGCACGACTGTGCTGCCGCAGACCGGGCAGGTGTCAGGCATGTGGAACGGGCGCCGGCCGGCGGGACGGCTCTTCACCTCGACGACTTTCGGAATCACGTCGCCGCTGCGCTCGATCAGCACGGTGTCGCCGATGGCGAGATCCAGCCGCGCGATTTCGTCTTCGTTGTGCAGCGTCGCGTTCGACACCGTGACGCCGCCCACCACCACGGGCCGCAGACGCGCCACCGGTGTCAACGCACCCGTGCGGCCCACCTGGACCTCGATGTTCTCGAGCACGGTTTCCGCCTGGCGCGCCGTGAACTTGAACGCGATGGCCCAGCGCGGGCTCTTGGCCGTCCAGCCGAGGCGGCGCTGTTGCTCGATCGAGTCCACCTTGGCGACGACACCGTCGATTTCGTAAGGCAGTTGCTCGCGCCGCTCGGCCCAGGTGCGGCAGAAGGCGGCCAGTTCGTCCAGCCCCGGAGCCCGAATCACGTTCGGGTTCACCTTAAAACCGAGGGCGCGCAGGCGTTCGAGGTTCTCCCAATGGCTGGGCAGCGCCGGTTGGCCGTCTACCAGCAGGAAGTAGGCGAAGAAGTCGAGCCGGCGCGACGCGGTGAGCGCGGTGTCGAGCATGCGCAGCGTGCCGGCCGCCGAGTTGCGCGGGTTCTTGTAGAGTTCCAAGCCCGCCTCGGCCCGCTCAGCATTCAACCGTTCGAACGCCGTGCGCGACATCAGAACCTCGCCGCGCACCTCGAACTTGGGCCAGGGACTATTGACCACCATGGGCAGGCTGCGGATGGTACGGGCGTTCTCCGTGACGTCCTCGCCGACCTGACCGTCCCCGCGGGTTATGGCGAGCGTCAAACGGCCATCCTCGTACTGCGCGGCCATGGATAGGCCGTCGAGTTTCAGTTCCGCCACGTAGCTGTAGGCCTCGCCCGCCAACAGCTCGCGAACGCGCCGGTCGAACTCGGTCAACTCCCCTTCGTTCAAGGCGTTGTCGAGGCTCAGCATCGGCGAGGAGTGCCGGACTTTGACGAACCCCTCACGCACCGCGCCACCCACCCGCTTCGTCGGCGAGTCGGGCGTGTCAAACTCAGGGTGTGCGTCTTCGAGCGCCTTGAGCCGCCGCATCAATCCGTCGTATTCGGCATCCGAGATCTCGGGGGCGTCCAGAACGTAGTACAGGTGCTCGTGACGCCGCAGTTCGGCGCGTAGAGCTTCGATTTCGTCCGGGACAGCACGCATGGGATAGGGCTCCATAGCTCAGGTCTCTATAATCGTACCGAAGGGGGCGATTCGTCATACCGACTCAACGTCCGGTTTTCGTCGTATACAACCCGCAGGCGGGCAAGATGCGCCGCCGCCCTGAGCTATTCCAGCAGGCGATCGACAGATTGCGCCAGAAATGGCCGGAGATTCATACCTTTCCGACCGAAGGTCCGCAGACCGCCGGGGGCATCGTGTCCCGATGCATCGCGGAAGGCGCGGGGCTGATTGTGGTGGCGGGTGGCGACGGCACGATCAACGAGGCGGTGGAAGGAGCGGTCGGAACGGACGTGCCGTTCGGGTTTCTGCCGTTTGGCACGGCAAACGTACTCTCCAACGAATTGCGCATGGGCAACAACCCCGTACGCGCGGCCGAATTGCTGACCCATTCCACGCCTGTGCCGGTGTCTTTGGGGCGGATGACCACGGAATCAGGTTCGCGCCTGTTCCTGTGCATGGCGGGCGCGGGTTTGGACGCGCGGATCGTGCGGATCGTGAATCCGAAAGTGAAGTCCGCGCTGGGGAAATACGCCTACTGGCTGTACGCGTTCGAGCACGTGGGACGCCGCCTGCACCAGTTTCGAGTGCGCCTGTGCGGCCGTGAGTACGTGACCAGCTTTGCGTTGATCAGCCGGGTACGGAATTACGGCGGGGACATTGAGATCGCTAAGCGCGCGAATCTGATGGAAGACCATTTTGCGGTGGTCTTGTTTGAGGGCCTCAGTTCGTCGCGCTACTTGAAGTACTTCGCGGGCGTCCTGTTCAACAACCTCGATCGGATGAGCGGCGTCCACCTGCTGGAATGCACCAGCGTCGAACTCGAGCCGATCGAGGGCAGCAAGCTCGACCTGCAACTGGATGGGGAGCACATGGGGTTTGGCGCGGCGCGCTACGAGATTGTCGAAGCCGCCGTGCGACTGCTGATCCCGGCGCCTTACCTCAGCGTGATGACGCCGGCCACGGTGCGCCTGCAGTACGAAGCGTTTTAGGCACAGGGTCGTTACTGAGTTGCATGCCAGATCCTACCGCTCCCTCACGGTCGCGGCTCCGATCCGGAACGGA
>CAIVVT010000156.1 GCA_903909435.1 uncultured Acidobacteriia bacterium | reverse complement strand
CCAGATGAAGCACCTCGCCGGGGCGTTCACGCTGATAGCGCCGCACGGGCGGACGAGCCTCGAGCTCCCGCCATCGCGACAGCGGGCCCGGCGCAGAACCCGGGAGACGGTGGCGCCCGATACGCCGAGCCGACCGGCGATGACGCGCGCGGTACGCCGCTGCAGCCGCAGATCGATGATCTGGCCTTGCACCGACGACCGTAGCGATCAGCGGTGAGCAGGTGATTCTCGTTGCGAACGGCTACGGCGGCTCGGCGGCCGCCCAGCAGCTGTCGTGGCTCATGAGCACGCCGTGAAGGCGTGGTACGGCCCGCCTGCTGGCGTTCAAGCTGGGTGCGAGTGGCACGGTGCCGCCGAATCCGCCGATCGTGTTCCCGAAGCCCGAGCGAGACGCGCCGCCGGCCGTGCTCGCCGCCTGAGGCGAGCGGCTCTTTGCCGAGGAAGCCTGTAACGCCTGACACGGATATTTCGCCGAGGGTGATGGCCCCGGGCTTCCGGACCCGCGGCTGATGTCTGAAGCGACGCACACGCTGTTTCACCAGATCGTGGTCGAGGGGCTATTCCGGCCGGCGGGCATGCGGTCCTTCCCGAACCTGCCGTCCGGCGACTTCGACGCACTGCGTGGCTACCTCGTGAACCAGGCATTGGGCGCGTACCTGGACCAACGGTAACCCGAGTGGACAAGGTGGCGGCTCTGCTCGACGCCACCGGGACCGCAGTGCGGGTGCGTCGATGCCCGCGCGACGCCAGTGACCGGGGCGACGATGCACAGTGAAGAGGCTTTGAGAAACGCTTGCCCCTGACGCGAGCGAGGTATCAGTCAGGCACCGCTACGCCTTGGGCTCGCAACGCGGTCACGAGAGGCGCGAGATGGCGCTCGTAGCGACGCCACTTGCCTGCCGACGACTGGTAGATCGGTCGGCGGATCTGTGCCGCGCTTGCCGTCATCGAAATACCCTCGCGCCGGTGTATCTCCACGGCCGATTCGGCCCAGTCGAGCCCGCAGCACCTGGCGACGGACGCGCCGACCTGCGCGGGCTGCCGGACGAGGTCTTCGTACGTGACCTCTACCAGCCAGTTGCCGAGGAGTCTGCGCCAGTGGTCGAGCAGGCGCATATAGGCGGCGAAGTAGCGCGCGAGCTCGGAAAAGTCGTAGCTGAACGGGTAGGCTTCGCCGAACAGCGTCCGGTACATTGCGAAGCAGCTGTCGGGTGCCTCCCGCAACACGACGATCGGTGTCGCGGTCGGCAGCGAGCGCCGGATGGCGCCCAGATAGAGATAGTTGAGGGGCAGCTTTTCCACAACCTTCCGGTGCGCGGCGCCGCCAGCGTGCTTCGCGTATTCCCGAGCAACCCGGGCGAAGTCGGCCGACGCCGCGCGGGCGAAGACGTCGTGGCCGTCCGCCGCGGCAGCGGCGAGGAGGGCGCGCGAGAAGTTCTCGGTCTCGCCGTTGGAGCAAACACCAGTGAGGCCGGTCAGCATGCGCTCTAGCAGTGTGGTCCCGGAGCGCGGCAAGCCCACGACGAAGATGAAGCGTCCGGCCTCGACGCCGGGATCCACCATCGGCGTGCTCGGGCCGGCGAAGGCCTCAGCGATGCGGGCGAGCTTCCTCTCGTCGGTCGCGACGTCGTAGGAGAGATTACGCCGGCGGGCGGCGGCTGCCCGCGCATACCAGTGAAACGCATCGTCGTAGCGTCCGAGGTCGTCGAGTTCCTTACCGAGCGCGTAACCGAGGAACATGAGCGCGCGGGGAGTGACCCCCGGAGCGGCCAGCAGCCGCTCCATCTCCGGGATGTGATTCGCGGCGGGCGACTGCGCGCGGAGCTCCGAGCGCAGCAGGTAGCTCTGGTAGTGGCATTGGTCGAGAGCGATCGCGCGATCACAGGCCGCTTCCGCGTCCAGCAGCCTGCCGAAGCTGCGCTCGCTGGAGCCAAGGTTGTACCAGAAGCGCGCGGAGTCGTCGTTGAGCGTGGCAGCGCGCCGGTAGAGACTGTTGGCACGCTCGTGGTCACCGAGCTGCAGCGACACGAACGCGAGCGCGTCGTAGGCGTCCGCGCTGCCCGTGCCACGATCGATTGCCGCAGACACGACGGCCTCTGCCTCATCGCGCTGGCCCAGATGCAGGAGCACGGTCGCGAGCAAGCCATCGGCCGGACTGCAGACGGCGGAGGCAGCGACCGCGTGCCGCGCGACGGTGAGGGCGTCGGCATGGCGACCCGCTTCCATGAGACGCAGCGCTTCGACATCTGAGTGAGGCGGTCGGTTGGGCACTGGGGCTCGCGCGAGCGATCGATCCTGAATGAGCGTCGTTCCAGCGATCACCTCTTGGTCCGTTGCGGGGGGAGGGCGAAAGGGAACGAATTGACACAATATACGGACTCGGTCGAATTGCAAGGCACCGCGGTATGCGCTAATGCGAATAGCGCGCTGCACGCTGAGGCGCCGATGAGATCCAAGGCGCACGCGCGGAGCGCCGGCTTGCCGACGCTAACCGACATTCAGCGCGCCTGGGCGTGCAGAGCCACCGTGCCGGCGGGACCGGCCGCCGCCAGCTGACGCAGCGCCGGGCCCGCGCGTGCGGCCTCGAGGATCCCTCGCCCGACGACGACCCAGTCGACGCCGAGCGTCCCAAGCTCGCGCACCTCATCGACCGAGAACTCGCCGGACACGAGAAGTCCCCCGCGGAACTGCGAGCGAACGCGGCGCACGGCATCCCGGCACTGTCGCCAGCCGCTCGTTCCCGTGATGACGCCGGTATCGAGCGCGACGAGTGCAACCAAATCGATGCCGTGCGCCGCGGCGACCGAAACGAGATCGAAGTGGGCGCCGGCGATCGCGGAACCATCGTGTGCGGCGCCGCTCACGGGCGGCACGGCGGTAAGTATCGCGTCGGCACCGACGGCGCGGGCCACGGCGACGTCGTCGAGCACGACGAACGGCACCGAGAACCCGGCGGCCATGCCGCGCAGAATACGGGCATCGCTTAGATCCGGGTCGGCCGCGGGATCCCAGACTACGAGTGCGGCGCCGGCGAGCAGCGCCCGGTCCGCGGGATAGGTGAGGTTGACGGACACGAGCCCGGAGGGATTGCGGATGCCAACGCCCCGTCGCCATGGCGCGTCAGGGGCGCGACGGGACGCCTCGGGTCGCGTCTCGCCCGACACTGCGCTCATGGGCGCCCGGCGGCCGGCTCCGCCGAGGTCGCCGCGGCGTGGAGCGCGTCCGCGTAGTCCGAAAGCCCGCACGCCTCGAGTGTCGCCCGAGTCGGAATGCCGGAATCCGGGTCCCAACCGCGCAGTCGGTAGTAGCGGCTGCGGAGCGACTCGAAGGGCGCGTGCTCGAGCGTTCGGCCCGGATAGCGGCTGCGCGGATCCGTGGGTCGCCCGAACATCTTCTCGGGCAGCTTGTCATGGTTGCGCGTCAACCCCTCGCGCACGTTGAACGCGCGTTCAAGCGTCATTACTCTCCGCGCATAGGCGACGAGGTCGTCCGGCCCGATGCGTCGCCCGGTTGCGCGCGATGCGAGCAGTGACTCAAGGCGCTCGCTTTCCACGTTGCCCAGATGCCAAGCCTGCAATTTGCACATTCCGAGGAGGTCGTGCATTACTATTAGGTCCTCACCGAGGATCGCCTGCTCAGCCTTGCCGTCGTAAGCCCCCTTGTCGAAGGACTGGGGTGTGAGCTCGACGTCCTCCGGCCGCTGATGCACGGCGCGTGCGTAGGCCTCGATGCCGCCTTCCTCGGCCGCGTCCTGCAGATTCTCGAGCGTTTCGGCAGGTACGTAGGAGCGCATCGTGTCGCCGCGCGGGCTCGTCGTCAAACTGAGCGCGACGTCCTTGCTGGCGATGATCGTCTCGGGGTTGTAGAGGCCGTAGAACGGAAGGCCCCGAACCGCGTTCGCGACTCGGAGCGTGTCCGCCCCGAAATGCGCTGCTGCCGCCCTGAGGCCGTCGGCGAGCACGCGGCCGATCCCTTCGCGGCGTACGATCCTGCCGAGGAGAGTGACCACCTCGTCAGCGCGGTCCCAGCTGATGTCGAGCCCGTCGGTGTCGGCCATCGCGAGGCGCCCGGCCTCGCGCAGTTCCATGAGCCAGGCCATGAGTGTCATCGCGCTCACGGTGTCGAAACCGTTGCGCTGGGCGCAGTCGACAATGTCGAGAAGGCGATCGGAGTTACGGTTCCTGATCACGTAGGACGGATAGATGTACGCAGCACAGCTCACGACCGTGCTCGAGCTGCCCGTGGGATAGGCCTCCATGCACGGCGTCGGGCAGCCCGTGCAGCCGGTCCGCTCCGGCGCCCGGCCGCGGCGCAGCGTCTCGATCGCTTCCGGGGCACCGTAGTCGGTCGCCCACCAGTGCTTCCATGCATCAATCATGCGCGTTAGGCCGTGCTGCTGAAGCTCGTGCAGGTACCAGTGCCGCGGCATCTCATCGTGGTATTGACGGACCGCGTCGGCGGCTCCCGCCGGGTCTGCGGCTCGCAGCGGCGCACCCCCCGTTGCTACGATGGCCTTCAGTTGCTTCGAGCCCATCACGCACCCGAGGCCAGTCCGCGTCGCCGCGTGGCCGTGGCCGTGCCGGACCGACGCGAAGGCGACGAGCTGCTCGCCAGCGGGCCCAATGCAGGCGATCTCTGCGCCGCTCCCGAAGCGCTCCTTGAGGCAGCGCTGGGTCTCGTAGGTGTCCTGGCCCCACACCTCGTGTGCGTCCCGCACGTGAATTAGGCCCGCTCCGACCTCGAGAACCACCGGCGCCGTTGCCCGTCCAGTAACGACGAGGTGATCGAACCCCGAAGCTTTGAGCTGCTGACCGAACGTACCGCCCATGTTGGCGCTGCCTAGGAACCCCGTTTCCGGGGACTTGCTCGTGACCTCAAGCCGGCCAAACGGTGCTGCCGCGCCGTCCTCCGACTCCATTCCGCAGAGGATCCCGGTGCCGAAAACTATGACGTTTTCGGGGCTCAGCGCATCGCAGCCCCGCGGCAGGAGCTCGAACAGCAGTGCCGCATTGATGCCTCGCCCGCCAAGGAATCGCCCCGCATATTCGGCCGTCGGCCGCTCGGTGATGCGCCCGCTACCGAGATCGACGATTCCGATGCGTCCCGCGTACATCTCAAATGATCCATCTGCGACCCGTGCAGCCCGATTGCAGCACGACTGGGCAGTGCCCACAAAGAGAGGACATGAATATCCAGCCATTCGTCGCCTGCATGTCGCAGCGCGGCGGAGCAGTTCCGGCTTGGCAACCGGGGAGCGGCCGGACCGTCGTGTTGCGGTCCGACTTGCGCGCTACCCGTCCCTCGCAATGCGGGTGGCTAAGCAGGTCTGACAGGCGTGTGACGCCGGTGCCACTGCGCGCGAACCGGACTCGGTCAAACGCCACGCGGCGTCATCGCGTTGAGGGACTACTTGCTCCCCCAAGCGTACTGCAGCCGCAAGCCTATCTGGCGGGGCTGGTTAATCGTGTAGTCGTTGACCAGATTGCCGAGTATTGGCGTCTGGATGACGGGTGCCGAGTACACGGCCCTGCGGTCGAGCAGATTGGTGCCGTACAGCGCAACCTTCCAGTGATCTGTTACGTACGCGATGGTCGCGTTCAGGAACGTGTAGGAAGGTAGGATCACCGCATTGGCGCCGAATGTGCTGCCGTTAGTTGCTGGCAGGGCATTGGCGATCGAGCCCTTGTACTCGACGTTCAACGTGTAGTTGATATGCTGTTGCGCCGCGAGCGGCTGACTGTACGAGAGCGTCGCCGAACCGCTCGTCCGGGGCGAGCCCGGTAGACGGTCGCCCGAAGAGCCTGCGATGCCGCACGGCAGGTAACTGCCTGGCACTCCCGATTCGTTTCCCGCGGGAAGGCAGAAGCTCTTGGTTAGGGTCGCGTCTGCGTACGCGACGCCGAGGGTGGCGGTCAGCTTGGGCGTGAACAGAGGCGTGTTGAACTCCGCCTCGAATCCCTGCGAACGCGCCTCCGGAGCGTTGACGACCACGGCCCAACCGTTGATTGGAGTCTGCAGACCGATCTGCGTCTCCTTCCAGTCGACGTAGAACACATCAGCCGAGTAGCGCGCGCCGCTCGCGAATCGGCCCTTGACACCAAACTCGTAGTTGTTCGCCTTGTCGGGTTTGTACGTCTGGATCGCCGCTGGCTCGTTAAATACGCCGGTTAATGGAAAAGCGTTCGCGCCACCGCGCCTGTACCCCTGCGAATATGTGGCATATAACCGATGGCCGTCGGTGAATTCGTACGACGTGTTCAGCTTCACGATGTGATCGTTGTCCGAATTTCCGGCGCTTGAATTGCCGCTGAAGTAGGCCGCATAGCTGTTGAAGGTCAACGTCTCGCTAAAGTCGTGCGACGATACGCGGCCACCCAGCGTGCCCTGCCAGCGCTTGCTAAAGTGCCAGGTCAACTCGCCGAAAAGAGCCCGTTCCTTGAAATCCTGGGACACCGGCTGCGTGTAGAAAAGGCCCTGCGGGCCGCTGTTCACGTACATGCCGCCGCTGGCGACAGTTTGCTCCGTCGTGCCCGGCGCGAACGTCGACATGCCGGCGTCACGGCGCTCGTGTTCGTAGAACGCGCCCACTACGTAGTCAAGCTTCTCGCCGGCCGCGGACACCAGTCGCAGTTCCTGCGTGAAGGCACGGTCGACGTCCGTAAAGCGGTTGGCTGCGACAAACCGTGGATTGATCGGGTTACCCGCGTAGTACGGCAGGAACGCGAGAGGGTAATGCAGTACAGCGTACGTGGCGTCAACGTTGGTAGCGCCATTGGTCTCGTAGTACGTGCTGGTGGAGGACAGGGTCGCGAACCCGAGGTCAAAACTCCCATCGATGGTGCCGAGCTCTGAATCTCGGGAGTATGGCTCCAGCGTAGGCGTCACCAGCTGGTAGTTCCCGGTTGAAGGAAAGGTTATTCGCGGATCGGGGTACCATGCGCCTCCCCGGTAGTCTGGATTGTCGACGGGGCCTCCGACGCCGCTGACACGCGAAGCGTCGAACGAGAATGTGATCCGGACCTTGTCCGTCGGCTCCACGAGCAGACTGGCGCGCCCGCTGACGACATGAGTGTAATTCACATCCTTCTTGTCGTAGTAGACCGCAGAACTGTTCGCGACGTCGGCGGGGTTTGCGAGCGCCGGCGAACTCGTGATGGGATCACCGGTGCGCGCGATGATGCCGAACTGATGAATGAACCCGGGCTGGTCCTCGTATCGGACCGAGACACGCAAAGCCGAGATCTGTCCGAGCGGCGCGTTCAGCAGCCCGGTCGCCGTATAGCCGACGTCCGAAGAATGCGCGGTGCTATACCCCGACGCGCCGAGCTCCGTGGACCACGCGTTAAGCTCAGGATCCTTGGGGATGATCCGGATCGCGCCCCCGAGTGCGCCGGCGCCATATAGAGTGCCCTGGGGTCCGCGCAGCACCTCGATGCGCTCGACGTCTTCAAGCGGGAAATAGCCCGACACCGGGCTGTTTCCGATGTATGTCGCGACCGGCCTCTGCTCCAGCGTCAGTCCGGGGCGGTCAGGCGTGGAGGCGTTGAGGCCACGAATAATGGTAACGGTCGCGCCCGCGAATCGCGCGCCACGGTCTTCAATGTCGAGTCCCGGGACTTGTTGCGCGAGCTTCGCAAGCGATGTGGTGTCGGTGGCCTCGAGGGCCTCTCCGCTGAACGCCGAGACGTTGTACGGCGTTTCCGTAATCTCCACTCGGCGACGGCTGGCAGTGACGATGACATCCTCGATGGCAGACGCCAGCGAGCCGCTGGACGCTGGGGCGGCCTGCGCTAGCGGCTCGTGCCCGGGCGTCATCGCGAGACCTCCCGAGACCATAGCTCCTGCGAGAATCCTGCCCCGTGCGTAACGATGACCTGTCTTCATAAACGTCCCGTGCCTCGCTTGGTTCGGTCGCTGATGGTCTGCATAGGGCTTGTGAGGATCTTCGCTTGAAGCTAATCGTAGAAAACATAGTCGATTGCCAATAATGGCTTCTTGGTTCTTTCGCAGCGAGATTCACACCCAAGATGTATGTTAGAGAGAATCTCGCGCCGGCCGAATGCACGGTCGTTATTGACAATAATGCAGCGTGCTCATTTGTGAAGTTCGCGCCGTTATTTCGGCGCCGGTTGGGTCTGGGGGGCTGGGGGCTGGGGGCTGGGCCTTCGTGCGTGGCGAGCGGGTCCGGGGCACGTGCGTCGCCGCACATCGTAGCCCCATAGTGCCCGGTCGATCGACCCTCGACTTGGACTATCACACGCCCGAAAGCGCTTCGGCGACAATCTCGTAGGACCTCAGCCGCGCCGTATGATCGAAGATCTGCGACGGGATTATTACTTCGTCTGCCGCCGACAGTTCTATGAAAGAGCGCAGCGCCGTACGGACGAAGCTTGCAGTACCGATCGCACTGCAGATCCGCACTTTATCAATAGCTTCCTTCTGACTCGGCGTCAGTCGGTCGAAATAGCCTTCAACAGGGGGCTGGAGCGGCGTTAGCTGCCCGTTGAAGAAATTTATAGCTTCTTGGTGCATCGACGATGCCCAGTAACGCGCCTCGGAGAACGTTGCCGCAGCGAACACGCTGTAACTGAGCATTACGTAGGGCTTCGATAGCTGAGCGGAAGGACGGAACTGACTGCGATACGTTGCGATGGCCTGCATCATTTGTGCAGGCGCGAAGTGCGATGCAAATGCGTAGGGCAAGCCGAGCGCCGCGGCGAGTTGCGCGCCGTACAGACTGGTTCCGAGAATCCACAGCGGCACTTGGAGCCCTGCGCCCGGGATCGCGCGTACTGATTGGCGTGAAGACCCGGCAAAGTAGTCGGCCAGCTCTTGGACGTCCTGGGGGAAGCGATCCTCGCTGGTCGCTAAGGTGCGTCGCAGTGCACGAGCCGTTATCACATCCGCGCCCGGTGCGCGGCCGAGGCCGAGGTCTATGCGACCCGGATGGAGGCACTCAAGCGTACCAAATTGCTCGGCAATTACGAGCGGCGCGTGATTGGGTAGCATGACGCCACCCGCGCCAACGCGAATGGTCGTGGTGGCCGCGGCAACATGGGCAATTAGGACGGCCGTGGCGGCGCTCGCGATTCCAGGTGTCGCGTGATGCTCTGCGAGCCAATAGCGACGGTAACCCCAACGCTCGGCGTGCCGAGCGAGATCAACGGTGTTGCGGAACGACTGCGCCGGGTTGCTGCCCTGATTGATTGGCGCAAGATCGAGTATCGAATATGGAATTGACATGTTGAATGCGGCGGTGGGTCCGTTCGAGAGGCGGCACTACCTAACTTGGAGCGCACACGCGCGGGCGCGGTGTTGGCGACGCGTCCAGTTGAGTCTATAACCGAAGCGTTGCAGACAATGCTAGCGAATGGAGGGCTCTGGGGCATAGAGCGTATTCATACGGCGATATTCGTGAGTCGAATGACTCGAGTTAGCCTCGTCAGACCGGGCTATCGCAGGCTTCATTTAGGTGATCGCAGAAGTGCCTCAAGCCAGCATTGGGCACTCAAGCGCCGGGCTCGATACGTTTGCCTAGCGCCGCATGAGCCATTCCCGCATCGCAACACGTCGGGCGTTTGGCGTTCGCGCGTAACGGGCTGGCATCCTGGGGCTCCGCCAGCCACCGGCGGCCATGATCTCAGGCAGTGCCGCCCCGGCCGTAGTGAGGCCTGCGGCGGGCCGATCCTGGTGGAATGGCCACTGATTTTGCTAGTCGCATCGGTGTCGAGTTCGATGATCTTGGCGAGGCGTTTGAACGCCGTCGTGACTTCGGCGCTTGTGATCGGCTTCGTGCCTATCGCGCCTTTGAGTTCCCATTTGTCGGGACCGGGATCATTTCTGGGGGAGCTTAGGAAAAAAGTTCTCATATCGACCGGAAAATCACCTCGCATTGCAGCCCGACGGCTCGAGAAGTTATCGTACGGCGCTCTGCGGCGCAGCAGCTAAAACATCACAATATTGCTTCGAATCGACGGGGAGGCCTAATCGTCCGTTCCAAGCAACGACCGCGCGGCCGGCAATTCGACCGGTTCACGGTTCAATTTGCGGGAGGCTGATCGATCCAGGTCCAGTCCTTGCTGGACGCACGACACCCGCCTCCCTCGGCGCCGGTAAGCGCCCGGCCGCGAACGGCCCGGCCCGTTGCCGCACCGGTCGGCTCGCCGTCCTTGAGCGCGAGTTTGCCGTTGACAAAGACCTGCTCGACGCCGGTTGCGAACTGCATGGGATTTTCGTACGTGGAGTGATCCTGGAAGGCATCTGGATCAAAAATCACTATGTCAGCGAAAGCGCCAGTCCGAAGCCTGCCGCGGTCCACGAGCGATAGATCGTCCGCCGGTAATGAAGTTAACCTACGTACCGCCTCCTCGACAGTCAGCAGGTGCTCAGCGCGCACGTAGCGCGCAAAGATCCGGGCGAAATTGCCGTACGCGCGCGGATGGGTCGACGAGAGGAGAAACGCGCCCTCGGGCGCACTGGATTCGGCGTCGGACCCTGAGGCGACCCAGGGTAGGGCAATCTCGCGACGAATGTTGTCTTCGCTGATGACGAAATACGCAGCTGTCGCGCCAGCATCGTCCTCCACGACAAGATCGACAACCGCATCTTCCGGACTGACGTCCCGTGCCTTTGCCAACTCGGACAGGCGCTTGCCGATAAGAGGCCCCGTGGAAAGATTCCCGCAAGATCGGTCATAGCGCTTCTCAGGCCCCAGATCGCAGCCTCGAGGCAGGCGTTTAGGTGCTGACCAGCGTTATCATGGTGACGGCGACGGAATTGGCACACGCCCAGCTGCTCTGG
>CAIVVT010000155.1 GCA_903909435.1 uncultured Acidobacteriia bacterium | reverse complement strand
TGCAGAGGCTGCCTTGGCGCGACTTGCCGGGTGAGCATACTTCTCAGGGCCAGAAATGCGAATCATGACCTAAAATGCAGACAGAGCAGCGTCTCTCGAGATGCCCTTCCCCAGATGGGAGCTAGCACGTCCCCTACGCCGAGTATAAGACCGGTTTGTCCAGGACGAGCGACGTCGGCGCATTCCAAGAACTCGTCGTCGCCGGGGTCTTTCTCGACCTGTAGCTTGCGGCCCGGTTTCACAAGCCGCGCATGGTTCTTAATGAGTTGAAGAGGCTGTTGCTGCAGGCCCCTGCGGTTCTTCAACTCAGGCGCGCGAGCACATCACGGTTTTCCACGAGAATTGAAGCTGGTGACAATTCACGCAAATCCGGACTCCTTTTTGAGGCCATCAGAATCCCTTGCAGTGCCTGAGCGCGGCCTCGATTGTGGCGAGCGGTAGCAGCGGATTTAGCGGCGCAACCAGCATCGGCGGAGCGTCCTATGTGGCGCACCAAATCGCGGCCCTTTGGCTTTTGGCGTCGATGACCAGCACCACGCCGCAAACTCCAACCAAAGAGAGCGACTCCGGACAGAGAAGGCGAGTCTAGATCAAAACCGCTCTGCTTCAGGTTGAGGCGCAGGCTGCCTCAACCTGAAACATAGCTCTCAATTAGAAGAGTGAAATGACCTTGACCAAGGTGAGGTTGCAATCGCCGTCATTGTTCGGGCAACCTGACGGATCCTCACCTGCGATCCAGTAGGTGGCATGGCTGGGACCGGGACTGTTGCTGAAGACGACGAAGTCGTGATCACCTTGACTCCCGTATGCATCCAAACACCTCGGCTCGTCGAAGGTGAATATCGAATACGCGTAGCAGCCGTGCTGTACCCCGGTGTCTGGCGTTGGTTCGCTCACGTCGCTGTAGTAATAGCCGAAATACGTCGATGGTGTGAAGATCACGGTCTTGCCGACAGGATCAGGCTTCAAACTTCCCGTTGGCTCGCCAGTGCCCTGGAAGAGCTTGTGCCTTGTTCCGAGCACGGTGCCGGTTGCGTTGGTCTCAAACCAGCCGAATTCGTTGATCTCCGTCGGATTGGCGGACGCATTAAGAAACAAAGTCGCTACCAACGGCCCACCGTTACTGTGGAAATAAACAGTATTGTCGCGCGCTCCGCCCGTATCGTTGACCGGATCGTAAGGCATGCCCCAGAATGGCAGCGCCCCAGGAGCGAACAGCGCGCTGCCGATGCCCTGGCAATCGCCGGTCGAGGTCAAGCAGTATCCCACGTTCTTTTCCGCGTAACTCCCTTCGTAGTTATTGGAAGCGCCCCACGGAACATCCCAGTAAGGCGCTCCGCTGTCGTTGAGGTCCGTCGCCGGCTTCCAGGTTTGCCAACCTGCTCCTGGAGTGCCGACGAGGCTTTGTGCGTACGAGGTTCCACAGAGCGCGACTGTAGCAATCGCGATCAGGATGATCAGACGTGACTTAGGGGTCGTCATGGTGCATCCCTCCTTGGAGGATGTAGTGTAGATTTAACCCACACTATTGACCAACTTCTTTGCGCCAGCGCAAACATCTAGCCCCAGAGCACGATGTGGACAATCGTTGCGCTAACGGCCGGTTGGCTATCGGCCCGGACCCGGCGTGGGCAGACCGTCCTGGCCGCCGCAGGAGCCTGCGTGAGCACATCTAGCAAAATGTCTGACCTCTGATACCAGCTACGGAGTTGGGGCGGCGGATGAGCCGCGGGGAAGAGGACGACATCCCCGGCTATGGGCCGGAAGGCTGCTGAGCCATGGTTCTGGACAGTTCCGACATCGTTGCCATTCACCTGAAGGAACCCGGGCACGAACGACTGATCGACAGAATCGACGCCGTCGAGTGGTGGCTGTAGGAGTCCCTACGCTGCTCGAAGCCACCGTGGTATTGAGCCGCCCGCCCGCTGAACTTCGCTTTGCTACGCCGCCTGCTGGCCGAGGTGGTCCCGTTCAACGAGGCACGTCCGGACGCAGCGACAACGGCCTTTATCCGGTTCGGACGCGGACGTCATCCGGCAGCATTGAACAGAGGAGATTGCATGTTGTATGCAGTGGCAGCGGCGGCCGGCATGCCTTTGCTCTTCAACGGTGAGGATCTCAGCCAGACGGAGATTGAGAGAGGGTAAGCCGAATCTGGCGTCAGCAGGGGCTCCGGGAACTGCGCAATTCGACAAAATGGCACTCGTAGGCAGCACCACCACCCGTTTCCACCGGAAGGTGACGATTGTATGGCATACTGGAAGTTGTCTGCTTCCTGACGGCTGTGCCATAGGCGCGCCACCACGCGAAAACCCCTTGGTTTTTAATCCTGTCGCTGGCCGTTCGTAGCATGGAAGGTTTTGAGTTTACGCACGGAGATCGTCTGTCTATGAAGACCGTATTTCCGTCCAAAGGCGAGATTACGCGTTCCTGGTTCATTCTGGACGCCAGCACCGCGCCTCTTGGACGGCTCGCCAGCGAAGCGGCCCGGATCCTGATGGGGAAGAATAAGCCGATTTTCACTCCCTTCCTGGACACCGGCGACCATGTCATCATCATCAACGCCGAAAAGGCTGTCCTGACTGGCCGTAAGGAAGACCAGAAGGTATACCGCCACCACTCGGGCTACCCCGGCGGACTGCGCGAAGACAAAGTCGCGAAGGTTCGTCAGGTGCGTCCCGTGCGGATGGTGGAAGAAGCGATCCAGGGCATGCTGCCGAAGACCAAACTCGGCAAGCAAATGTACCGGAAGCTGAAGGTTTATGCGGGCGACAAGCACCCGCACGACGCTCAGCAGCCGACGACCCTGGTCGCACAGGCCGCCCGCTAGCGGGCTGTGCCCAAAGAAAACTGAGGAAAAAGAATGGCTCTGATCCAGTACCTAGCGATCGGCCGGCGCAAGCGTGCGACGGCGCGTGTATTTCTGCGGCCCGGCACGGGCACCATCAAAGTGAACGGCAAGCCGGTGGACTCGCACTTCAACACATACACGTCGAAGAGCATTGTCCGGCAGGCGTTGCTGGCCACCGAGATGGCTGACAAGTTCGATGTGATGATCAACGTCAATGGCGGCGGGTTGACCGGCCAGGCGGGCGCCGCCCGGCTTGGCATTTCGCGCGCCTTGATCGAGTTCAACGCGGAATTGCGCGGCAAGCTGAAAGCCCTCGGCTATCTGACCCGTGACCCGCGTGAGCACGAGCGCAAAAAGTACGGGCAGGCTGGCGCACGCGCCCGCTTCCAGTTCTCGAAGCGCTAGAAGCTCGCACGCGACGAATATCCGTGTATTTGGGCCAGCCGCCCTCTTTTGCCGCAAAATCCCGCTTGGGACCGCCGGCAAATCTCCTGGGGCGGCTGGTCTTGTGTCAACACCGGGCGACGACAAGCGCCCAAAAACTCAACCTATAAGGAGATCTCTTGCCATCCATTTCCATGAAAGAACTGCTCGAAGCTGGCGTTCACTTCGGGCACCAGACCAAGCGCTGGAACCCGAAGATGAAGGAATACATCTTCGGAGAACGTAACGGAATTTACATCATCGATTTGCAGAAGACGCTCAAGCTGTTCAAAGACGCGATGCGCTTTGTCGGCGAGCAGGCAGCGATGGGCAAGACCGTGATGTTTGTGGGCACCAAGCGCCAGGCGCAGGAAGCCGTCGCCGAAGAGGCCACGAAGTGCAACATGTACTACGTGAACAGCCGTTGGCTGGGCGGGTTGCTGACCAACTTCATCACCGTCAAGCAGTCGCTGAAGCGGTTGCGGGAACTCGACGAACTGTTCGCCGAAGATTCCGGCGGGCGCGAACGCCGCACCAAGAAGGAGCTGATCCAGCTCGAGCGCGAGCGCGGCAAGCTGATGGCGAATCTGGCCGGCATCAAGAACATGACCGAGTTGCCGGACGTGATCTTCGTGATCGACTCAAACAAGGAATCGATCGCCGTGAAGGAAGCCCGCAAGCTGGGCATCCCGGTGGTCGCCGTGGTCGATACGAATTGCGATCCCGACGAGGTGGACTGGCCGATCCCGGGCAACGACGACGCCTTGCGGGCCATCCGCCTGTTCACCAACAAGATCTCCGACGCGGTCACCGAAGGCCGTGCGCTCGCCAGCGAGCAGGATTTCGTACCGAAGGAAATCGTCACCGAGGACGGCCCGGTGGAAGACATGTCGCAATTCGCGCACTTTGTCGATCCGCGCCTCAACGAGGACGCACTGACCGAGGGCATCTCGGACATCGATCTGCCTTCCATGTCGCTGCCTAAGGGCGCGAAGGAAGCCGAACCGGTAGCCGAGGTCTAGAGATTGGTTTCGGCTCGGAGACGCCCGGCGACGTGCGTCTCCGAGCCGGTCAGAGCCCGGATGAGCCGGGTTCTCGTCCGTTATCTCATCAGGCATCAGAGTAATTACTCATAAGGATTCTTCCATGGCAGAGATCACTGCGCAGCTTGTCAAACAGCTCCGGGAAAAGACCGCGGCGGGGATGATGGAGTGCAAAACCGCCCTCGTGGAGGCCAACGGCGACCTGGCGGAAGCCGAAGTCGTACTGCGCAAGCGCGGCATGGCGAGTGCGGCGAAGAAAGCAACCCGGTCCACCAAGCAGGGACTGATCGGCGTGACCATTTCCGACGACAGCAAAGCTGGCGCCCTGATTGAAGTGAATTGCGAATCCGACTTCGTGGCCCGGACCGAAGACTTCCAGCAGATGGTCGTGAATCTCGGCAAGCAAGTGGTCGCCGAGTCTCCCGAGTCTGCCGAGGTGCTCAAAGCGTCGGTCTACGCGGCGGATCCGACCTTCACCGTGGAGGCGCTGCTCAAGGCCCAGATCGCCAAGGTCGGCGAGAACATGAACATCCCGCGCTTCGCTCGGCGCGCCGCCTCAGGCATCCTGGGGAGCTACGTCCACCCCGGCTCGCAGTTGGCGGTGCTGGTGGACCTCACCAGCGGCAAACCCGAGACGGCGAAGACAGACGCGTTTAAGGAATTGCTGCACGACATCGCGATGCAGGTGGCTGCGGCCGATCCGCGCTTCGTGCGTCGCGAGGAAGTGACCCAGGCGTTCCTGGACCAGGAGCGCGACATTCAGCGCACGCGGGCGCTGGCCGAAGGCAAACCGGAAAAGATCGTAGACAAAGTGGTCGAAGGCCGCATGTCGAAGTATTACGAAGAAGTCTGCCTGCTGGACCAGCCCTTCATCAAGGACAACGCCGTAAGCATTTCGCAGCACCTGGCCGCCAAAGGCAAGGAACTGGGCGATACGCTGGACGTGGCGGCCTTCATCCGCTTCAAAGTCGGCGAGACCATTGGGGCGCAGCCCGCAGCCGAATAAGGAGACAGTCCCATGCCGGAAGCTGCGCCGGGTGACCCAGCCCCGCGATTCAAGCGGGTTCTACTCAAACTGAGCGGTGAAGTGCTGGCCGGAGGGGCCGGATTTGGCGTGGACGCCGACAGGGTCCGCCTGCTGGCCGAGGAGATTGCGGAAGTCGCCCGTGCGGGGGTGCAGCTCGGCCTCGTCATTGGGGGCGGCAATTTCTTCCGCGGCGTCGCTGCGGCGGCCCGCAATATGGACCGCGTGGCTGCGGACAACATGGGCATGCTGGCGACCATCATCAACTGCATTGCGATGCAGGACGCGCTGGAGAAACAGGGTGTTCCGACACGCGTGATGACGGCGATCCAAATGAATCAGGTGGCGGAGCCTTACATCCGCCGCCGCGCGATCCGGCACCTGGAAAAGGGCCGGATCGTTCTGTTTGGCGGGGGCACGTCCAACCCGTATTTCTCCACCGACTCGGCGGGCAGTTTGCGGGCTTTGGAGATCCAGGCGGAGATTCTGGCCAAGGCCACTAGCGTCGATGGGGTCTACGACAAAGACCCGAAACGCTTCCCGGATGCCTCAAAATACGAGCAAATTGCGTATAGCGAGGTCCTGGCGAGGAACCTGGGAGTGATGGACGCGTCGGCCGTCGCGATGTGCAGGGACAACAAGCTTCCAATTCGGGTCTTCAAACTCACCGAGCGGGGCAATATAATGCGGATGTCGATGGGAGAACCTGTCGGCACCTTGATTCATTAATCGATCGACTTCACTCGACGGAAGGACAAACGGATGAAACCTGGACAGCAGAGCGCAGCGCCGGCAGGCCAAGGCCCAACCCTGAAAGAGGTTGAGGGAACAGCCAAGCAGCGCATGGAAAAAGTCATCGCGGCGTTGATGCACGAGATGACGAGTCTTCGCACCGGGCGGGCGTCCATCAACCTGTTCGACGGCATTCATGTTGAAGCCTATGGCTCGCCGATGCCGCTCAACCACGTGGCCACCTTGCACGTGCCGGAGCCCACGCTGATCACGATTCAGCCTTATGACGTTTCGCAAATCGGATTGATCGAAAAGGCGATTCGCGGCTCGGACCTGGGGCTGAACCCCAGCAACGACGGCAAGCTCATTCGAGTTCCGATCCCGACGCTTACGGAGGAGCGCCGCAGGGAATTGGTAAAGAAACTGCACCACGAGGCAGAAGAGCACCGCATCCTGGTGCGCAACGTGCGGCGGGACGCGAACGAGAGCTTTAAGAAACTGCTCAAGGACAAGGCCATCAGCGAGGACGACGAACGCCGGGCCATCGACGAGATGCAGAAGCTGACCGACAGCTACATCGCCAAGATCGACCAGTTGTCCAAGGGCAAAGAGAAAGAGATCATGCAGGTCTGAGGCCGACAGGGCTTTTCGCACCAACGTAGTTAGAGCGCCGGGCGATGATCAGCGCTTCTCCGCACCACCAGCGCAGTGGCGGGAAGAGGCCGATCATCGCCCGGTCTGCATTTTCAAGCAGTTTTAGCACTGCGCGCGCAGTTCTTGCGTGCATCCGTCCGCGCAGGAGCCGCTTGGACATCGCAAGAAGATGGAAAGTCTGGATGCGCCAGTCTTCAAACCAGGGCTCCAGCCGGCCCAACTCCCGGCGAGAGAGGACGATCTCTTCGCCTTGGTCCTCTTCCTCGCCGGCGGCCCTGGCTCGGGCACGGCGGGCTAGCCCGAGCAACGGGTTTTCACCCCAGGTTTCACACAGCACGAGACGGCCGCCCGGGCGTACCACGCGAGCTAGTTCCTCCACCGATCCTTGATACTTCAGCGTGTGGTGCAGGGAGGCACAGGCGAACACCAGGTCGAAGGAGTGGGACGCAAGTTCCGGCAGGCGACTAGCGTCGGCGGCGAGACCGCGAACCCGGTCGCTCACGCCGCTCGCGGCGGCGCGCAGGAGTCCCAGATCCACGGCGGTCTGCGAGATGTCCAGCAGGGTCACCCGGGCGCCCTCGGTGGCCATCCAGACGCCAAAGTCAGCTGGACCGCAACCGTAGTCGAGAACATTCAACCCAACCAGCGGACTCTCCTGCAGGGCGTCCAGTGTGGCTGTGTAGAGGCGGCGGCGCTCAAAGAACGGGTGCTGCGGATTCTCGCAGTTTCCGTACATCGTCCGGCGGTCCACGCGCTGGGCGTGATCCGGGGCCAGGAGCAGAGACTGATACTGACGGTCGTAAAAAGCCTTTTCGCGATCGGCTTCAGTCATGCGCGGCTCCTCCGGGCCCGGTCCACAACTTGTTCGGAGCATCGGGCCGCGCCGGCTCGACGCATTCAATGGGAGTAGTGTCCGTCGTCTGCCATCGCACCGTGGGTAGCGGAGAATATGGACGGCGGCTCCGTTGGACTCTACCGCGAAACACGAAGCCGAGAAACGGAACCGCAATCGTGAGGGAGTGGTGGCAGCTGTCTGAATTGACCGCTCTCTGTCGTTCGCCGCTCCGTGCGGGACGGTTGGTGGATGTTTTCAACAATTGGGGTATGCCGTCTGCGGCTCACGGGGAATCAGATGCTGCCGTTTGACCGGGGCGATGGCCCAGTGAAGTCGTTGTGTGTCATTCGGACTCGGCGATGAGCGAATAACGAGCGGAGTGGCGGTGCACGATCTGAATTCATTCCAATTGGAACGACTCCGCCGGGCCTGAGCGGGAATGCCGCAGGGCGCGTCGTGGAGCAGCGCGAAAGGAAATGGACAGTGAACCGGTCTGTTTGTAAGGTTCGCGGACAGAAGAGATCTCCGGCAAAGCTTGGAATGGAGTGCTGGAGTGGCGGTCAGGCACGATGACCAATCCGAAAACTCGACGGGTTTCCAAAGGAACCAGGGCACGAAAGGGACGAAGGCGTCTGGGATGGGAGCAGCGGCTAGACGGGCGGAAGCGCCAATGGAACTAGCGGTTTGTATCCGAGAATGCCCGCGAATCGGCAGAAGCCCGCACATGCAGGCTATTGTACGCGGTCAGGTCTGTTCGCTCTTAATGCTAGAGTTCTGGGCGACGGGCTCCTCTCGTCTGGGGGACGAGGAGAGCATCGTGAAAAAGAGCCCCAAAACCAGCAGGCCCGTGAGAACGCCTCCGACCAACATGATTGATTCCTCCTTAAAGTCGTCTCGTCGAGGTAGGTTCCCCGAGCATCTTATCGGCTCCGGCCTCTATCTTCTTTAACGTATGAGAGACCGATTTGGTTTTAGACAATTCGTTATCCAGCACGCGGAATGCCAAATCATTTTCTTGAACTCGCGTGTGTCGTCCGCAACCCCGTCACGAAACTGAGTTTCTGTGGTAGGTTCAGGGCATGCGCGTAGAAATGGCGTTTGGGAAGACCGGCCTGAACTTGGAACTGCCTGGAGATGCCTCCGGACCGACCCCGGCGCCCGGGACCCCGCACTGGACGATTCTGGAACCCCGCTGGGCCGCTCCGCTGACTGACGAACCAGCGGCAATTGCCGCGGCACTCGACAATCCGACCGCTGGACCGGCGCTTGAGGATTTGGCGCGCGGTTGCGGCACGGCCGCCATCTCGGTTTGCGATATCACGCGTCCGGCGCCTAACCGGGTCACCCTGCCGCCGGTGCTGGAGCGACTGGAACGCGCCGGCATTGCGCGCCAGAACATCACCATCCTTATCGCCACCGGACTGCACCGCCCCGCTCCTCCCGAAGAGATAGTGTCGATCGTGGGAGAACGTATCTATAAAAATTACCGGGTGGAAAACCACTTTGCCCGGCAACAGCCGGACCACCGTGACCTGGGACGGACGTCGCGCGGCACCCCGGTGTGGATCGACCGGCGTTTCACCGACGCCGGCCTGCACATCACGCTCGGATTCATCGAGCAGCATCTGATGGCGGGCTTCTCAGGCGGCAGGAAACTGATCGCCCCCGGACTGGCCTACCAGGACACCATCGGCAGCCTGCACAGTCCGATGTTCATGCGCGACGCGCGCGCCATCGAAGGCTCCATTGACGACAACCCGCTGCACGCCGAATTGCTCGAAATCGCTGCCATGGCCCGGCACGACTTCGCGCTGGACGTGGCGCTGGCCCCGGGACGGCGGATCTGCGGCGTGTTTGCCGGAGAGCCACGCGCCTCCCACGCCGCGGGAATCGCCTTTGTGAGGGACAAGACGACCGCCTCGATTCCAAAGTTGTTCGACGCAGCGATCACGAGCGCGGCCGGCTATCCGCTGGACCTGACCTTCTACCAGACAGTGAAAGGGATCACGGCCGCGTCGCACATCGTCCGGCCGGGGGGCAGCATTCTCGTCGTCTCAGCGTGCGCGGAGGGGGCGGGAGCGGAGGAGTTTGCGAGGCTGCTGCTGGCGTTCGACCGGCCCTCAGCATTGCTCGAGAAACTGAGCCAGTCGCCCGTGATCGTCGATCAATGGCAGCTTGAGAAGCTAGCCCTCGTGTTCGAGCGCCATCAAGTCATGTTTTACGTCCCCGGACTGGCCCCGGAGTTCCGCTCCAGGCTGTGGGGTCCCTCGTATGATTCGGCGCCTGAGGCAGTTGCCGCCCTGGTCTCGAGTTTGGAGCCGGGCGCCGTTGTGGCGGTGCTGCCGGAAGGACCGTACGTCTTCGCGCGTCAATCGAGCCCCGAACTGGAATTGGCCCATTGAGGAACGATGCCCTTGCGACTTGCCAAGGTTGACAAGCCCAGGAGCCTCCGCTATAGTTCTGAAGTGTTGCACTTTCAACGGTTTGTCGGGAAGGTGCGGGGCTTCTGGGCGGCGGGTGCGGCTTCGATCGCCAACTCTCCGATTGGCTTGGCGGCATTCCACGAATTGTCCGCTGATTCAAATCACGCTCCGAAGCCTGCCTTTGCTGCACGCTGTATCGTGAGTTGTACTGGGGAGACCTGGAGATGAATACGAACCAGGACGACCGTCCGGTCGACCTGCCGGGTGGTGAGGAAAGCTACGAGCAACTGCTCGACGACTACAGCCACGTCGGCTTGCCTGCTGAAGGCGAGGTCATTTCAGGACGTGTTCTGCAGGTGACGCCTCAAGGGGCGATCGTCGATGTCGGACTAAAGCAGGAAGGCGTGGTCCCGCTTCCCCAGGTCACAGCACCCGACGGCAGCCCCATGTACCAACCGGGCGACCCCATCGACGTGATGATGGACCGCCGCCACCCACCCGCGATCGAAGGCTACATCGCGCTGTCGCATGAGCGAGCCAGCAAGATACGCGCCTGGGACACTTTGGAACAGGCTCACCGCGAGAACCTCCGGGTTCTCGGGCGGGTGCTGGGCAGGGTCAAGGGCGGCCTGTCCGTGGACGTAGGCGTCGCGGCATTCATGCCCAGCACGCAGGTTGATATCCGCCAGATCCACAACCTCGACGCCTTCACGGGGCAGGATATCGAAGTCAAAATCATCAAGCTGAACCGGCGGCGGGACAACGTGGTTGTCTCCCGCAAAGCTGCGATGGAAGAGGACATGGGCGCCCGCAAGTCGACGCTGCTCGAGCACATCAACGAGGGCGACCTGGTGCGCGGCGTGGTGAAGAACCTGACCGAGTACGGGGCGTTCATCGACCTCGGCGGCATCGACGGACTGCTGCACGTGTCGGACATTTCCTACGGCCGCGTGGGGCACCCCTCCGACGTCCTGCAGGTGGGGCAGGAAGTCACGGTCAAAGTACTGAAATTCGACCACGATAAAGAGCGCATTTCCCTCGGCCTGAAGCAAGTGGTTCCCGATCCGTGGGAGACCATCCACGACCGTTATGCGGATGCGATGCGCGTTGTGGGCCGCGTGGTCAGCATAAAGGACTACGGCGCTTTCCTGGAACTGGAAGCGGGCGTTGAAGGACTGATCCACATCTCCGAGATGACCTGGTCGCGGCGCATGAAGCATCCGTCGAAAGTCGTCAAAGTCGGCGACAACGTCGAGTGCGTCGTACTGGAAGTGAAGCCTTCGGAGCGCCGCATTTCACTGGGCATCAAGCAACTCGAACCCGACCCCTGGACCACCGTGGACCAGCGCTACTCAATCGGCAGCGTGGTGGAAGGCCGGGTACGCAAGCTCACCGACTTCGGGGCATTTATAGAAATCGAAGAAGGCATCGACGGGCTGGTCCATGTTTCCGATCTGAGCTGGACGAAGCGCATCCAGCATCCTTCGGAGATTCTAAAGAAGGGCCAGGTTGTGCAAGCCGTAGTGCTGCAGATCGACGCCAACGATCGCCGCCTTTCGCTCGGCGTCAAGCAACTTCAGCCCGACGCCTGGGAGACTTTTTTCCGCGGCCATAGCGTGGATGACATTGTGCGTGGCAGGCCCAGCCGGGCAGTGGCGTTTGGCGTGTTTGTCGAACTGCTCCCCGGCGTCGAGGGTTTGTGCCACAATTCTGAAATTCCGGCCGAGATGCGGGCGGACAATCCGCCGCTGCCAATCGGCGAGGAAATGACCTTCAAGATCATCAAGCTGAACGAGATGGAGAAGCGCATCGGTTTGGCGCTTGCGAGCGCTTCGGCTGAGCAGGAGCGGCTGCGACTGGATGAGTACCAGCGCCAGGCCGAACAGGCAGGCCAAGGCATCGGCGAAGCAACGCATCCGGATGGAGATGCTCCGGAATAGATCGGCTGCATAATCGGAGCAAATTAATAGGAACGGAATCCCTGCCCATGACCAAAGCGGACCTGATTGAAGAAGTAGCGCGCGTGGTTGAGTTTACCCGTAAGGAATCGGAGGTCATCGTCGAGGCCATTTTCGATTCCGTCGTCAATGCACTGCAAGCGGACGACAAGATTGAGATTCGCGGCTTCGGGAGCTTTCGCACGCGGCAACGCCAGTCGAGAATCGGGCGCAATCCCAAGACCGGTGCGCGGGTGGATGTACCCGCAAAGCGTGTGCCCTATTTCAAGCCCAGCAAAGAGTTGAAGGACCTGGTCAACGAACAGGATGCCGTCCCGGCGTCCGGCGGCCCCTCGGGCACCGGCGGCAAATAGGCTGCGGACCTGAGGAAAGCGTGGACCGTCTTTGGAGTCCTTGGCGCTATCGGTACGTCTCGCGTGCCGCCGTATCTGATGGCTGCGTATTCTGCCAGAAGCCTCAGCAGACCGACGCAGAGGCGCTGATCCTGTTCCGGGGACGGCTCAACTTCGTCATCCTGAATCTGTTTCCCTACACCACCGGCCACCTGATGGTGGTCCCGTATGAGCACTCAGCCGTGCTGGAGGAATTGGGGGAGCGGACCGCGATCGAGATGATGGCACTCACGCGCCGCGCGGTAGGCTGTCTCAAACGGGTCTACAAACCTTCCGGCTTGAACGTCGGCATGAATCTCGGGGAGTGCGCCGGAGCCGGCATCGCCCAGCATCTGCATATGCACGTCCTGCCCCGCTGGCCGGGAGACGCCAATTTCATGACCACCATCGGAGAGACGCGCGTGATGCCCGAGGACCTGAGCGACACGTGGCAGCGCCTGTCGGCAGCTTTCCAGGAAGTGCCACCCGCCTCCACGTCGCCCGTGGCGATCTAAGATTGATTCCGTGATCGTATCGGCCAGTTGCCGCACCGACATTCCCGCGTTTTATAGCGACTGGTTCTTCCAGCGGCTCGATGCTGGCTACTGCAGCGTCCGCAATCCACATTCGGGGAAGTCCTATCGGGTGGATCTGCGGGCGTCTCAGGTTGATGGGATCGTCTTCTGGACGCGGAACTTCGGCCCCATGCTGAGCCGTCTGGACGAATTGCGCGCGTTCCCGCGGCCTTTCGTAGTCCAGTACACTCTGACGGGCTACCCTCGCGAGATCGAGGCAGCCGTCATCGAGCCGCTGCGCGCCCTCGGTCACCTTCACGAACTGGCTGAACGCGTGCACCCCTCCTGCCCGGTCTGGCGCTACGACCCGATCCTGTTCACGACGCTTACGCCTGCCGAATACCATCTGGAGAACTTCCGCGATCTGGCGGCACGCCTGCGGGGATCCACAAACGAGGTGGTCGTCTCCTTCGCCCAGATGTATGCGAAGACTCGCCGTAACCTGGATTCCGCCGCGTCCCGCAATCACTTCGAGTGGTCCGACCCGCCGGCCCCATGTAAGATCGAACTGCTCGGAAGACTCGCTCGTATCGCTCGCGCCGCAGGCATGCAACTCACGATCTGCACGCAACCCGAGCTCGCCTGTGAGGACGCTTTGGAGGCGCGTTGCATCGACGCGCGCCGTTTGGAACAAATCGGCGGGTTTCGGATCGCAGCTCCAGTCAAGGGCACCAGACCTGGGTGCGCCTGCCACGCAGCGCGCGATATAGGCGACTACGATACCTGCCCGCACGGCTGCGCCTACTGCTATGCGGTGCGCCACCGCAGGATCGCATTGAATAACTACAAGAGCCACAATCCGGCGGCGGAGTCGCTGCTGCCCATCCTCGGATGAAGGTCCCGGGCAAGCTCATGGGGATTCCTAACCGTACGGCGTGCGCCGCACGGCGGCTCAGGCGGCGGGCGGCTCGGAGTCTCGCTTCTGCTTCGCCAGATAGCGTTCCCGCGACTCGACGATGCAGCGCCGGGCCTCGCTCGGTCCACCCCAGCCTTGGGTGGTAGTGATCTTTCCTTCTAACTCCTTGTAGATCAGGAAGAAGTGCTCCAACTCGCGCTTGGTGTGGGCGAAAATCTGGTCTAAGGTGTGGATCTGATCGTAGCGCGGATTGCGGCAAGGCACACCGATGATCTTCTGGTCCTGCTCGTCGCGATCCACCATCTTCAGCACCCCGATCGGCCGCACCTCGATCAGGCAGCCGGTGAAACTCGGAGCGCTGACCAGCACCAGGACGTCGAGGGGATCGTGGTCCTCAGCCAGGGTACCGGGAATGAACCCGTAGTCGCCTGGATAGTGGACTGGAGAGTACAGTGACCGGTCCAGCCGGAACAGGCCGAGTTCCCCGTCATATTCAATTTTGTTTACCGAGTCTTTTGGAATCTCGATGATCGCTCGAACGACCTCAGGAGACTCGGAACCAGGATCCAGATCGTAGAGACGCGTTGTCACACACTTAGCCTAGCAAGAAGCCCCTATTCACGCCCGCACCCGCCTGAGCCGGGAGCCCGATCTTACTGCAAATAAAGAGCGAAGAAAAATATTCTCAGCACCGATATGAAATAAACCCCTTGAATCGTCCATGCGCGTGGGGTACGCTCGTTTTGAGGCGAACGGGTTAATTCGGTCTCAATAGGACGCTGAAAGCCCGAATCGGATCAAAATGGAAGAAGTCACGGCAGGGACGTCACCTCGGCCGCTCCGCAATCCGCGGGGCTACCACGCGACGCGTGTGGACCCAGCCGGACGATTAAAATTGCCTGCACGCTTTGTAGAATACATCCGCGCGCAGCAGGAGGAGATACTTTTCGCAACTGTCGTCGGAGATATGGTCAAGATCTACGTCAACGGCGCATGGGAACGCGAATTGGACAAGATCGCGGCTGAGGACGCCGACGTGAGAAAACGGATCTCGCGCACCGCGGAAGCGCTGGGCGGCGATGTCGAGTGCGACCCGCAGGGACGCGTAACCATCCCGCAAAACGCCAGGGAGTACTTGAAGTTGGAGAATCAGGCGGTCCAACTCCGCATGTCGGAAGACATTATCTCGGTTTACACGCAGGAACGCTTCGACGCGGAACTACAGGAGAATCTGGCCAAGAACCCGATTGACCTGGCGCTGGCGGAGAGGCGCGGATTCAATGTCCGGTAAGGCATGGAACATGTACCGGTCCTACTTGCGGAGAGTCTGGAGTTTCTCGACATACGGCCCGAGGGACGGTACGTCGATTTTACGACTGGATTGGGTGGTCATACCCGTGGCATTGCCTCGAACCTGACCACGGGCTGCGTACTGGCGCTGGACCGGGATGGGGAGTCGTTGGAGCAGGCACGGGAGAACACGAAAGGGCTGCATGATCGGATCATTTTCCGGCAGGCAGCGTTTTCGCAGTTGGACGAAGCGATCCGCAGCGAGGGCTGGGATCTGGTGGATGGAATGATCTCAGATCTGGGTGTCAGTAAGGTTCAACTCACCAGTCCCGAACGGGGCTTTTCGCTGATGAACCCTGGCCCGGTCGACATGCGAATGGACCGAAAGGCGGAAATCACCGCGGCGGACATTATCAGTCGATCTTCCGAGCAGGAACTCGTCCGGCTGTTCATGGAGTTTGGAGAAGAAAGGAGAATCCCTAGCCAGAACGCAGCAAGAGCAATTCGCGCACGGCCGATCCGCGACACCCGCCATTTGGCGGAAGTAGTGGCTTCGGCCGTACCGCGATTCGGCAAACTGCATCCGGCGACCAGGATTTTCCAAGCCTTGCGCATGGCGGTAAATGACGAACCCGCAGAGTTGGATGCACTGTTGAAACACGCGCCCGAGCATTTGAAGCCGGGTGGCCGCTGGGTGGTGATCGCTTTCCATTCTGGCGAGGACCGTAAGGTAAAGAACGCCTTTCGAGAACTTGGACGCGCGGGCGTAGCGAAGGTATTGACGAAACACGTGGTGCGACCCGGTCCGGAAGAGACCCGGCGCAACCCGCCCTCGCGCAGTGCGGTGCTGCGCGCCCTGGAAATGGGTTCGGGCGGATCTGATAACAACATGGACGAACTGGATAGCAAGGAAGACGCGGCATGAAGAGTCTATCGGCACTCTACGATTGGTTGGGGGCGGATCAGCCGGCGACCGGTGGGTCGCACCGCACCGAGCCACCCGACTACCATCTCCGGAGCTTACCCGGGGAAGAAATCCACCTTTACGTCAAGAATATCGACAACACCAAATTGATTAGATTAGTGGACAAAAAAGACTGGGCGACAAGCATTTCGGTCACCGGTGCCGCCCTGGTTTGCAGCCTGGTGGTCAGTGCGATGGTCGGCCCATCCTGTTATGGAATGCTGGCCAACCGGCGGATGGAATACCTGCGGGAGGAGCGGGGCCGCCTGCAAAGCCAGATGCTGGAACTAAGGGTCCAGGAAGCCCGCCGGCTCAACCCGCAACACGTCGAGGAGTGGGCAGGCACGGGGTTCGTTACGCCGACCGCCGATCAGGTTCTGTACTCCCCGCCCTCCAAGGAGGCCTTCGCCAGCCTCGGCGTACCGTCCAAAGAGGACCGCTAACGTCCGGGGCGCCCGGAGGAGACGGGGCTTAGATGCGATTTCCGGTTGAGAAACTGTCCGAACGGCGCCTGCGCATCGTAGCCGGCGTCGTTCTGCTTTGGGCCATCGTTATCGCCGGGCGCTTCTACCAACTGCAGGTCACGCAACACGCCGGGTTAAAAGCGGCAGCAGACGCGCAGCAGCAACACAACTTGCCGATCCGCGTCTTGCGCGGCGAGATCTGCGACCGCACGGGCCAGATCTTCGCCATCAGTATTCCCACCTGGTCGGCTGTTGTCTATCCGCAGAAGGTCAAGAACCCGGAGTTCTTTGCCAGCCAGATTGCCGAAACGCTCCACCTGAATGCCGAGGAAGTTCAAGCGCGGCTGGATGAGTTGCAGGCGCGCACGGGTAAGGGTCGGGGCTACCTGCTCCTGAAGCGGCATATTTCCCAGCAAGAAATCACGGACCTCAAGCGCCTTCCCTTCGGCGCGAATGCCATTTCTATCGAGCCGGACGCACGCCGCGAGTATCCCAACAACCGGGTGGGCGCGCACGTTGTAGGCAGCATTGACTCCGACGGTGACGGCAATTCCGGTCTCGAGCAGAAGTTGAACACCGAACTGAAGGGCCGGCCCGGCAAGATGCGGGTCCTGAGAGACTCGCTGCTGGATCCCTATGTGACCTGGATCAGCGACCCCGGCGAACAAGGCGCAAACGTTACGCTTACGATTCAAAACGTGATCCAGCACGTTGCGGAGCGCGCCCTCGAAGACGGAATCCGGGAGGCGTCCGCGGAACGCGGCAGCGTGGTGGTGATGGACCCGTCGAGCGGCGAAATCCTGGCTCTGGCCAATTACCCCGACTTCGACCCGGCTGTGGAGAAGCCATCTCCAGCGGAGTTCGCTAAACGGCTGAACGCCGCGGTGCAAGCCCCCTGCGAGCCCGGCTCGGTGATGAAGATGATCACCGTCAGCATGGGCATAGAAACCGGCAAGTTCACGCCCGAATCACTGATCTACTGCGAAAACGGCCACTTCAACCGCCCCGGACGGAAGCCCATCCACGACGTGCACCCCAACGGCACTCTCGACGTGGCAGGCGTTCTGATCAAATCGTCCAACATCGGGGTCGCTAAGATCTCGATCGCGTCGGGACCGGAACTGCTCTATTCTTACCTGAAGAAGTTTGGCATCGGCGACAAAACGCACGTCGAATTGCCTGGCGAAACCGGGGGCATCCTGTGGCCGCTGGATTGCGGCGCTAAGAACAGCAGGGGTGAGCCCATGCCGTGCTGGAGTTCGTCCTCCCACGAGTACATCGCCTTCGGGCACGAAGTGGGAGCCACAGCCTTGCAACTGGCCCGTGCGGTCTCAGTCATCGCCAACGGCGGCATGCTTGTCTCCCCGCACCTGATAATGAAAAGTGAACGCCCCCACGCCGACGGAACGGTGGAACAACTGCCATTGAATCTCGCCCCACCGGTGCGGGCGCTGGAGGCGCAAACCGCGATGACCATGCGCCACATCATGCAGCGCGTCGTGCTGGAGGGCACCGGCAAGCGCGCGAAAGTGGCTGGTTACACGGTCGGCGGCAAGACCGGCTCGGCACAGATCTTCCTCAAGGGCAAGGGCTGGATCAACCGGCACAACTCCTCGTTTATCGGCTTCGCACCGGTCAACAACCCGCGCATCGTAGTGGTAGTCACGCTGAACAACACTCCGCAGCAGGGCGGCATCGCCTCGGCACCCGTGTTTTCGAAGATTGCGGAGACCGCGCTGCGGGTCCTGCAGGTTCCCAAGGACGACCCTGACAACGACATCCACGGGATGCCGGCGCCCGTCAAGGAAGAGGACGACCAGCTGGAAGAGCCGCCCAGGAAACTCGCCGGGAAGAAGCCGGAGGAAAAGCCCAAACCTGCGCCGGAGCCCGCTCCCGAGCCTGGGCCCTACCTGCTCTCAGGGCCGCGGGTTCCGGACTTCCGGGGCAAAGCCATGGTCGCCGTGATGCGCGAATCGGCATCACTGGGCCTGCCCGTCGAGATCGTCGGCTCAGGGGTCGCGCATGAGCAGTCCCCGCCGCCGGGAGAGCTCCTGCCCGTGGGCGGGCGAATCCACGTCCAGTTCGCGAGGCCCCAATGAAGTTGGTCGAATTGCTGGAGGGCGTTGCGGTTGCAGGCCCGGCCCCGACCGGGATTGAGGCGGTTGAAGCACTGGAGTTGGCGTACGATTCCCGCCGCGTAAAGCCCGGCTGTGTCTTCTTTGCCTTTCCCGGAGCAAAGGCCGACGGCCGCCGATTCGCCGCCGACGCCGTCGCGCAAGGTGCGGTAGCCGTGGTTTGCGAATCGCCCGCGCCCGAGGGAATGGCAGTGCCTTGGATTCAGGTGCAGCACGGCCGCGAAGCGCTCGCCCGCATGAGCCGGGCGTTCTACGGCAAACCCGACGAAGCGCTGAAACTCACTGGGCTCACCGGCACGAACGGCAAGACTACGACGGTTTACCTGATCGACCAGATGCTGCGCGCCACCGGAGCGGTCACCGGCATGGCGGGCACAATCCACTATCACGTCGCGGGCGAGGAACGGCCAGCCGTGAACACGACGCCCGAGTCGTTGGACCTGATGCGCCTGATGGCGGAGACGCGCGAACGCGGCGGCAGTTACTTCAACTTCGAAGTCTCTTCTCACGCACTGGACCTGCGCCGGGTGTTTGGCCTGTCGTTCCACACCGCCGTATTCACGAACCTCACCCGCGACCACCTGGACTATCACGGGACGATGGAGGCCTACTTCGAGGCGAAGCAGCGACTCTTCGATGGAGCGGGCGGGCCTCCGCCCAAAGGCGCCGTAATCAACGCCGACGACCCGCTGGGGCACAAGTTGCATACGTCCGCCGCAACCCTTCGGTTGACCTACGGGCTCAAATCCCACGCTGACCTGCGCGCGGTGCGCGTGGAGAGCGGCTTCGACGGGGTGGATTTCCGGGTCGCCTATCACGGGAAAGAAACACGGCTGCGCTCGCCGTTGGTGGGCCAGATCAACGTCTACAACTTGCTGGCTGCGTTTGGGGCAGGCATCTCCCTGGGGCTCGAACCCGAGCGGGTGGCGCATGGTCTGGGTGAGTTGAGCGCCGTGCCGGGACGCTTCGAGCGGATCGACGAAGGCCAACCGTTTCTTGTAGTTGTAGACTATGCCCACACCGACGACGCGTTGCGTAACGTCATCCTGACCGCGCGCGCGCTCAAGCCTAAACGGGTGATAACGGTGTTCGGCTGCGGCGGGGACCGCGACCGCACCAAGCGTCCGTTGATGGGCATCGCGGCGGCCGAGCTCAGCGACATGGTGGTGGTGACCAGCGACAACCCGCGATCGGAAGACCCGCTCTCGATCATCAACGACGCGATGGTCGGCGTGCAGCGCCATTCCGCGCGCGCCATCGTGGAGCCCGACCGGCACGCTGCAATCCACCGCGCGATTCGCGAGGCTGGCCCGGGCGACATCGTGATACTGGCGGGAAAAGGACACGAGACCTACCAGATCCTGAAAGACAAGGTCGTGGATTTCGACGATCGCGCCGAGGCGCGCAAAGTCCTGCGCGATTTCGGATACGTGCGCAAGGCTCCGCCGGGCGGAGGGAGTGGCCGCGCGTGAACCTGCCAATCGCGTTTTGCGCCGAGGCCATGGGCGCCCGCCCGCTGTCGCTACTGGACCCGGCAACGACAGTCAGCAGCTATGGCTTCGACTCACGCAAACTCCAACCCGGCGCCCTATTCTTCGCCTTGCCGGGCGAGGCACACGACGGACATGAGCATGCAGCCGCAGCGTTCGCGGCCGGCGCGCTAGCCGCGGTTGTGACGCATCCGGTTGACCATCCGGGCACTCAACTTCTGGTGCGCGACACGCTCGAGGCGCTGCAACAGTTGGCGCGCACGGCGCGCGAACGCTGGGGCGGGCGCGTGATCGGCATCACCGGAAGCGCCGGCAAAACGATCACCAAAGAGGCGATTGCCGCGGTCCTTTCCACGGCCTTTCGCACTGGCAAGACCAGCGGGAATTTTAACAATCACATCGGCGTGCCGCTGAGTATCCTCAACTTGCCTGACGATGCGCAGGTGGCGGTGCTCGAAATCGGCATGAACCACGCCGGCGAGATTCGGGATCTGGCGGCCATCGCGCGGCCACAGGTCGGCGTCGTGACCAACGTCGGTACCGCGCACATCGAGAGTTTCGACTCCATCGAAGGCATCGCGCGAGCCAAACGCGAGTTGATCGAGGCGCTGCCCGCGGACGGAACCGCCGTCCTGAACGCCGACGACGAGCGCGTGCGTGCATTCGCAGGGATTCACCCCGGTCGTTCGATCCTGTTTGGAACCCGCGAAGGCGCGGGAGTCCGGGCAGTTGAAGTCGCTTACGACGCGGACGGCTGCGAATTCACGCTGGGCGACGCCGGACGCTTCCGCTGCCCGCTACCTGCGCGCGGCGGATTGATGACCGCGCTCGCCGCTCTGGCGACCGCACGCGCTTTCGACCTCGACCTGGCAGGCTTGAAGGACGCCATCGCCACCCTAAAACCGCCGGCCATGCGGCTGCAACGCATTGAGCGCAATGGCATGTCGATCTGGGACGACTGCTACAACTCAAACCCCGAGGCAGCCTGCATGATGCTCGACTTGCTGGCGGCTACAACGGCCAAACGGCGGATCGCCGTACTGGGCGAGATGCGGGAGTTGGGCACATTTGCGGAGCAACTGCACCGCGAAGTCGGCCGCTACGCCGTACAATGTGAGGTAACTGTGCTTGTTGGAATACGCGGCGCGGCTCGCCACCTGGTCGACGCAGCCAGGGGCGCTGGCCTATCGGCCGGCGCCGCGTACTTTTTCGAGGACCCCCTGCCCGCGGGGCAATTTCTGAAGACTCTCGCCCGCCCAGGCGATTCCATCCTCTTCAAGGGTTCGCGGGGAACGCGAGTTGAACTCGCGCTCGAGGAGTTCCTGCGCTAACCATGTTGTACTGGCTGTTTTACGAGAAACTATTCCCGCTGTTCCCGCCGTTCCGGCTCTTCGGATACGTGACCTTTCGGACCATGGCCGCCAGCCTGTGCGCGCTGGTGGTCACAATCCTGGTTGGTCCGTGGATGATTCGACATTTGCGGTCGATGCAGATCGGCCAGCACATCCGTGAAGATGGACCGCAGTCGCACCTGAAGAAAAAGGGTACGCCCACCATGGGCGGATTGCTGATTATCACCGCTTCCGTGGTGCCGACCCTGCTGTTTGCCAATCTGGCAAACCCCTATATCTGGGTGGCGCTGCTGGGCATGACCGGCTACGGCGCAATCGGATTCCTCGACGACTATTCGAAGGTGAAGAAAGCACAAAACCTCGGGTTGACGGCCAGGCAGAAAATGCTGCTGCAGTGCGGGTTAGTGCTGCTCATCGGCGTGATCCTGATGGGCATGGAGCGGGCGCACACCTATACGACCGTGATGAACGTGCCGTTCTTCAAGAACTTCCGCCCGGGCTTGCTGATCCAACCGCTGTTGCATAATCCATGGACTTACCCGCTGGCATTCGCGCCCTTCTTCCTGTTCCTGTGGCTGGTGGTGGTCGGCAGTTCCAACGCGGTCAACCTCACGGATGGCCTGGACGGGCTGGCCAGTGGATTGATGATCATCGCATCGGGTGCGATGACGGTGCTTAGCTATGTGAGCGGCCACGCGCAATTCGCGCGTTATCTGGACATCACGCGACTGCCCGGCAGCGCCGAACTGACGATCTTCTGCGCGTCCCTCACCGGCGCCTGCCTTGGGTTCCTCTGGTACAACTGCCACCCGGCCGAGGTGTTCATGGGCGACGTGGGTTCGCTGGCGCTCGGCGGCGGGCTGGGTGTCGTGGCGGTGCTGCTGAAGCAGGAATTGCTGCTGCCGTTCATCGGCGGGGTGTTCGTGCTGGAAGCCGGGAGCGTGATCATTCAGGTGGTCAGCTTCAAGAGCACCGGCAAGCGCGTGTTCCTGATGGCGCCGATTCACCACCACTTTGAGAAGCTCGGCTGGCCCGAAGAGAAGGTCATCATTCGATTCTGGATCTTGGGTTTCGTCCTGGCGCTGTTCGCCCTGACGACTCTCAAGCTGCGTTAGAGGCTGCGATGGACTTAAGGGGAAGGCAATTCGCGATTTTCGGGATGGGCGAGTCGGGCATCGACACCGCCGAGTTCCTGTTGCGGCGCGGGGCGCGGGTGCGCGCCGTGGACCGCAAGCCGCTGACTGCCTTGGAGCCCGGCCACGCGGCACGCCTGGAGGCCGCGAACGTTCCGCTCGCCGCCCAGGACGAGTCGGCGCTGGAGGGTGTCGACATCGCTCTGCTCTCCCCCGGCGTGCCGCCGAGCCTGCCGCTGTTTGACGAAGCGCGCCGGCGCGGAATCCGGGTAACGGGTGAACTCGAATTCTGCTCGCAGTTCCTGCGCGGGCCGATCCTGGGCATCACCGGCTCGAATGGCAAGACCACGACTACCTCGCTCTGCGGCCACCTGCTGAAAGCCAGCGGCATCCCGGTCCAGGTGGGCGGCAACATCGGATTGCCGCTCGCGGCGATGCTCGACAGTTCGCGCGACGACCAATGGAATGTGCTCGAACTCTCGAGCTTCATGCTGGAGTTGGCCGACACGCTGCACGTCGCGATCGCGGCGATCCTCAACATCACGCCGGATCATCTGGACCGTCACGGCAACTTCGAGAACTACACCCGGGCCAAGCGAAACGTCCTGCGCAACCAGACGGCATCCGACGCGGCCGTGCTGAACGCGGGCGATGCGCCGTCCCGTGAGTCGGCGCCCTTTACCAAAGCCGCGGTCCATGAGTTCTCATCCGGCGGGCCGGTCGCGCGCGGCTTCTGGATGGAAGGCTCGGATCTGATCGCCGACGGCGAGCTCTGGATGCCGCGCGGCGAGGTCCAACTGCAGGGTCGCCACAATGTCGAAAACGTGCTAGCCGCCGCTTGTTGCGCACACCTCGCGGGAGCGCCACTCGACTCCCTGCGCCGCGCCGTCGCGAGTTTCCCCGGCGTAGAGCACCGTATTGAATTCGTGCGCGAGTTCGATGGCGTCCGCTACTACAACGATTCGAAGGGCACCAATGTCGATGCCACGGTCAAGGCACTGGAGAGCTTTGAGTCTGGCATCTGGCTGATCCTCGGAGGGCGCGACAAGGCCAGCGATTACACTCCACTGCGATCCTTGATAGAAGCGCGCGGACGGGGCGTGTTGCTGATTGGCGAGGCTACGGAGATCATTGCCGCGCAGCTGGCCGGCATTTCGGTCCCGTTGGCAGCGTGCGGAGACATGGCTACGGCCATCGCTTACGCCGGGGCGCGTGTCGTGCCGGGCGACGTGGTTCTGCTCTCGCCCGCCTGCGCCAGTTTTGACCAGTATTCCGGCTATAACGAGCGCGGCCGCCACTTCAAAAGCCTCGTTTCCCAGTTGGGGGAGAAACGGTAAGCATCATGCACGCGCGTATCCGGACCGATTGGCCCATCTTCCTCGCGATTCTTGCCATCCTGGCCTTCGGGCTGGTGATGGTCTTCAGTGCGTCCAGCACCGTGCCACACCTGCAGAATCATATGGAGAAGTGGCAGCCGGAAAAATCCTGGGAGTTCGCCGAACGGCAGTTCGGAGCGGCCATCGTCGGGCTGGCGTTGATGTTCGCGCTCCGGCGACTGGACTACCAGAAACTGCAGCATCCTTTCTACGTCTTCCTCTCGATCAACATCCTGCTGATGCTGCTCATCGGTGTGATCTTCGCCGACCCCAAGGCGCACCGCTGGTACCGCTTTTTCGGAGCTCAGTTTCAACCGTCCGAGCTGGCCAAGCCGGTGCTGATCCTGTTCCTGGCCTGGTTCGTGGCGCGACGGGAGAACAAGATCAACGACCGCTACACGCTGCTGCCCGCACTGCTGGTGGTGGGCGGCATGGCGGGCCTGATCGCCAAAGGCGATCTGGGAACCGCCATGGTAGTGCTGGTGCCCGCCATCACGGTCTTCTTCGTCGCGGGTATCGAGCGCCGGTACTTCTACCTGACCCTGTTGTTGGGCCTGGGCCTCGTCATCGGGTTCATTTTGCAAGAACCGTACCGCATCCTGAGGATGACCAGTTTCGTGGGTATCACGCAGGAGAAAATCGAGCAGAACCCGGAGAAGTACCGCTGGCTCATCAAACGGCTGGAGCAGACGAATGCGTCGCGCGACGGCCAACATCAGCCTCGCCAAGCCAAACTCGCGGTGGGAAGCGGCGGTGTTACCGGCGTCGGCCTCGGGCAGTCCACGCAGAAACTCGGTTTCCTGCCCGAGGCGCACACGGACTTCATCCTCGGGGTAATCGCAGAGGAAACGGGTCTGGTGGGGTGTCTGGCCCTGCTGTCGGCATACGTGTTCGTGTTCTGGCGCGGATTGCGCTTGTATTGGTTGACCCCCGACGCGTTTGGGCGATATCTGGCGCTGGGGTGCGTCGCATTGGTCACCGCGCAGGCGCTCTTCAATATGAGCGTTGTGCTGGAGTTGGCGCCCACCAAAGGCATCCCGCTTCCGCTGATCAGCTACGGCGGCAGCGCCGTCGTGTGCACGCTGATCACTTTTGGATTGTTGTTGAGCGTGAGCGACCGGGCGACATCCACTTAGGCCGGGGAGGATAGCAGGGGGAGGGTAGCGCAATTCGGATCGTGTATGCGGGAGGGGGCACCGGCGGCCACGTGGTTCCGTCGCTGGCCGTTGCGGAGGAGATGCGGCGGCGCGGATACGAGTCGCTCTTCATCGGGACGCAGCGCGGCATGGAGGCCACCCTCGCGCCGCAAGCCGGCTTCCCTATCGAGTGGATCGAGATCGGCGGACTGAACCGCGTGGGTGCGGCACAGGCCTTGAAGACGCTGTGGCAGCTGCCGGTCAGCGTACAACGCTCGCGGGCGATTCTGCGGGAGAGCCGGCCCGCCGCAGTGTTTTCAATGGGCGGGTATGTCGCGGCGCCGGTCGTGCTGGCTGCGATTCTGACGGGTGTGCCGGTGGTTGTAATGGAGCCGAACGCAATGCCGGGCCTGGTCTCGCGCGGGTTGTCGCGCTTCGTCTGGCGCGCCCTGGTGGCCTTTGAGGAAACGCGCGGCTACTTCCCGAAAGGGCGCAGCGAGGTTTGCGGTCTCCCGGTGCGGCAGGAGTTTTTCGAGGTTGGTGAACGGCCGCCTGAGTCCAGGTTCACCGTGTTGTTGACCGGGGGAAGCCGGGGTGCGCGGGCCTTGAACCGGATCGGGCGGGAATGCTGGCCGCTGTTGAAGCAGGCCGCGTTGGATGTTTGCTGGATCCACCAGTGTGGTTCGGCGGAGTTCCAAGCGATGCAGTCCGCTTTTGCCGAATCTGGATTGGATGGCCGCGTGGCCGCTTTTATACCGGACATGGCGCATGAGTATGCGGGCGCCGACCTGGTTGTCTCGCGCTCCGGCGCCGGAGCGGTATCCGAGATCGCTGCCGCAGGGCGGCCCGCGATTCTGGTGCCCTTTCCATATGCGGCGGACGACCACCAGCGGTTTAACGCCGAGGCCTTCGAACGCGCCGGCGCAGCCCGGCTGTTGAATGAGTTCGATCTGACCGGCGAGACCCTGTGCGCCGCAGTCGTGGCGCTGGCAAAAGACCCGGAGAGGCGTTTGCAGATGGGACGCAAGGCGCGCGGGCTGGCCCACGCCGGAGCGGCGAAGCGGGCTGCGGATGTACTGGAAGAAGCGGCGGCAGGGCGTTGACGCGCGCGGTCCAGACGATGATAGCGATGAGGTTAGGGAATGTTAAATAAGGGGCAGTCGATGCACTTCACCGGGATCGGTGGGGCGGGCATGAGCGGGCTGGCGGAAATCATGCACCAGCTCGGCGTCGCTGTGCGCGGCTCGGACCTGCGCCTCACGCCCGTGACGGAGCGACTGCAAGAGCTTGGCATTGAGGTCGTGGAAGGCCACGCCGCCGCGAACTTGCGCTCCAATCTGACCGCCTTGGTCATCACGTCCGCGGTGGATCGGAGCAATCCCGAACTCGTGGAAGCGCGCCGGCGCGGTCTGCCAATTCTACTGCGCGGCGAATTGCTGGCCGAGCTGATGCGGCCAAGGCGCGGAGTCGCCATCGCTGGCAGCCATGGGAAGACCACGACCAGCACCATGCTGGCGAGTATCTGCCTGGCGGCGGGCCTCGACCCGACCGTGGTCATCGGCGGCAGTGTCCCGGCACTGCATGGAGCCAACGCGAAGCTCGGCTCGAGCGACTTGCTGGTTTGCGAGAGCGACGAGAGCGACGGTTCGTTTTTATGGCTGATGCCCCGCTACGCCGCGATCACGAATATCGATCGCGAGCACCTGGACCACTACGGCAGCTACGGGGGGGTGCTCGAGGCCTTCGTTTCTTTTTCGAACCGTGTCTCGTGGGAAGGCTGCCTGACCGTGTGCATCGATGACGCGGGAGTGGCCGGTATCGTGCCGAAAATGCGCCGCCGCGTCGTGACCTACGGCAGATCCGAGCAGGCGGGCATGCGAATCCTGAGCCCACTCGCCTCCGCTTCCGGCATCTCGTTTGAGCTGGAGTTGCAGGGACGCGGCCTCGGCGCGTTCAATTTGCGCGTGCTGGGCGACCACAACATCTTAAACGCAACCGCAGCGATTACCCTGGCGCTGGAATTGGGGATTGACCTCGATTTGGTGCGCTCGTCGCTGGCCGTCTTCCGGGGTCCTGGCCGCAGAATGGAACTTAAGGGCGAGGCGGCTGGCGTCCGCGTGATCGACGACTACGGCCATCACCCGTCCGAGATCCGTGCGACACTCAAGGCTCTCCGGCCAGCCGCCGCGCCGGGCCGCCTGTACGTGATCTTCCAGCCCCACCGCTACACGCGGACCCGGGCGCTGATCGATGAATTCGCAACCAGCTTCGGCGACGCCGTCGTGCTGCGAATCGTAGACCTCTACGCCGCATCGGAACCGCCCATTGACGGGGTCTCCGCACAGGCGCTTGTGGAGCGTATCCGGGCGGCGGGCCATGCCGACGTGCGGTACGCGGGCTCGGTGGCAGATGCAGCCTCAGCTGCGGTTCAGGAAGTGCGGGCTGGAGACACCGTGCTCACGTTGGGCGCGGGCAGCATTACCCAGGCCGCGGGCCTCATTCTGCGCGGCTTGAGGGAAGGGGGGGACCATGGCGAGACGCAAATCGCAGGAACCTGATTCCGCCCCGGAGAGGACGGAGCAGGAGATTCAGCGCCGCCGCGCCTACTGGCATGCCGCGGCACGTGTTTCCGGCTGGACCTTCGCCCTGATGCTGGTGCTGCTTTGCATGGCCTGGCTGAGCTGGCAGGCCGAGACGTTCCTGAAGCAGGACCGGCGTTTCATGGTGGCGCTGCGGACGATCGACGAGAGCGATGAAGCGATCCGCATCACCGGGGTTCACAACGCGTCGAAGTCCAGGATCCTGGCCAGCTTCGAACGGGATCGAGGGCGCAGCCTGTACTCTCTCGACCCTGAAAAACGGCGCCTGCAATTGCGCGGATTGGATTGGGTACGGGACGCCATGGTCCGCCGCGTCTGGCCGAACAGGATTGAAGTGGAGATCTTCGAACGCACGCCGTCCGCCTTCGTTCGCGTCGCGGATGGAGCGACTGGAGACTTCAACGATCCGTTGAAATTCAGGATCATGTTGATCGACGCGGAAGGCGTCATGATGCCCGTGCACGGCTCTGTGCCCCCGAACCTGCCGTTGCTGAGCGGTATCCGCGACGACAGTGACGTGGAATCGCGGCGGCAGCAGGTGGACATGATGCGCAGAGTCCTGCGCGCGCTGCGCCAGTACAAGTCAAGCATCCTTGAAGTGGATGTGAGCCGTCCCGACGATATTCGGGTGACGTGCGCGGTGGATGGACAGAGCTTTGCCCTGATCCTGGGCCACGAGCAGTTTCTCCAGCGTCTTGAAGTCTTCTTGAAGCAACACGAACTCATGCGCGACCAGATGGACCCGCGCCGGGAATATGACCTGACCAACGAAGGGCGGATCCTCGCAACCGTGCCCGAGCCGGGCACGAAGCCAACGAGGAAATAGAGGAACGGGTAAACGGAATTGGCGAAAAAAGCACCATTGGCGGTGGGACTCGACGCGGGCAGCGGTTGGGTGCGCGTGGTCGCACTTGGTATTGAAGACAACCGGTTGTATTACCGCGGGCACGCGCGCGTTCGCGCCAGGGGTTGGCACAAAGGCCAGATCGTCGATCAGCAGGCCCTCGCCGAAACGGTGAAACTGGCCGTCAGGGAGGCCGAAGGCCGCGCCGGTGAAGGTATCGGTTCGGCCGTGATCGGCGTCGGCGGCCCGCGCGTCCGCAGCCAGCAGGGACGCGGCCTTTACGAATTTGGCCACAGGCGTCCGATCGAGCGGGGCGATATGGTTTACGCCGTCGAGATGGCGGCTCGCGCGAAGTTCGAAGTGGATCGCGCGCTGCTCCAAGTGCTGCCCCAGGATTTCACCGTTGACGGCCAGGCTCCGCTGGTCAACCCGCTCAACATCGAAGCCTTGCGGCTGGAAGCGCACGCCCTACTGGTCACGTGCTCGGAACAGGAGCATCAGGCGCTGGTGAGCGCCGTGCACCAGGCGCATCTCAAGGTGGAAGAATCGGTTTTCGAGGCGATGGCCGCCGCGTACGCCTGCATCCTGCCCGAAGAGCGGGAGGGCGGCGTGGTGCTCGCCGACATCGGCGCGCAATCCACCAATCTGTGCTACTACGACGGGGATTCAATGCTTTTCGCAGTAGGCATCCCGATCTCCGGCGAGCACTTTACGACGGACGTGGGCAAAGTTCGGGCGCTTTCGTTCGAAGAGGCGGAGCGCCTGAAGCTGGGCTATGGGTGCGCGTTGCCGGGACTCTCCGCCGACAATATCGTGATCGGGATTCCGGGTGAGGGCGGACGCAACGGGCGTGAGATCAGCAGGCGGGAACTGATCGAAATCCTGGAGGCGCGGGCAGTGCAGCTATTCGCCTACGTCGAGGACTATCGCGGCCAGTATGCGCGGGGCATGGCGCTGAACGAGGGTGTGGTGATGTGCGGGGGCGGCGCTCAGCTCGACGGCATGGTCGAGGTGGCGGAGAAAGTCCTGAACTGCCAGGCGCGGCTCGGCGTGCCGCGCGGCATCGGGCAGTGGCCCGAGGACATGGCAACGCCCGAATGGACCGTGGCCGCCGGCCTGGCGATGTACGCGGCCCGCCTCGGCCAAAGGCGCGACAACCGGCGGCAGGGTCCGAATTTTTGGGATTTGTTTACCGGGCGTTGAAATCGGGTTCGCCGTGACAAAATGGTTTAAGGGGTTCGAGCCGCGCGCGAAAGGGTAATTCATGGCTGAGTTTGATGCGCTTAAATTCGAGATTCAGGATGACGCGCTGGGCGGCACTCGCATCAAGGTGATCGGTGTCGGCGGCGGCGGGTCCAACGCTGTCAACCGGATGCTGGAAGTCGGTGTGAGCGGCGTAGAGTTCTACGTGATGAACTCCGATGCACAGGCGCTGCGGGTTTCGCGGTGCACCAACCGCATCCCGATTGGCGCCCGCATCACGCATGGACTGGGTGCCGGTTCAGACCCCATGATCGGCCGGCAAGCCGCGCTGGAAGATACCGACCGGATCGTTCAAGTCCTCGAAGGCGCGGACATGGTCTTCGTGGCCGCCGGGCTGGGCGGCGGCACGGGTACGGGCGCCGCGCCCGTGGTCGCCGCGTTGGCCAAGGAACTGGGCGCTTTGACCGTAGCCGTGGTCACTCGCCCGTTCAGTTTCGAAGGACCGCGGCGCATGCGCCAGGCCGATCAGGGTTTGGCCGAACTCCACGCCACGGTGGACACCGTGATCTCGATCCCCAACGACAGGCTGGTGGAACTGGTGCCGCGCGGAACCAGCTTCTACGAGGCCTTTCGTCTCGCCGACGACGTGCTGCGCCAGGGCGTGCAAGGCATCAGCGACATCATCACAACTCCGGGCCTGATCAACCGCGACTTCGCCGATGTGCGCTCGATCATGACCGGCATGGGATTCGCCATCATGGGTACGGCGACGGCCGGCGGCGACAAAGCGGCGGTGGAAGCCGCTCGCGCTGCCATTCGCTGCCCGCTGATCGACGAGGCGGGACTGGAAGGTGCGCGGGCGATCCTGGTCAATATCTCGGCTTCGGGTAACCTGTCGCTGCACGATATGTACGAAGCTTGCGAGCTGATCCGCATGGCTTCTGGTGTCGAAGATGTCCAGATCAACTTCGGCGTCGTGCCCGACGAATCTCTGGGCGACCAGGTGAAAGTAACCGTCATCGCCACGGGGTTCGAGCGCCAGGGACTGCCCCGGGCCGAGGCGCCGCGCGTGACATTCAGCGCTCCCGCGGAGCTCTTAGCCCCTCTCGAAATTCCCATCACGGATTACTCCAGCGAACCCGCACCGGCGCACGAGGAGGAAACCGCATTTGAATTCGCGGACGAACCCGAGTCCGCCCCCAGCCGCGATGAGGCGTTCGACTTCGAACCTGACGCGCCGGCAGTCACGCCATCCCCGGCTCCGCCGGTCGTCGCCCGTCCGGCTCCGGAGCCGCAGCCCGCTCCG
>CAIVVT010000154.1 GCA_903909435.1 uncultured Acidobacteriia bacterium | reverse complement strand
GGCGGGTCGCGAGTACATGGGACTCAATCTCGTGGAACTCGCGCGTGTCTGTCTGGCGGCCAAGGGAGACACCCGAACCGGCCGGACGCGCGATGAAGTCGCTCTCGCCGCGCTGAGCACTTCGGACTTTCCGAACATCCTGGCCAACGTCGCCAATAAGACCCTGCGCCAGGGCTACCAGGCTGCGCCGCGAACTTTCGCCGCGTTCTGCCGCCAGGTCTCGGCGAAGGACTTCAAGCCGATCAACCGCGTGCAGCTGAGCGATCTGCCCGCGCTGCAGCCGCTGAACGAGCAGGGCGAGTACCACCGCACCGCGCCGACCGACAGCAAGCAGACCTATGCGCTTGCCACCTACGGCGAAGTCGTGGCGATTACGCGCAAGACCATCATCAACGATGACCTCGACGCCTTCAGCCGCGTCCCGTTCCAACTCGGCGCCGCGGCGGCGACGCTTGAGTCCAATACCGTGTGGAACGTGATTCTGAACAACCAGGTGATGGGTGAAGACAACGCCGCACTGTTCGTGGCCGGCCACAAGAACCTCAACACCGGCGCCGGTTCCGCGCTCGCAGTCACCGGTCTCGCGGCCGCCCGAGCAGCTATGCGCAAACAGACCGGACCCAAGGGGACCATCCTCAACCTGACGGCCTCCTACCTGATCCTGCCCACCGCGCTCGAAACGGCCGGACTACAGTTGCTGTCCCCGCTCAACCTGATCGGCACGACTACTCCGGGTGCAATCATCCCCGAGTGGATCCGCTCGCTCACCCCGATTGTCGAACCGCGTCTGGACACACTGGCGACCTACGGCGCCACCGCCTGGTACCTGGCCACCACGCCCGGGCTGGTCGACACTATTGAGTTCTGCTTCCTCGAAGGGCAGGACGGGATCTATATCGAAACCCGCCAGGGCTTTGATGTAGACGGCTTCGAGATCAAGGCGCGCCTGGACTTCGCCGCAGCGGCGATCGACTTCCGTGGCCTGCAGCGCAACAACGGAGCTTAATCGCACCGGGACCGAATGGGGCGGGTTCCTGCCCGCCCCCAGAGATCAAATTCAACGGGAGAGAAATATGCAGAATTTCGTACACAAGGGCCGGACGCTCGAGTTGCTGGCACCTTACAACGTGTTGTCGGGCGGCGGATTGCTCGTAACGAATATCTTTGGCATCGCGGCTTTCGATGCGTTGACCGGCGCTCAGGTGAACGTTGACCGGATCGGCGTTTTCGATCTGGCAAAGGACGCGAGCGTGTTCGCGGCTGGCGACTATGTCTACTGGGACAACGTGGCCAAGCTCGGCACCTCCACCGTTTCAACCAACAAGAAGATCGGCTACGCCGAGCAGGCGCAGGTAACGGGTGACACGACCGTGCGTGTCTGCCTGTTCGGCGTCACTTAAACCAGGCCGTTCGAATCCAGGGGCCGTTCGCGTGGGCGGCCCGGCCCATTTCCTTGAATCTGCGAGGTAGAACATGCCCGGCTACAAGTTCCCCAATCTCATCCCCAGCAACGATCTCTCCGCGACTGTGGACGCCAGTGTCGTGGT
>CAIVVT010000153.1 GCA_903909435.1 uncultured Acidobacteriia bacterium | reverse complement strand
GTCTTCCCCACGAAGGGGTCCCCCTACGCGAAGCGCGAGAACATCCGGGAAGAGTTCAAGATCTGGATCCACGATCAAGAGAGCGATTCCGTCCGCTGGGAGATCTACGCGGTCGAATACGACCCGAAGACCCATCCTCCCAAGCCAGACGACCTCATCCCGTGCGTGGAAGAGGGGACAACTTCGTTTCACCTCGTGCCTCTCGTGGAGCTTTCCGTTCCGACGGGGCTGTGGGTCGGAAACAAGATCGGCCCGATGGCGCGCGAACACTTCAGGCGTCGTACGACCCTGAACGCCGCCGAGTCGCGCACGCTGTACGAGACCCCCGTTGTCTACCTTGGTAGTGAGATGGGCTCTGCCGGCGGCGAAATCCCATCAGAGGCGCAACAGAATCCGTTCCGTGGCAACATCAACGTGCGGGACGCGTGCCTCGCCAAGGGCATAACGGTCCTCGGGAAAGAGGACAAGCTGTCCTTCGTTGGGCCGTCCGGCGTTGCCTACACCATCGTCGACAAGCAGCTCAATGACCTTCGTGAGGAAATGTTCCGCATTGTCCACCAGTTGGCTGCGGCTGTCTCGATGGGGTCTGCTGCGCTGAAGCGGTCGGGCGAATCGAAGTCCGAAGACCGCCGCGCTGAGTCGATCGTCCTGTCCGCCTTTGGTGCGCTGGTGCGTTCATTCGCCACCAAGATCTACCAGCACATCTCGGACGCCAGGAACGAACCAGACGTGATCTGGGTCGCACACGGGCTCGACAACTACGAAGCCGACGACCGGGCCGAAGTCCTGTCAGAGGCGGTCCAGGTTGACGCGGTCGCAATTCCTTCCGAGACGTTCAAGGCGCACCACAAGATCAGCCTGGCGCTTCGGCTCGTTCGCAACCTACCGCCCGAGACGCAGGAGCAGATCCGGCAGGAGATCATCAAGGGTGTCGGCAAGGAAATGGACGAGGCGGAGCACATGCACGCCGTCCGAGACCTTGCGGAGCAGGACCCGCTCTCCGAGGAACCTGAAGCAGGCGATGAGACCGCCCCAGGACAGCCCCAGGGCAAGCCCGCGGGTCAGAAGCCGCCGATGGGTTCCAAAGGTCCGCAGCGTGGCAAGCAGCCCGCCCCGAAGGGGAACCAGAACAGGGGGCGATAGGTGGCTGCCTCCCTCGACCCGACCCAACGCGCCTACGTGAACCTTCACAGGGCAGCGATTCGCGCCCTGCTTGCGCTTGAGGCACGAGCGAAAAAGGCGCTGGCGGCAACGCTTCGCCGGGAAGTCGCCGTTGCTCGTGAGGACGTGATCTCCGCAGTCGAGGCCACGGCCGGCGACAGAGCTCGTGCTGCTGCTGCCATCGGAGCGGCTCGACGGGCCAGTGCATCGCTGGCCGCTGGTGTGACCCAGGCAGTGCTTGACGTTCGGGCAGAGGCCCGGGCGTTCGGGCACAGGGAAGCGACTCGCCAGCTGCGAGCAGTGGTCCGCATGGCCCAGCGGGACGGCTACGAAGTCAGCCCCCAAGTCACCGCCTACCTGCACAATGCAGAGCAGGCCGCGCTCGCCAAGGTCCCCCGCCATTGGGTCCAACTGGGCGGCTCGACTGTGGCGCAGCACGGGGCGACCGTGGACGAAACGATCGCCGGGCTCGCAGGCTCATCGGTGGCTCGAGGGTTCGAGCGGGACACGCTCGCATCGGCCCTTTCGTGGGAATCGACGGGGCTCGTTCCGAAAGACCTGACCGCCTGGATTCAAACGACCCGGGCTCGGGTCGAACGCGAAGCCGCGAACCTTGCGGTGAGCCAGACCGCGCACGCGTACGAGGATCAGACCGAGCGCGAGATCCACGACTTCTTCACCAACACGATCACCGACACTGACGAGTGGGTCGGCAACACCGTGAAGGTCTGGTCGGCAACTCTCGACCGGGTCACGTGCTCGCGCTGCTGGGGGATGGACGGGCAGATGATTCCCGCAACGGAGTCGTTCAGTCCTGGCCCCGGCGACGTTCACATCCATTGCCGTTGTGACGAACTCACCGTCTACGTGCCCGACCACAAGAAGCAAGCGCTCGCGGGCATCATGTCGGACTACGGCAGATTCAAGGGCGACGTGGCCGCGACTGGTGGCGCAGAGCACTACCCAGCGATGCCCTACATCAAGGACGCGCTCGACACGACTTCACCCCAAGCGCTCACCCGCAAGCTGGCAGAGCGCCAGGCTCGCGGACTCTGAGGTTCAATGCGAATCGTAGCCAGGGCGAGACACAGCGGAGATGGCGAGGGCCGTCTTCCGCTTCGATTGACCGGCCGGGACGTGATGCTCATCGACGACAACGGGAACGTGATGCACGACGTAGTTGCGTTGACGCTCCACATCGACACGACCGATCCCAGGGGCAAGTACCTCTACGCCGATGTCCGCCACCTCGTGCGGGACATTGACATCGACGGACCCGACCTCGACAAGCCAGCGCCTGCTGAAGAGTCGAGCGAACCGTAACGGCACCAACCCGGGCATGTTGCCCGGTCTCAACCCCAACCGCGCAGCGATGCGCCCCAAGCGTCCGAGCCACGGCGGCGACGACGCACAGGGAGTCCCATGACCGAAGCCGCAGGCGTACCCGCAGCCAACGCGGGCCAGGCGAATCCCTCCGCCAATGAGGGACAGGGCGGTAGTGACGAAGCCCCCAAGTACGTCACCGAGGAGCAGTTGAACAGGGCGATCACCTCGCGTCTGAAGTCGTTCGAGAAATCGATCGGCGGGCAGTTCGAGGGGTTCGGCACCAAGTTCGAGGCGTTCCAGGCAACGATCGCGGAGGCCCTCAAGCCGAAGCAGGAGCCACCCCCGGATCCCAAGAAGGACCCGAAGGGAAAGGATCAGCCTCCTCCGTTGTCCGAGAGCCCTGAGTGGCAGGCGATGCAGAAGACGATCGCCGACCAACAGAAGAAGCTCGAGGCGTCGGAGAAGAAGGCCGCAGACGCGGAAGCCAAGCGCCGCGAAGCCTTCAAGCGCCAGACGTTGGACGAGGCACTGGTCAAGGCCGGTGTGGACTCCAAGGC
>CAIVVT010000152.1 GCA_903909435.1 uncultured Acidobacteriia bacterium | reverse complement strand
TGCCCGTCAGAGACATTAGGTCATTGATTTATATGGCCTTCACGCCTTCGCGATCGTCATCGACGAAGATTGGCTAATCCGGCCCCGAGTTCGCTATGACCGACTTCGCGCAAATCTTCCCACGGGGCCAAGTGCTACCGACGCTGAAGACCGCCGACGACACGCCGGTCGGTGTGCCGCCGTTGATCGCGGACATCGTCAGAGAGCTTTGGACGCGAGCTCTGGCGGCCGCGGCGGTGGAGGCCGTCGGGGGCGCCAAGGCGAGGAGGGCGATTGCGCAGACCGAGGAAGTGGCGGCGCTCAGGGGGGAGATTGAACGCCTCCGCGATCAGCTTGAGCGCGAACAGCAATTGATTGGCGACCTGCGCGCGCAGCGAGCGCGATCCGACGCGATAACAAAGGATGCTATCCAGCGACTGGATGACGCCGAGAAGCGCGAGCGCCGTTCGCAACTCCGGATCGGCGAGCTTCTCTATCGAGCGTCAGCTGCTAAGCCGAAAGCTCCGGGAAGGTCTCGGCCCAAGAAGAAGCCTCCCGTACGCCAGGGGCGCAATATGGCCGGAGCGGAAACGCCTTCCCGTCGGAGCGAGGATGCCAGGGCGGCGAAGGGCAAAGGCAGAAAGCGACGCTCGACCGCGCGCTTCAAGCGTCTCGGCACGCGTGAGAAGCAGACGGTCCGACGAACACGCCGATAGCCGATTCACAAAATCAAGGGGCAAATCGCATACCATGCAAAGCAACGAAGAGGTCATGGCCAGGATTCGCTCTGAGCTCGCACGCGGGGGAGTTTGGAGCGCACCCGTTTCAGTGGACAGCTTTCCGTCTTAGTTCCGTGATCTCGTCTTCATCCTCGTCATCGATCATACCCTCGAACCGCGGTCTGACGCCGCAGGCGTCAGAAGCTCTTGGTTCATGCGGCTGAACGCTGATGCGCCCGCTCGAAGTTGACCGGGGAACGGTAGCCAAGCGACGAGTGCCGTCGATGCGGGTTGTACCAGCCCTCGATCCACTCGAACACAGCCATCCTCGCCTCGGCCTGGCTGCGGAACCGACGCCGGTTCAGCAGCTCGCGCTCGAGCGTTGCAAAATAGCTCTCCGCCATCGCATTGTCGTACGCGTCGCCGACCGAGCCCATCGACGGCATCACGCCGGCCTCGCGGCAGCGCTTGCCGAACGCATAGCTCGTGTACTGGCAGCCTCGGTCCGAGTGGTGGATGACGTTCGACGGCCGGCGCTGCGTCAGCGCCATGTCGAGCGCAGCCACAATCAGCTCGGTTCGCAGATGCGTCTCCATCGCCCAGCCGACGATCCGCCGCGAGTACACGTCCAGCACCATCGCCAGGTACAGGAACCCGGCCCAGGTCGGGATGTACGTGATGTCGGCGACCCACAATCGGTCCGGCCCGTCCGTGTAGAACTGCCGGTCGACGAGGTCGATCGCGCGCGTTCCAGCCGGGTCTGGCTGCGTCGTCACGACGAAGCGGCGCAACGTCGCACCCCTGAGGTGCGCGGCCCTCATCAGCCGCGCCACGCGCTTACAGCCGACTCGGATCCCATAGTCGTCCGCCAACTCGGCATGGATGTTCCGTGCTCCATACGTGTCCCTGGACCGTCGGTGGATCATCTCGATCTTCGCCGTCAGCGCCAGATTCGACCGGGCACGCGCACTCATCGGCCGGTCCAGCCATGCATAGAACCCGCTCCTCGAAACCTTCAGCAGCCGGCACATGACCCCGACCGGATGGGTGGCCTGGTTCGCCTTCACGAACGCGAAGAGCGCTTCGAGGGATCGCTCTCCGTTGCGAACCAGGCCGCGGCTTTTGACAGGATCTCGCGCTCTTCCTTGAGCTTGCGGTTCTCCCGCCGGAGCCGGCTCAGCTCCTCGCGCTCCGCGCTCGTCAGGCCGCCGTCGCCCTTGCCGGCGTCTCGCGCGTCCTGCTTGACCCACAGAGCGATCGTCCAGGCCGAAGGACCGAACTCCTTCGACAGTGCCGCCGGCGTTTTGCCGCTACGCACCAAATCGACCATCTGCCGCTTAAACTCCGGCGTGTACCGGACCGTCTTGTCCGCCATGATGAACACCTCCAAATCCAACGATGGGGTGTCCACGAAAACGGGTCAACTCCAAGCAGCGCGACTGCTTTTCGATAGGGCATCGCGCTTCCGAGCTTGGCCAGAACATAGGCAAACTCCGGCGTGTGTCGTTCCGGCAAAGCACTATCCAGTGGCCAATCCACACGGGCGTGTCCCTCGAGACACGCACATCCCTGATACCGCGGGCAGCGGATCGGGATCGCACCGAAGAGCGTTCGCAGTGTGCGACGCCGATAGTCCTTGATGCGTTTGGGCTCGCCGCAAACGGCGCACTTCCGGCGCACTTCGGCCTGGAAGGCGACTTGATCTCTGACGACGTTCCACTGGATGTTGTAGAGCAGCGTCGTTGCATCCAGCAAGGTCAGACCAACCTCCTCTGGTCGCAAGCATTCAGTTTGGCGCTCGAACCGAGCTATGTCGCGCTCGTGCAACACCGCATGCTCGTCTCGGCACTCAAGGCGAAGAATCCACTCCATGGGGGTCCCTCCCGCGGTAGATTTCAAACACCAACCCGAACGAAACCGACAGCTACGTTACCTGAGAATTGCGTCGCGAGCAGTTCGCGGCTAATGCCTTGACCCCCAGATCTGTAACACGTTCCGACACAGGCCCAAAGCGATATTTCCACGAATCAAAAAGCGAGCAAATCCGCGCCAACCGGAAGATGGCGCAATCAAATCTTCTGTTGCAAACCATTCGCATTTCTGGCAAAACGACTCAGCGTACGTGCGACCTGACGCACAACCGCTCTCCAGCCTGCATAACACGGAGGGCGAAGAGCGCTTGCTAGATTGCACTTCGCACGCAGTTGTCTCAGCCATGTTTGCGAATTCGTTACTCTGTCACCGCCGACGGGGGCTCGAAATGGCACGGAATGCCTTCCTCAAATGCTTTGCATTCTTGACGGCCGCTCTCCTCAGCGGAGCAAATGCAGCCATAGCAGACCCCACAGATGGCTCAGCGCCACTATCTCGCATCGAGAAGCAAATCGGTGCCCTTCGCGCGAACGTTGAGAACCTTGACAACCAAAGCGCAGCACATGCGACTTTACTTGCCGACACCCGCCTTGCCCTGAAGGATCTGAAGGCTGATTCCCAACAAATTCGGCAGCTTCTAATTCAAATTGCCGCGCGGTCTACCGCCGCAGACCTGCAAGCTAAGTACAGTGGCCCAAATGGCGTCACTCAGGCCAAGGAAGATGCCGACAAGCTACGCCACCATCTGGCGACACCCCTTGCTCCAAATTCACTTGGGCAAGATCTACAGAAGCAAATTGAGGAATGCGAGTCAGCGATTACCGCTCTCGCCACGACGGTACAGCCGACGAAGGCCCAAGTAGAATCGGTTTGCCCCAACGCCGCCGTTATTCGCGCTGCGCTCGACGATCACGCGAAGGCAATTCAAGCCGCCTGGTCCAAGTGTCGCGACCAACTTATAGCCGACGGCTCCGAAGATGCAGCGAGGCTTCCGCCAGACATTCAGGATCTGAGTGATTCCAGCTGGGCTACTCTAGTCGCGTACCTAAAGACACTGCCTACATCAACCTGCACTCAGGCGCTCTCGAACGCCGCTGCCGACATGCAGGAGCACCAAAAGACATCCAAGACGCTGGCGGACCTCCTCACGTTCGCCGCGGCAGCATGTGCTGAAGCCGGAGGGAATCCCTACGTATGCGCCGGTCTCTTTATCGCAGCCATTCTCATCGATCTGACCCATGTCGGTGACGGAGACGGAGACGGGCACGGCAACTCAAACGCCACTGACGCCAGCAACATTCGTGGAGGACCGAAGCTAAACCCGAAAGATATGCGCCCAGACGCGCAAACCTCCCTGGGAACTGATCCCAACGGCACGATATCTTGCTTCTCCGTTGGCACGGGCGCCATTCGATGCCAAGACGTTAGCACGCCAACCAAGTTTGTTCTGATCGACTCGAACAATGCTCGCCTTCCGGCACTTCCAATTAGCAAGGACGGTCTTGCCGAATTCGCCCGCGTCATAAGCAATCGCGAGCGCGGCAACTTTAAACTATGCGCAGCAGATGTGAGCACGCCCAAAGGGTTCATCGTCTTAACTGGCACAAACTTCCGGCCCGCCACCATTGACTTTACATCAGGTCGCGCAGAATTTACTTTTGCGCAAAGCCAACCTCGCAATGGCAGGCCCCCAGATGGCCTTTGCAATATTTTTTGATCGCTAATTGAGCCTCTTGACGCTGAGCGGTGGAACGAGGCTGACCCGTGCGAAGCCGCCGGAAGCCCAGCGAGTTGTATCAAGTAGACTTTGTAGCCGCCCTGTTTAGTGGCTTTCTACTGATTTGGCTCGCCTCGGCCTCAGAATCCGATACGTCAGTTCGCTCCGCCCCTACTGCCGTACCCGTAATAGTGTACGGAACCTATCGCTGGACAGCGCCTCGCATCCCATCGAGAACCTGTACAAATATTGAGGCTTTCCCAACCATTCAGGTCAGCGCTTGCGGCCCAGCACGGACACTTGCTGGAACGCATGCTCCCCCCGGCTGGGCTTCCATAGACACCTGTAGATCCTCCACATCCATAGCAAATCAGAGTTCCGCCGAAACTTCCTGCGATCTAATTCCGACTTCGTCTGCTCTGAATGGCTGCATTGACGCAGAAACATTCAGCGCGCTGTCACTAAACAGTGCCGCCTGGCTTCCCTGCCAACTAGGCTCAGTATCGGACGACAGCTCAGTCGCCACAGCCGGCCCGTTTCAGAGCGGCATTCTGGATACAACGTTCGCTGTCGACTTTGATATCGAAGGAGTCATTAGCGACGACGCTCCTGATATGCGTACCCCCCGAACGATCGAAGTACCCGTGATCGGCCGCCTTCTCCGAAGACTTCGCTCGCCATCGTTCCAGAATGCTGATTCTTCGTCTTCTGGTCACAGTCTCCGAGAAACTAGCGAGACTAATCTCAACTTGCGCTCTGTAGCTTTAGGTCTCGTACCCAATAGCTCCTTTCAACCCAAAACAATTCGCTTTAACGGCGACTTCTCTGTGCAAGCGCTAGTTAATGATTTGAGTAAACCCCCCGAATCTTCCAATCGCTCCCGTCCGCCGCTGGTCATTGTACGACACCTCAAAGAGTCGCTCCTCTTTCCGAATCCAACCTTTGAAATACACTTCCTCGTAAATCCGGGCCCTACCGAAAGATGTTACTCAGCAAGCTTTGAAGCCAAAACGACGCTGATCGCCGACGTTGTTCCCGTTGCCACATGCACATATTGAAGCGCCGCGACTGGTTCCCCATAGTTGCCACCGACCTCTTCTGTGGTCTTCTGTGCGCGGTAATTGTATTTGACGCTGTTAGCCCGAAGGCCGAGTACTCCTCACGATACCCCGCAGCAATGACGCTAACGTACAGCCGCATAAAGGGCCTTGCGTGCGGGCCACCTTACAGCGTGGTTCTTAGCTTCGAGGACGCAGACGGACACCCGCAATCATCCTTTGATGCGACTAGTAACGTCGCAAGCAAAGCTGACCAGTGTGTCGAGACACTATATTTCCGGGACCTGCCCGGAGACGGCAGCCTAACCAACCCTCGCGTGCTAATTGTTGAGTACCCCGCGCCCACAGCGGGGCCGACTAACGTTTACGTCGAGACTCCGTCTGGAGTGCGACTGTCGTTCTCGTGCCTAAAAGCCACCTCATATTGCGAAGTCAGAAAATGATCTGTCATGCGAAGCTGCGCCGTATGCTCATCTGGACTACCGTGATTGGCCTCTGTGCTGCCACACCAAATTTGGCGAAAGCTACTTGCGTTGGTGATCCGGATATTCCCATATGCTGGAAGGCGAACCTCTCCGAGCGATCGAGCATTTCCTACGGCGTTCACGGCGACGGCCGAGGCACGCAAGCATCATTGGATGTGGCGGCTTGCACGTGGACCGCGTCCGAGCCGGCACCGAGCCCATGGAGGAGCTGGGACCTGTCCGCGGTGACCGCAAACAATTGCTGGCAGGATCATTTCCCGTCGCACCAGGCCGTAATGGAGATGAACAGCGCAACCTGCGACGACACCAATGCTCGCGCTACATTCGGCCCAATTGCCGATTTTCTCGAAAGCCTAGCATCTGTGGGCAATCTGTGCGGGGGTGACGCGAATTCCGAATTTGCCGCAAACGCAGTTGCGTCACTGGGTGGCCCGAGCGTCGGCTTCGTCGCGAATCAATTGTGGTGGCCCCGATCCCATTCATGTCTCACCCTGCTTATAGACCTCCTCCACCCGCGCTCGATCGCGCTTTTCCGATCCGAATCCTGCTTCAACTCTCTTGCAGACGTAAAAAATGTATACGAACAGATCTCGCCTCGACTTGCGTCGGACGGATTGTGGCTAGGGGGCGTTGTCTCGAAGGGATTCTTTCTTGCTGAACTTTCAGCCAAGGAGATCCGGCCAGCCGCCTCGCAAGGCCTTGATCGGGGGTCGATCGAAGTTTGGCTCAAGGCTGTCTCGGCGGCGGCAGCTAATACAAGGCTTCCACTTCCGGCTCGGGATGATCCCATTCCTGGGGCCTCACGAACCGATTTCCGTAGCCGCGTGGCCCGTTGGATCGCGGCGGGCACTCTGCGCCTCTCGGCTACCATTCCCGCCCCCGATGGATCCTCGATGGATGCTTCCGCGGTCTCCGCAAGAAACTGGCTTGCCCGTGCAGCCTTGTTAGCGACCCCGGAGACTTTGATCCGACCTGAACTCCTCAAGTTTCATATATCACCCGAGGCAATTCATGAGGATCCCTAGAATCGTTGATTTCGCAAGGGCGACATTTCCGTTTGCGGCAATGGTGCTGGCGGGGCTTGTGGCCTTTGGCCTTGAGTGGGGCCTATCTGAGGCCGTCGTCCGCCTTTCTGACGACGAGTTGCTATCAATCGCGCTCCGCTTTCACCTCGCCAATCAAGATTTCGCAAGTCGCCGCCCCTCAGATGCCGTTGTACGGGCGTGTGTGTTCGTCGACGACCAATCGCGAGAGCGCTTGCTCCAACTTCTAAGACCCACTTCGCAACCTCGCCTCAACATACCGCAGGAGATCGTTTGCGCGTCAGGTTCGACGTCACGTGTTGCGTTCGGCTTCCAGTTCGTGCTCGGCGCGGAGCGTTCATCCAACGTCTCCGGGAGAGGGCTCTTCTTCGAACTCACAGACGACGACTTCCTAAATGGGCTTCCGGCTCTCAAAACTGTCGGCAAGCTATATCTACGGGGAACGGTTGACACAATGGCCAGGCACCTGGAGCGCGCCGCTTTTAATGTCGGCTCCAGCGACTCGGCGGTAAGACTGTGCACGGGGACGCGTACTCCTCTGCCAGAAACTTCGTGCGCTGCAGTTGAATCCTTCCAAGCGCGCCTCTTGGGGCCTCTTGGAATCCCAGCCGTTGTCGGTGGTAGCGCTCTAAGTCTCAATGAGATGGCAGTTTCCAGGGTTGGGGCGACCGATATTTCGAACATTCTCGGCAAACGGCGCTTGTGGTCCCTGTTTTTCGGTGTGATTCAGGCGGGCACGCTCGCTCTTTTCGTTTTTGCAATGATGCGGATTGTTCTGCTCTGGTTCGCATATGTGCGACGAGTTCCACAAGCGAGTCTTGCATCTTCGGGCCGCGGCATTCATGACCGAATGCGCGTCCCCATTGTGCTTGCGACGCGGGGAAGCGTCGCCGGATCACAGTCTCGGCCCGCAGCCATCGGTGCGCTGGAATCAGTTCGGCAAGCGCTGGAAAGCGAAGCGGCAGCTATTCACGATCAGCTGGACATGATTGGCGACACGATGCTGAAGCTCGCGTTCCTCGGAACTGTTTACGGTATTAGCATCGCGATGTTTGCCGCTCGAATTCTTGACTCATCGGATCCAGTGCTGCGTCTCGCAGCTAAGTCAGAGATGTATTCGGGGATCGGCGTAGGCTTTGGTGCTACCTTTGTTGGGATCGTTCTTTCCATTCTTGCAGCCAGTGCACGATCTTGGCTGTCAAGTCGCTGGCACCATCGGATCGACGACGCCTATACCGAGGTGCTTAATCAACTCGAGACGGCAAAGGATGATGCTTTGGATGAGGCGGTAAAGGGCATCAAGATTCGGTCTGCGCCGCTCAAGCCTGATCCGATTGTTCCTGTTCCGCGCCCTCAAGACCCTCTCGGTCAGGCACTGTTGACCCTCGGAATCATCGTAATTGTGGGTTTTGCGGGTGGAACTGCATGGGCTGCGTATGTCTTCATTCGTCCCTTTATGAGGTAGCCGATGAGTGACCAAACGACTTCTACTCAACTGGGCTTGAGCACTCTAGCTGGATTTGCGGGGCTATTGGCTCTTGTAGTATGCGGAGCGTTAATTAGCTCTGCTGCGGTTCTAGGCGTAGTCAATTATTCTCGGACATGCACGGTCGGAGGAGCGTGCACAATTGTTCGGCGCATGTTGAACGAGGGACCGACGTGTCTCAACGCGGATGCGCGCCACAAGATAGCCAATTTCGGGCGCCGGGTTTCCGGTGTCGAAATGTCTCAAGCTGATGTCCTAGAGGACGAAAGATGCCTATCGTTAGATGATGCACTCGTCGCGGTGTGCAAAGATATTCAGGGAGGTGCCGCTGGCTCGTCTGTTTGCCACTGAAGTTACGTCGTAGGGGGAGTCGCGCAGCTACAGTCCGATTCCGGCGTGTGGATGACGTTTTGAGACTGTTGTCGAGCATCCGAAGACAGTGTGGTCAGACCAATGCTTGAAGCGCGCCAATTTAGACCATTGCAACCTGGCAGTGAGAGCCACCACCGTTCTAGGCGCCTGTGGTTGGCCTGCCCGTCGATTCAAAGAAAATGTGCCGTTTGGCCTGCTGCATCGCAACAGCGCCTCTGACTCACTGACCTGCTAGCTGATTTTCGGACCCTCTGATGTTCGGCAAGATGGCTCATCATCACATCATTGTCCGGTCCCTCACTTTTTGATCCACCAACGCTTACGAGCAGGCAAGATAACTGACCTTATCGCGACCATGGGCGCGACGACCGCTGATGATCGGGCGTTAACACGCGGACTGGCGCCTGTAGTGCATTCCGCCGGTTGTTCCCGGCGCACGCTCGGCGCCTGCTGCCCAACCTAGCGACGCCAGTCGTCGATACGCCGTAAGATCGGCCATCTTGATGTCACGTCGCAGCCGCTCGCACCAAATCCACGCGAAAACTTGCTTACCAGAGGGACGCCGAACCCCCCACACCGCTCGGGCCGAAACTGGCAATTCGGCGATTTGACAGATCTTAGGTGCTAAGTGGCATAGATCCATAAGATTCAGTAAACCCTTTCAATTCCTGGATCAACTGCGGACATCGCTGCCGGGAGAACGTGTCGTATCGCCAGCTCACCGACGATCACCGAAGTCATCCGATGGAGGTCGGCTATGGAATGCAGCGTTTGGGTTAAAATTCCCGACGCGGGCCGGCCGGAACCCCGGAGTTTCACGCGTGAAACTTCCCCGCATCGGGATGCCGGCGGTCCATTTTTAACGCGTTAAAAACCATAGGCGGCGGCTGCCCGCGAGCCGGGCGCCCCATTTCAACGCGTTGAAAATCGCCCCGACAGTCGGGTTAGCGGCTCTTTCGCTTGACGCGTCAGAGACGGCCATTCGCTTAACCCAGAATCGCGCTGACTCTACCGCTCGGCTGCCTCAGTGATCGCGTGCCCGTCCTCCTTCCGGGACGCGGGATCTATGGTTTTCGGGTCTTCACCCTCAACGATTGCTGCTGCGCACTTCGTGTAGTGTTGTTACATGACAACGTGAAAAGCGTCTCGCGGCTCGGTTGCTCGCACCTCCGGCTCCGGCTCCGGCTTCGAAGATCCCGGCGTTCCTGATGCGCCCAGCCCATCATCAAGGACGGATCTGCCATTGATCACGGCACACCGCAGCGAGATCGAACGTCTGTGCCAACTCTTCGGAGTCACGAGTCTCGCCGTCTTCGGATCGATCCTGCGCGGTGACTTCGACGCCGATTCAAGTGACATCGATTTCGTGGTTAGGTTCAAGACAGTGATGACGCTAACTTCGTCAGGCCAGTACTTCGACTTCAAGGCCAGACTCGAGAACCTGTTCGGCCGGAAGGTTGATCTCGTCGAGCTCACTGCGATGCCAAACTCCCGCCTGAAACGCATCATCGAACGTACCCAGGTCGCGGTCTACGACCAAGCGCCAGACGTTTAGAACTGCTCCGGCAGCCTAAGCTTTCCGACACCGAGGAAGAACGCGCTGGATGCCGCAAGGCGCGGCCAGGGTCTTCTCAGCGACGATGTTGCATGCCTGCATTCCGTTGCTGGTGATTCCTCAGCTCTGAATGATCACACTTCGAAGGGCACTCTCGAATTTGTCCCGCGAGATCGGGTAGTCAGCGAACGCCTGGAACGCACGGTTCAGCGCCTGCTGGAAGCGTGCTTCCGCAGCCCCAATAAGCTTCGACAGCCCTGACGACTGCAGGGCGTCGCGTCGTTGTTCCGTCGCAAGCTTCAGCAACCCGACATCCTCGAGATCCAGCGCCACCTCTACCCGGGGCGGGCTGATGTCCTCCCAGGCGGCTTTGAACCGTAGCGTCGTCTCTCCCCGCAACACCAGCCGACCGGCACAATATTCCAGTACCAATGGATCACCATCCGGCATCGCGAGGGCCAGCATCCGAACGAACGACGCCGACACCCGCAGCCGGCCAGACCAGGTACCGGTCGCGGGCACGCGCAGCTCCGCACCGGGGCCTTCCAGACGCAGCGCCCCGTCTACACATCCGAGCACCAGTTCAGCGGACTGCTTCGAGCGTTCTGGCAGCAGCTCATCGAGGGTCGCGAACGCGGCACGCAGCGGACCGGCGGCGACCAGGAGCCGTGGGTTTAGTGATGCCATCAGCGCTGCTCCCCGTTGCCGGGAGTGGGCGTTTCCGTTCCGTCATCAAACACGACCGTCCGCTCCGGCCAGCGAAGCGCGGCCAGTCGGCCCTGGAATGCGCCCCGTACGCCGGATTTGCGCTCCTTGAACCGTGCACCGACGCTGTAGTCGATGCAGAATGCAACGTCGCGGCCGGCGGCATTCTGGTGCCAACCACAGGCGTGGTCCCCGGCAAAGAGATTCGGTTCTCCCTTGCTCAGGACCGCGTGCGCCTCCGGGTCCAACCACCGCCAGTAGTGTCCGAAGACTACGGCAGGGTTCGCGTCGTACTCGCGCCACCAACGGACGCGCTCGACGAACCTCCACTTGTCGCTGGCGTTGAACGGCTTCGTGGTCGCACGCTCAAGCCCTGAAGTGAGGACTCGGATCGGATTGCCGAGCTGGTAGTGCTCGTCGTAGGCACCGACCGCCATGAGCATCGGCGGGGGCTCGCCGGTGGACGCGAGCGCGACGGCATGCGTCACACGTTCCTCGTCATGCGCGGCTTTCAGGCGCCGGCCGTGGTCGGATGCTGCGAGTTCCTGCTCGAACTCGGCATGGGCCTCGAGCGCGTCGCCATCGAAGTCACGACACTTCGCGATATCGCCCGGACTCCACGCAGCATGGACGACCCGCAGGTCTGACCGCTCGAGTGCGACCGGCAATTCCCGGAAGAACGCCAGGAAGTCCTTGCACTGTGCTTCGGTCGCAAGCACGCAGGGTCCGAATTTCTCGCGAAGCGCCTGGCTGTCTTCCCGGAAGAACCAGTGATTGCCATGCTTGTGCTCGCCACGGAGCAGATTGAGTTCGTGGTTCCCGATAACGCACTGCGCGCGCCCCGTCCTGACAAGCTGCCGTACGAGGTTGATCACTGCCGGGCTATCGGGCCCTCGGTCGCAGAGGTCGCCGACAAACACCAGCCGGCGACCGTCGGGATGTACGCCGGCCCGGTCATAGCCGAGCTTCTCCAACAGCGCGATGAGCGCGTCGATCTCGCCGTGCACGTCACCCACAACATCGAGCGGTCCCTCGAACAGCGGCCGGACCAGTTCCCCGGGTTCCAACGCGCCTTCGCCGTGTTCCGCATCTATCTTCTTCATCATCCCGCACTCCTCATCGAGCGCGCGGTGCCACGTCCCTGAGCTCGCCACGCGCGATTGCCCCGACCGCCGTCCTCGACGGCCGCATCATCAGTCAGTTTCGGATTTGGGGCCCGGGCACGCCCTCTGTGTTCGCCCGCATCGTCGACCCGTTGGTCGACTTGTTTGCCTTTCGGCCCTGTGCCCCGGTTGCCGGGGGAACCACCGTGGCCATTCGGCTCGGTTGGCGGAAGCGCTCGCTTCCTTCATCACACGGAGGATTCTACGCGATTCCGGACCATCCGTGGACGCGACTTAACGAAATTCGCTTGTGAAACCGACCCGTACGAACGCCAATCCAAAATTATTCAGGCGTGAATGATCATTTTGCAGAGCCGCCGCCGGTCCCCCTGGAACCTGAATCTTTTACGCGTGAAACTACGCCGAATCGTGCTGCCGGCGGACCGTCAATTAACCGGTAAACTCACTCGTCGGCTGCCCATGCAACCGCAGGCTCCACGATTTTCAACGCGTTGAAACTCGCCCCGACGGCCGGGTCGGGACGCAGATTTTCAGACCAGCTCCAGGTTGAGGCAGCGTGAACCGACAGAACCTTCCGGCGCGCCCGGGTGCGGTGCTCCGCGAGTACCTCCCGGAGGACCTCAGTGTCGCCGAAGCAGCGGGTCGCCTTGGCATCACGCGGCACGCGCTGTCGGCGCTTCTGAATGGCCGTGCCGGCATCAATGCGACGATGGCGTTGCGACTCGAGGCGGCGCTCGGCGCGAGCGCCGAGATGTGGCTCGGCATGCAGATGAAATTTGACCTCTGGCAGGCCCGAAAGCAGAAGGCACCGAAGGTCACTCGCATCCTGGCGCGCCTAAACGTCGGGCGCCCAAGCTCATGCTCCTGCTGAACCAGTTCGCGTCAGTGCGAACATACTGGTGCGGACGTGTCCAACGCCATATCCCGGGCGCTCCTGCAGTTCTGGCGCTCCCGGTCTGGCCGGACGGTTTCGCGAGGCGCCCTGACGTCAGGATTCGGCTTCGCTCGATGCGACCACCAATCAGACGTACGTCTACGCCACGGGAGCGGTAAATGTTCGCCACCGCCGCGCACGACCTCGGGCCGCTCGTCGTCTCAATGATCGACCGGCGTGGCCATGTCGCCATCGATCGGGTCGCGAGCACCTTCGGCATGTCGAAGGCGCAGATCGCCGATACGGTCGGCCTCAGTCGCGAGGCGCTCTACAAGGCCTCCCGCAGCCACGCCGTCAGGACGCAAACGCGGCTGCTCGAAATGCTGGAGATCATCTCTCGCATATCCGACTGGGCCGGTGGCAAGAACCAGGCGATGGCCTGGTACCGGGCGCAACCGATCGCCGCCCTCGGTGGCCGGACCGCCGAATCTCTGGTCAAGGCCGGTGAAGCCGCCGTGCTGCGCGACTACCTCGATCACCTCGCGGTCGGGAACTTCGCCTGACCTCGACGCCGGCTGTGGATGTCTCTTCATTTCGATTGCCGACTTCGACTTCGATCCCGAGTACGTCAGGCGCTGGTCCACGACGTCCGGCCGGTGATGTTCAGACTCCGGTGGCCTCAGACGCACAATCGGTAAAGCTCGGCCCGTGGTCTTTTCACAGCGATCAGGCCCGCTCCATGGTTTTGTGATCGAGTTGCCCATCGCAGTATTTTTCGAGAACGCGCCGGAACACCGCCTCTTCCGGTGCCGCGAGGGCGAATAGCGTCATCGACGACCGGAGCTTCTGCGCGTCCACGACTCCCAGAATCTCCTCCGCCGATCGTTCCCTGACAGCCAGCAGCAGCACGGAACACTCCAGAAGGCGTACACCGAGCACGGGATGGGCGAGTAACGCCCTCGCCTCGTCGATTCCGGACAGAGCATACCGGCGCGCCATTGCGCTCGATCCGAGCCCGGCGAGCTGCGGGAATATGAACCACATCCAGTGACTGGACTTGCACCTTGCGCGAAGTTCAGCCCGCACCTGATCAATGACGTCGCGCTGCGCCGTCTCGAACCGGGACAGTGCGAAGGGATCCGTAGTTGGCACGGCTGGCATCAGTTCTATCCAGTCCGTCGCGGGAGGATGTGGCTCGTCCTGGTCACGCCCGGAGGATGTCCGCAGCGGACGACACGTTTGACGTCAGTGAACAGGCGTTCCGCGCGCCGTTCGCGTGCCCGTCGGTCCGGAACAAGCATCCTAGCGACTCGGTTACCCGGACGGATGTGCGGGTTCTCCTGGCTGACCGAACGCGATCTTGCTCCGGACCGGATCGGGCATCCGGTACTGGAGACGGCCGCTCAAGACACCATGCCAGAATCCAATCGGTTGATTCTATAGCCATTTATATCGACAGTTGTTTCTGACAGTACTACTGTGTCAGTATCCATCCATGGACACGAACCCGCCGGTTCCCCGCTATTCGATCGACGAGCTCGCCTCTCTGGTGGGCCTGAGTCGCCGGACGGTGCGCTACTACATCCAGCTCGGGCTGGTGGAGCGTCCGATCGGCGAGACGCGGGCCGCGTATTACACGCCGGCGCATCTCGAGCAGCTGCTCACGGTCGCGAAGTATTCGAAGGCGGGGCTCGCGCTCGACCGGATCGCGGACCTCCTGAGTGCGCCACAGTCCCCTCCCCCCGTCGCGCCACCACGCGTCGGGTCGGTCGAGGTCCGCTCGCACCTGACGATCGCCGATGGCGTTGAGCTCGTGGTGGAAGCGGGTCGGGCGGGCCTGTCGCCGAATCAGGTCCGAAATCTATTCCGTGAAGTTCTGGCCGCGTACGGCCGGGTAGTCGAGGAGACGAACGATGAGCGCTGAACCCCTTGCCCAGATGAAAAGTCTCGCTGGCGAGGCGATCCCGCTGACCGGCGTGCACCTGTCAGGCTCCATCGAGGCGAATCTGCTCGAACTTGCGGTCGAACAGTCCTACGAGAACCGCGATCCCGTCGCGATCGAGGCCGTCTACACGTTCCCGCTGCCGTTGAACGCCGTGCTGCTGTCGTTCGAGCTCGAGATCGGCGAGCGCCGGCTCACGGGCGTCGTACGCCGCAAGCGCGAGGCCTCGGAGACCTACGAAAAAGCCGTCGAGGCCGGCGATACGGCGGCGCTGCTGGAACACTCTCGGGATGGGCTCTACACGGTAAGCCTCGGCAACTTGCAGGCTGGGGAACGCGCGACCGCAAGGTTCCGGTTCGCGCAGCTGCTGAATTTCGATGGCGGCCGGATCCGGGCGGCGATCCCGACCGCGCTGGCCCCGCGTTACGGCAACGCGTCGGCGGCGGTCGCGGCACACCAGGTGCCGGTGACCGATCTGACCGCTTCTTACCCGCTGACGATGAACCTCGTGGTCCGCGGCGAGCTCGCGCGAGCCCCGATCAGCTCGCCCACCCACGCGCTGACACAGGTATCCGGCCTCGAATCCGTCGAACTGTCGCTCGGCCCGAAGGCGACTCTCGACCGGGATCTCGTGATTCTGATCGACCGCGCGCAGGCGCCTTCTCAAGCGCTCGTCGCGCGTGACGGCGACGCCTACATCGCGCTCGCGACGGTCAATGCTCCGCATACCGCCAGCGGCGAGGCCGGGCCCCGCAATCTCAAATTGCTCGTGGACTGTTCCGGCTCGATGGCGGGCGACAGCATCGGGCAGGCAAGCGCGGCGCTCCGCGCCGTCGTCGGGTCACTGACCTCCCACGACAACGTAAGTCTCACGCGCTTTGGAAGCCGCCTCGATGAGAACACGCGGGGTCTCGAACCCGTGACGCCAGCCTTGAAGGCAAGGCTCGCCCAGGGCATCGGGGCGATGCGCGCGGACCTCGGGGGCACGTTGATTGGAGCCGCAATCGACTCCGTCATCGCGATCCCGGCTCCGAAGGACGCTACGGCAGACGTACTGTTGATCACCGACGGCGAGGTGTGGGAATTGGACGCCCTGCTCGCAGGCCTCGCCGACGCAGGTCATCGCTTGTTCGTGATCGCCGTGGGCGCGGCGCCCGTCGAGGAACTCGGCCGCAAGGTGGCGTCCGAGACCGGTGGCGCGTGTGAGTTCGTGACGCCCGGCGAGGACATGCGCGGCGCCGTCGCGCGCCAACTCGGTCGCATGGGCACGCCACCAGCGACGGTCACCGGGGTCGACTGGTCGGAAACGCCGGACTGGTCCGTCGGCGTCGGTCAGTTCGTGTTCCCTGGCGATACGGTGCATGTGTTCGCCGCGTTCCGCGAGCGGCCACGGGAGGCGCTGCGCGTGACGATTGGAGACGCCACGGCTGTGGCGTCGGTTAGCTGCACCTGGCCGGCCACCATTGCCGAGGGCGATACGCTCGCCCGCGTCGCGGCCGCTCGACGACTGTCGGGGCTCGACACCGAAGCCGCCGCGGACCTGGCCGAGAAGTATTCACTCGTCACGGCGCAGACCAGCTGCG
>CAIVVT010000151.1 GCA_903909435.1 uncultured Acidobacteriia bacterium | reverse complement strand
CCAGATGAATTTGTTCCACTAACGTCCGGACACTACTGGCTATGCATCCATCCTTTGAATATCGACCGATCGGTAACAACCACCGCAGTTGTGCGCGTTCAAGAGTCGGTGTTAAGTGTTGCACCGATTAATTCGCAGGGTGCGGAACCACGATTCGCAATGTTCATTTCAAGGTATTACGGCCGTGGATTCGACTGGCCGTGTCACTATTCGTAGACTCGGGACGGGTTAGTGCGGATCTCGTGGAGGGCGGCGCGCTGCCTTTTCAACTGGGTCAGCTGCCTGTGTTGGACCGCAATAATCCACTCGTGAGGAGTCTCGATGGGTTTCAGAACCTCAATCGCCAATTCGGATGTGGCGCCAATCAAGAACGCTGGGCGGCGACCCCGTCCCGTCTTTTATGGCTGGTGGATCGCGGCGACCGCCTGCCTCGTCTGGATGCTCGCCTACGGCGTTGGGGTGTACGGCTTCGTGGCCTTCACGAAGCCATTAGAGGAGACGTTCGGCTGGGGCCGATCGGTCCAGGGTGGATCGATCACGATTTTCTGGGCGACGGCCATGCTGACGCCGTTTCTCGGCGCCTGGAGCGATACTCGCGACCCGCGACCACTTGTCATTCTGGGCGCAATCCTTGAGGGCCTCGGTTTCTTCCTGATCGCGCACATCGACGCCGCTTGGCAGCTCTTCGTCCTGCGCGCGCTGATGGGGCTCGGCAAGCTTATGATGGTGCTTCCCATTCCAGTGATTCTTTCGCGTTGGTTCTCCGTCCACAAGGGGCTCGCGATCGGCTTCGCGTTCTCAGGCGCCCACCTCGGTGGTGTTTTGCTGGCCCCCTTTTCGTACTGGCTCATCGCGAGCTACGGATGGCGCACAGCGGCGATCGTGCTCGCGGTGCTGCTGGTGGTCACCGTGATCCCTGCCGTTCTGGTCTTCTTCCGCGTCCGTTCGCCTGCCGATCTCGGACTTCTCTGCGATGGCCTCCCGGGGATGGACGCGGTTTCCGCCAGCGCGGCGGCAACGGACGGAGGCTTAGAGTTTCGGCAGGTAATTCGGCACCCTCTGTTCTGGGCGATCGTCGGCGTCACGACGATCACGTATTTCGGCTATTCGGCCGTATTCGGGCAGATGACGTCATATCTGACAGACTCCGGAGTTTCTGCTGCACGCGCCTCTCGGGCGCTCGGCGGGATGGCCGGCGCCGCAATCGTTGGCGTGCTTGGGTTCGGGCTCGCGATGGACCGATTCCGGCCGAAGGTTGTGCTGCTGTCATGTCTCGTATTGTTCGCGGCTGGCGTGTCGTTGTTGGTCGCAGCCGGGAGGTCAGACGCGCAGTGGCTGCTATACGCCTTCATTACGACCTTTGGCCTTGCGATCGGCGGCATCGATATTGTCTGGGTAAGCCTGTTGACCGTATGTTTCGGCCAGCGTTCATTCGGCGCCGTGTGCGGAACGTGGTATTTCTTCTGCCTAGCAATGCTTACGCTCGGCGCCATCATTGCTGGCGCCATATACGACGTGTCCCACAGCTACTTGGCAGTGTTCTCAGTGATCATAGGATCCATCCTGCTGGGCACAATTGTCATGGCCAGCGCGAGGATCCCACCGGCTCCCCGACAGGCTCCATCCACACTCGGCTCACGATGACGCCCCGTAGGTCCGTGCGCCATGCCCCCCGCAGCAGACATGCAGACTTCGGCTGCCAACTGAGGCGCAGGATCGAGCGCCAGCAACCTTTGCATCGCGCGCGCGATTCGAGCGCACGCCGAGACCCAGGCCCTTGGCGCGTTATTGTCCATGGTTATTGCCTAGCATGAAATCGGCGAATTTGTTTCGCCTCTCTGCGCGCGTTCTAATCATGATGCCATGGCGGCACGACCTGGAGGCCAGAACTCTCGTCGGCCGACTTCAAACGTCTCCGTGGCGAGCGCCGCAAGTGGCTGTCGAAGGATAACCCCATGAAACCTGAAGTCTTCCATCTTTTTCCGGAGCTCGAGCGAAACTACGGCATGTCGCGCGCGTGGAAGGTCGGTGACCTCATATTCATGTCCGGATTCACCGCGCTAGATTCCACAGGCACGGTACAGGGTGTGGGGGACATGGGGGCCCAGTTTCGCCAGATCTACAAGAACATGACGGAGACGCTAGCGCACTTCGGCGTTGGCTTGCCCAACATCATTGAGCAGTCCGTCTACACAATCGACATCGGACGGATCGCGGAAGGCGTCGCGGTCGTCCGCGAGCTGTGGAGCGGGCACGAACCGCCGGTTGCGGTCGGCGTCGAAGTGAGGCGTCTTGCGATGCCGGAAATGCTGGTCGAAATCAAAGCTACCGCACACGTGTGAGCTCCGGCGGCCCATTTCGACGCCGTCTTGCCAGGCCACCGCCGCCAAGCATTGGCGCCTCGCTCTCGAGGCGCTGTCCGCTTACCGCAACGATGACGCTTTCAGAATACGAGCGAGGATCGCAATGATGGAGACGGTGAAGCTGCCGTGGCAAAGCATCGGTCATCTACTGCGGGACACCTCGGGTCGCGTACCCGACCGCACGCTGCTTGTGTTCGAAGGGGAGACCATAAGCTACGGCGCTGCGGACGCGCGCTCCAACCGGATCGCAAATGTGCTCAAGGGCCTCGGCCTCGCGCACGGCGACCGGGTCGCGGTCATGATGCCAAACGGCATCGACTTTCCGCTTATCTGGCTGGCGCTCGCTAAGGCCGGGCTCGTGCTCGTACCGGTCAACACCGAATACCAGCAGCACGACCTGCAGTACATTCTGACGGACTCAGCGGCCGCGGCGGCGATCGTGCATGTCGACTACCTGTCCCGCATCGATTCGATCCGCTCCAGTCTCCCGGCGCTCCGCAATCTGCTTGTGGCCGGCGGCGCCGGCGAGTCCTCCTTCGAACGCGCGGTGGACGCGGCCTCAGACCGGTACACCATCTATGGTGTAGACGAAGCAGCCCTGCTCAATATCCAGTACACCTCTGGGACCACAGGGTTCCCGAAGGGATGCATGCTGACGCACCGCTACTGGATGCTGATCGCGCACTACGGGAAGAACGCGTTGCAGTTGCGCCCCGACGACGTTCATTTCAATGCGCAGCCGTTTTATTACATGGACGGCATGTGGAACCTCGTGCTCTGCATGATGGCGGAAATCTCGCTGGTGCTGGTCCGGAGATTCAGCGTCAGCGCCTTCTGGCAGGTAATCGTCGAAAACAAGGTGACCTTCTTTTACTGCCTAGGGACGATGCCGGTAATGCTGATGAACCGCGCGCCGGACGAGTACGAGCGCATCCACAAGGTTCGTGCGGTGTCCTGTTCCGGGATCGTGCCGGAAATGCATGCTCAGTTTGAGGCGCGGTTCGGTTGCCCGTGGCGCGAGGCATATGGCACGACTGAGTCCGGCACCGAGACCATGGTCCCGTTCGCGGACTTGGCGTGTGTAGGTACCGGCTCGCTCGGTCTGCCGCTACCGTCAAAGGAGGCCCGCATCGTCGATCCGAGCGGTCAGACCGTCAAGGCTGGCGAAATCGGTGAGTTCACCTCGCGTGGCGAGCCGATCATGCTCGGCTACTGGAACAACCCGGAGGCCACCGCCGAGACAATCCGCGACGGTTGGTTCTACTCTGGCGACCTCGGTTACATGGACGAGGGGGGCCAATTCCACATCGCAGGCCGCACCAAGGACATGGTCCGCAGGGCAGGTGAGAACATATCGGCGGCAGAGGTCGAGGGAGTGCTCGTCGCTCACGACAAGGTGACGCTCGCAGCTGTCATTCCCGTGCCCGATCCGGTGCGTGGTGAGGAGGCAAAGGCGTACATCGTGCTCAAGGATGGCGAGACCCGCGACACCGTCCCGCCACAGTCGATACTCGACTTTGCGAAGAGTCGTCTTGCGGCTTTCAAGGTGCCGCGGTACCTCGAGTACGTCGCCTCACTGCCGCTGACGCCGTCCGAGCGGGTCGAGAAACACAAGCTTGTGAAGTCGCGCATTGACCAGCGCACAGGGAGCTACGATGCGACAGTGCGCGAGTGGTTGCGATAATCCCAGTGCGGCTGAGCACTCAGGCCAGCATTCCGCCGTCGACGGTCAGGCAGGTTCCAGTGACGTAGCTTGCGGCGTCGGAGCACAGGTAGCGGATCGCGGCGGCGATCTCCTGCGGGCGGGCCATCCGGCCCAGTGGTATCCGTGCGAGGTAGTTCCCGAGGGTGTCAGGATCCGACGAGAGCGCGGCTGAGAAACTCGTGTCCGTGAATCCAGGCGCCACGGCGTTGACCCGGATGCCATGCGGAGCGCAGTCCTTGGCGAACGAGCGCGTCATGCTGAGTATCCCCGCTTTGGTGATCGAATAGACTCCCTGGCCGGGCTGCGGCTCAAGACCCCCAATCGAGGCGACGTTGACGATCACGCCGCCATGGCCGCGCATCTGTCGCACCGCCTCGCAGGTCAGCATGAAATATCCTCGCAGGTTGACTGCGACGGTCTTCTCGAAAGCTACGAGCGGCGTGTCGTAGATCGGGCCGAAATACGGATTCGTGGCAGCGTTGTTCACAAGGATATCCCAGCGCCCAAACTCGCTACCAATGCGTCGTGCAAGCTCACCGATCGCCTCAGTGCTGCCGGCGTGGCACGCGATCGCAGTGGCCATCCCTCCGCGTGCGCGAATCGTGCCGGCGGTGGCCTCGCAGGCTGCAGCATCGCGGCTGGAGACGACCACATGCGCGCCGTCGGCGGCCAGCAGGTGCGCGACCGCCGCGCCGATGCCACGTGAGGCGCCGGTGACGACGGCGACCGGCGGTGCGGGACGCGCCGCCGGTTTCGATTCGGATCTCGGTAAGGAGGGCACGTCGGGCGCGGTCATTAGGATGTGACTCTCAAGTCGGACAAATTGGAGGGCGGCACGGACCGGCTAGGGACGGCTCGGCGCGACGCGCGTTTACGCTCCGCAGCGGTCTGGCCTGCCGAGAGCCACGCGCCGGTGCGTGATGGCGACCCCGCAGCCTATCCCCCCGCACCGTGTGCGCCGCCCAAGGTCAACGGCAGGCGCTCGCCGCGGCCGGCGCGGGCGCGTACTGCCTGATTAGGTGTCGTGCCAGCGCCATGACGTGGACCTCATCCGGTCCGTCGGCGAGCCGGATCTGTCGCGCGTAGCTAAAGGCCCGCGCCAGGAAATGATCTTGCGACACGCCGCCGCCCCCGTGCACCTGGATAGCGCGATCGATGACCGACTGGGCCATCGCCGGGGCGACAATTTTGATCATCGAAATCAGGTCGCGGGCGTTCTTATTGCCGTCGCGATCCATCTTGTCTGCGGCAGCGAGCGTTAGCAGCCGCGCTTGGTCGATCTCACAAGCCGAGCGCGCGATCATGTCGCGGACGACGCCCTGCTCGCTCAACGGGATACCGAACGCCACCCGCGACTTCGCCCGGCGGCACATCGCCTCGAGCGCGCGCTGCGCGAGGCCTATCAGCCGCATGCAATGATGGATCCGGCCGGGCCCGAGCCTACCCTGCGCGATCTCGAAGCCCCGACCCTCACCGAGCAGCAGGTTGCCGACCGGCACGCGCACCCCGCAGAACGCCACCTCACCGTGGCCATGCGGTCCATCCTCGTAACCGAACACAGAAAGCGGTCGCACGACGGTGACACCCTCGGCGTTGGCCGGCACCAGGATCATCGAGTGCTGCATGTGCCGGGGGGCAGTTGCGTTCGTCTTGCCCATGAGGATGTATAGCGCACAGCGCGGGTGCGGCGCGTTGCTTGTCCACCACTTGCGGCCGTTGATGACGTAGCTGTCGCCGTCGCGCTCGATGCGCGCCTCGATGTTGGCCGCATCCGATGAGGCCACCGCCGGCTCGGTCATCGCGAACGCGGATCGGATCTCGCCGCGCAGCAACGGACCGAGCCACTGTGCTTGCAGCGCTGGCGTCCCGTAACGCGCGAGAATCTCCATGTTGCCGGTGTCGGGCGCGCTGCAGTTAAAAATCTCCGAACCAAAATCCACCCGGCCCATGGTCTCGGCGAGAGGTGCGTACTCAAGGTTAGAGAGTCCTGCACCGTGCTCGGATTCCGGCAGGAAGAGATTCCACAGGCCGGCGGCCTTCGCCATAACCTTCAGTTCCTCGAGTCGCGGGTACTCCTTCCAGCGCGTCTGCGGGTGCTCTCGATACGCATGCACGTCCGCCTCAATCGGGTAAACGTAATCGTCCATGAACCGCCGCAGGCGGTCGTGGACCTCCGAGACATGAGTGGTAGCCGCTGGGACTATCATGTGGGCTCGACCGTGAGACTCAAACGAATCTAGCGCTTCGGCAACGCGAAGGCGACCAGCGCATCGCCGCGGCGGACGCGCAACGAGCCGTGTCCTCCGGCAGCAATGACGATGTACTGGCGTCCGTCGAGCGCGTAGGTCATCGGCGTCGACTGAGCGCTGAACGGCAGGGACGCGCGCCAAACCTCGCGCCCATCCTGCTCGCCGAAAGCGCGTAGATATGGATCGGTCGCCGCGCCGATAAAGATGAGTCCCGACGCCGTGATTAGGCTGCCGCCGATATTTGGAACGCCGTACTTAATGCCCGGAATGAACCAGGGCGTGAGCCCCTTGGTGGTACCTAGAGGCACTTGCCAGCGAACCTCGCCGGTGCTGAGGTCGATTCCCGCAAGCGTACCCCACGGCGGCGCCGTACATGGGACGCCGAGAGGCGAGACCAGAAACTGGATCGACATGCTGTACGGCGTGCCCTTCTGCGGAATCACTGCGCTGCCATCGAGGCCGTGGCCCTTAGGACGTGCACCGACCGATGCGGCGTCGGTGTCGACCAGCCGGACTAGCATTGGCAAGTCCATCGAGTTAACTACAAAGAGCTGGCGGACGGGATCGAACGAGCCGCTGCCCCAGTTCATACCGCCGCCGAGCCCGGGGCGCATGATCGTGCCCTCCCGGGATGGCGGCGTGTAGACACCGTCCGATCGCGAGTGTTCGATCAGTTCACGGCAACGGCCGCGATCCCAGAAGGTGAAGCCCCACGCGTCATCGGGTCGGACGGGCCGGTGCGACACGAGGGAGGCCGGTCGTACCGGGAAGGGTTGCGTGGGCGAGAGGGCCTCGCCCTCGATGCCCCCCTGCGGCACGGGGCGCTCCTCGATCGGAATTAGCGGTTCGCCCGTCTCGCGATTGAAAACGAACGTGAGGCCCGACTTTGTGACTTGGACAAGGGCGGGAATGCGCGTGCCGTTCCGCTCAAGGTCGATCAGCGTCGGCTGCGCCGGAGTGTCGTAGTCCCAAACGTCGTGGTGAGTCAGCTGCTGATGCCAGATGACCTCGCCTGTCGAGGCGCGCAGTGCGACGACCGAACTTAGGTAGTGGTTGTCGCCCGGACGATCTCCGCCGTACACACTTGAGCCAGGGGCACTGGTCGGCACGAATACCAGGTCCCGCTCGCTGTCGACGGACAGCGGGGCCCAGGCGTTGCCGGCCCGCGAGTGAGCTGCGGATTCGCTCCCCCAACTCTTCCACGCCGGATCTGCCGGATCGCGCGGAATAGGATCCCATTTCCAGACCGTCCGGCCGGTGCGGGCGTCTACGGCACGGACGATTCCAAGTTCAACGGGAATACCGCGGAAGTCGGCAATCGACGACCCAAGGATGATGAGATTCTTGTACACGACGGGCGGCGACGTGACTCCATAATTGCCGACAGCTGTGAGACCGACGTCCGTTGTCAGGTTCACCGTACCGCGGTCACCGAAGCCCTCGCAGGCAGTCCCAGCGGAAGCGTCGAGCGCAATCAAGCGGCCGTCAATCGTGCCGAACACAATTCGATCCGCGCACGGGGTCCCCGTCGCGGCAGCCGAATCATGCCAGTACGTCACGCCGCGGGAGGCCACGGCGCCACCGTAGCTGGGCTCCTTCGGGAGCACCGCATCGAAGCGCCACAGTTCGCGGCCTGTTACCGGATCCAATGCGAAAATGCGACCGTACGCCGTGCTGACATAGAGCTTACGGCCGATCATCAGCGGCGTTGCTTCGAAGGTGTGCTCGTCCCCGCTCGCGTAGCCGTCCCCATTCTCGCCGGTCCGGAACTCCCACGCCTTTTCCAGCTCCCCGACATTTGCCTGGGTGATCTGCTGGAGCGCGGAATATCGATTCCCACCGGCGTCGTGACCCCACACCCTCCATTCCGTATCAAGTACTGGCGCCGGCGGCGTCGACGGCGCACAGCCGTATAGGGATAACAGAGCCAGCAGCAGCGAGGCGGATTTGTGCATCATGGATCTCGCTCGTGTCAGCGATCGCGATCACCGCTCGCAAACGCAATGCCGGACAACGTCGCAGCACATGGGTAATAGAGTGCTCGCGCAGTGTGGCATCGTTCGCGAGACCGTACTAGACGTTAGGGGTACCCGCTGGATTCGTCCAATTCCGGGTGCTTATGGCGTGTGATTACCTTCCCTGATGGGCACGTAACCCCACGGGTTGCATCAGCGTGCAACCGCGGCTGCCGCGCGATGTCGACGCATCTGTAATCCTCGGAACTTGATGCAAGCTGCTGACATGCTCTGTACCAGCCACAACTCTGGAATCCTCGCACCGGTGCTGGAACCGGTACGGTGCCGTACTCTTCCCCCTTCAGTTCCTGAAGCTGCCATTTGCCGTGCCGCAGCTATTCATCTCGCTGTACCGTGACCGTTCGGGCGCAGCTACCCCCGACCGTTGAACAACGGTTGCGTCGATATGCCAGATCCAGGCGCCGGACGAGACGGCTGGGGCGATTCAAGCGCGGCGCACTTTGCCCGCTGTCAGCGTGCCACAGGCCCATTTCTGGTAAGGATACCGTTACTTATCCGGCTTGAGCTCCTGCCACGCGTAGGTCGCAAGCTGCCACGCGCCCCGCTCGCGGACGAGAACCATCACGAAGCGCGTGCGAAACGTGTGAATCCGTCCGTCGGCCAGTAGTCGCTCGCGGTAGGTCGAGATACCCTGGCGAACGGCAACGGTGTCGTCGGCGAAGGTGCGTTCCTCAGCGAATTTGTTGTCGACGGAATCGGACGACTTGAAGAATTCCTCGTAGAGGGCCGTTACGGCCGCCTTCCCAAAGACGGTTGGGCCGTCCGGAGGAAAGAGAGAAATATCGTTCAAGAAGCAAGCGACGGTGGCCGGCAAGTCCCGCGCCCGCGCAACCTTACGGTAGTGGTTGATGAAGGCGTTGACACTTTCGATACGAGTCTCGCCCCGTACCGGCGAGCTCAGCAACGCGCCGGCAGCCACGAGGACAACCGCAGCGAGACGCCAGGGGCCAGCCAACCTTTCGCGTGGCACGTGCCGCGTCCGTGCCGTCGCTGTAGTGTGATCGAACCGGATCCAGGCGGCCGATGAGCTCATAGTGGAATCTCCATAAGATCGTGACCAACCACGATGTGGCCGTGAAAGTGCCTGCCGGCAGCGGCGCGCCACGCGCTATCGGTTACTCCCGCGTCTCCAGGCACGAAGTGCGACAGAACCAGCGTCCTGACACCCGCGCGCGCGGCCAGTCGACCGACCTCGACCGCCGGAGAATGGCTGCGCCGCATGTGCTCGATCCAGGGCTCCGGACGGTAGAGATCCGCATCCGGGCTGCCGGCGCGGACCGCCCTCTTGTAGTCCGCGAGGATCCTTGCCTCGATCGCTGCCGCATCCATCGTCTCGTGCACCAGCACGTCGGCGCCGGCCGCCAACTCCACCAGCGCGTCGCACGGCACGGTGTCCCCCGAGAAAACAACCGAGCGCCCGCCGCACTCGAAGCGATAGGCAAGTGCCGGCGAAATCGGCGGGTGCTCAACGATGGACGCAGTGACTCGGACGTTGCCATCGTCCATCACCGGTCCGCCAACCGACAAGTTACTCGCGTTGACTTCGGGGTACTGCGGCGCCTTGACGTCACCGATCCACGCATCGGTGGTTGGCGTCATCATCCGGCGGTAGTCGGCTACCATTTGCATAATCGGCGGCGGGCCGTACACCGCAACGGGCCGCGTGCGCCCGTATAACCACGCGACTGTCAGCACCGTTCCTAACTCTAGGTTGTGGTCGGGATGATGGTGGGTAACGAAGACCGACGATAGCGTCGAAAGGTCAACGTGGGCGCGCACCAGCTGACCGGCCACCCCGTAGCCGCAGTCGACCAAATATGCCCTTCCGTTCGCAACTAAGACGTTGCCGGCCATATGCCGTGCGCCGCCGATCACCGGTCCGCCACCGGTGCCCAACAAGATCAGGCGAGGCGCCATCGGTTCGTCGGAGCGCCCGATCGCGTGTCCGCGTCCAACGAGCCCAAGCCCGATGGCGAGTCCGAAGGAACGGAGTATCTGCCGGCGATCGATGCGCGGTGGGACGGGTCGTGGCATCGTTGGTCGTCTGCTCCGCGAATAACCGGACCGGAAACTCGCTGCCCGCGAGTCGCATCTCGGCCTGTCGCTCGATAGGGCGAGGCGAGCACGGTCAGACTAGCGCGTTTGCTCGCGGACGGAAATGGATTTCCGGCCTGAACCTGTGCTCATGAACCCGTCGTATGCCCAGCTATGCACGCGATGAATTTGGCTCGAATACCGGCTCCGACGATACTCAACTGTGTGCTGTCGCCTGCGGACGAGCGGCGCGCTATCCCGTTCGGCGCGATCGCTGCACGTCCACCCGAAGAGGATCAGTGTATGAACATGAATCAAGGTCTTGCTCGATGTTCGCTCGCGACTCTCTCGCAGCTAAGCGTTGTGCTCGTACTTTCCGCCGGGTGGGGAATCGCCGCTGCCGCGGACGCGAAGAAGCCACACTATCCGATTATCGACGTCCACGCGCACGCGCTCTTCCTTGAGTACTTCGACACGATCGGTTACCCGAATGATCGCTGGACTGGTAAGCCGACGCCGAGATACACCGACGAAACGCTGGCCCGCGCAGCGCTCTCCGCGATGGATCACTACAACGTCGTCAAGGCGGTGCTGAGTGGCAAGCCGCGTGAAGAAGAGATCTGGAAGCAGATCGCGCCAAACCGCTTTATTCTGAGCGCCCTGGCCGGGGGACCCTACAATCTGCCAGTCGACGAGGTTCGCCGACAGATCCAGTCGGGGCACGTGCAGGCCATCGGCGAGGTATTCACGCAGTATTTCGGAAACCCATTCGACAGCCCCGACGTTGAGCCATATTACAAGCTGGCCGACGAGTACGGGCTAACCGTGGACGTTCATGCCGGGATATCGGAGCCGACCGAGGTGAAGGCATCCGGACTAACGAAATTTCGCGTCGCACTCGGCAATCCGCTTATCGGGATGGAAGAGGCGATGATCAAGTACCCCAACGCCCGTTTTGATCTTGGCCACGCGGCCTATCCGTTCGCAGAGGCAACGGTCGCGCTGATGCAAATGTATCCGGATCTCTACGTCGACACTGCTGCTATCGGGTACGCCGTGCCGCGCAAGGGATTTCATGATTACCTACGTCGCCTAATCGAGGGCGCTGACGGCATAGACAAGCGGATCATGTTCGCGTCCGACTTCTATTTGTGGCCGGAGAGCCAAATCCGACTCTCCGTCGAGGCCATCGACTCGGCGAAGTTCCTCACCGAGGATCAGAAGAAAGACATTTTCTGCCGGAACGCACAGAGGTTCCTCAAGCTCGACCCGTCCGTCTGTGAGGCACAGACGCCCGCTTCACACCGCGCGCGAGCGGCAGCGAATTCCAAATCATAGCCCTTGCCGCGCACCTCAGACGCGCCGGGGCCGCGTACAGATCGTTGCGATCCGCTGCGCCGTGCGTCGCGGCCGCGAACAGTTCCAATCTCAGCATCCCGGAGCAAAGCGTTCATGACCAAGGCATTCCTCGCCTTTTTCACGGCTGCAACCTCACTGCTCTCGGCGTGCGCGACGGAGCAGCACGACGCTGCCCGGACGGAGATTGCCGGCAACGTCCAACGCTTCGTCGCGGCATTCAATCGCGGTGATGCAGTTGCCGTCGCGGCCCTTTATACCACCGATGCACTGGTGCGGTTACAGGGAGCACCCGAGGCCTACGGGCGCGCACCGATTACGGCCTTCTGGCAGCACGGGATCGGGACGGGCAAACGACTGAAGCTAGACACAACTGAAGTGAGCACAGGCGGCAACTTTGCCTACGAAATCGGGCACGCGACGGTCACGACCGCCGATGGCTCAATCGAAGCAGCCAAGAAGTATCTCGTCGTTTGGCGGAAGGACGCCGCTGGCTGGCGCCTGCACCGCGACTTTGCCAACAGCGCTCCTAGCGCTCCCCCTGCACCGCCGGCCAGTTAGCGGTGTCCGATCCCCCGCCGGAGCCAGCGAACACCAACCGTGTCCCAGAATCTCCGGGGACCGATCGCCCGATCGTGTTCAATTCCGCCGCGTACACATCTCTCGAATTGCTTCTGAGTGATCTACGCGCATTTCTTGTCACGACGCGACGGGCGCCGCCGCCCGATGACGACGTGGAAGGGAAATGAAGGTCTGGCGCGCCGGATCCCAATGCCGGCGCGTGGCCCACCGACCGTGCCCCGCGCCAGCTGAGGCTACTTCCAGGTGTAGCGAGCTTCGACGCCCACCCAGCGTGGAGTATTAAAGTTCAGGAGCACGTTACCCTGTGTCGGCGCGTTGGGGAAGGACACTGTTTGGTGAACTTCGTTTCTGATATTCCGGACAAAGGCCGACACTTCCCACTGGTCATGCGCCGACTTGTAGGAGATACGCGCGTTTTCATCGTGGTAGTGCGGGAGCACGCCCACTTCGCTGTAGCCCGCGACCACGCCTTGGACACGTTCGCCTACCACGATTTCGTCCAACGACGCCACTATGCTCCCCTGTCCGACCGCCCATTCCTTGCTGAGGTTGGCGCTGCCCTGGAAGGGAGGTGAGTTAGGGAAACTCTGATTTACCTGTAGTGTCTTACTAAGCATTCGAGGTCATGCGGGCGTGACGATGAAGCAGCCGACACTGACGGGTTTCGAGAAGTACGGGAAGACGACGCGCCGAGCGCAGTTCCTGACGGACATGGACAAGATCATTCCATGGCCGGAGCTCGCGGCGGCGGTGCAGACGGCGTACCCGAAGGTCAGCGAGCACGGGGGCCGGCCGCCGATTCCGCTGGAGCGGATGCTGCGGATTTACTTCCTGCAGCTGTGGTTCAACCTTTCGGACCCGGCAGTCGAGGAAGCGCTTTACGACTCCGTCGCAATGCGCAGCTTCGTCGGCATCGATCTGGGCGTGGAAGGCGCGCCGGACGAGACGACGATCTGCAAGTTCCGGCACCTGCTGGAGAAGCACAAGCTCGGCAAGGT
>CAIVVT010000150.1 GCA_903909435.1 uncultured Acidobacteriia bacterium | reverse complement strand
CGCATCATCTCAGCGACCGCCTGACTTTCATCAATCCCAACCTCTTCGCGGTCACCGGGAGAATAAATTGACAAAGCCTGTTTCAGATTATGGGCGATGCCAATGTAATCGACGATCAGGCCACCGGGCTTATCGCGGAAAACGCGATTGACGCGCGCAATCGCCTGCATCAGACCGTGCCCGCGCATCGGCTTGTCGATGTACATGGTGTGCATGCACGGCGCGTCGAAGCCCGTCAGCCACATGTCGCGCACGATCACTAGCTTCAGCGGGTCCCCCGGCTTCTTGAATCGCTTGCCCAGTTCGTCGCGTCGGAGCTTGTTGCGGACGTGTTCCTGCCACTCCAGGGGGTCGGAGGCGTTCCCAGTCATCACGACCTTCAGGACGCCGCCCGCGTCCTCCGCGCTGTGCCATGCCGGCCGGAGTGCCACCAGCGCGTTGTATAGCTCGACACAGATTCGGCGGCTCATGCAGACGATCAGAGCCTTGCCGTCCATTACGTCGAGGCGCTTCTCGAAGTGGGCAACAAGATCGGCGGCGATCAGTCCGACGCGCTTCTCCGTTCCGACCAATGCCTCCAGCGCGGTCCACTTCGATTTCAGCCGCTCCTTGCCGCCCTGCTCCTCGCTCTCTGTGACATCCTCGTACTCCTGGTCGAGCTTGGGCCGCTCGGCTTCGTTCAGCTCCAGTCGCGCCATGCGGCTTTCGTAATAGATCGGCACCGTCGCGCCGTCCTGCACGGCGCGCTGGATGTCGTAGATCGAGATGTAGTCGCCGAACACCGCCCGCGTGTTCTTGTCGGTCAACTCGATGGGCGTGCCAGTGAAGCCTATGAACGACGCGTTCGGCAGCGCGTCGCGCATGTGGCGAGCGTAGCCGTCAATGAAGTCGTACTGGCTGCGGTGCGCCTCGTCGGCGATGACAACGATATTCGACCGCTCCGACAGCGCCGGGTAGGTCGCGCCAGATTCCGCGGGCAGGAACTTCTGGATGGTCGTGAAGATTACGCCACCCGCGTCGCGCCGCAGCAGAGCCTGCAATTCGTCGCGATCCCCAGCCTGCACCGGTCGTTGGCGCAGCACCTCCCAGCAGCCGGAGAACGTCCCGAAGAGTTGGTTGTCCAGATCGTTGCGGTCGGTCAACACCACCAGCGTCGGATTGCGCATCTCCTCCGACAGCACCAGCTTGCCCGCGTAGAACGCCATGGTCAGGCTCTTGCCCGAACCCTGCGTGTGCCAGATAACGCCGCAGCGCCGATTGCCCTGCGGCCGCGATGCCTCCACCGTGGCCAGCAGCGCATTCCGCACCGCGTGGAACTGGTGGTAACCCGCCATCTTCTTGGCGATGACGCCGTCCTTGTCCTCCTCGAAAACGATGAAGTGCTGGACGTAATCGAGAAAGCGACGCTTCTCAAAGACGCCCTTCACGAAGACTTCGAGTTGCAGCATCGACGGCGGCGCCAGTTCCTCTCCCTCCACCGTGCGCCAGGGCGCGAACCGCTCCTTGTCCGATGTCAGGCTGCCCAGCCGCGCATCGAGTCCATCCGTGATGGCCAGAGCCTCGTTGTAGACGAACAGCGACGGGATCTGCTTCTTGTAGGTTTGCAACTGGTTGAACGCCGACCAGATGGTTGCGTCCGCGTTGGTCGCGTCCTTCAGTTCGAAGACCGCCAGCGGCAGGCCGTTGACGAAGATGACGATGTCCGGCCGCCGGTTGTGATGGCCTTCCTCGACGGTGAACTGCGAGACGGCCAGCCAGTCGTTGTTGTCCACGTTGTCGGGGTCGAGCAGTCGGACCAATTCGCCGCGCACGCCGCCGCCCTCGCGCGGCGTCTCCACTTCGACGCCGTTGACCAGCATCCGGTGGAAGTTGCGGTTCTGCGCGATCAGGGTGGTCCCATCGACGTGCAGCACCTTGCGGGCTGCCTCTTCCAGAGCCTCCGGCCCGACGTTTGGATTCAGCCGTCGCAAGGCGCCGCCGAGGCGTTCGCGGAGAACGACGTCGCAATAGCTCGCGCGCTCTACGCGCTCCTCGCCAGGGCCAATCGAGGGACCGAACTTCTCCTCGTAACCGAGCGCGCGGAACCACTCGATCGTGGCCTTTTCGAGCACTGACTCGTTGACTGGTTTCACGGCTTGGTGCCCACGAAGAACTGAACGCCAGCCTGCTTCATTAAAGTAAATGCACTATCCTGATTGCCGTAAGGATTGATTATGGCTCCGTCGCGGAACATCTCATATAGGAGAAGCCAATACTGATCAAGCTCGTGAATGTCCGCATGGTCGAGTGTCGCGACAAAGTCCACAACCAGCTGGCGATTACCGCGGTTGGGACCCTTGTAAAGGAGGAGGAGGGATAAGCAGTCCCGGCTCACGACAATCTCCGTCGCCAACTCTGTTGTTGCGGCATGCGCATATAAGTTGAGGTAATAGACGCACCACGCCATTCCATCTGATCGGCGGAACCTCGCGTTGTCGAGCGCAATGGAGTTTAGCCGCTTGCGTAGGATCGTCGACTTACCGGCATGAGCTTTCTTAATCAATCCAGCCAGAGCTGGGAGCAGCGCAGGCTGATAGAGGCTCAGATCCCAAACGTAATCCAATAGATCGGCCGCAACCTTCGCATTAAGTTTCTTACTTGCGAGCGTATTGACTGCATATTTGAGTACGCTACCATCTGGGTTTCTGCGGTGAATGGCGAGCGCGGCGTCGAGAATCGTAACGACACTCGTCGAGCTTAGGCTCCTGGGACAGCGAAGTGCCAGAGACAGTTCTGTTTTCCAAGCTTGCTCTACCGGCTGTGGCAGTGGGAAAATTCTCGTCTTGCGAGCATTCAGTAGCAGCTTGTACTTCCTCAATTCATCGGAGAGCTTTACGATGAACAGCCTAGCTTCGTCCTCAGTAGCGCAGTAGGCTGTGTAGTCATCGATATACCGGGAGAACGCGAACTCCAGCCGAAGCTGTTCGTCAACTTTGTGGAGAATAGTTTCAACAAGGATATTCGATGTCGCAGGCCCGATCGCGACGCCTTGTGTTTCCTTCCTCTTGCACGTCCTCGTAAAGCGATCAAGGTCGTCATACCAAGGAGTCGGCTTGATTTTGCTCTTGGCTAACTTGGGCCCCACAATAGCCCATGGAACCGCGTGTGAGTAAATACTAGGAAAGCAGCCCGCGATATCCGCCTCCACGGCAAACCGGCACCCGAAGCGGCTCTTCAGTGCCCTGCGGTTCTTCTCAGCCGATGCGTCATAGTCCATGATGATGACCCGACCATCACGGTGCCGCTGAGGTACAACCATGCTGTTAGGGTTGTTACAAATCGAAGATAGCTTGCTCCAATTGTCGTGGATACAAATACACAGAGCCGCGTACGCCGCCGGGTGGGGTATGTGAAAGACGCGCGGAACACCGTTGAATTTCGTCCCTAGATACTCAACTGCATCATATCCAAGGCCCGCACGGTCAGGATGCGTGCCGGATCCGATCAAACTCTTCGCTACTGCTGTGGTAAATGACAGTGAGGAAAAACATGGCGGTAACTCATCTTTGCGCTTCTTTTGCGCCGGAAGGTAGTTGTTCTGGAGTAGTCCTGCAAGAAGGAAGCTCTTTGTCATTACCAGTTCACCTATCCTTCGGTTTGCGGACACTGGATCCCGACCCGCAATTTGCCGGAGATGAGGCGAGGGAGTAGCGCGTCGCGAATGGCTGCAAGGCTATGTTCCTGGCGCGAGTTCACGAAGGTTCGCTCGTTCAGCGAGGACAGAGTGTAGTCCATTTCGCGCAGTACGTCCGGCGGCGGGACAACGACCAAAGCGGCTGAGAGGTGCTGCCTCTGTATGTGGCCCATCGTTGTCGCCTTGTAAGAAGCAATCCGTCTGAAGTTCGGAAGATGCACCATCAACCACTGGTACAGTAGCCAGTGCGGAAGCACCTTCGAGGTCACCTTAAACAAGTGCTGGTTAAGCGCACCAATTCCTCCGAACCAAAAACGCACTTCTAGGCTGCCGGACCACGAGAAGAGTAGGTCGCCGTTTCGTACCAAGTATGGGTTTGGGACCGAGGACGAGGCCTGGTCGCTGTTCGCTGTTGAGCCATCCCGAAGTTGCGCGATCTTAATCACGGGGATGGCCTCTCCGCCGCCTGGCGGATACTTCTGCATCGCTAGTCCGTTCAGAAAATTGGCAGCTTTGTCCAAAGGAATGACCTGCCAGCCCTTCGGGATCAGTCCCAACTCAGAATCCTCGAACTCGCTGGGGAACAAAGCCGCAATCTCATCGCTCATGCCGGCAGGCTGGTCGCCGCGAGCCTTGGCGTGCACCGGGTCAAAGTTTACGAACCACGACTGGAAGATCGCCCGCGCCATCGCCTCCAGCGTCTCGTTCATGGCCCGGTTCAATGCGATCTTGTCGTCGAGCGTGCCCAGAATGCGGGCAATCGCGCGTTGGGTGCATGGGTTGGGTATTCGGAACTGGATCTTGCGGAGCTGCCCGAGATTGAAGCCGGGCACGGAACTACCGATGGATTGGCCCTTGATCTGACCTGAGACCAGAGGCGAAGAAAACAAGTAATAGAGGAAGAGGCTATCTGCTTTTGTCGGATCCGGCGTGAGCTTCATCTGCTTATTGGACACAACGTATCTTGGGAACCGCGCGCGATCATCGATCAGGCCCACCTGGCCGATTGTGCCCCAGCAGGTAAACACCAAGTCCCCTCGCTCAACCACTGACCGCTCAAAGGATTGAGCCTTCTCCTCCGCGAGGAACACCAGGTCTTCTTCCACCAATCGAATTCCGATATCGCCGCTCAAGTTGCTGCCTCGAATCACTGGAACGCCATGGTCCTGAAAGAACCTTGAGCCAATGCTAGATCCAAACGGACCGGTAGCAAGCGCGTTGGGAGTAGACGCCTTGATGTCGTCCACTGTCGCGTCAGTCCATCCGCGCGAGAACGTGAAACCCTTTGAATCGCGTTCTTCCTCGGCTCTCACCCCGTCGTAGAAGGGTTTCCCGTGCCGAGCAATGTGCTCCTGCAGCCGCTCTCTCTGAATCGTTGCGTGCCGCACCAGGTCTACGTTCACCGGCAGACCGAGATCCTCCATGCGCGCGGCAATGCGCATCTCATCCTCTAGCGTCAGCGCGTCGCCGAACAGCGCCAGGTCCACATCCGAGGCGGGCGACCAGGTCCCCATGGCGCGCGATCCGAACAGGACGGCGCGCTCGACCTGCGGGAATTCGGCCAGCACTTCGCGGATGCACTCGCGCTGGAAGGTTGTCAGTCCGTCATTCATGCGCCCGTCTTCTTCTTGCGCAGGGCATCGGCCAGCGCGCCCAGCAGGGGGGCGTAGGAGTCCTTGATCAGCCGCTCCGCTTCGGTCGCGGTGCGCTTGTCGTAGGTGTGGCTTAGACGGTTGCGGCTCTCCAGCGCGACCAACCAAAGTTCCGCGTTCTCAATCAGACCGGACGCGAAGCCCTGCCGGATCGCATCGCGCGGTGAAGTGACATTGAAGCCCTCGTAAAACAACAGGTCCTTGAGCGTCTTCCACGCCAGTTCGAACGTGAACTCAAACATCTGCACCAGGCCTGCCAACTCCAACTCCGAATAGGAGGTTTTGGTGCAGGCCGCGCTCAGTTGCCCCCAGGCTCGTTCGAAGTTGTCGAACCGT
>CAIVVT010000149.1 GCA_903909435.1 uncultured Acidobacteriia bacterium | reverse complement strand
TCCGGATCGGAGCCGCGACCGTGAGGGAGCCGGTAGATTCCTCCCAGTTTGTTAGGTTCATAACATACGGAGTCGTGTTTCTGGTCTTGGCGACCGCGGGATGCACCTTGCATTCCAGTCTGCCGGAATTGGGCAACGTCCCGGCGTTCTCGCTGACGACACAGAACGGTACCGGCTTTTCCAGCGACTCGCTGCAGGGCAGAGTCTGGGTGGCCGATTTCATCTTCACCACCTGCAACGGGCCCTGCCCGCGCATGTCGTCGCAGCTGCGCCGCCTGCAGAACCGGCTGGGCAAGCGCGACGAGAATCTGAAGTCTGTGCGGCTCGTGAGCATTACCGTGGACCCCCAGCACGACGATCCGCGGACCCTGCTGGAATACTCGCGGCACTTTCGGGCCGACCCGCGCATCTGGAGTTTCCTCACGGGTCCGGAACAGGAGATCCGCCGGTTGAGCGTGGACACGTTTCACATCAACACCGCCGCCAGCCCGCTGGAGCACTCCACGCGGTTGATCCTGGTGGACGGCAAGGCGCGCATCCGGGGTTACTACGAATCCACGGATGCAGAGATGCTGGAGCAACTGGCCGGCGATATGGATAAGCTGCGCAAAGAGGTTTTCTGACGCGATGCTCAAACTGCACGACCTGCCTACGTTGAACGCGATCTTGAACTCAACCTCGGCGATTCTCATCGTCACTGGCTACTTTCTGATACGCGCCCGCCGCGTCGAAGCGCACCGCAGGACGATGCTGGCAGCCTGCGCGACCGCGACGCTGTTCCTGATTAGCTATCTGACCTACCATGCGCAGGTGGGTTCGGTGCATTTCCAGGGCACCGGCGCGATCCGCAGCGTGTATTTCACGATTCTGATCACGCACACCGTCCTGGCCGCCGTGGTGGCTCCCATGGTCGTAGTGACGTTATTTCGCGGCTTGAAGGGCAAGTTCGAAAAGCATCGCAAGCTGGCGAAGATTACGCTGCCAATATGGCTCTATGTAAGCGTGACGGGCGTAGTGGTGTATGGGATGCTCTATCACCTGTGAGAGTGACGATGAAGTGGCGCTGCAGGCATCGCTCAGGGAAAACCCGCGGGGCTGAAGACCCACGCAGGCTAGTGGCTGCCTTACGCGGCTTTGGAGATTCAACCAGTGCCGGCAACTCCGGAACAGACGCTGATTGAGCTGCTGGCCATCCAGCCGGGCGAGCGCGTGCTCGACGCGGGCTGCGGGCTGGGCCGTTGGACCGCCGAACTGGCAACCGCCGGCGCCCGGGTGACAGGTATCGACATCCACGCGCCCTTGCTCGAACAGGCGCGCATCGCCTGTCCAGAGGCTGAATACCATGCGGCGGACCTGCTCACGTGGACGCCCACTGAACCCTTCGATGCCATCTACGCCTTCGCCACTTTGCATTGGGTACTCCCGCCGGATAAGGCGGCTGGGGCTTTGTTCGGAATGCTGCGGCCCGCAGGCCGTTTCGCCGCCGCCTTTGGAGGCCTCTCGGAAACGGCGCGCGGGTTGGAAGGCTGCTACCAGCCCGTGCCGCGCGAATATGAGCGCGTGCTCAAGCGGGCTGGGTTTGCGATTCTAGAAGTACGGTCGACGGCGCACCATTTTCTCGTGCTGGCGCGGCGAGAGAAATAGACCCGATCGAAGCGCAAACACCGGCTCATTCCCGTTGCCCGCATTGAACTGAGACTCTTCATGTTCCCAAAGCTAATCTCGATCGGCAGTTTTTATCTGCCCACCTACGGACTGCTGGTCGCCACCGGATTCCTGTGCGGGATGGCGCTGGCGCAACGGCAGGCGAGCCGGGCCGGGCTCAATCCGGAAGCGGTGGGAAACCTGGCGATCTACTCGGCTCTGGTCGGTTTGCTGGGCGCCAAACTGCTGATGTTCGTGATGGATTTCGGCTACTACGCGCGCAATCCGGACCGGATCTTCTCCCTGGAAACGCTGCTGTCGGCGGGCGTCTACTACGGCGGCTTCCTGCTGGCGCTGGCCTTCTCCTGGTGGTACATGAAACGGGCGCGGATGCCCTTTCTGCCGACCGCGGACGCGCTGGTTCCAGGGCTCGCCCTGGGACACGCAATCGGCAGGTTGGGCTGCTTCGCGGCGGGATGCTGCTGGGGCACTCATTCGAACCTGCCTTGGGCGGTTGTGTTCACCAATCATGAGGCACACGATTTCACGGGCGTGCCGTTGAATGTAGCGCTGCACCCGGCGCAACTCTACGAATCCGGCGCGACCTTCGCCGTAGCCGGCGTCCTGGTTTTCCTAGCCCGCAAGCCGCATCAGCACGGCCGGATTCTGGCGTGGTATCTGGTGCTTTACTCGGTCGCCCGGCTAGCGGTCGAACTGGTGCGCAACCACGAGCAAAGCCTGCCCTTCGGCGGGCCGCTCTCTTGGACGCAGTGGATTGCGCTTGGCCTGCTGGGCGCTGGTTGCCTGCTGCTCAGGAAGACGGCCGGTCTGCCAGCCAAGAAGTAGTCAGAGAACGCCGATCTGAAGGCCGGCGTTCCCTGGGTGGTTACTTTGCCAGGTGAACCGCTTTGCCGGTCTTGATGGACTCCTTGGCGGCGTCAATGATCTCCATCACCTGAACGTTCGCGTCGAGGCTGGTGAGACCCTGCGGTTCAGTCATCGTCTCGATGGAGTGGATCATGGCCGCGATGGGTTCGGCGGCTTCCGGAGCCAGCGGTTTCAGCGGCACGTCCTGGGCCGTTTTGTCGCCGCTCTTTTGCAGCGTTACTTTGCCGTCGCGCATAGTGATGCTGCCGCCGAGTCCGAAAATCTCGAGATCCTGGAAACCGCGCGGAAGGTCCCAACTGCCTTCAAGTACCGCCTCCGCGTTTGGATAATGCAGCAGGATCGTGGAGTTGTCCTCGACCTTGGGGAAATCGTTCGGCCGCAGGTGGATCACCTCGGCGTAGACGCTCTCCGGGCGCCCCAGGTACCACAAAGACCAGAGCGCGTTGTAGCAGCCGAAGTCAACGAGCGCTCCGCCACCGTTCTTCACCGGGTCGGTCAGCCAGTCCACGAAGAAGCGGGTGGTTCCCGTGTGCCACGTCGGGCCGCCGTGGCCCACGATGCCGTGGAGCCTCCAGATCCGCCCGATCGCCCCCTTGTCGGCCAGCTCTTTGGCGGCATAATTGGCCGGCCACCAGGCCATCTGGTAATTGGCCATCACGTAGATGCCGCTCTTTCGCGCGAGATCGCGAATCGCGGCAGCGTCCTTGAACGTGGAGGCCAGCGGCTTCTCAAACAGGATGTGGATCTTGCGCGCGGCGCAATACTGCGCAATCTCGACGTGACGATTGTTCTCGACAAAGGCCCAGACCATCTCGGGTTTCTGCTGGTCGATCATCTTCTTCCAGTCCGAAAAGAGCAGGTTCTCCGGTACGCCGCGCTGCTTGGCCTCGGCCACTAGTTCCGGTTCGGTTTCCGCAACGCCGACGAGTTTTGCGGGTTGGCCGGCAACGAACGTGTTGAAATGCCCCCAGACGTGGGAATGGACCAAGCCGACGACGGCGATGGTGTGCTCCGCCGCGAACGCGGGAATGGCAATAAATGTACAGAGAATTAACAAAAGCTTGCGCATGATCACTGAATCGGACCTCCGGATTCAGCATATGATGTTACGCACGATGGAATGAATCACCTACGGTTCTTTTCGCATCACGATGGGAGGCTTGCTTGTTGTAAACTGGCAAGCCACAAGTGGACAGTAGGCTGAACGATCTGGGGGATTTCTCGTGAAGCTGCTGATGTTAATCGCTGCCGCTGCCGGGACGGTGGGACTGGTGTGGGGTTCCGACGCACGTCTCCTGGACAAGGTTCGCGGGTTGGAGGCTGCGGGCGAGGCCCGCCAGGCGCGGCAGTTGCTTGATCAGGCACTGCGGTCGGCGCCTACGGACGTGGACGTGCTGGAAGCCACGGCGCATTTTGAGGATACCCACCGCAACCCGCAGGCCCGCGCTTTGTACCAGCGACTGCTGGCTGCTCCAGGTCTCACGGGAGCGCGGCGCGAGTCCGCGCTGCGGCGATTGGTGGAACTTGATCTGGCGGCCGGCGACCGGGAATCGGCGACCTCGCACTCGGCCGGGTTGCGCCAAACCGGAATCAACGTTCCCGAAATCGAACGTGCTGCGCAGCCGGTGTTTCCGATGGGTTCCATCGAGATCCCCGGTCCGTTCCGCGGGTTCGCGCGCATGGCAGCGCTGGCGCCAGACGGGCCTCCCGACGAGATGCTGCTCGCGCTGGCGCGCAATGTTGTCACCAACGGCTACCAGGCCGTCTCCGGCGCCGAATCGCTCGACCAGACGGAGTATCTGAAACTGGTGCTGCGCTACCTTTCGCAGGCGCGCGAGTTGGACAAATTCGCTGGCGAGAGCAAGACGATTCAGATCGAAACCTGCGAATCAGAGAAGACCGGCGAATTGCTCAAGATTCTGGGCTTTCGGCTGCGCGGCGCCTGCGGCAGCGACGTGGCGCTGGAAACGGTAAACGCCTCGCGGGCTTTTCTGGCCATGGACTCGGGCTTCCCGCTGGCCAGGCTTGAACAGTCGCTGCGGACGAACCGGCCGTTCTCCCACGACTTCAAACCGACTCGTTTGTCCGTGATCTTCAGCTCCGATTACTGGCTGTCGGTCAAGGAAAAATCGGCGGGGGAGTTTATCGACGCTTTCCTGAACGACCCGTCCATGTGCCGGCTCTACCTGGGGCTTGCGAAGCTTGATCCTGAAACGGCCGAAGAAGTCCGTAAGTCCATGCCTTTGCAGCGTATACGGGCCTTCGCGCACGTTTTCGACTTCTTTGGCGGGATGTTTCGCGTGCGAAACGGCATGGCGACCGCACCGGGCGGCGAGCGCTCGGCGGGGGCCTGGGCCGAGTTAGCCGGAGCCGGGCCGGACAAGGGCGTCGCGTTTCTGGAAAAGATTGTCACGAAGGACGACGGCTGGCTCGCCAGCTACTTCGACTCGCTGGGCCGGATTTCAGGGCCATCCCTGGACTATCTGACCGACCCAACCCGGCTGAAGCGCTATTACTCGGCATTGCGAGGCAAGGTCACCAGCCCCGGGCCGGCCAGACCCGTCTTCCGCGCGAACACCGATCTGATGTTGCTGACCACGCGTCTCGACGTCACCAACGGGCAGGTGCAAATCCCGGGCGATCTCGCGACTTGGAAGGCGTATTTTGGCGACCATGCCACCAGCAAACTCGACCCCAAGCTATCCAAAGCTTCGGCGTCCTGGAATTCACCCGATGATCTGATCGAAGCGTTGTTCGGTCTCTCCCGCAAGGCCGTCGAGAACGAACCGCTCAAGGTATTCCTAACGCTCAGCGATTTCAACCGTAAGCGGTCAAAACCGCTCGAGCCCGCCACCGTCGCGCAACTGATCCACGAGTTCAAAGCGTACGGTGCGCAGTATTCAATTCTGGCGGAGGCGCCGGAACTTTCCGACGCGGCGATTCTGCACTTCATTGACGCGGCGCAGGCGATCGACACGATCCACGACAACACGCTGCGGGCCAATGCGGCGGGCGTGTTTCAATCGCTGGCGGCGGTCTGGCAAATCCTCTATCGCAACCACGAGCTAGCTCCCGGCAAGGCGGAAACGGCATTGGAATCGATCAACGCGCTGTTCCTGAAGCCGAAGAGCAGCAGCACGGAGATGTTCGACAGTGGCCGGGCCGGGCTGAAGGCGCTACTCGCGGCCTGCGGCGTCGAAAACGACGCGAATGCGCAGGACAAGCTGCTGGATCTTCTGGCGGGCTCTCTGACACCTTCCGATCCGGATACCCACGCGACTCTCGTCACTGAACTCAGCCGTGTCTTTGAAGCGCAAAAGCTGGTCAGCTTGAAGACGCTTTTCGATCTGAGCGACCAGTTGGAGCGGCTAGCCAAAGGCGAGAAAGCTGACACCGCCGCGCTGAATCGCCTGGCCGCGAAGGTCTCCGACTTGAACCTGCCTAAACCGACGCTGTCCCCCGTTGAGCGTGTCAGCTCTGCTTTCGGCTACTGGGTGGATCACCACGTGGACAGCGAGCGCAAGTTGAACTTCCGCGCATCGCTGGACAAGGCGCAGGGCTCCCCGGACAAGCTCCGGGACTTGAGAGGCTTGTTAACCCCGCTGCTGCGCGACTCCATAGTAGGGTTGGTCTACGCCTACTATGCTCCCCCGGGAGCTCAGATTCTCTACACCAACCCGATGTTCGTGCGCAGCCATGATTTCATCGGCATCCAGAACACCGCTCAAACCTGGCGTACCACCGAGGTCGTCGGAGCGGGCTGGCCCTCGAACGCCGGCGGCAGGCTGGTCGGCTCATTGGCGGGACTGCCATACGCCCTGGCCGAGGCGGAACAGAACTTCCTGATTCCGTCCCGCGAGCAGGCGCTGATCTGGGGTGACCTGGTGCCGCAAATGCTCGTCGGTTCAAAATCCGAACGGTGGTGGAGCGTTACTCCGTCTCAAGTGCGCTGGGTGGCGCTGCACACCCGCCTGGGAGAAGCCATATTGACCGAAGCCGCGCTCGATCCCGCCAACCGTGCGCGGGCCATCGCCGTGCTCGAACGTTATGCCCCGCCAGCCCGGGCACGCCGGGTCGAGGCCGCACTGGCGGGCGGCGACGTGGCGCTGGCGCTCGAACAGGTTACGCCCTCCGAACTCTACCTGGCCGGACTGCAGGCATCCAGCCAGCACGCCGACCCGACGGAGTTTCTCGATGCGGAAATTCGGCGACTGGCGGAAGCTGAGCCGAAGCTCTGCAACGAGCAGGCTATTTCGGAAGCTTTTGGAACGCCCAAGCCGACCCTGACCCACTCCTACGTGCCGCAATTGCTCAACCTCCGCACGTTCCCGACGCTAATGGGATACTCCAGCCGCATCCTGGCGGAGAGTTGGGAATCGAACAACCTGTTCTTCGCATCCCTGGCGGACGAACTGATGATTCCTCCGGCGCAGTTGAACCTGTTGATTCCCGAGTGGACCAAACGCTCGGTGGAGCAGATATTCGCTACGCACCTGGAAGACTGGCCGGCTTTGCTGCGCGCCATGCGGGCCACGGCGGAGGAGGCGCGCGCGCAGAGCCGAAAGCTCATGGCGATGGAGAATCGCCCCGGATCGGAGGATTAAACGCTGTGAACGAACACCACTCAATGCTGACGCGCAGACGCCTGCTGGGGGCCGGTACAGCCCTTTCGCTTTTCAGGCCCGCGTTATGGGCGCAGGACAACCGTCCGACCTTCCGCGTGAAGGTGGATATGGTCGTGCTCAGCTTCACCGTTACCGACTCCAAGGGCCGTTACGTGAATGGCCTGAAGCCGTCGGAATTCCGCATTCTTGAAGATGGAATTCTCCAGAAATTGACTACGTTTGCGGAGGGCAGCAAACCTCCGGTCCAGTTGATGGAAGGAGGCGGTACCCGCCCCCTGGACACCACTGAGGCGGATTCGTCGCGCGGCGGGATTTCGACAGACGCCTTCGTTGGTACGAATGTGTTCGTGCTATTCGACACGAGCAATTACATGTACCGCGGCTTTGTTTATGCGTCGGATGCAATTGCGGACTTCGTGCGCGGACTCGAACGCGCCGATTCGGTGGCCGTCTACTCCTTCTCGCGGAATCTCTCACGCCTTTCGCCGTTGAACCGGGAACGAAACAACGTGTTGGAAGGCCTGCGGAACGCCGTTGCCGGAGACGATGCGGCGCTTTACAACGCGCTGCTGCTGACGCTTCGGGATGCAGCCAAAGTGCCTGGGCGCAAAGTGGTGATCGTCTTTTCGAACGGGCCGGATTCGGCCAGCATGGTTGCGCCCGACGACGTGCGCGCAGTGGCGGAGGACGAGGGCATCCCCATCTACGTGATCTCGACGAGTGATATCACGCGGGATCCGGTTTCGAGTAACGTGTTTCGCCGGTTGGCAGCCCGGACCGGCGGGAAGAGCTACTTCGCGCGCTCCTGGCAGAAGCAGGTGGAGGCCTTCGAGGCGATCCGCGAGGATCTGGGCAACAGCTACACCGTAACGTACTACCCTCAACCCAACCCGAACGAAGGGTTCCGCAAGATCAGCGTTGAGGTTGTCTCCGATGTGGGGAAGAAATACCGCATCAGCGCGCGCCCGGGCTACCGGCCCCGATCTGGAGTGTGAGGAGCAGGCCTCTGCGGGGCGGGCCACGGGCCGCCCGCGAGACGTTGGAGCGCCGCTGCATAGACACCAATCCTCAGAACGTGCGGACACCCATGGTCACGACGTCGTCCACCCGTAGCGTTTCTTTCACGACATATGGCTCGCCGTACTTGACGCCGATCAGATTACCGTAGAAGCGGGCGATCGAGCGGTGCCGGTCCACGATCTCGGCTTTCCTCGGGAACAGGTTCGCGCCAGTCTCGACTTCGCCGTATTGCGACTCATAGGCGAACAACGACTCCATGCGCCGGTCGAAATAGGGTGTAATGTCCACGACGAAGGAAGGCGTCACATTTGCATACAGCGAGGCGTAAACCACCTTCTGCGGCCGGTGCGGTTCGGCGTAATCGTCCATCTTTCTGAGACCCGAGAGGAAGCAAGCTTCGAAGCCGAGTTGAGAAGTGACGTAGTGGTCGGGGTGGCGCGCCTCCCAATAGGGCAGGATTACGACCTTCGGCTTCAATCTCCGGATGACGGCCATCAACGTCATGCGCAGGGCGATGTTGTTCTCCAGCCGCGCATCCGGCATTCGCAGGTTCTCGCGAAAAACGCAGCGTAACAAGGCAGCAGCCGCCTGCGATTCCTCGATGCGTAATTCGGGCGTCCCGCGCGTGCCCATGTCACCCGCGGTCAGGTCGAGCGCGCCCGTCAGATAGCCCGCCTCCGCCATTTTCAGCAGAGTTCCGCCGCAAGTCTGTTCGATGTCGTCGGGGTGCGCCGCAATCGCCAGCACGTCGAGCGCAGTCGCGTTCGAAAGGTCGATATTAGGTGGGTAGAACATGGGCAAGAGACGGCCAGGTTACCACAGCAAGTCGCGGCGCAACGCAAAGCGGTCGCGGGTGCGCATCAGGGAAATGAGCAACATACCGGCGAAGAAGCCACCGATGTGAGCGAAGTACGCCACTCCGCCGCGCTGCGTCAAGACATCGGCGACGGAGCCAACGCCGCTGAGGAACTGGAGGCCGATGAAATATGCCAGCAAAACCCAGGCGGGCAGCTCGAAGCTGAACAGGATAATAAACCAGCCTACGGTAAGGATGCGCGAGTGCGGGAACTTCACCAGGTATGCGCCCATCACGCCAAAAATCGCGCCACTGGCACCGATCTGAGGGATGCGGCTGTCCGGGTTCACGGCATACTGCGCCAGCGCGGCCGCAACACCGCAGAGCAAGTAGAACAACAGGTATTTCCGGTGCCCCAGGACGTCCTCAATGTTGTCGCCGAAGATCCACAGGAAGACCATGTTAGAGATCAGGTGCATCCATCCGCTGTGCAGGAACAGCGACGTCACAATCGACATCAGGGTAAACCGCTCGGGGATAAAGCCGAAGGCGAAGACGAAGTCGTTTGTGGAAAACGGGTCCAGTGTCAACTGAAACAGAAACACGAAGACATTCACGGCGATCAAGCCGCCCGTGACGATCGGCGTCGTCGTGCTCCGTTGCGAGTCGTGAAGGGGAAGCAGCATCGCTTCGGCTCAGTCATCAACTCCGGTACGCGGCAAAGTCATTTTGGACTCTCCGCTCCGAGCGCGCCATTAGTGCCCTGGCCTGCGCGTCAGTGGAGATTCCACCGCGGGCACCCATGGACATACAATTGAGCGCGGCCATGGCATTGGAAAACTCCAGCGACTCGTCCAGGTCGAATCCTCGCACCACAGAGTAGCAGAACGCCCCGTGGAAGATGTCGCCCGCCCCGGTTGTGTCCAGGCAGGAGACCACGAAGCCTGGAGAGTAGTGAAACCGCCCATCCATGAGGGCCAGCGATCCATGCGCACCGAGCGTCATGGCGGCGCACTTCATACCGTATTCCTTCTGAAGCCGGGTCAGCGCCTTCAGCGGGTCTGCTTCACCGGTGTAGCGTTCGGGGAACTCACTGCTAGTAATGAGGTAGTCCACGTTGGGCAATACGTCCTCGAAGCCCTTGTAAATCGTGTCCACGTCCACGGTCACGCGGATTCCGTGGCGATGTGCAATCCGCGCCGCTTCCGCCACGAGCGTCGTGTCATGACCGTCGATGTGCAGCAGACCGGCGCACGAGATCATCTCGTCGGAGAGCTCCGAGGGCTCCATCTTCAGGCAATCCGACCGGCTCCAGAAGACAGTCCGCTCACCCGTACGTTGATCGATCAGGATGTAGGCCGACTGGTTGGGACAGTTCTTGCGCAGCCGCACATGATCCAGGTTAATACCCGTGCCCTGCAGGCTTTCCCATTGGGTGCGCCCGCGCTCGTCATCGCCGATTGCGCCGATGTACTTCGTGCGAAGGCCCAGTTTGGCGCAGCAGACCATGGCGCTGGCCACCTGCCCGCCGGGGCTGGTGATTTCCGCGGTGAACGGAACCTTGCCGCCATAAGACGGGAAATGGGGGATCAGAATCATCGTGTCGGTTGCGTTCAAACCGACTCCAACGACGTCAAACTCAGCCAACGGGACAGCCTCCTGAATCTACGCTTCCTTCAGGATGGCACGCGGCCGGCACGCGCCGCTTGGCCGGGCATCGCGCGAATTGAAAAACTGGCGGTTGGAACGTCAAAAGGGATTGGGGGTCCAATCTTTAGGTGCGTGGCCGCGTGCCACTAGCGCTGCGGCATGTCGTACACGTAAATCGTATAAGGGTGGTTGTGCAGTTCCACCTTGGCCACTCTAGAGGGCTTCCACCCGCGCACTTTGAATTCCAACGAAACGACCCGCGAGCCGGGCTTCAACTCGCGTTCCAGCTTCGGACGCAACGTGTCATTCGCCTCGGTCATCAGGTACAGCGAGACCACGCTGGCCGGGCTGACGTCAACCGCCATCATGTCTCCGGTGATAATCTTCACCTGATCCTGCAGTCCCATGTTCTCGGCCTGCTGCCGCGCTCGTTTGGCCAGCGCGTCGGAGATCTCTATGCCTACCGCTTTGGCCCCAAATCCCTTGGCGGCGGCCAGCACGATCCGGCCATCGCCGCACCCGAGGTCATATAGCGTATCCCCACTGCGCAGTCCCGCAGCTTCGAGCATTTTGTCCACTACGGATATTGGCGAAGTCACATAGGGGGCCAACTTGCGCGGCTCACCGGCGGAAGGCGGTGGCAAGATCCACCATGCCTGCGCAGAGACGCACAACATGAACCCCACAAAAACTCCAGCAACACCCCGGCAACTACTGCTCATGAACCTTTCCCCACTGCGGCGGAAGCCGTCTCCCGCCGATCTGCCTTTGACTTTACTACCTTGCCGACTAACTCCGTGATCGCGAACCAAAGGTCCCGGGGTTTCGATATCGTGAACTCCTGCCCTTTGAAAAACTTAATGGCGCCGCTGAGCGCGTCCCGCCAGGGCGTCGTCTGGGGGCTCAGGTTATAGTTCAAATAAAAAACCGGTAAGTCCGTTCCCGGTGAGGCCTTGAGCTTCTCGGACGAAATCGACTCTTCCATCAGCGTTTTGGGACCAGCGATCACGTAAGCGTCCGGCTTTTCGGGCGCACCGATTTCGTTCACAAGCAGGTCACCCAGAAAGTCGCTGTTCGAGTTCTTCTGGCCCAAACGCGAAATATCCACCCGGCCCAGATGCAGATTGCGCAGTGCTTCGCCAATGGCTGGAAAGTCAATCTCGCTCAAACCCTCTTGCCGGTAGAGCACTTTTTGCTCCTGCACGTTGAATGCGACGACGGAGAATCGTCCGATGCGGGGGTCACGCTGCATGCATCGCAAAACCGAAACCAGTGCGTCGGTGTCGCTTTGCTGCAAAGTCGCCGACTGCGCGTTTTGGGGTGCGAAATTGACCAGCACTTTCATAGTCAGGCCGCTGCTGTTGTCCGACCTTCGGAGGAAGGGCTCGGGTTCAAACTGCTCCCGGTCAGTGGGAGCGATTTCACCCTTTTCCAGCGTTACGGCGACCCCCTTATCCTTCGGGGACAGCACAGCCTCCGACTCCCATGACGAGGAGCAGACGCGATCGGAGCGATCTCTCATCAACCAATCCACCTGGTACCTTCCCTCGCCTAAATCAAAACTGCCCTGAAGGAGAGCTTCGCCCCGGGCATCCTCTTCTATGGTTGGGACGTTGATGCGCTGCACGAAGTAAACAGGAAAATCGGGTTTGGAGCCATCCGCAACGCGAAAAACCACGATTAGTTGATTCTGAATGCCCGCCAACTCCTTCAGCGGGACCGAAATGTCATATCCAGAATGAAATCTGAGGTCAAAACCGAGGACGGGTTTCTGGGCGACGACGGTGCAAGGTAAGTCTTTACGGGTCTCACGCGCCTCGAACACAGCCAGATCCGTGCCAAGGAGATTAGGGGCGCCGCCCGGACCGGTGAGTAGTACTTGGCCGAGGCAGCCGCCCGCACCCGCAAAAACGCAGGCCAAGGCAAAGCAGGCGCACACCTGAGTCTTTGCCGCGAATGCTTGAGGTCCAGGACTCGGCATCGCTACTTCCTTGATCGTTCCGGCACCCGCATACTTCACCTCTCCGCTCAGGGGAACAGCGCGGTCCCGACTATTAAGTCAATAATGCGCCGCGAACGTCTCAGTTTCAAGAGTCTTCCGAGGCTATCAGAGTTGTTGACCTACTTTGTGTTACGCTTCCGAGATATGGCAGGCCGTAGCGTCAACAAAGTCATTCTCGTAGGTCATCTCGGCAAAGACGCCGAGACCCGGTACACCCCAGCTGGCATCGCGGTTTCTCAATTCACGCTGGCGACCAACCGCCGCACAAAGGACGCCCAGACCGGCGAGTGGAAAGACGAGACGGACTGGCACCGCATCGTGCTGTGGCGCAACGACAACCTTGTCCAGTACCTGACCAAGGGCAAGCAGGTGTATCTTGAGGGTAGCCTAAGAACCCGCAGTTGGGACGATAAGGACGGCCAAAAGCGCTCCGCCACGGAAGTAGTGGTGGACGATATCATCCTCCTGAGCGGACAGGGTGGCGGCGCCCCGCGTTCCGAGGGGGGATACCCCGAGGAGTCGCAGGAGAGCCGCCCGAGAGGTCCGATATCCGCTCCCCGTCAGCAGGCGCAGCGTCCTCCCGCGGCGCACTCGGGTCCAGCGCCCGCCCCGGCCGACGATTTCGGCCCGGGAATCACCGACGACGACGTGCCGTTTTAGCCTTGCTGTTCTCGGGGCTTCGGCTTCACCCACGACCGGGTGCGGTGGCAATTGCCCTGCCCGCCTAGTCTTGGCTCAGAACCACTTCACGGTATAATCGACAGGCTATGGCGGAGACTCCTCTCACCGGCTCGCTGTGGATTCTCTGGCTGTACGACGTTTGCGAGGAAATCGACCTGGACGCGCTGCGGGGAATTCTCGGTGTGCAAGCGCGCCGCGAACCGAGCTTCCGCCATCCCTCGCCTGAATACGTTCGCTTCGAACGCCCGCCCGTCGTACAGCAACTGCAGCCACTCGTGCTCGCGAGCGGAAGCAGTTTGCAGGGAGAATTGAACTACTACGAGTACGGCGTAGTGAGCATCAAGCTCGAACTGCCGTTCGCGGCGGATTGGCCACAGCTCACGGATCTCTCCAGTCGTTGGATGACCTCCCACGAAGTGGAAGGGCATGCGCTGGAAACGGTGCGCCGCTCCCTGGAGCGAGCGAAGTCGGCGCTGCTCAAACCGCATGAAGACTGGCTTAGCGAAGACTACTACATCATTCACTTGAGGGAGACGGAGCCAGCCTCAACCGCGGCAGCGTTGATCGCCGAGCATGGGCATGAGATCGCAAGAATCGTTCGCTGCGAGCAAGCGGAGTTGTCCCAGCCAGAAACCGAGGAAATACTGGGTTCCAGGATGTCCTACTATCCGGATGACCTGCTGGTGGTCGGCTGGACCGCGGCATTCATTCACGATACGGCCGAGGACGCGGCGCCAACGATCCGGTTGCTGGAGTACGCCAATACGCAGCTTCTCGAGTTCAGGTACTACGATGCCGTCCTGAGCAGGTTGTTGCGGGATGTATACCGGGTACTCGAGAAGAAGGGGAGCTTGCTGACGCGCTGGCGACTGGCGTCTCAAGCTCAGGAATTGAACAGGATCCGCCTGGACATTCGAGAGCTGACGGAACGAGTTGACACTTCCATCAAATTCCTGAGCGATATGTTCTCGGCACGCCTGTATCGCCTGGCCGCCGCCAAGGTGGGCGTTGAGGACTACCGCCGGCTGGTGGACGGCAAATTGCACACGGCCGGTGAGTTATACGAGTTCATGATGGACCAGTTTCACCAGGGCCGCGCGTTTTTCCTGGAGTTGCTGGTTGTGATCATCCTGCTGATTGAATTGGTGTTCCTGTTCAGAGGGAAAGGCTAGCGCAGTGGCGCTCGTGCTTGAGGGCCTGGAGCGACCCGGGCAACTGCTCAATGGCCGATTTTTCGATCTCGGAAGGTAGAGCAGCCTCCGAGAGGACCGATACCCCCGTCAGTCGAGCATATCGAGCGCCTCGGACAGTTCGCTCTCGGCGTGCCGATCGCCTGTGCGACGGGCGGCTTCCAGACCGCGCGTGTAATACGCGCGTGCGGCATCGAGGTTACCCAGGCCTTCCGACGCACGTCCCGCCTGAAAATAGCCTGCGACGTAGTCCGGGTCTGTCCGCACCAGTTCATCGAATTCACGGACGGCTCCGGCGGGATCGCCGGTGCCAAGCAACTCCATGCACAGCATGAAGCGGAAGCGGCTGTTCTCAGGACTCTGTTCCACCAGTGCCCGCAGCGATTCGAGGCGTGACATATTCTCCGTATTAGATGCTTCTGCTCGATCCGGCGAGTCCGAAAGAGGCCCTGCCGGAGCTGGCAGTGTTACGCTCTCAACTATGGATGGATGCCCGGTTCGTGACTCATTGAGCGAAATCGCCGAGTTTGCTCTGCCTATATACGCCAACCCGCTGGGCAATGTGCTGGGTGGGCGGATCATGCATCTGGTCGATCTGGCAGCGGCCACGGCCGCCATTCGCCACTGCCGGCGTGCCGTAGTGACGGCCTCAGTGGACTCCATGAGCTTCCTGCACCCCATTCGAATCGGACAGCTAATTACGCTGAAGTCCTCAGTGAATCGCGTCTTTCGCACTTCGATGGAAGTGGGGGTTAAAGTGCTCGTGGAGGACCTGCACACGGGTGTCGTTCTACACACAAACTCTTCTTACGTCACTTTTGTAGCATTGGATGAAGACGGGAAACCGCATCCGGTCCGGCCCGTGATTCCGGATACTGATACAGAGAAGAGGCGTTGGCGGGAAGCGGATGCCAGGCGGGCGCAACGCCTGGCTCTAAAGCGCAAGGCACTGGCACACGAAGAGCAAAACGGGTAAACGGCGGGGCTTACGCCTTGTACAGATACTTGATGAACGACTTGTAGAGCAGCAGGTTAGGCTCCCCACCCTCGCGGTTCACTTTCAAGCAGGTCTTGTCGTACCACTCGATCACGCCGTGCAACGTCTCACCGTCCTGCAGCACGATCACCATCGGGGTCTTCGACTGCATCTGTTTCACGTAGTAGAAATTCTCGGCGTTGGTCGTGTCTGGCGGCGTTTGCTTTTTGATGACGGGGCGGTTGGCAGGGACTCCCTTATCCTTGGAATCGGAAAGTGGCGGGCGTATGAGGCGACGGTTCGGGGACTCCACTTGCTTTTCCTCTCAAATCGGGTGATGTACGGGCCAAGCTAGAGCGCCAAGGTTGGGGACGCTTCTTTTATGCACTATTCTATGCACACCTGCCGCAAACGGGCAACTCTCCGGCCCGTCCGGCAGGAGCGTTTTCTTGGTGCCGGACGGTCGTAAATCCTGCACGCGGCAGGCCAGCAGAATGAGGCGCGCGCCGGCATTCACCGAAAAAGAATCGGTTTGTGGCACTTGCCCCTCTCATTCATTAGACAATCATTAGACAATTGAGTTAAGTCGCTTAAGTCAGGTGGCGAAGCCGGATGGTATTCGGACGAACCTGCGGCTGGATCCAGCGGGGTCTGCAGCAGGAATGTCCGGCACGGGTGCAAGGTAGACCGGGGCGGCAGTTCGACCGCAGTGCTCCCGGTTTCTCCTCACCGCGGTGAAACAACCAAATGGTATGATTCACGACACGGAGTAGGACCGCTTCATGCAACTTCGAGTTCTCTCATTTGTGCTTGCCGGCGGGAAAGGAACCCGCCTTTATCCGCTGACCAAGGAACGAGCAAAGCCGGCGGTCCCCTTTGGCGGCCAGTACCGGATCGTCGATTTTGTGCTCTCGAATCTGGTGAATTCCGGCATACAGTCCATCTATGTGCTGATCCAGTTTAAGAGCCAGTCTCTACTCCAGCACCTGCGCGACGGCTGGGAATTCTCCCCGGTGATGAAGAGCCAGTACATCATTCCGGTCCCCGCGCAGATGCGTTCACCGGGCGAGACATGGTACCGCGGCACCGCCGACGCGATCTTCCAGAACATCAACCTGTTGGAGCAATCTGATCCCCACGTCGTTGCCATTTTCGGGGCCGACCACATCTACCGCATGAACGTGCGGGAGATGATCGAATTCCACGAACAGAAACGTGCCCAGGCGACGATCTCCGCGATTCCAGTACCGCGTGAACTGGCTGCGGAATTCGGCGTGATCGAGACGGCGCCCAACGGACGAATCCTACGCTTCCATGAGAAGAATCCAGACGCCCCGACAATGCCGGGCAACCCCAATATGGTCCTGGCCTCGATGGGCAACTACATCTTCTCCACCGGGCCGCTGCTGAAGTACCTCTACGAAGACGCCCGGCTGGAAGATTCCTCCCACGATTTCGGGCGAGACATCCTGCCCAAGTGGGTGGAGAGCGGCGAGGTTTTCGCTTACGATTTCGGCACCAACCGCATTCCCGGCGATCCGATTGACGCCCCGGTCTACTGGCGCGACGTCGGGACCATCGACGCCTATTACGACGCGAATATGGACTTGCGGGCGGTCGCTCCGGTGCTCAACCTGTACAACCGGCAGTGGCCGACCCGCACCGCCGGCTACGATGACCCGCCGGCCAAGTTCACGTTCGATGAAGAGGGCCGCCGTGGCAGCGCCATCGACTCCATCGTCAGTTCGGGTTCGATTCTGTCGGGCGGCATGGTGCGCAATTCGGTCCTGGGCCGCAACGTGCGTGTCCATGCAGGCAGTCTGATCGAAGACTCCATCGTGTTCGACAACTGCAATATAGCCCGCCGCTGCAAGGTCCGCCGAGCGATCCTCGACAAGAACGTGGTTCTGCCGGAGGACACGGTCATCGGCTACGATCTGGCCAGCGACCGCAAGCGCTATCACGTCACCGACAGCGGCATCGTGATGGTCGAAGGACGCCGCTCGCGGGTGCCAGTCAGCTCGATCGAGATTTAGGCCAGCGTGCCCGTCAGTCCTTAGCGAGCCGCACGATCGCGGGGCGGCTGTGATATCGTCGGGGCGTTATGCGCCCTGTCCTCTTAGCTCTCTGGGTTACAGCCGCAGCGTTGGCCGCGCCCCCCGCCGCTTCTCCCTCGAAGACTGTAGCGCCAGCTGAAGACACATTCAGTTGGGTCCGCGAGAACTTCGCCAAGCCGCCGTCCGCATATTCCACCATGCCGTTTCTCGTGTGGAACGGCGAAGTGACGGAGCAGGAGATCGACCGCCACCTGAACGCGTTTCAGTCCCAGGGCATCCACGGCTTCTTCATCCACCCGCGCTATGGACTGATCACCGAGTACCTCTCGCAGCGCTGGTTCGACCTGATCGGCTACACGGTTAAGCGCGCGAGAGAGATGGGCATGGAAGCTTGGCTCTATGACGAGAACTCGTTCCCCAGCGGCTTCGCTGGCGGCCATGTCAACGAGCAAATGCCCGAGTCATGGAACGAAGGGCAAGGGCTGCGTCCCGTCAAACAATCGAAGCTGGAACCCGACGCCGCCAAGCGCTACGCCGCCATCCTGCGCCGCAACGGCGGTGCCTGGGAAGATATCACGGCGGGCACTGCGGAATATGCCGGCAAGGACGGCGAATTCGCGCTCTACGAGATCACTTATTACCCACGGACCGCCTGGTATGGCGGATGGTCATACGTCGACCTGATCCGTCCCGGCGTCACGCAGAAGTTTCTTGACGTCACGATGCCCGGATACGAACGCGCGATCGGCTATGCGTTCGGAAAGACGGTTCCCGGCATTTTCACTGACGAGCCCAACATCGAGCCGCCGAGCCGGGAATCCGTGCGCTGGACACCCGAACTGTTCGAGCAATTCAAGAGGCGCTGGGGCTATGACCTCACGCCGGCGCTGCCGGCGCTGTTCGCGGAAACGGGCGATTGGAAGAAGGTAAGGCACGACTACCAGAGCACGCTACTCGACCTGTTTGTTGAGCGCTGGAGCAAACCGTATTTCGAATACACGGAGAAGCACAACCTCAAGTGGACCGGCCACTATTGGGAACATTCATGGCCGGATCCGTTCAACGGCCCCGACAACATGGCCATGTACGCCTGGCACCAGCAGCCCGCCATCGACATGCTCTTCAACCAATACGCCGAGGGCCCCAATGCGCAGTTCGGAAACGTGCGCTCCGGGCGCGAACTCGCCTCCGTAGCTTCACAAATGGGACGCCGCCGGACGTTGAGCGAGACCTATGGCGCGGCTGGGTGGGAATTGCGCTTCGAGGACATGAAGCGGCTCGGCGATTGGGAATACGCCATGGGCATCAACTTCATGAACCAGCATCTGAGCTATTCCACGCTGGTGGGCGGCCGCAAGTACGACTTCCCGCAATCGTTTGGTGAGCATGATCCGTGGTGGAGCCAGTATCATGCCTTGGCCGATTACTTTGCGCGCCTGTCGCTGGCCTTGTCCGCGGGCGAGACCCGCAACGACACGCTGATTATAGAGCCCACGACCTCGGCCTGGATGTACGCGGCGCGGCCGGAGTCCGGCGCGCGTTTGAAAGAGATCGGCGAGAGCTTCCAGGGCTTCTTGAATCAGTTGGAAGCGCACCAATTCGAGTACGACCTAGGTTCCGAGCAGATACTACGTGAGTTTGGATCGGATGCGGGCGCGAAACTCGTCGTCAAACAGCGCTCCTACTCGAAGCTGATTCTGCCGCCCGGTACCGAAAGCCTCGACAAAACGACTGTCGTGCTGATCGAGAAGTTCCTCGCAGCTGGCGGAACGGTGCTCTCGTTCGTCGATCCGCCCAAACTAGTCGGTGGTGGTTCCTCGGAGGCAGTGTCATCGCTAGCGGCCAAGTATGCTGCGCGCTGGAAACACCTCGCAACGCCAGAGCAACTTGGCCTTGCCGGGGTCGCGGCGTTGGGATCGGGCAAGGTCGCAAGCGGGGAGTTGTTCCACTTGCGCCGGCAACTCGATGGCGGCCAGATTTTGTTCCTCGTGAATACGAGTCTCGAAGCGGACTCCAATAGAGCTTTCAGTGTGGCTGGACGCTATGTCCAGAAGATGGATCCCTTCACGGGCGAGTTCACGCCGTTTCCATACGAGTCGTCGAAGTCGAATGCCGGCTCGGTACGAGTCAGCATCGACCTCCCGCCCGCCGGCAGTTTGCTGCTCTATGTCTCGCAAAAGGGAGTGAGTGCCCCTCCGCCTGCTGCCGAGCAAAATCGGGCAGAAACGGTCGCCGCGCCTGTCGGTCCCTTGACGGTGCGCGCACTCTCACCCAACATCCTCAAGCTCGACTACCTCGACCTGAAGCTGGCCGGACAAGTGGCCAAAGGGGTCCATTTTTTCAAAGCGCAGGAGGACATTTTCAAACACTACGGCTTTGCCGGCAACCCCTGGCTGTCTACCACCCAGTACAAGACAGAGATCCTGGACAAGGACCACTTCCCTGAGGACTCGGGATTCGAAACGTCATTCCATTTCAACGTTTCGGCAGGCGTAGCCTTGAGCGGGATGCAGGCTGTAGTCGAGCGGCCCTGGTTGTGGAGGGTCCTGGTGAACGGCCATGAGGTGAAAGCTCCCGACGACTCAATCTGGATCGATCCGGATTTCGGGCGCTACGACATCGCCGCCCAAACGCACGCAGGGCAAAATGTACTGACGCTGATCGCGCGGCCGTTCACCGTGCATCACGAGTTGGAACCCGTTTACATCCTGGGCAACTTCGGGGTGAAGGCCGAAGCGGCCGGCTGGAGCATCGTGCCGACCGCCTCGCTGACGACCGGCACGTGGAAGTCGCAGGGCTTGCCGTTCTTTGGCGACAGGGTCGAATACTCACGCCATTTCATGCTGAAGACAAGCCGGGCCGCGGTCGTGCGGCTAGGTAGATGGTGGGGCACGACGGCCGAAGTACGCGTAAATGGCAAAAGTGCCGGGGCACTCGTGAGCCGGCCCTGGGAAGTGAACATCGCACCGCTGCTGAAGGACGGCGACAACGAAATCGAAGTTGTCATTTATGGCAGTCTCAAGAACGTCTTCGGCCCGCACCTGGGGAAGATCAGCCGGGGATTAGTCACCCCGTGGAGCCACCGCTATCCGCCGACTCCGCTCGCGCAGCCGTCAGGCGATTCGTACGACCTGGACGGCTACGGGATGATGGAGGACTTCAGCGTCGTAGTGCGCAAGTAGATCGGCTCCGCACGAGGTAGCGCGGACTGCTGCTCAATTGGGCAGGCGCTTGAGCAGCGCCCCACTGTACTAATTCGAAGGTCCAGGAGACGGCGGTGTGCTCAATGCCGGCGTACCACCCCACTCGGGCGTCTTCAGATTCCATCCACCGCCCAGCGCCTGGAATAGCTGCACGATCACCAGTCGTCGATTGAACTCGGTCTGCGCCAATGCGTTTTCAGCAGGGAACAGTTCCTGTTGCGAGGTCAGCACCTCGTAATAGCTCGACTTGCCGGCGGTGTAACGCTGCGTCGCGATCTCAACCGCCACGCGTCCAGACTTGACGGCTTGAATCTGCTCGGCGCGGATAGCCTCGAGTTGTTGCCGCGTGATCAGAGCGTTGGACACGTCACGAAAAGCGCCAAGCGCGGTCTGCTCGTAGCGTAGTTTGGTTTCTTCCCACGCAGCGACGGCTTGCCGCTTCCTGGAACGTAGCGACCCGCCCGCATAGAGCGGACCCGTGGCACTGGCGGCGAGACTCCAGATGTTGTTTCGCCCTGTCCGGAAGTCCTCGAGCGGAGAACTCATCCGGCCAAAGATGGTGGTCAGCCCGATGGTTGGAAAGAACGACGCCGTCGCAATGCCGATCTGTGCGTTCGCCGCACGGACCGCCTGCTCGGCCTGTAATACGTCGGGCCTCCGTTCCAGCAATGTGGATGGCAGCCCCGCGGGGACGTCCGGCGGAAGAGTTTGGCTCGCCAGTTTCGCGTCGCGTTGAATCGACCCCGGGCTGTTACCGAGCAGCAGGTTGATCTCGTTTTCCTTGAGCGCGATGCGCCGTTCCAGATCCGGGATCTGCGCGGCGGTGCTGGCGAGCGCCGCCTCCGCGCGCGCCGTCTCCAATCGTGAAGCCGTTCCGCCTTCAAGCCGCGCCTCGAAGATCTTCAAACTGCCCTTGAGTGAATCGGCGGTCCGGTGTGCGATTTCGAGTTGCAGGTCCAACTCCAGCAATTCGTAGTAGCCCTGGACCACACTGCTGACTAGTGACAGTAGTACGCCGCGGCGCCCCTGCTCGGTCGCGACGTATTCCGCCAGAGCAGCCTCGTTCATGTGCCGGATCTTGCCCCACAGATCGAGGTTCCAAGTTGCCTGGATTCCAGCCAGCGCCGCCCCGCGCGTATTGCCGCCATTGGGGCCAGGGGCACCGGCAGCTTCATTCTTGCCGCCACTGACCCCCGCCTCATAACCTGCCCCGGGAAGGTACTGCGACCTAGCCTGGGACGCGAGTTCACGCGCCTGCTCGACGCGGGTGGCCGCGATGCGGATGTCTAAATTATTGGCAATGGCTTTGCGAACCAGTTGTTGGAGGGTCTGGTCCTGGAAGACTTGCCACCAAGGCAGGTCAGCAATCGAGGCATTTTGCGCCGCGCCCTCCTGACCGCGGAACGCCGGCGGAGCGCTGGCCGTGGGCGGTTTGTACTTCGGACCAACCACGCAACCCGAGAACAAACCGAATGAGCCAAGCGCAATGGCCAGCCAAATTCTACGCATTGGGAGCGCTTCCTTTCTCGACGTCCTGCACTGCGGGCAAGTGCCGGCCCTCGACTCTCGCTCCACCGAGCCGCTCCATCAGGTAGAACGTCACAGGGATCAGCAGCACCGCGATGCACGTTGCCGCGAGCATTCCGCCTATGACGCAACTGCCCACCACCCGGCGCGCGATCGCGCCCGAGCCCGAAGCAATGGCCAGCGGTACGCAACCCAGAATGAAGGCGAAAGAAGTCATCAGAATCGGGCGCAGCCTGAGTCTCGCAGCAGCGAGAGCCGCCTCCACCAAGCTCATGCCGGCCTCATATCGAACCTTGGCGAATTCGACGATAAGAATCGCGTTCTTCGCCGCGAGGCCGATCAGCATCACTAGCCCGATTTGTGCGTAAACGTCGTTTGTCATGCTGCGCACATAGAGCGTTGCCATCGCTCCGGCGGCCGCAATTGGCGTGCCCAGCAGAACGCTCATCGGCAGCGTCCAACTCTCGTAGAGCGCAGCCAGGATCAGGAAGACGAAAATCAACGACATGCCGAACACGGCAACCGGCGACAGGCCCTTTTGCGCCGCCTGCTCCTGGAACGACATCCCCGAATAATCGAATCCCATTTCGCGCGGCATCGATTGGTTGAATGTCTCCTCCAGAGCTTTCATGGCCTGGCCCGAACTGTAGCCGGCCGCAGGCGTGGCGAAAACCTGCGCGCATCGGTAGAGGTTGTAGCGTTGTGTGAATTCCGGTCCGGTCATGGTCGCCATCTCCGTCAGTGCGGAGAGCGGAACCATGTCCCCTTTGGCGTTGCGCACGTAGAACTGGCCGACGTTCTCTGCGCGGGTACGATCCTCACCCTCTGCCTCCAGGAACACGCGCCACTGCCGCCCAAAGCGGTTGAAGTAATTGATGAATGCGCCACCCATGAAGGCTTGCAGGGTCTGGTACACGTCGCCAACCGCGACGCCTTGCGAAATGGTCTTGTCACGATCGACTCTGGCGAACACCTGCGGCACAGTCGGGAGAAAGGTGGTGTTCAGCGATGCGAGTTCCGGTCGCTTCCTGGCCGCCTGAAGGAAAGTCTGGAGGTTCTCCGTGAGGTATTCCAGGTCCTTGCCAGAGCGATCCTCCAGCACGAAGCTGACGCCTCCGGAAGAGCCCACGCCGGGGATGGCCGGCGGAGTGATCGCGAAGGCGATCCCCTGCGGCAGCCGGGAGAACTGCATGCTGAGTTGTCGTGACAAAGCGGCAGCCTGCTCGCCGGGTTGCTTGCGTTCTTCCCAGTTCTTCAGGCGGACGAAGAACGTCGAGTTGTAGGTACTTGCTCCGCCTCCCAGCATGTTGTAGCCGACCACGTTCGTATAAGTGTCAATCGCCGGGATCTTGCTCATTGCCTCTTCGAGCATGATGCCGGCCTTCTCTGTGCGCTGCAGAGACGAGGCGTTGGGCAACTGGAGTGAAAGCATCAAGTATCCCTGGTCCTCTTCGGGCAGAAAACCTGCCGGGAGTTTCATGCCCATCCAGCCGCAGAATGCTCCGCACACGAGCAGCAGGATGATCGCGATAGCGGACTTGCGGATCAGCGAACGGCAGACGTTCACGTATTCGTTCCGCCCACTGTCGAAAGCCTTGTTGAACCCACGGAAGAGCGGTGCCAGAGGGCCTCTCAACTCAGTCTTGTGACGGAGTAGCAGGCTGGACAGCGCGGGGCTCAGCGTGAGCGCATTGAAAGCTGAGATGAGTACCGATACGGCAATCGTGATGGCGAATTGCTGGTACAGGCGGCCCGTGATGCCCGGCACGAAAACAGTGGGGACGAACACGGCTGCCAGGATGATGGCGATACCGATGACCGGGCCGGAGACCTCCTCCATTGCCTTGAGCGAGGCGTTGCGCGGCGACATCCCCTCCTCAATGTGATGCTGTACGGCTTCAACAACCACGATTGCGTCGTCGACTACCAATCCAATGGCCAGCACGAGGCCGAATAGTGACAGCGTGTTGATCGAGAAGCCGAGCATCGGGAAAAGTATGAACGTGCCGATCAGGGAAACGGGCACGGCCAGCAATGGGATGAGTGTTGCGCGCCAGTCCTGCAGGAACACATACACCACCAGCGCGACCAGCAGGAGGGCGATGAAAAGCGTCTCCACAATTTCCGAAATGCCAGCAGACACGGCCTGGGTTGTATCGAGAGAAACCAGATAATCCACGTCCTCCGGGAAGCGCTGTTTCAGTTGGGCCATCAGTTCCCGCACGCCTCGTGCAGCATCGAGCGCATTCGACCCGGGTAACTGGAATACGGGCATGACCGCGGCGGGCTTGCCGTTGATCCGGCCGTATACGTTGTAATTCTCGGCGCCCAGTTCAATGCGTGCCACGTCTTTCAACCGCAGCACCGAACCGTTGCGGTCGGCACGGATCACGATCTGGCCGAACTCCTCCGGCGTGATCAGGCGGCCTTGCGCGCGCACCGTATAGGTGAACTCCTGGCCGTCAGGCGCGGGTTCACTCCCGATCTGGCCCGCCGGGTTCACCGTGTTCTGCTGTTGAATCGCTCGGGCAATTTCAGGAACCGTGACCTGAAGTTTGGCCAACTGGTCCGGCTTCACCCAAATCCGCATCGCATATCTGCCGCCGAAGACCATCACGTCGCCGACGCCGGGCACGCGCGCGAACTGATCTACAAGGTTGATGTAAGCGTAGTTCGCAAGAAAATTCCGGTCGCGTGTCCCCTTGGGCGAATACAGCGAGAACATAATCAGCGGCGAGGATGCTGCTTTTCTAATGGTGATACCGTAATTGGCCACGTCTGCGGGCAGTTGGGTGACTGCGAGCGATTCTCGCATCTGCGTGAGGATCAGGTCGATGTTCGGATCGGTCTTCACTCCAAAAGTCAGGCCCAGGTTCATGGCGCCATTGTTGGAGTTGGTTGACAGCATGTACTGCAAATTGTCCACACCGCTCATTTGCTGTTCAATCGGGGCAGCCACCGACTGCTCGATCGTCTGTGCGTCGGCACCCAAATAGGTCGCGTTCACCTGGACTACCGGCGGGACGATCTCCGGATACTGCGCAACGGGCAGGGAGAACAAGGAGATGACACCCACAATCACGGTGAGCATCGCAATGACAATCGCCACAATCGGGCGGTCGATAAAGAACCTTGACATGCTTGCTACCTCGTCCCCGTGTTCTGGGTGTAAGGCTTGGGCTGGACCGGCACACCGTCCCGCACTTTTTGTATGCCCTCCACAATCACATTCTCACCCGCGGCGACGCCATCCTCGATCAGCCACTGGTCCATGATGCGATCACCGAGTTTCACCTTACGGATACGGGCAATATTGTCACCTCCGACCACAACTACCTGGTAGCTACCCTGCAATTCCGTCACGGCTCGCTGCGGCACCAAAACCGCATTCTTGCGCGTGCTCAGCACGGCGCGAAGCCGGCCATACTGCCCGGGACGCAGGAAGTTGCCAGGATTCGGAAAGAGCGCAGCAACTCGCAGCGTGCCCGTACCGACGTCCACCTGCCGATCCGCCATGTAAAACGTGCCCTTATGTTTGTAGAGCGAACCGTCCGCCAACACCAGTTCCAGTTTGCCGCCGGAACCGCGCGCGGCTCCCTGCAGCGGACTGTCGTTATCCAGATACTCCTGTTCGCTCACCGTGAAATACGCCTTGATTGGATCTACCGTGGACACTGTCGTCAACTCGCCACCGGCCGGCGCAATGAGATCGCCTACCTGCGCTTTCGCCAGTCCTGCGATGCCGTTGATCGGGGCGATGATCTTAGTGAAGCTCAGATTCAACTCGGCGTTTTCGACAGCCGCTTTGGCTGTCGCGATGGCCGCCTTACCCGATTCGATTGCCGCCTCGGAAGACTGGACCGCCGCGGCGGCCTCCAGTTGACTCTGCACGGCATTGTCCAGTTCTTCCTGGCTGATGGCCTTCGTCTTGGCCAGCGGCGTGTAGCGTGCCACGTCGAGATTTGCTTTGCCAAGCCGGGCTTTGGTCTGGGCTAGATTGGCCCGTGCCTGTTGCAGATTAGCTTCCGCTTGGGCCAGGCTTCCCTTGGCCAGATTGAGCGCGGCCTGGAACGGGCGTGGATCGATCTCGAACAGCAATTGACCGGTGTGAACGAACGAGCCCTCACTGTAATTCTGTTTCATCAAGTAGCCGGAAACCTGTGCCCGGATTTGTGCGTTCACACGCCCGTCCAAAGTGCCCACCCACTCTTTCGTGACAGGCACATCGCGCACGGCAACAGTGGCGATTTCGACCTCGGGAGCGGGCATGGCCATGGCTGCCTTCTGCCGCTGGCAGCCTGACAGGATCAGTGCCGCGATCGCGAGGGCGGCGCTGGAGAGGAGGCAACTGAACCGGCCGCGATGAGCCAAAGGCGTCACCAAGCGCCGAATTACCGGCTGCGTCTGTCCATCTCGGCTGTAGTGATGCTGCTGCATATTAGGTACTCAATACTCTTTCCCGGAAACCAATTTACCCAAGCCACTCGGAGCGGCTGATTCCGGGCGGAGCGATGCGATAGACAGGATTCACGCCCGAACGGTTAGATCTGGAAGTGGCCGACGATCGACAGGCTCGCTAAGGCGAATTCACCCCGCGCAATCACGCGGAAGCTACACCGCCAGGACGTTCAACTCAATCGAGTATTAACCACCGTATGTCCGCAATTGTATCGAAGTGCCCGGCGCTGAGCGCTTGCCCGCTTTGTAAAGGTTGGTGAAGCCAGTCATTCGTGGATGCTCACCGGGAGGTTCGTGCCGCAGCCGTGGGGGATGTGCGTATGGTGCGCATAAATCGCGTGGGAGCGCCCAGGCAACTTTCAATCCCGATAGAATTTAGTCGCCATGTCTCGCACTTTACTATTCCTGTTCGCGGCGGCGGCGATCCCCGTGCTCGCCCAGCCTGCTGCCCCCATCGTGTCCCCGGAGGTTTCGCCCGACCATCGCGTTACCTTCCGCTTCAAGGCTCCGAATGCCCAAACCGTGCTTCTGTCGCGCGAGGGCGCCAAGCCTGTCGCAATGCAAAAGGACGACAAAGGCGTTTGGACCGTCACGACCGAAGCGCTCGAACCCGATCTCTATGGATACTCTTTCATCGCCGATGGCGTCGGCCTGATGGATCCCAACAACCCCGGGATCAAACCCAACCTGATCGGACCGCAGAGCGTAGTTCACGTGCACGGTCCACTCACGCTGCCATGGGAAGTGAACGACGTGCCGCACGGCACAATCCACCACCAGTTCTACAAGTCGGGCGTGATCGGCGACCAGCGCGACTACTACGTCTACACGCCGCCCGATTACAATCAGAAAGCGAAAAAGCCATACCCGACCTTCTACCTGCTTCATGGTTTCAGCGACGATGCGAGTGGCTGGGCAGCGGTTGGTCGTGCCCATGTAATCCTGGACAACCTCCTTGCCCAACGCCAGATCAAGCCGATGGTGGTCGTCATGACACTGGGCTACGGCGCTCCTGAAATCGTCACCGGAGGCTGGACCGGCGTTCGCGACCCGAGCATCGGGACGCGCAACCGTGACAAGTACCGCGACGCCTTGTTTGCCGAGGTGATACCAGCGGTGGAGAAGGACTACCGGGTGTCGAAGGACCGCACTCTACGCGCTATCGCGGGCCTATCGATGGGCGGGGCAGAGTCGCTATTCACCGGCCTGAACGCGCTGGAGCGCTTCGCCTATGTTGGAGCTTTCAGTGCGGGCGGCGGCGATCACAACTACGGCGCCGAGTACCCAAATCTGGACGCCAAGGCGAATGCGCAACTGAAATTGCTCTGGATCGCCTGTGGGACGGAGGACCGGTTGATTGATCCAAACCGCAAATTCGTCGAGTGGCTTAAGTCGAAAGAGATCAAAGTCACGTGGGTGGAAACTCCAGGCGCACATACCTGGATGGTCTGGCGACGCAACCTAGCGGTCTTCGCGCCTCTGCTCTTCCAGGGTGGCAAGTAAGACTCGCCGCGGTGGGCGGCGCTCAGGTACTGCCCACCACCAGCTCACGCGATATCAACGCGGCGGGGCGTGGCCGCGGTCAGTAACAGCCCTGTCGTCACCACTACGACCGCGCCAATTACGTTGTACCAAAGGAAGCCGATGTTCGTGAAGAATTTGGTTCCGAAGATGGCTGCTTCCCCTGCCAGCACGCCCCAGAATGCCGCCGTGCCTTTCACGCGTTTGAAGAAGAACGCCAGGGTGAAGACGCCCAGCAGCCCGCCGTAAAACAACGATCCGACCAGGTTGACGGTCTCGATCAACGCGCCCACCCCCTTCAGGTACTGCGCCGTGATCACGGCATACAAACCCCAGAAAGCCGTCGCCGCGCGCGAAATCACCAGGTAATGTTGATCGGTCGCGCCGCCCCGGACGAAGCGTTTGTAGATGTCGATTACAGTCACCGTGGCCAGTGAGTTGATCTCGGCACTGATCGTGCTCATAGCGGCCGCGAAGATCGCGGCAATCAGCAGGCCCACCAGCCCGACGGGCATGTACCGCGTCACAAACGTGAGGAAGATGTAGTTGGTGTCCGCGCCTTCGACGCCCGTATGCCTTCTCACGACTACAGCGGCTTCCTGTCTCGCCGCGTCGAGTTGCTTCTGCGCCGCCTCGAAACCCGCCTGTCCCGGTGCGAGGGCGGCGACGCGACGCGCGTCCCACGCCGCGTTGAACTTCTGCTCGGCGGACCGTCCCGCCTCCGAGTGACGCACCTCTTCCCAGGCGCGTACATGGAAGATGGCCGGCGGACGTTCGAAGACGAAGAACACGAAGACCATCGCCCCAATGAATAGAACGCTGAATTGCATCGGGATCTTCGCAACCGCATTGAACAGCAGGCTCAGACGACTCTGCGTAATGCTCTTTCCCGTGAGGTAACGCTGCACCTGGCTCTGATCGCAGCCAAAGTAGGCGAGCGAAAGAAACATGCCGCCGATGAGGCCGCTCCAGAGGTTATAGCGGTCGTTCAGGTCGAACTTCCAAACCAGCGGATTCAGCTTATGCGCCGCACCGGCGATGGCGATGGCATCGGCGAGGTGGACGTTGGGCGGCAGCAGGAGCAGCGCGGTCAGGAACGCGGCGATCAGGCCCACCGTGAGAATGATCATGTGTAGGAATTCGGACCACGTGATGGCAGTGATGCCGCCTTTCACGGTATAGAGCACGATGATCGCGCCCATCGCCGTAGTCGTGATCCACTCCGGCCATCCGAGGATCACCGTCATCACGACGGCCGGCGCCGCGAGCGCAACCCCCACGCCTAGCCCGCGCTGAATCAGGAATACCGAACCGACCAGCGCACGGGTCTTGGCGTCGAAACGCTGCTCCAAATACTCGTACGCGGTGTAGACCTTCGTCCTGTGGTAAATCGGCACGGCGACCTCGGAGATGAGGATCATCGCGATGGGCAGCCCGAAGTAGAACTGCACGAAGCGCATGCCGTCCACATAGCTCTGGCCGGTGGTTGAGATGAAAGTGATCGCGCTGGCCTGCGTCGCCATGATCGACAGTGCCATGGCGTACCAGGGCATCTGCTTGTTGGCCAGCATGAAGCGCTGCGTCGTCTGCGCGCCGCGGCTACGCCACAGTCCGTAAGAAATGACGCTGGCCAGCGACAGCGCCATCACCGCCCAATCCGCCGGCCTCACCGGTTCAGGCTCCGTGTGAACCAGCCGAACAGCGCGATGACCGTCACCAGATAGATCACTATGGCCAGATAAACCCGGTGCCACGAGCCGAGAAACGGCGGCGGCTCTTCTCCGTCGATCTCATGCCCGGCGCTGTTCGAGTGCGGATCCATGTTGCTCCTTTGGTTGGGTTGACATCCAGGTCCACCCAACATTACCTTGGCGCTTTACCCGCACTCACAAGGTTCGCAAAAATGCGCAGGGCTCCGGGCACGCCCGCAGGCAGTTGCCGAAACCACGAGTAGCTTGTGTAGACATAAGCGCCACGTCCGTAATTGCAGTACAGGATGCCGCCGCTCAGCGACTTCTCGCCAGGGTCATTGCTGGCGACGACAGTCTTGTACTTCGCGTCCCATTCCGAGGGGAAGTAGAGCCCGCGCTCCTGCACCCATCCGTCGAAGTCGCTTTGGACGATTCTGTTCGGGAAGTTCAGCAGCGGATCGGTCGCGCTTAGGACCTCGACCGGCGAATCCTCAACGGTAACTCGATTCCGGCTAATCGTAATCGGATAGGGTCCAGCATGATGCAGCGGGCTGGGCGGCGTTCCGAATCCGTCGAGGACGTTGTATTGCACCACCACCGTCCCGCCTCGCTCCACATACTCCCACAGTCGGTCGTGGCTTACGCGCAGGTCGTCGCGCAGATTGATGGCCCGCACGCCCGTCACGATGGCGTCGAACTTCGACAGATCGCCGTTCGCTAGGTCGGCGGCTTCGAGCGAAGTAACTTCGCAGCCCAATTGGCGCAAAACGTCCGGCACCTCGTCGCCCGCGCCCACCACATAGCCCACCCGTCTCGACGCGATCCGCACGTCGGCACGAACCACCGGCGTTTCTGCCGGGGACTGGATGGTCTGTTGCGGGAAATGCTCGTAGGTCAGGCGGACGATGCCCTGATTCACCAGGCCGGCGCCGTTCGTCGCAACCGCGCGCAGCGTGCCACTGGATGGCTGGTCGGGCGGGGTCACTTCGAAACTCACCCGCGTGCGTTGGCCAGTCCCGGCGATCAGGCCGAGCCGCTGCGAGGCTGGCTCGACTTTCCATCCGGGCGGCGCCTGAAGCACCACGCTTCCAGCCTCGCTGCTCGAGTTGGATGTCACTCCTACCTCGACTGTGTGCGGCTTCGAATCCTGGAAAACGAGTGCCGATGACGGCATCTCCAGCGAAAGCCGCGGCACAATGACGAGCGGCTGGGTCGTATCGCCGCGCATCTTGTCGGAGAAGCGGCGCGCGACGGGGCGTACGAATTCCAAGCTCTGGTCGCCGATCTTCACGCGGAAGCGGCAAACGAGCACGGGCGGGTTCTCAGCGAGCCCGAGCAGGTTGCGATCCCGGACATCATACCGGTCGCCGACCGGCGGTCTGCGGAGCCAATACGGCTGCGTGGGCGGTTCGCCGTCCGGAATCCTGTAGCGCACCTGAGCCGCTTTCGGCTGATTGAATGGCAGGTCGCCAACCGGAGTAAACGCCGGTACGCCCGGCATGGATCCGGGCTGGCCTTCCAGTTGCGCGGCAGTGATCGCGGCCGGAATCTTGGAGCGGTTGGCGGCGTTCAGGTCCAGCACGACCTCAATGCCGGGCGCGGCCTCCTCGCGATTGACGGAGACATCCAGCCACAGCCCCATCGCCTGCGCGATGGTCTCGTCCACTTCCTTGAGCTTCAGACGGGCCTCCGCGTGGTCGATCGCTGCGATCAGCTTACGTGCCTTCAGCAGCGACGGGATCGCGGCTTCCGTGTTGGTGCACGTCAGCAGATGGAGCGCCTCTGCGAGCGCCGCGTCCACCGCCGCGCCACCGGGCAGTCGGGCCCAGGAGGTGTCGATCCCGTCCAGGAAGTCCTGCTCCAGCGGCTCGCCTGCGACGACGACCATCGTTACCGGCGCCGTCCCCTTCAACTCGCTCCAGCCCTGGCCCTGGCTGCGGTGCTGCGTGCGGCTCCAGCCTCCTAGCTCGGCGTACGAAACGCCCAGCACGGAGTTGTATTCGCCGGTGTCGATGGTGATCTCTTTCGAGTCGGGATAAACGTCGCGAGCGCGTCCGAAGAACGTATTCCAAACCACGCGCTTGGCGTGCCACGGCTGCACGGCGTCAAGCTGTTCCGGAAAGCGCTTAGGGTCCGCCGCCGCCAGGAATGCCTCCTTAGCCAGAATTGCCGAGGCTTGATGGTGTCCGTGGCCGTCGCGTGGGGTGCCGCTGAAGGACAGCACAATGACATCGGGCCGGAACTTGCGAATCACCCACACGATGTCTGACAGCGTCTCATCGCGCCCCCATTTGCCGACGGACTCTTCCGGCGATTTCGAAAAACCGAAATCGATGGCGCGCGAGAAATACTGCTCGGCCCCGTCCACCCGCCGAGCCATCAGCAGTTCCTGCGTCCGTATCACGCCGAGCAGCGCACCTTTCTCGCTGCCCAACAGATTTTGCCCGCCCTCGCCCCGCGTTAACGACAGATAGCCTGTCCGCAACTTGCGTCCCTGAGCGTAGTAGGCCAGCGAACGGTTATTTTCGTCGTCGGGGTGGGCGGCGATCATCAGCAGGCTTCCCACCACGCGCAGTTTCTCGATCCGCTGCTCCAGGGCACCCAGTCCGGTGACGGGACGCACGACCTGCGCTGGAGTCGACGTAGCAATAGACAGCAGCGCGACGGCGGCAGACAGACCGCTCCAGCGAATCCGCGAATTGCTCGACCGGTGCATCTGGGTTGACTGCTGAAGTTTCAAAAGGATCATCGGTTGTCTCTGAGGTTTAGATGTCTATTATCGCGGATGCGTTGCAGCGCAAGCCGCAGTCTTGTTCTCAGACTCGGCGCGCCATTCGCGCCGCTCCCTGCATTTTCTTCGTCATTTCGCCTCAACGTTCCCGGGCAGCAGGGCGTATTGTCTTGTGAGTGGCGCTTGCAGGCATTACGGGCGGGTTGGCGTGGGGCTCCGAATCGAAGGAGGCCGTGCTGGAACGTCTGATGACGCTGCACGAGCGTCTGGTTCTGCGCACGGCGTGGCGGATGCTGGGCAATCGGGAAGACGCCCAGGACGCCGCGCAGGAGGTCTTTCTGAGGCTGTACCGTCATCTGCGCAGCGTGGAGGAGCAGGCCGCGCAGTCGTGGCTCTACCGCACCACGATCAACGTCTGTTACGACGCGTTGCGCCGGCGGCCGAAAACGGGCGAACTGTTGGTCGAGCCGTCACTGCCATCGGAGGCAGCATCCGGACTCGAGGAGTCGCAAAAGCGGAGCCTGCTCGAAGCCGGGCTGAGGCGGCTCACCCCGCAGGAGCGGGCGGTCGTCGTGCTGTGCTCCATCGAGGGGCGATCGTCTGCCAAAGCGGCCGAGGCTCTGGGCGTGAGTGAAGGTACGGTGCGCAGCCACCTGTCGCTGGCCCGGACGCGGTTGAAGGAATACGTCGGGAGGTTCTGGAAATGAGCGATCTGGATCGGGAACTCTCGGAGGCCTTGGCGGCGTTACGCGATGAGGCTCTGCCCGAGAGCGCGCTGGCGTCCGTCCGCGCCGGTGTCCGAGAGCGGATCGAAGCCGGCCGAAGGAGTCGGGTCTGGTCGACGCGGCTCTCGCTCGCCACTGCGGCGGCTGCGGTGTGGTTGGCCGTGGCGATTCCGTGGACGGCGGCGACACTGCCTCTCAAGTCGCCCCGCGCTCCGGAGGTGGCCTCGATCGCGCTGTCGCGGCCCGTGGTCCAGCCGGTTCAAGACGATTCTAAGTTAAAACCGGCGCATGCACGGGTTGAGCAGGCGCGCGCAACGGTGAAGAGTTCGCCTCCAGCGCCGCCGCGAGAGGAACGAACGCAGTTTATGCGAATCATCACTGACGACCCGAACGTGGTGATTTTGTGGGCAATGAATTCCAAGGGAGAAACACGATGAAATGGATCTTGACCGCTCTATTCTGCTTGACGAGCCTCGCTTCAGGTCAAAATGGCACGACACCCCCTGAAACTGCCGGGAAGCCGAAGTGGATTCAAAAGGTAATCGACCTGAAATACGCCGACGCCAATGTCCTCGCGAAGCTCCTCGGCAACATGGAACAGGGTGGGAGCCCGGACCGCGTAATCGCGCAAGGGGATCTGCACGCCATTTCGATTGGCACTTACGACCCCTCGTTCGTGAAACTGGCCGAGGAGATCATCCAGCGCTACGACGTGCCGCCGGCCAGGGGGGCCGTCATTCCGCAGCAGCACGGAGTCGAGATCGTAGCCCACATCCTGCTCGCCGCGCCGAAGGGCTCGAGCGGCGATGCCTTGCCTGCCGATCTTGCGCCGGTGGCGAAGCAACTCCGTTCCATATTTGGATATACCGATATCCGGTTATTGGATAGTGCGTTGATTCGCGGCCGGGAGGCTCGTGGAAGTGAAGTGAATGGGATGCTTGGCGCGCTTGCGGAAGGAGTGAAAGCACCCACTTCGTACCGCATGCGAATCAAAAGCATGAGGGTTGAACAGGACGGAAATAGGAACTCCGTCACTTTGGAAGGCTTCACGTTTTCGACGAGATTTCAGGTTGAAACGGGGCAAACCCAATTCCAGTTCATGGATGTTGGCTTCGACACGGACCTGAGCATACCGGAGGGCCAAAAGGTAGTGGTCGGTAAGTCGCGCATTGGGGCGAGTAACGAGGCCCTAATCCTGGTGCTGTCGGCGCGGGTCGTCGAGTAGCTGACATGACACGGCCCGGGTCGCGGCGCACCGTTGGCGAGGACCCGGGCCGCGTCGTCACTCATCCCCACCAAGAATCGAGGAGCAAAAGCCGTGGAACGCAGTAGAATGTTTCCGTGTTGTCCCCTCACCTGCTCTGCTCCATTGCACTGATCGCCACCTGCCTGCTCGCCGAGTCCCCCAAGGACCGCGACTACAACCAGCCCTATCGGCCTCAATTTCATTTCTCACCGCGGGTAAATTGGACCAACGACCCCAACGGGCTCGTTTATTTCGAGGGCGAGTACCACATCTTCTTTCAGTACAATCCGTTCGGCGACCAGTGGGGGCACATGAGCTGGGGCCACGCCGTCAGTTCGGACCTGGTTCATTGGAAGGAACTGCCGGTCGCGATTCCCGAGGGAGACGGCGTCATGATCTTCACCGGCTCCACGGTCGTCGATCGCAACAATACGAGCGGTTTCTGCACCGGCGGCAAGCCGTGCCTGGTGGCCGTTTACACCGGCCACACGCCGGAGTTGGCCGCGGGCAAAACACTCCAGACACAGAACCTCGCCTACTCGAACGACCGGGGCAGAACCTGGACGAAGTTTTCGGGCAACCCCGTTCTGGATCTGCATATGAGCGACTTTCGAGATCCGAAAGTCTTCTGGTCGGAGCAAGGTAAACACTGGGTGATGGCGGTGTCGCTGCCCGACGAACACAAGGTCCGCTTCTACGGCTCGGCGGACCTGAAGAAGTGGGAACATCTCAGCGACTTCGGTCCGGAGGGCGCGGCATCGGGTCAGTGGGAGTGCCCGGAACTGTTCGAATTGCCCGTAGACGGGCATGCGACGCACACGCGCTGGGTGCTCAAAGTCGGCTTAAACCCCGGAGCGCTGCAGGGCGGCTCGGGTGAGCAGTATTTCGTCGGTCATTTTGACGGCAAGCGCTTCGTCAACGACAATCCCCCTTCGCTCCAACTCTGGACCGACTATGGCAAGGATTGTTATTGCGCGCTCACGTTCAACGGCCTGCCCAAATCCCCATCGCCGACGCATCCGCAAACCCAGCCGCTGACGCCAGTTCAGACCATGATCGGCTGGATGAACAACTGGCAGTATGCCGGCAAGCTTCCGACCTCCCCCTGGCGCGGCCAAATGACTTTCCCGCGCAAGCTTTCACTGCACACGACCTCCGATGGGCTGCGTCTGATCCAGTTGCCGTCCGATGCCATAACCAAGCTCCACCGGCAGCCGTTCACGCGTTTCATCGGTAATGAGAAGGAAATCAACAAGTACCTCGCCGGTCACAACCGCGGGGACAAGATGATCGATCTCACCTCCACGATCACTCTTGGGGGTGCGAAAGAGGCTGGGCTACGGCTGCTCTGGGGCGAAGGGGCATATACGCAGGTCGGCTATAACATTGAACGCAAGGAACTGTTCATCGATCGGACGAACTCGGGCGAGGACGGCTTCAGCGCGGACTTCCCCGCGCGGGTCAGCGCCCCGCTGGCGTTGGCGAATCCCGGGCAACTGCAGCTTCGGATCCTGGTTGATCGAAGTTCGATTGAAGTCTTTGCCGAGCACGGCCGGCTGGTAATGACCGAGCTCGTCTTCCCTAAGCAGAATAGCCGCAAGCTCGCAGTTTATTCCGATGGCGGCAAATTGGCTGGAGCCTCGATCAGGATTTGGACGGTCGCGTCGATTTGGTAGGTGGGACGCTCCTGCGCCGCGATGGGGCTCCAGCCCCCGCGCTTGAAATCCGAAACGGTCTTGAGGGGGTGAGTGCAGTGAATCAGACCAAGTCGCCGGTCCCGATGGGAGCTGTCCTAGCGCTGATGCTGCCTGCGCTGCTCGCCGCGCAGCTGGCCAAGCCCGTCGCCAGCTACGACCTCAAGGCGTCGCTCGACGTAAAGACCCGCATCATCCATGGCAGCGAGACGCTGGTCTGGCTGAACGACTCCCCGGACACGGTATCGAACCTGCGCTTCCATCTCTATATGAACGCCTTCAAGAACGAGAAGAGCACGTTCATGCGGGAGTCTGGCGGGCGGCTGCGCGGCGACTACTCGGCGAAACGGGATTGGGGTTGGATTGACGTGAGCAGCCTGCGCCTCGACGGCGGCGCCGACCTCACGAAGTCGATCCATTTCATTCAGCCTGACGATACCAATGGCGACGACCAGACCGTCATCGAAGTTCCGCTACCCGAAGCCGCAAAGCCCGGCGCGACCGTCACACTGAGAATTGGCTTCGATACGAAATTGCCGGAAGTGTTTGCGCGCACCGGCTATCACGGAACGTTCTACCTAGCCGGTCAGTGGTTTCCGAAGATCGGCGTCTGGGAGACGGCCGGTTTCCGCTACTCGCAAAAGGGCGCATGGAATTGCCACCAGTTCCACGCCATGAGCGAGTTCTTCGCGAATTTCGGGAACTACCGCGCCGAGATCACGCTGCCGTCCGAGTACAAGATTGGCGCGACCGGCGAACTCATCGGCAAGCGCGACGACGTGGCTCGCAAGACGACTACCTGGACATACCAGCAAGAAAGCGTTACCGACTTCGCCTGGACCGCGCAGCCAACTTACTTGAAGCTGGAACGAACTTTCGTGGCGGCGAAAGAGACCAAGCCTGAGGATCTCGCCAGGACGGCGAAGCTCTTCGGCATCGCACCTGCGGACGCCCGGCTCAGCGACGTGAAGATCACACTGATGCTGCAGCCCGAACATGCCGAGCAGGCCGACCGCCACTTTCGCGCGGCCTTCGCCGGAATCAAGGGCTTCGGCCTGCGCTACGGGCATTATCCCTACAAGACCCTGACGCTGGTCGATCCGCCCCACGGCGCATCTGCTGCCTCGGGCATGGAGTACCCGACCTTCATCACATGCGGGACCGAGTGGCGCCTACCGGCGGACGTTCTGGGGTTGGAAGAGGTGACCGTTCACGAATTCGGCCACCAGTTCTGGATGGAACTGGTCGCGACCAACGAGTTCGAAGAGTCGTGGCTAGACGAGGGGTTCAACACGTACTCGACCTCGGAGGTCGTCGAGGAGAACTTCGGCTCCTCGGCGCTGCCATTTCGTCTGTTTGGCGTGCAGATGGCCAGTCTGTTCGATTTGCCCAGATTCTCCGGTGACCTGGAAAACCGCTTCGCCTACCAATTGCTGCCGACCTCGGATCCGATCTTGCGCAGTGCCTGGGACTACTCCGACACCATGAGCTACGGGGTCAATTCATACATGAAGACCGGGGTGTTCTTGTCAACGCTGGAAAGGTTGATGGGCGCGGATACGATGGCGCGCGTGATGCGCACGTACCAGCAGCGGTACCGTTTCCACCATCCGAACAGCTTGGACTTTCTGAAGGTTGTGAACGAGGTTTCGGGCCGCGATTTCACCACGCTTTTCGATCAGTTCGTGTTCCATGCGCGCCGTCTCGATTACAAGGTGGAGGACGTAGAGTCCCACAAGGTGGGCACTTGGGCCGGCGTCTTCGATGCCGGGGGCAAGCGCCGCACCGTGACGCTCGAGCAAGCCGGAAAGTCCGACGAGCAGGCGTCAAACGCTAAAGGCTACAAAGACCTGTACGAGACGACAGTGCGTATCCGCCGCGAGGGCGATGCCGTTCTGCCGGTAGAGGTGTGGGTCCACTTCGACGACGGTTCGCTGGAAAAGAGGCAGTGGGACGGGGCGGAGCGCTGGGCTCGCTTCAAATTCGAAAAAACCGCTGAGGCCGACTGGGTGCAGATCGACCCGTATCGGCGCTACCTGCTCGATGTGAATTGGACCAACGACAGTTGGCAGCGGCACTACCCAGTGAAACTCGCCTTCAAGTGGGGCGGACAACTCGCCTTCTGGATGCAGAATGTCGTGCTCTGTTTGAGCGGGCTGGTGTAAGGAGTACTATGACGGCGATCCAGGCATTTCGTCGCGGCTGGTCGGCCGCGTCGCGCTCGAAATGGGCGCTGCTGTTGATGTGGTTCACCTACGCGCTGATCGCCAAACTCGTCGCCGTGCCTGCGATCGCGATTCTCCTGGACCCGCTCACTCATAGCCGTGTGGCCGGCGATCTGCTGTCGCATTTCGACGTGGGTTGGTTGGGCGATCTTGCCGATGCCGCCCGCTCCGCCACGGTCACTCTCTCGGCGGCGGGCCTGGTGGCCGCTGGGCTGACCTGGCTGGTAGCGGTGCTGTTCGCGGGCGGCATCATCACCATGCTGGACGAGCACTGGGAGCGCTTTTCTTTTACGCTTTTCTGCTCGGGCGCCGGCGAGCACTTCTGGCGAATTCTGCGCCTCAGCCTGTTAGGGCTACCCTGCTTCGCCCTGGCATGGGGCTTGGGCCGACTCCCTTCCATGCTGGCTAAACAGGTCTACGGCGAAGGCATGGAAGGCTGGCCACTCGGGGTCGCCTCGATCATTCGATCCCTATTGACGGTGCTCTTGCTGGGTTGGGTGGCGACCGCCCTGGACTACGCCAAAGTACGGCTGGTAAGCGGTCGAAAACGCGGCGCTTTCAAGGCGCTGATGTACTCGTTCGCATTTGTCGCCCGGCACCTTTCAGCAGCCATGGGCGTATGGCTGCTGAACGCGCTGACGTTCGCCTTGCTGGGCGTGATCTATCTCAAGCTCTCGGGTGCGCTGCAGGCCACTACGACCGCGACGATCCTGCTCCTAGTCGTCCTCCAGCAACTCTTTGTCCTGTTCCGCACCGCGCAGCGCATCGCCGGGTGGGGCTCCGCCCTCGAAGTCCATGGCGCTTTTGCGGAGCCGGCGCAGTCGCTGTTTGAGCCGGAACCGGTTCCGTGCGTGGTTGGCGAAGCGCTACCGGGAGTTGCGCTCGAGGCGGAGAGAGCGCCGGAACCGCAGGAATGGGACGGCTACGGCATCTGACCCGGCGTTTCTACCGGTCCATCTTCCGCACGGCTGGGTCGAAGGCGAACTTGAATCCGTTCGCGGCCAGCACTCGGAGTTCCGCCTCTCCGAATCCGAACTCATCGCTCGCCAGTTGATACTCGCGTTCGAGGGTGGTCCCAAACATCGGCGGATCGTCGGTATTCAAGGTGACTGGCACGCCTGCGTCGAACAACCGCCGCACTGGATGGTCTTTGAGCGAAGTCACCGCGCCGGTACACACGTTGCTTGAAATACAGACCTCCAGCGCAATTTCGTGGTCCGCCAGATGCCGCACCAGCACGGGATCCTCAATCGACCGGATTCCGTGTCCGATTCTCTCCGCGCCGCACTCCAAAGCGTCCCACACCGATTGCGGCCCAACCACCTCGCCGGCGTGCGGTGCAAGATGCAACCCCTGCGCCTTCGCCCAGTCGAAGACGGGCTGAAGCTCCTTAATCGGTCCACGCGCCTCGTCGCCGCCTACTCCGAATCCAACCACGCGCCGGGACTGATTGGCGGCCGCCAGTCGCGCGACTTCCCAGCCAGCCTCCAAGCCAAACTGCCGCACTGCGTCGAAAATGAAGCGGACGCACACCGGGCTACGCTCGGCCTCCGCCGCAATGGCTTCGAAGTACGGCTCGAATTCCAACTCGCGCCACAACCAGACCCCCACCGAGAGATTCAGCTCGGTGTAGAGCACGTTCTCCCGTTCCAGCCGTTCGAGCAGCCGCCGCGTGATCAGGGCGAAATGCTGGGGGCGAGTAAGCCGCAAATTGATCCACTTGTAGCTGCGCAGGAATCCGAGGAAATCGGAGTAGGCGTACAACTCCTTCAGCTTTTGCTCGTCGAGCGCGGGGTCGAGCTCCCGCAGCGTCTCAGGGTCGACCGACCCTTCCAGATGGACGTGCAGTTCCGCCTTTTTCAGTTGATGAATGAAACCCGTCACGTTCTTTCATGGTAGGCGAGGTTCTTTCCCGCTAACATAATAGGCGCATGACACCGGGAGATCTTTTAGCGATTGTGGGCGGGTACCATGGCGACGCGTTCGCGATTCTGGGACCCCACCCAGAGGACGACGGGACTTGGACGCTGCGTGCATTTCTGCCATATGCCAGGCGCGTGACCGCGCTCTGTGAAGCTGGCCAGACGCTGGAGCTCGCGCGCATTCACGAAGAAGGGTTTTTCGAGGCGACAACGAAACAGTCCCCCGGAAGGTACCGGCTCCGCGTCGAGACGCAGCAGGACACCGTGGAGGAGATCCAGGATCCCTACCGCTTCGGTCCCCTGCTCACCAGCTTCGATCTGTACTTGCACGGCCAGGGCACTAACTACGAGGCCTGGCACGCGCTCGGCGCACACTTACTGGAGGTGGATGGCGTAAGCGGCACGCGCTTCACCGTCTGGGCACCCAACGCCGAAGTAGTCAGTGTTGCCGCGGATTTCAATTTCTGGGACGTGCGCCGCCACCCCATGCGGCTGCGCGACGGCGGCATCTGGGAGATCTTCCTGCCCGGCGTGGGCGCTGGTGCGCTCTACAAGTACTTCGTGCGCTCGAAGATCTTCGGCGTCAGTGCACTGAAGTGCGACCCGTACGCCTTTTCCGCGGAGGTTCCTCCGAAACAGGCTTCCATTGTGTGGGATCTCACGCGATACACGTGGCAGGATGGCGAGTGGATGGAGCGCCGCGCCAAGAGCGACCCGTTAACAGCGCCCATGTCGTGCTACGAGGTGCACCTCGAATCGTGGATGCGCGACCCCTCGGGCAACCCGCTTTCTTACCGCGAGTTGGCCCAGCGGCTGGTCCAGTATGCGAAAAAGATGGGCTTCACGCACCTTGAGCTGATGCCCCCCATGGAGCATCCTTACTCCGGTTCCTGGGGCTACCAGGTGACGGGCTACTTCGCGCCGACCTCGCGCTTCGGCTCGCCCGACGATTTTCGCTATTTCGTGGACGAGTGCCACCGCAATTCCATCGGGGTTCTAATCGATTGGGTGCCGGCGCACTTCCCCAAGGACGCGCACGGTCTGGCCCGCTTCGACGGGACCGCGCTATACGAGCATGACGATCCGCGCAAGGGCGAGCAGAAGGATTGGGGGACGCTGGTCTTCAATTTCGGCCGCAACGAGGTGCGCAATTTCCTGATCTCGAACGCGCTCTTCTGGCTGAAGGAGTATCACATCGACGGGCTGCGGGTGGATGCCGTGGCTTCCATCCTGTACCTCGACTTCTCGCGGGAACCAGGCGAGTGGGTCCCGAATAAGTACGGTGGAAACGAGAATCTGGAGGCGATCGAATTCCTCAAGAAGTTCAACGAAGAGGTTCACACGGTGCCCGGAGCGGTCAGCTTGGCGGAGGAATCCACCTCCTTCCCCGGAGTTTCGCGTCCCGTATACACGGGCGGCCTCGGCTTCACCATGAAGTGGAACATGGGCTGGATGCACGACATGCTGCACTACTTCCACCAGGATCCGGTGTTCCGCAAGTTCTCGCACCACGACATCACGTTTAGTCTGGTCTACGCGTTCAGCGAGAACTTCCTGCTGCCCATCTCGCACGACGAGGTGGTGCACGGTAAAGGCTCGCTGATCGGTAGGATGCCAGGCGACGAGTGGCGGCGCTTCGCGAACGTGCGCGCCTTCCTCGGCTACATGTACGCCCACCCCGGCAAGAAACTGCTGTTCATGGGCTGCGAACTCGGCCAGTACGAGGAGTGGAACTGGCAAGGCAGCCTGCGCTGGGACCTGGTGCAATACCCCTTCCACGCCAAGCTGCAGGAATTCATGCGGCAATTGAACCACTTCTACAAGGGCGAACCAGCTCTATATGAGGTGGATTACCACTGGTCCGGATTTGAGTGGATCGATTTCCGCGACGTGGACAAGAGCATCATCTCGTTCGTGCGACGGGCGAAGGATCCCGGGAATTTCCTGGTCTTCATCTGCAACTTCACGCCCGAACCGCGCCGGGGCTACTTTGTCGGCGTGCCGGAGCCGGGGCGCTACGTCGAGGTACTCAACAGCGATTCCGAGGAATTCGGTGGCAGCGGCATACGCAACCACGGCGATCTTTGGACCCAAGCCGGGAATGTGATGAACCGCAACCAGTTTTTATCATTGACCCTACCCCCGCTTTCCGTTGCGGTTTACCGCCGGGTGGGCTCATGACCGAGGTCGGGACCGCCCAAACCGGACCGCTCACTGACCGGGGACCCGCTGCCCCGTCTGCGAATAATCCGTACGCCGTTCCAGCATCGAGACGCGAACGAAATCGAGCCGTCAAGCCTGCTACCAGGCCAAACTTCCTCTCGGCCGCGGCTGCGTCTGACTTGCAAGGAGTCCATCTCGTCCATGGCTGATCCGCTCTTTCTCTCCGTCTGGCTGACCGGCTACAGCCCGCTCGCCCTGACCATTTATTTCCAGAAGATCCTCGAGGTCTTCCCGTTTTCGACGCTGAAGCTGGGCTCAGTATTGCGAGTCTACGCCGTCTCGTTTCAGGAGGTGCCGGTCTTCGAGGGCTTCATCGACACGGAAATGGACGCTTCTGAAGCCGCCTCGATCGTGCAGGAATTCGTGCACGACGACTGTTGCATCCAACTCGAAACCAAGTGGGATCTGTACCAGTGGGATGGCGCCTGGGAACTGAAGCCATCGCGCGTCTGTATCGAAGTCCATGGGCCGCATTTCGAGCGCGACGTGCTCAATCCTTTGGGCGAGTTCGAGCCGATCTGGATCGACCTCGGCCCCGAAGGGACTTTTCTACCCCAGCCAGCGAGCGACCAGTTGCGCCCGGTGCAGTCCAACATCCGCAGCATCCTGCATTTCGCCGACGATTTGCAAAGCGTGCTCGCCGTCGAGCGCCGGCTGCTCTGGTCGGAGACCGAAGATAATCTCGCCGAGCGCCTCAGCCTGTTGATCGACGAATAGGCCTGATTATGGGGCGGCTCTCCAGAGACGCGTGGGGCCTCCCGGCCCCGCAGGCTTGCTGTTCCGTGCCGCCCTCCGCGGCCGTGTTAGAAACAATGCGCGCCGTGCGGCGTCTAACTCCGGGAAGGCCCACGCTGGTTTGGAGGATTGGCATGATCCGTTTTCTTCTGGTTCTCGCCGCGGCGTCGTTTACGCTGCAAGCCGCCGAACTGCCCGTAACCCGAGTAGTGCTATACAAGAACGGTCTGGCGCTGTTCGAGCGCTCCGGCGAAGTGAAACCCGGCGAGCCGATGCGCCTGGAGTTTAAGAAATCCGAGATGGACGACGTGCTCAAAACCCTCGTCCTCGACTCGTCCGCTGGTGCCGTCACGCATCTGCGCTACCAACTCGACGAGGAGTTGCAGACCCGCCTCGGCGAAATCGGCATGACCATCCAACCGGGCGTCACGCTGGCCGGTCTGCTCGACCAGATGCGCGGCGCGAAAGTCACGCTCACCACCGCTTCGGGCGCCATCGAGGGGTCCATCATCAGCGGCCGTCTGTCGCAGCAGGCACAGCAGGCCCAGAAGCAGGAGTTGACGATTCTGACGACTGCGGGCGAGTTGCGCGTGATCGATCTCGATGGCGTTTCGGCGGCCAAGCTCTCCGACGACCAACTGCAGAAGCGTTTGACCGAGGCACTCGGCGCGTATCAGCAGGCTCAGTCGCAAGAGCGCAAGTCGCTGTGGGTCGAGACGGCGGGCAAGAGCGGTACCCTGCTGGCCCGCTATCTGGTGCCGGCACCAACCTGGAAATCCACCTACCGGCTGTCGTTTTCCGATAAGCCCGGCGAAAAGAACGAGGCGTCCATTGAGGGCTGGGCAATCGTCGAGAACACCAGCGAGTCCGAGTGGAAGAACGTCGATTTGACCGTCGTTTCCGGTCGTCCCATTTCGTTCATCAGCAAGCTATACGAACCCAAGTATGTTGGCCGCCAATCGCTGGAGTTGGCGGAGGCGGACAACGCGCTGCCCGCCGAATACGCGACGACGCCTGCCATGGCGCCGCCGCCCCCGCCGCCTGCACAGCAACCAATGATGCTGGAGCAAATGGGACGGGCTAGCAAGAGCTTCGTAGGCGTCGTGGGAGGAGTTCCAGGCGGCGTTGCCGACGGAGTCGGCGGCGGGATGATGAATGCGGCTGCCCGGAAAGACTCCGCTTCCCTCAATCGTTTGGAGCGCTACGCCGCGCTGCAAAAGGCGCCCCACGTGGTTTTTGCCGACACTGAAGCGCAGGAAGCGGGTGAGCTGTTCGAATACCGCTTCAACCAGCCCGCCAGCGTCAAGGCCGGCGAGTCCCTGCTGCTCCCCTTCGTCCAACAGAAGATCTCCGCGCGCCAGGTCTGCATGTGGAACAGCAGCGAGGGCGGGCATCCGCAGCGCGCCGCCGAATTGAAGAACACCACCGGCAAGACGCTCGACGGCGGCCCGGTCACCGTCTACGCGCCCGATGGCTACACCGGAGAATCGCTGCTCAGCACGTTGAAGTCGGGCGAGAAGCGCTTCATCACTTTCGCGGTGGATCTCGGCACCAAGGTGACGACGAAGTTCGACACCAGCAACGAGGTGGTTCGCTCCGTCAAAGCCGAGCGCGGCATCATCACGATGAAGACCGTGGCTGAACAGCGCACCACGTACACGATTTCGAATGTCGATGCGAAGGAGAAGACGCTGCTGATCTCGCACCCCGTGCAGGGCGATCTCCAACTCCTGTCGCCGAAGCCCGAAGACAAGAGCGCCGAGCGTTACCTGTTCGCCGCCACCGTGCCGGCCACTGGAACTACATCTCTGACCGTGGCCGAAGAGCGGCCGTTACAGGAGAGCATCAGCATCTCGACCATGCCTGCCGATCAGATCGTCGCCTGGATCAGTGCCCGCAAGATCACCGCCGAGGCGCGGACGAAGCTGGAGGCCATCGCCGCCAAGAAGCGGGAAACCGCCGCTGCGGCCACCGACATTCAACGCCAGCAGAATCGGCTGACCGCGCTGGAATCCGACGAGAACAGGCTGCGTTCTAGCATCCAGACTCTCAATTCGGTCCCCGGCCAGCAGGAGCAGGTCCAGCGCTATGCGACCGACCTGGCGAAGAAGGAGAATGAAATCCAGGCTGTCCACGCTCGCATGGACGACGTGCGCAAGAAGCAGGCGGCGCTGGAAGAAGAACTGGCCTCCCTGGTGGAGAAACTGAGCTTTTGAAACTAGCACTCATCGGTTACGGCAATGTGGGCCAGGCTTTTGCGCGCCTGATGGAGCGCAAGCAATCGACCTACCCGTCGCGAATCGTCGCCATTCACACCGCCCGTCACGGCACGGCTTACAACTCGAAGGGGCTGCCGCCTGAACCGGTTTTCGGCGCGCCCGCAGCGTCCATCGAGGAGTTTCTGGACAAGGCCCGCGCCGAAGTCGCGGTTGAATTGACGCCGCTGAATCCCGAGTCCGGCGAGCCGGCCATCTCGCACATCCGCGCGGCTTTTGCGCGCGGGATGCACGTCGTCACGGCCAACAAGGGACCCATCGCCTTCGCCTACTCAACGCTGAGGCGCGAGGCCATCACCGCCGGCGTCCAGTTCCGCTTCGAGGCTGTGACCATGGACGGCACGCCGGTATTCAACCTGGTCCAGAACAACCTTCCAGGCGTCGAAATCCTGGGCTTCTCGGGCGCGCTGAACTCTACCAGTAAGGTGATTCTGGAGGCAATGCGCACGGGCCTGTCGCTCGAAGAAGGCATCGGCGAAGCTCGTCGACTGGGCGTCACCGAGGCCGATCCCTGGTTCGACATTGAGGGCTGGGACTCGGCCTGCAAAGCTGCCGCCCTGGCGAACGTCCTGATGAATGCCGAGACGACTCCGCAGCAAGTGGAGCGCAAAGGCATCGGCCGCCTGACTCCGGAGAGACTGGCGGAGCTGGAGAGCAAGGGCAAGTCCGTCACGCTGTTGAGCCGTGCTCGCAGGACGCCGCAGGGTGTGAAACTCCGCGTGCGGGCCGAAGTGCTGGACAAGGACGACATCCTAGCCGCTTGCCGCGGGACCTCGAACCTGCTCGTGCTGCACACCGACTTGATGGGCGATGTCGGCGTTTTCACGCTCAAGCCGGGCCTCGACCAAACCGCCTACGGGCTCTTTTCCGACCTGGTGGATATCGTCAAGAGTATCTGAGGTGTTGGGGCGCACCGGAACGAGTTGGTTGCAGTCCGCCCCGCATTCACCCGGGCGCGCCTACTCGAGTTCCAACGTCATCGTCGCCCCGCCCATCTCGGGCATCACTGCGGCCACCTTCACCACCTGTCGATCGGCCTTCGCCACCCAGAGGGTGGCCTTTCCGGCGCTGCCGTCGGAGGGTGTGATTTCGACTTTGAACGCATCGAACTCGCCCGCCGGCACGGTGACTTTCTCGCTGCCGGTCACCTCGAGCTGCATCAGCTTTTCTTTGCTCTTCTGCAAGTCGAAGTTGCGGAACGCCGTCTTGTAGCCCTGGTCGAGGGGCAAGGTGGCGAGCACCTGCATGCCGCCCGCTCCCTCGCCAAACAGAGGCCCGCCCAATTCAACGTTCACCGGACGGTCCTGGGCGCCGGTCTTCATCGAGCCGGTGATTCGCTTGTTGGCGTACGCGAGTTCGATGGCGGTTGGCCCCTGCACGACTTTGCGCTTGACGAACAGCAGGCTGCCCTTTTCGAGCGACGTAGTGTCGGTGGCGGTGCCCATGGGCGTCGTCATGTTGTCCACGATCACCCACTGGACGCCATCTTCCTTTATCTCCGTGGCAATCGCCAGGTTGATGGTCTGAGGCCCCATCTGTAGCGTGGCTTTGAATTTGGTGACGCCCGCCTTCAGGCTCTTCGCCGGCTTGGGCACGCCGACCGAATTCGGGTCCACCTTCTTGGCGAGCACGACCGTTTTGGGATCGACCGTGATCTCCTTCAAGCGTGCCGCTACTTCGGGTGTCGCGCCTTCCTGGTATCGCCCATCCAGATACTGGGCCAGGAACTTCTCGGCTGCCGCGAACAGCGCCGTGTTGTTCACCGGGCGCGCGAAGCCGTGGCCTTCGTCGGGTGCGACGATATAGCCGACCGGGAAACCGCGGTCCCGCAATGCGATCACGATCTGGTCTGATTCGGCCTTGTTCACGCGCGGGTCGTTGGCCCCTTGGGCGACCAGCAGCGGCGTCTTGATCCTGCTCGCCGAGTTCAGCGGCGACTGACGTTCCAATTGGGCTTTGCCGGCGGGAGTTTTCGGATCGCCCATGCGCTTGTAGAAAACCACGCGCGCCGCTTCCCAATACGGTGGGATCGAGTCGAGCAGTGTGATCAGGTTCGACGGCCCCACGATCGACACCGCAGCAGCGTAAACATCGGGCGTAAAGGCGACGCCGGCCAGCGTGGCGTAGCCGCCGTAACTGCCGCCCATGATGCCCACGCGCTTGGGGTCCACGATGCCTTCGGCCGCCAGGTACTTCACACCCCAGGTGATATCATCCTGCATCTTCTGGCCCCATTCGAGGTTGCCGGCATTTAGGAACTTCTTGCCATATCCTGTCGAGCCGCGGAAGTTCATCTGCAGGACGGTGTAGCCGCGATTGGCGAGGAACTGCGCGTACCGGCTATACCCCCAGTTGTCGCGTCCCCATGGACCGCCGTGCGGGAAGACCACCAGGGGCAGGTTCTTTTCCGGCATGCCTTTGGGCAGAGTGAGATAGGCGGGTATCTCCAGGCCGTCTGACGACTTGTAGCTGACCGGCTTCATGTGCGCCAGGGCCGCGCGGTCGAGCTTCTCTCGAATGCGATACTGCAACTCCAGCTTCTTGGTCTTACGGTCGAATAGGTATGTCTCGCCCGGCTCGGTGTCGCTGTTGGCCGAAATAACGAACAGGGTCTCGTCCTTGTTCGAAGAGCCGAAGGCGATCTCCTTGCCCGGCAGACTTGACTGCAGGAGTTTATAGTCCGATTCCCAGGCCTTGTTCTTCCAGTAGATGCGATCCTTTGCGTCCGTGTAGACAGTGGAGAGTAGTTCATGCGTGCGTTGGGAGAACTTCGCGTCGCCGAGGTCCACGCGCTTCAGCGGATCCGATTCGACAATGCTCGTCGTGCCCGTCGCGGGGTCCATCAGCGCGAGAGAAATCAGATCGACATCCTCGCCCTTATTCGTGATCAGGTAAACCTGCTTATCAGTCTTTTCAAACTGCACCGGCGCGCACGATTCGAAAACGCCGCACGAGTAGATCAGCTTAAAGCCGTCGGAATCCACGCGCAGAAACTCCGTGTCGCCGTTTTCGGCCGAACGGACGGCTAGGCGGAGGGTGTCCTTGGTGTCGAACACCCAGCCGGAGATCCGGTCCGAGTTCTTTCTGAGCAGGGTCTTCTCGCCGGTCGAGATTTTGACCTTGTACAAATCGTGCCACGCCTTGTCGCGGTCGTTGAGGCCAACATAGAGCAGGTCCGGATCGCTCTCTGGAACCGCGAAGATCTCCGCCCGTACGCCTTTGGCGTCGGTGATGTTCCGCGCCTTCGGAACCGGCGCGCCGGCCGGCGGCGCATCGGACGGGTTCACGGCGTAGACGTTGTAGTTCTCGTCTCCTCCCTGATCCTGCACATAGAGCACGTATTTGCTGTCGCGGCTCCAGAAGTAGGCGGGAATAGGCCGCTTCTTTTCATTGGTCAAGGGCTTGGCCGCCGAAAACGGTTCGACCGTGCCCTTCACCCAGACGTTCCGCGTGCCATCGAATGGTTTCAGGAAAGTCAAGAACTTGCCGTCGGGAGAGAGTTGCGCGCCGGAGATCTCAGGGTCCCCGAAGAACAGCTCGCGATCGATTAGTGGGGGTAGGTCGGCACGTAGTGCCGTGACGAGGGTAAGGGTCAGTGCCAGTACGTAGGCTTTCGAGCTCATTGAACCATGTTGTGCCGAAAGCCCGGATGATTCAACGGCTGCGCGAGGAAGTTACAGCACTCGGTACGGGGCGCGAGCCCCACCGCTAATCCGGGGACAACAGCATACCTTCGGCAGCGGCAACGGTGTTGGGAAACTCCTTAACCGCGAGCGCGAGGATCTGATCCACGAATTCGTCGTTGTGGTCCGGGTCGTGATGCGTGAGTACTAGTTTCTTCACGGAAGCGCCCTTCGCCAGACGCACAGCATCCACCCAGGTCCCGTGGCCCCAGCCGGCTCGCCGCTCATACTCCGCAGGCGTATACTGAGCGTCGCAAACCAGTATGTCTGCACCCTCAACTGCTCCCCGGATGCCGTCGTCCACTACCGCATTACCAGGTTCGTGGTCGCACACGTGAACGATCGAGTGTCCGCCGCAATCCAGTCGATAACCTGAGGCTCCCTGCGGGTGATTCAGCGGGAAGGAGGTCACCCGCGCGGGACCAACCTCGAACGGCTCGACCGCGGAATGGAAGTTGCGCACCGCCATCAGATTCTCGAACGGGACAGGGAAGAGTGGCGCAGACATCTGGCCCTCCAGAATCTCGCGCGCTTCCGCGACGGGCCGGTGGGAGTAGATGTCAATCCGGTTGTGCTTGGCGTAGAGCGGGGTGAAGAAGGGAATGCCTTGGATGTGATCCCAGTGAAAGTGGGTGAGCAGCAGCGTCAGCGAGAGGGCCTCCGCCGACTCCATCTCGACCCCGAGTTGGCGAATACCGGTGCCCGCGTCGATGATGATGATGCGTCCGTCGGTCAGGCGCACTTCCAAACAGGTGGTATTCCCGCCGTAGCGCAGATTACATGACTTTGCTGTCGGGATGGAACCTCGGACACCGCGGAACCTGAGACTCATGCCGGTCGATGATTGAGTGTGTGCCATGGCGTTAGACCGGCCTGTAGACTGCCAGCGTTATGTCGTCGGAAGGCTCCGCGCCGTCCGCGAAGCGCCGCACGGCGTCAAGGATCTTCGCATGTGCCTCACATGCGGAAAGTCCAGCGCAAGCAGCCACCACCTGCTCTAGTTCCTCCTCGTTCCAGATGTCTCCCACCGGGTTGTTCACCTCACTGACGCCGTCCGAGAATACCACCAGCAGATCGCCAGTCGCGAGTTCGACAGATTGCTCCTCGAATTTCGCTCTCGGCAGCAACCCGACAGGTGGTCCCGACGCTTCCAGTCGCTCTATCCGGCCGGAACTTCGTAGCAGCATGGGGGCCGCCTGGCCCGCGTTCAGGTAGATCATCCTCCGCCCGCCCGGCTCAAGGAAAGCAGCGAACAGCGTAGTGTAACGCTCGGGAGCGGTGGTGGAGTAGACCGTTTGGTTCAGAGCCGTGAAAGCTGCCGAGAGTGAGTCCGCGCCGCGTGTCATGTTGATGCGGATCGAAGCCTGAACACTCGCCATTACAACCGCGGCGGGGATTCCTTTGCCGGAGACGTCGCCCAGGGTGATGCACGTTCGTCCACCCGGGACCGGGATGACGTCGTAGTAGTCTCCGCCTACAAATTTGGCGGGCACGCAGATGCAGGCGTACTCAACGCCGGAAATGGGGGGGAGCACAGCCGGGAACAATCGTTCCTGGACGTCCCGCGCGATCTCGAGTTCCCGGCGCATCAACTGGGCCTGTGCCGCTTCCTTGCGCAATGCCTGCGTCTCGATCGCGCTCGCCGAATAAGATGAGGCCAGATTGAGTAGATTGATGTCTCCGGCGCTAAACCCGCCCTCTTTGTTGAGCGCTTGAAAAACGCCTATGACATTTCCCGAGCCGTTCCGCAGGGGCATGCACAGTACGCTGCGTGTGTGGTAACCCGTCTGCTTGTCCGTGCTGCGCGAGAGACGCGGGTCGTCCAACGCATTGTTGACCAGCACGATGCTGTTGCTCTCTGCACACGCCCCAACCAGGCCGTGACCCGCCGGGACGCGTAGCGGGGCAACACCCTGCGCCACGCAAGTCCAGAGGCTGCCCGAAGTCGGGTCAACCATCCAGATGCTGCAGCGGTCGGCCCCTAGCAAGTCCCGTCCCATGTCGGCGATCAATGCCAACATCAGCTCGGTGTCTTGCTCTTGACCGATCTTGGCTGCGTACTCGAAAACAACTCGAGAGAGTCGAGTTTCATCGACGTGAAGGACCATAGGATCTGTCTATTCTTACAGACCCATGCGCACGTTTCCATCGGGCCGCCGCTAGTCCGGTGCACTCAAGACCAAAAATTCCACATCGGCGAACTCGTCCGCAACTCAGGCGGGGTCATCTTAGCGCTTCGAAATCCGAATGCTGCCGTTCGACGTTTGCAGGTCGAGCAGCTGGCCGCCGTTACCGATCTTGCCCTCGAGCAGCGTCTTGCTGAAGTGCGAGGAGGTCACTTCGTAGTCGGTGTTGATGCTGCCGTTTGACGTGGTAGCGTGGACGCGCGCATTCAGGCTCTCTGGCAGTCGCAGATTGATGCTCGAATTCGAAGTGTTGGCCCGGACTTCGTTGCCCTTCCATGTGGACAGGTTCAAGGTGATGCTGCCGTTGGAAGAGTTCAGGATAATCGGGCGGGCCGGGTCGGCTTCGCTGACCGTCACGTCGATGCTCGAATTGCTGGTCCTGGCTTCCAGGCCGCCGCGGATGCCTTCGCCGTGGATGCGGCCATTCGAGGTGCGCAACACCGCCGATCCGGACAACTTCTCGGCTTCGATGCTGGCGTTGCTGGTAGTTGCCTCCAGGTCGCCGCTGACATCCCAGATCTTGATGCTGCCGTTGGAGGTCTTCACGTGCGCCGAGGCTTCGATGCTCTCGATGCGTACGCTGGCGTTGGAAGTATCCGCCCGCTCGATGCGCGTTTTGCGTGGGACTTTGATGCTGAAACTCACGCCACAACGGCAATTCGGCACCGGGCGGGAGACCCGCAGACGCACTACACCGGGATCGCCCGCGGCATCGATGCTCAAGTCCCTAACCACCTCCTGCCGCGACGCGGATTTCGTTCCGCGCACCTGGACCGAATCGCTGTCCCATCCGACAACCTCAATCGAGCCGTTAAAGCTCTCCACTTCGAGCCTGCCGCCTTGCGCCAGTTTGAAGTCGTAAGAGAAGTCTTCCCGGTAGCGATTCGAGTCGCCCCAATCGCTCGGATCGAACTCGCAGCCACCGGCGGCGAGAACCAGGGGCAGGAAAAAGAGAGCAAGCGGTGTGGATCGACGCATAAATACCTCTGTTCAGCTTGGTTATACGATATTCCCCCGCCTGTCGTTCCGGCAAAAACGCGTGTTACCTTATTGAACACGATGCAGAAGTTGCTTGCACTCAACAGAGGCGAAATCGCCATCCGAATCTTCCGCGCGGCGAATGAACTTGGACTCAAGACCGTCGCGATCTACAGCCAGGAGGACCGACTTAGCCTACACCGTTTCAAGGCCGACGAAGCCTATCTGATCGGTGCGGGACTCGGTCCCGTTCAAGCCTACCTGGACGTCGCCGGAATTGTCGCATTAGCACGAGAAAAGGAAGTGGATCTGATCCATCCAGGCTACGGGTTCCTGTCTGAGAACCCGTCCCTGCCGCGCGCTTGCGAGGATGCCGGCATCACCTTCGTCGGGCCGGATGCTGCGATCCTCGAGACCCTCGGCGACAAAACCGCGGCCAGGCGACTAGCCAACACGGCCGGTGTCCCGGTCCTGCCCGGAACCGAGCATCCCGCGGCAACCCTGGAGCAGGCGGAACATGCCTCGAAACGGATCGGGTTCCCGCTCATCCTCAAAGCTGCATTCGGCGGGGGCGGGCGCGGCATGCGGATCGTCGCAACGAGAGACGAACTCGCCGATCGCTACCGCGAGGCGAGTGCCGAGGCGCAGGCCGCCTTCGGAAATGGCGCTGTTTTCCTGGAGCGTTACGTTGCCCGCGCGCGCCACGTGGAAGTGCAGGTTTTGGCCGATCGGCATGGCCACCTGGTCCATCTGTGGGAGCGCGATTGCAGCGTCCAGCGCCGGCACCAGAAGGTGGTTGAAGTCGCGCCCGCTATCGGACTCGACCCGAGGATTCGCACGGCGCTGTGCGAGGCTGCGGTCAAATTGGCACGAGCGGCCAACTATGTTAGCGCGGGCACCGTGGAATTCCTGGTTGACGTCGATGCCGGCGAGTGGTTCTTCATCGAGGTCAACCCGCGCGTTCAGGTCGAGCACACGGTCACGGAAGAGGTAACCGGCATTGACATCGTGCGCGCCCAAATTCAGGTCGCGCAGGGCTTCGACCTGCACGGCGCCGAGATGGCAGTTCCGCAGCAGGAACACATCGAGGTCCGCGGCGCGGCGCTGCAGTGCCGTGTGACCACCGAAGACCCCTCGAACGGCTTCGTCCCCGACTACGGCAAGATACAAACTTATCGTTCTCCCGCCGGCTTCGGGATTCGCCTCGATGGAGCGTCAGCCTACGGCGGAGCGGTCATCACGCCCTATTACGATTCGCTGCTGGTAAAGGTCACTGCGCGCGGTAACAATATGCAGCAGGCCTGCCAGCGCATGGACCGCTGCCTGCGCGAGTTCCGCATTCGCGGCGTCAAGACGAACATCCCGTTCCTTGAGAATGTTGTCGAGAATTCCGACTTCCGCGCGGGTCAGGTGACCACCCGCTTCATCGAGACTACGCCCGAGTTGTTCCGCTTCAAGGCGAAACAGGACCGGGCCACGCGCCTGCTTACTTACCTCGGCGAGATCCAGGTGAACGGCAATCCAGAGATGGCGGGCCGCACCGCGCCCGACCGCATCCGCGAAGCCAAAGTCCCGCCCCACGACAGTTCAATTCCGCCTGCCGGCACGCGCCAACTGCTCGACGAATTTGGCCCTGAAGGTTTCGCGCAGTGGACGCTCAAACAGAAGCGCCTGCTGCTGACCGACACGACGCTGCGCGATGCCCACCAGTCGCTGATGGCAACACGCATGCGGACCTGGGATATGACGCGGATCGCAAGCTTCGTAGCGCATCGCATGCCTGGGTTGTACAGCCTGGAAATGTGGGGCGGCGCGACCTTCGATGTCTCCATGCGCTTCCTGCTGGAAGATCCCTGGGTGCGTCTCCAGAAGCTCCGCGAACTCGTCCCGAACATTTGCTTCCAGATGCTGCTGCGCGCCTCCAACGCCGTCGGCTACACAGCCTATCCCGATAACGCCGTCCGCCGTTTCGTCGATACCGCTGCCTCAAGTGGCATCGACATCTTCCGCATCTTCGACTCATTGAATTGGCTGCCGAATATGAAGGTCGCCATGGACTCCGTGCGGCGTACCAAGAAGGTCTGCGAGGCGGCGATTTGTTACACCGGCGATATCGACGATCCCAAGCGCGACAAATACCCGCTCGAGTACTACGTGCGCATGGCGAAGGAACTGGAGCGCATGGGCGCGCACGTGCTTGCCATCAAGGACATGGCTGGGCTGCTGAAGCCCTATGCCGCGTACCGTCTGGTCAAGGCGCTGAAGAGCGAGGTTGGACTACCCATCCACTTCCACACGCACGACACCAGCGGCGTGGCTGCGGCTTCGATCCTGAAGGCGTCGGACGCGGGGGTAGACGTTGTCGATGGAGCGATTTCGTCGATGTCCGGCTCGACCAGCCAACCGAACTTGAACTCCATCGTCGCCGCGCTGCAGCACGACCGGACGCGCGCGACCGGGCTCGACTTCGACACGTTGAACCGATGCTCCGACTATTGGGAGACGGTCCGGCAGAACTACGCTCCTTTCGACACGGCCCCGCGTTCCGGCACGGCCGACGTCTATGTCCACGAGATGCCCGGCGGACAGTACACAAACCTGCGCGAGCAGGCAGAGAACATGGGTTTGGGCTCCAAATGGCCCGAAATCGCTCGCATGTACGCAGACGTGAACCACGCCTTCGGCGACATCGTCAAGGTAACGCCGTCGAGCAAAGTAGTCGGCGACATGGCGCTGTTCCTGATTCAACACGGCATGACCGTTCACGAGTTTGAACGGCTGCCGGTCACTCACGCCCTGAGCATTCCCAACTCGGTGGTCGAGATGCTCGAGGGCTCGCTGGGGGAACCGGAAGGCGGCTGGCCGAAGCAAATAGCGCGCGTCATTCTGCGTGGCGGAAAGCCCAAGCGGGGACGGCCGGGCGCCCGTTTGGCGGCTATCGATTTCGCCGCGGTACGGGCGCTGGTCGAAAAAAAGACCGGACAGAAGCCTTCGGACAACGACCTGGTCAGCTACGTGATGTACCCCGACGTCTTTCTGAAATTCGCCAGAGCGCGAGCCGCGTACGGCGACCTGACCGTGCTGCCATCGCCGGCCTTCTTCTACGGTCTGAAACAGGGCGACGAAGTCGCACTGGAATTGGAGCCGGGCAAGACTCTCGTGGTCAAGTTCCTCACCATCGGGGACCCGCATCACGACGGCAGCCGCACTGTCTTCTTCGAACTCAACGGCCAGCCGCGCGAAGTGAATGTACGCGACCGCAAGCTCAAAGTCGAGACGCGCTCCAATCCCAAAGCCGACCCGGCCAAGCCTGGCCAAGTCGGCGCGCCCATCCCGGGCGCGATCACGAGCATCGCCGTCGAGCTCAACCAGGAAGTGAAGCCGGGCGACAAACTCCTGGTTATGGAGGCGATGAAGATGCAGACCACGGTCTATTCGCCCATCGGCGGACGGATTGTCGAGCGGTTGGCCCACGTCGGGCAGACCGTTGAGCCGAAAGACCTGCTGTTATCCATTGAGGCAGCCGGATAGGCTGCGACGCGTTCGTCGCCGCGAGAGATAAGTTCTATGAGTTGCTCTCGTCCGCCGAAGGCCCGTACAGCGGCGGGACGGGTACGCCGTTCATCCGCAGATAGACCGTCAACTGCGCCCGGTGATGAATGATGTGATTGAAAACCATGCCGCGCAGCACGGCGACGCGAGACATGGCGAGGATCACCCTGTCACCCATTCTGAGAGTCCAGGGTTGCATCATCTGTTCGTCGTTGGTCGCCAGGAGGGCAGCGCGAAACTCGGCAGCGCTCTTGTCGAAGCTCTCAACCGCTTCCTGCGCGGTGGTCGACTGTGGCGGCCGGGCCTGATTCTCCGGGGCGGCCAGATCCAGGAATTCTGTTGTGCAGACTGCGGTGCCCCAGGTGGTCATGTGGGCGATGTGGCCCGCCATCCACCCCATGGTAGGCGACTTCTCGTGCGGCCTGAAATCGAATTCGCCTTCCGGCAAACGCTCAAGCGTCTTGCGCGTGCCGGCCATCTCGTGGTCGAACTCGCCCAATAATGCATGGCTGATGGTCAAGGTGGGATCCTCAAGCCCGATTCTATACCGTCAGGAGGGGCGCGGCACTGGCCACAAATTAAGGGCCTGTGGAGGCTGGGGTAGGCCGCGTCGGCTAGCGCGGCGTCGGTATTCCCAGTACGAATCGACCCAGGCGCCGGTCCGAAATCAGGATGTGATCGCGCAACCAGTCGCGGAAGAAATCGAGCATCGACTCGGTGAGTTCCACTTCAGTATTGGCAAACTGGGTGCGGAACTGCAGCACCTGCACCAGCAGGAAATCGTGCTCGGCTCTGTGCAGGTCCAGGTCCGGATACGCCTTTTCCTGCATCAGGGTTTCCTCGTCTCGGAAGTGAGCGCCCACCGCGTCGAGAAACTGATCCAACCGGAACAACAGCACGTCGTGGCCCTTCCCGGTGCGCCAAGCCTCATTCAGACAATTGAGCAAGTCCGTCAGGTTTTCATGCTGCCGGTCTATCGTCTCGATCCCGGTGGAGTAGAGGTCAAGCCATCGCATCAGTCCCACGTTAGGTATCATTCTCGTTTCTCTTCCCAAATTCAATCAGATCATCGTAGCAGGGATCAAAAACTAATATCAAGACCTGAAAGTCAGCTTAAGTGGCCGAGGCAAGGAAGCGCAAACCGCTGAATCTCAGCCGTCGGTTTGCTCAAGTTTTTGATTTGGGAAGATCGATTCCCGGAGAATACGCTGATTCTCGGGGGTTTGTCTTCTGCCGGCGGTGGTCAGATCCGACGGTTCGACTAGGCTGCGCCGGCAATCGACTTCAACATAGCCGATAGAGCAGCCCCACGATGGCTAACGGTCATTTTGCGATCGGCCGCCGCCTCGCCGAATGTGCAGCCGAACGGCTCATAGTAGAACATCGGGTCGTAGCCGAAGCCATAGGGTCCGCGCTCCTCGTCGATGATCCTGCCTTCCACGGCACCGCGGAACGTTCCCAGCAGTTTGCCGCGCTGAGCCAACGCGATGACGCACACGAACCGCGCCGTCCGGTCGGTCTTGTCCCGCACCTTTTCGAGCAGCAGCCGGTTGTTGTCCCGGTCGGTAGCCGACGGGCCGGCGTAGCGCGCCGAGTACACTCCCGGCTCACCGCCGAGTGCGTCTACCTCCAGGCCGGAATCGTCCGCAAATAGCGGATCTTCGCAGAAGACACTGTAATAGAGCGCCTTTTCGATGGCGTTCTCTTCGAACGTGTCGCCTTCTTCAGCCGGCGGCGCAATGGACTTAAGGTCATCGAGCGGCAGGATCTCAATCTCCCGAAAGCCCAGATGCCCGGCCGCGATACGGAACTCACGCAGTTTGCCAGGATTCGAAGTGGCGCAGCGGACGATCGGCATATTGCCCCTACTCCAAGCCCAAAGCGCGGCGTTGCACCTGCAACAGTTCGGTGATGCCCACGCGCGCCAGTGCGATCATCTCCGCGAGACGATCGTCCATAAACGTGGCCTTTTCGCCCGTGGCCTGCAGTTCGACGAACTCGCCGGCGCCCGTCATCACGACATTCATATCGACTTCGGCTTGGGAGTCCTCGTCGTAGCACAGATCGAGCAGAGCTTCCTTTTGCAGGATGCCCACACTGGTCGCCGCCACCTGATTGCGCAGCGGGTTGCGCTTCAGTTGCCCGAAGTCGAGCATCTTCTTAACGGCCAGCGCCAGCGCTACGTAGCCGCCCGTGATCGCCGCGGTTCGTGTGCCGCCGTCGGCCTGCAGCACGTCGCAATCGACGATGATGGCCCGTTCGCCGAGCACATCCATATCCACCACGGCGCGCAGCGAGCGCCCGATCAGGCGCTGAATCTCCATCGTCCTGCCCGAAGGTTTGCCCTTGGTAACTTCGCGCGTATTCCGCTCGGCGGTGGCGCGCGGCAGCATGGAGTACTCCGCCGTGACCCAGCCTCGCCCTGAGTTCCTCAGGAACGGGGGCACCGAATCTTCGATGCTGGCCGCACAGAGCACCCGCGTGTTTCCGACCTCGATCAGGACCGAACCCTCCGCCGTGAGCAGGTACCCCGTTGTCATCTTGACTGGGCGCAACTGGCCCGTCGATCTGCCGTCGCTCCGAAGCATTTGTGTTTAGAGACCTCTGCGCCGTTCAGGCGCGCGCAATCGAATAGTAAATCAGCAAAAAGACCAAGAGCACGAAGGCCACCACGACGATGACGCAGCCCAGACCGCCCGATACGCCTGGCTTGCCCAAATGGCTCAACGCCGACTTCTTGCGAGCCGCAGGCTTGATCTTTGCCATAAATTCCAATGTAACATTCGGCCTGCCAGCGAACTCTCCTCAGGACGAATATGATGGTTCGGAAATGCGCGCCTATCCCCTTCTCCTTCTCGTCTGCTCCTGCGCCGCTCTCCCGGCGCAAACGGCACCGATGCGCCCGCCAGCCGTCCCCTTGGTGACCCACGACCCGTATTTCAGCATCTGGTCCTTCGACGACAAGCTCACGGGGGGAGTCACCCACCATTGGACCGGCGCTCCGCAGCCGCTCACGGGATTGATCCGTGTGGATGGAAGGACCTTTCGCTTCGCCGGCGCCGAGCCTCGCAAGCTGCCCGCCATTGAGCAGACCAAGTTGACCGTGACGCCAACTTCGACGCGCTACGAATTCGCGGCCTCAGGCGTTCAACTGAGCCTGACCTTCCTGACGCCGGCCATCGTCAGCGATCTGGACCTCTTGTCCCGGCCGCTAACGTATCTGGATTGGGAGGTGCGCAGCGCCGATTCCACTTCGCATGCCGTGCAAATCGAGTTCGACGCCTCAGCGCAAATCGCAGTGAATACGCCGGATCAGCGCGTCGGTCTGGCCCGCTACGAGTTCAACCGCGTCACGGCACTGCGCGCCTCCGCAGCGGACCAAAAGGTGCTGGGACGGGCAGGCGATGACCTGCGCATCGATTGGGGCTCGCTGTATCTCGGTGTCCCGCACGCGCAACCGGGCGTCTCCACGCGAATGATGCCGGCCGCTGGGCGCGGTACCTTCAGCGACACGGGCGAACTTCCTGCCAGCGACCTTGCCAGCCAGGAGGGACGCCCGGAATACAACATCCCCGTTCTGGCCGTGGCGTTCGACCTCGGCGAAGTTGGCTCCGCACCGGAACATCGCGTGGCGCTGCTGGCCTACGACGACTTGTTTTCGATTGAGTTCCTCAATCGAAAACTGCGCCCGTGGTGGCGTCACCGCGGGCTCGACGCGGCCTCGCTGCTGGAAGCCGCCACGGCTGAATACGGAGAAATCGCCGGGCGCGCACGGAGTTTCGACCGTGAATTTACCGCAGATCTGGTAAAAAACGGCGGTCCCGAATATGCCGCGCTGGCCGTCCTGGCCTATCGCCAGGCCATCGCCGCCCACAAATTGGTCGCCGATGTGGACGGCACGCCGCTGTTCTTCTCCAAGGAGAACTTCTCCAACGGCTGCATCGCCACGGTTGACGTGACCTACCCCAGCGCGCCGTTGTTCCTGTTGGTGAATCCGGAACTGCTGAAGGGCATGCTCAGACCGATCCTCGACTACGCCTCCCTGCCCCGCTGGCGCTGGCCCTTTGCACCGCACGACGTCGGCACGTATCCGCTCGCGAACGGACAGGTTTATGGTGGCGGCGAGCGCACCGAAGAGGACCAGATGCCGGTCGAGGAGAGCGGCAACATGCTGATTCTGTTGGGCGCTTTGGCGCACATCGAAGGCAACGCCGAGTTTGCCGCGCACTACTGGCCGCAGTTGACCCGTTGGGCCGAGTACCTGCGCGAAAAAGGCATGGACCCCGAGAATCAACTCTCCACCGACGACTTTGCCGGCCATCTCGCACACAACACAAACCTCTCGATCAAAGCGATTCTGGGCTTGCGGAGTTTCGCGGAACTGGCCAAACTGAGCAGCAAACCGGACGTGGCCGCACGCTACCTGGGCCTGTCCCGGGATATGGCCGCGAAGTGGCCCCGGATGGCTGCCGACGGGGATCACTACAAACTCGCGTTTGAGCGCACTGGAACCTGGAGCCAGAAGTACAACCTGGTCTGGGATCGTCTGCTTGGCTACAACATCTTTGATACCGGGATCGCGCGCAAGGAGACGGCCCACTACCTCACAAAACTGGGCACTTACGGGTTGCCGCTCGACAGCCGCAAGTCCTACACAAAGCTCGATTGGATCGTCTGGACGGCCTGCCTGACCGAAAAGGACGAGGACTTCCAGAAGATCGTGCTGCCCTCCTACCGCTGGATGAACGCCACTCCGACGCGCGTGCCGCTCGCCGACTGGTACGAGACAACTGACGGGAAACAGGTCGGTTTCCAAGCACGCTCGGTCGTCGGCGGGCTGTTCCTCCCGCTGCTCCGCGACACCGAGGTCTGGAAAAAGTGGGCGTCACGAGCCGGGAAGCCGCTCGGGCGCTAACGCATGCACGCGCGGAGTGGCCCGAATTCCCTCTTCGCAACCCTCAGCGGGGACCGCTATATTTGGTGAGTATGATTCTGCCAATCTGCGTTCACCGGACCTCGAAGGCGCGGTGGCTGGCCCTGCTTGCCCTTCTGGCGCAGGGCGCCCTGCTTGCTTCGGCGCAGAGCGCAACCACCGAAGAAACGGTGTGGCACAACTTGGCCGCGCTGCCGTTGGAGGGTCAGGGCTGGGCCGCTACGCAACAGCATTATGACCGCCTGCCCGCCAAGGCGGAAGGCGTGGTCAGAGCGGACGTGTGGGATCTCTCACACGATTCCACGGGGCTGCGCTACCGCTTCGTAACCGACGCCAGCACCCTACGCGGACGTTGGAAACTGAGGCGCGCAGACCACCTCGCGCTGCCCCACATGCCGGCCACGGGCGTCAGCGGCTTGGATCTGTACCTGCGCGACGGTGATCGCTGGCACTGGGTGGGCGCGGGCCGACCGACGCAGCCGGGCCTCAACGAGGCTACGCTGGCGAGTGGGCTCAAACCTGAGAAGCGTGAATACCTGCTGTACTTGCCGCTCTACAATGGCGTCGAATCGGTTGAGCTCGGCTTGCCGGTTGGCGCCTCGTTCGACCCTGCGCCGGACCGCTACGCCGGGCGCAAGCCGATCGTCTTCTATGGCACGTCGATCGTGCAGGGTGGCTGCGCCTCCAGGCCCGGCATGGCGCACGCCTCGGTACTGGGCAGGATGCTCGACTGGCCTATCGTCAACCTGGGATTCTCGGGCAACGCCAAGAGCGAACCAGAAGTCGCCCAGTTGCTCGCGGGGCTCGACCCGTCGGTGTATGTTTTGGACAGCCTGCCAAACCTGAGCGCGGAGGAAGCAGCGGAGCGGCTGGAACCCTTCGTAAAGGCCATTCGCGCGGCTCGCCCCCGTACTCCCATCGTGCTGGTGGAAAACGTGACGTATACCGACAGCGCCTATAGGCAAGAACGGCTGACCAAGGTGGTGGCGGTCAACTCCCTGCTGAAGAGGCTCTTCGTGAAGCTGAAAGCAGGTGGCGACACCGCCTTGTACTACGTATCCGGCGACAGCCTGCTCGGCCACGACGGGGAAGATACTGTGGACGGCACCCACCCGACCGACCTTGGATTTCTGAGGATGGCGGAAGGTATGGCCCCTGTCCTGAGGGAAGCGCTGAGTCCGGCCCAAAACAGCGTGCGCTAGCCGCACATGAGGCTCAGGCGCCTTTGCGGTACTTGTTCAGGCAATCGGTGGAGCAGAACCAGACAGTCTGATTGCCGTCGCGGCAACTGACGGCAGTCACCTCGCTGACGTAGACCCCGCACACGGGATCCTTGTGGAGCGCCGTGGTGCCGGGACTCGAGGGAGGTGCGCCCGGACCGCGACGTGCCGCTGCGTTTGAGTTGGATCCCATGGCCCAGGACATCAGCAGTTTTGCCAATAGGCCGAGCACCCCGCGCAGCATCGGCACCAGGATCAAAAACAGCAACAGGAAGATAATGTACTTAATCATAGAAAAAGGGCGCCCCGGCCTCGCCGCAGCGCCCTGATTATCTCAGAGTAGGCCAGTGGCCCTACTTCTTTTTCTTGGTCGTGGCTTTCTTGGCGTCAGGATTCACATAGTTCGTTTGAATCGTGGTCGAAACGACGGACAGGAGTGCCTTCGAAGCTTCGGCGAATTGGCCGGTCGGCTGAAGCGCGAGGTATTTCTCCAAGGCTTCCACCATGCCGGGGGGCGTCACTGGCTTGCCGTCCTTGTCCATGGTCATCTTGCCACTGAGAACGTTTCCGATGTAGTACCAGGCGTTGGCATAATTCGGATCGGCGGCGACGGCCTTCTGGAAGGCATCGAGAGCGGCGTCGTTCTGCCCGGTGTTCACCATGATGGCGCCGAGGTTGAAGTAGTACTTGCCAGCGCCGGCCGGGTCGAGAGTAGCAGCCTTGACGATCTCGGACTTGGCCTCGTCCAGCTTCTTCAACTTGACCATCAGAAGGCCGTAGTTGTTGTGGACTCCGGCGTCTTCCGGCTTGATTTCAAGGGCTTTCGCATAGGACTCGCCAGCCTTGGCCAGTTCCGCGTCGGCTTCGGGGCCCGTCTTGGTTTTAGCCAGGCCTTCGTGCGCCGTGGCCAGGTTGGCCCAGACGGCAAACTCTTTAGGGGCAAGCTCGGCCGCCTTGTTAAGGCCTTCCACCGCGGCCGGGAAGTCCTTCGCGTTCATGGCGGTCATGCCGGTATTGAAAGCGTCCTGCAGGGCCTTGTTCTTGGCCATGCTCGCCTGGCGTTCCTTCAGGTTCTTCTCGAGAGCGGCCTTCTGCTCGGAGGTCATCTCGCGTTCCTGCTCTTTGGTCAAAGTGCCGGTATCGGCGGCCTTCGCCAATTCCTTGGCGCGCTGAGCTCCTTTGAACAGGTCGAAATCGATGGTCACCGGCTCGCCGAGTGCGCTCTTGACGTTGTCCATTGCATCGACAACCTTGTCGTCGAGCTCGCACGATACTTTGAAGGTTCCTGGGAAAGGCATGCCGCTGTACAGCCATTCGCCCTTTTTACTGGTCTTAGTCTTCCAATTCCCTCGAATGTCCTTGCGCTCGATTTTGATCACGGCTCCAGGCATCGGTTTCCCATCGGTACCGATCACCTTGCCCATAAAAGTACACAGGGTCTGGGGGAAAGCCAACCCGGCCATGACCACACAAATAGCCGCAAGCGTGGCGGCGCGGCGGAGCATACGTAGCATTGCGAAAGAGACCTCCAACTCTGATTACAAATCTCATCGCTAGCATACTACACGCGGCGATCCTCTTGCCAGACATTGATATCCGCATTTATGGCATATCGGGATCGATTTTCCGACCGAAAAGCCTATCCCTGCGGACCTTTCTTCGGGGCTCAACTGGTCCTGCGGCGGCCACGGACCGGCTCTCGACTTGGCCCGATTAAGACGAATGGCGAGGGGCAACGCAGAAGTCCCGTCAAGCGACCCCGGCGCGAACCTATAATAGGACTTCCCGCATGGGCATCGACTGGTTTCCACTCTGGCTCAGCTTGCGCGTGGCGTCGCTCTCGACCCTGATCGCGCTGTTGGGAGGACTCTGGGCAGCCTGGCTCCTGTCGCGCAAGGACTTCCGGGGACGCGAGTTCGTCGATGCTGCCGTGACGCTGCCGCTGGTGCTGCCGCCGACCGTGCTGGGCTATTACCTGCTGGTGCTGCTGGGCCGCGCTGGCCCGATTGGCCGGCTGTACGAGTCGATCTTCGGCGAACCCCTGGTCTTCACCTGGAAAGCGGCGGTCGTGGCCGCGCTGTTTCATTCCTCGCCGCTGCTGATCAAGTCCGCCCGGGCTGCCCTGGAAAGCGTTGATCCATACTACGAAAAAGCCGCTCGCAGCCTCGGTGCCAGCGAGTGGAGCGTGTTCTGGCAAATCTCACTTCCACTCGCCTGGAACCAGGTGTTGGCCGCCACGGCACTGGCCTTCGCCCGCTCTCTGGGCGATTTTGGGATCACAATCATGCTCGCGGGCAACATCCCCGGGCGCACGCAGACGGTATCCGTCGCTATTTACGACGCAGTCGAAGGAGGTCGAGGCGACGTGGCGCGGATCCTGGTGCTAGTCATTTCGATTGTTGCGCTCACGTTCCTGTATCTCGCCAACCGGATGGCCCGCAATCAGTTTGGGCGCGCGGTGTGACCTGGTAGTAGAAGCATGATCGAAGCACACATCCGCAAGGTTTTCGCCGGGAGCAGCGGCTCCGCGCCATTCGAGTTGAACATTCACGTCAAGAGCGACGCTGAGATCACTGTCTTGTTCGGACCGAGCGGGGCAGGCAAATCGCTGAGCCTGGACTGCATCGCGGGATTCGTCCGGCCCGACGAAGGCAGAATACTGGTCGATGACCGTCTGCTCTTCGATGCCGATTCCGGGGTCAGCCTGCCGGCGCGCGAGCGAGGATGTGGGTGTGTATTCCAGAGCGAGTCCCTGTTTCCGCACATGAACCTGTTCGAGAACCTGTGGTTCGCCACGGTGCGTTTCCCTCGCCGGGAGCGACCAGGCAAGGTCCGGGAGATGCTGGAGCGGTTCCATCTGGACGAGTTAGGCCTGCGCCGTCCGCACGAGCTCTCCGGGGGGCAGCGGCAGCGGGGCGCCATTGCCCGGGCGATCCTCTCGCAACCATCGCTGTTGTTGCTGGACGAGCCCACGCGCGGCCTGGACGCGGCCTTGCGGCAGGAGTTTTACTCGCTGTTGAAGGAGGCCCGCAGCGCATTCGGCATCCCCGTGGTGATGGTTACCCATGACGTCGAGGAAGCGCTCGAACTTGGTGTCGGCATGCACGTGCTGGTGGGCGGACGCATTGCCCAGAGTGGCACGCCCAAGGAGATTCTCGACGCTCCGGCGACGGCCGCGGTCGCCCGCTTGATGGGCTGCTACAACGTTTTGCAGGCCGAGGTCCTGGGACTCGATCCGGCCACGAACCGGAGCCGTTTGCGGATCTCGGCCGGGGATGAGACGCGTTTCGAGATCATCGGGCCCTACCTGCCCGGTCTCATGCTCGGTGCGAAAGTCCAGTTGGCCGTGCGCGAAGACGAGATCGAATTCGGGACTGCTCCGGAGGGCGGAGTGAAGCTCCAACTCCGCGCAGTAGTGCCGCTGGTTCGTGGCGCCAGGATTGAATTGGAGGGCGGAATCCGGGTGAGTGTCCCGGCTCCACCCGACCGCGACCAACTGCGCTCTCCGGTTGTCCGCTTCCGCCCGCAGTCGCTGCGCGTGGTGAAGTCCTAAGGGATCGCTGCGCATGCGGCAATACGCCATCTCAGACAGGCGTGCGCTGGGTGGGCCCGAGCGCCTACCCGCATGGGTGGCAGAACTCGAAAAAGCCGGCGTGGATCTGGTCCAGATCCGCGAAAAAGACCTCCCCGCGGACCAGTTGATTCGTGTTGTGACAGCCTGCCTGACGCGCTGCCGGACCATCCGACTGCTGGTCAACACACGCGTGGATGTGGCCTTGGCATGCGGCGCGCATGGGGCGCACTTGCCCGCCAGTTCGCCTCCACCGTCGGTCTGGAGGCGGATCGTGCCCCCCGGGTTCCTGTTCGGTGTTTCCTGCCATTCCCTGGACGAGGCGGGCGCGGCTCAAGCGGGGGGCGCGGATTTCGTCGTGCTGGCACCCGTTTTCGATCCGCTTTCGAAGCCGGCTGACCGTCCGCCGCTCGGCGTCGCGGAACTCAGGCGCATCTCTAATCTCGTGCCTATTCCGATCTTCGCGCTGGGCGGCGTGACCCGCCAGAACGCCACAGAGTGCCTGGCCGCGGGCGCAGCGGGCATTGCAGGAATCAGCCTCTATCGAGCCTAACGGCAATTGCGGCGGTTGCACCCGGCTAACCGTGCCTTACTCGCCGAAATCGAATTCCCACGCAATCTGCAGGATATAGACAACGCAAATTGTCCGTTTTCTCCCTGGGAGATTCATCGGTCCGCCGGCAATGATGTCAGGGAGGCGAGCACTAAATCATTGACACTGTGCCGGTAAGTGCGTTAATGTCCTTCCATTCCGAGTGATTCTCGTCACTTGCTGGATGGAGGAAATATGCCTTTCACGCTCCCATTAATCGAGCCCGGAACCCGCAGAATCGGCAGATATGGATGGACTCCAGACCTACCCGACCAACGCGACTTGGTTTATCAGGCTCCGCACGCGACAGCTGTCTCGCTTCCGTCGAAAGTCGATTTGCGGCCCAATTGCCCTCCGGTATACGACCAGGGTCAACTAGGCAGTTGTACCGCGAACGCCATCGCCGGCGCGATTGAGTTCGACCAGAAGAAACAGGGCGTGGCGGAGTTCACGCCGTCCCGGCTCTTCATTTACTACAACGAGAGAGTCATGGAGCATACCGTCACTCTCGACAATGGTGCTCAGATCAGGGACGGGATTAAGAGCGTAGCAAAACAGGGCGTCTGCAGCGAAGTCTCATGGCCGTACGACGACACCAACAAGAACCCAGCCCCTTGTCCCAAGTGCAAGTACGCCATTAAGCCGACCAAGGCCTGTTACACAGAGGCGGCAGCCCACAAAGTGAGTGCATACCAGCGGCTGATCCCGACTCTGGACAGGTTAAGAGGGTGTCTGGCCAGCGGGTACCCATTCGTGTTCGGCTTCACCGTATACGAGAGCTTCGAAAGCCAGGAAGTCGCAAAAACGGGGATCCTGCCATTACCGGCACCAACGGAACATGTCGTCGGTGGTCATGCCGTCATGGCGGTCGGGTACGACGATGCCGGGCAGCAGTTCATCATCAGGAACTCCTGGGGTCCGGATTGGGGGCTAGCCGGGTACTTCCTGATTCCCTACGCCTATCTGACCAACACCAACCTGGCCGACGATTTCTGGACTATTCAGATGGTTTAGTAGGCGTTTTGTCCCGCGCGCCCTTCCGGACTTTCAGTTTGATTCGGAAGGTGCGCTCGGGCGGTTTACCCGTCTCCCAGGCCCGCCGGTACTCCAGTTCGATGCTGCAAAGGCCCGGTCCAACCGCTTGAAACCGCCAGTGATGAATCCCTCCGTGCCCGGCGATCGCTCCTGTCCCGGCCTCGTAGTCGTCATTCACTAGCTGGCAAACCACCACTGAGCGTAGGTTTGACGGTTCAATTGGCGCTTCCGCCGGTACCTGGCTGGCCGGAGCGACCTCTGCGGCGGGTCGCATAACCCAGCGATAGCCCGTTGTGGGGTTTTCCGCCAGGGTTAGCTGTAACGCCTCACCGATGTTCAGTTTGATGGTCCGGCCGCTATGGCTGGCGTCGGCGTGCAGCATTGTTCGATTTCCCGCGTGGACCTGGGCCGGCAAGGCAACCGCCAGAAGCACGGTCACTGCTAGCCAGGTGGGATGCGGCTTTGCTATGTTCACGTTGTACCTTCCGCGCACCCGCACCGTGGCTGCAATTCTCGCATCCGATTCGTCGGGTTGCAATGGCGATAAGCTCGTGCCGCCTAGACCCCACATTGCGAAAGCGCACCCAGTTGGGCAACGAAGCCTTCGGAAGCAATTCGCCCCACCCCAGTTCTAGACCGGGTCATGGAAGAATCTCGAGCGCAATCGCAATCGCACCAGTCCCCAAGGGATGGACGGCCTGCAACCGAATCTGAGTGGCCGAGGCCGGGGCGTCAAACTCCAGATTGTAGAACTCCCTGAAGCACAGCAGCCAGCCCTGGACGACAGCGGGAAGCTCGTCCTCCGTGGCAATCCGGGCCTGGAATCCCCCTGCGTCCTGGCTAATCATCTGCCACGGAGCGAGTATCCCGGCAAGCACCGCACCTACGGCAATCAGGTGGAGCGCAATTCCATTCTCTCTGCATCCCCGGCGTAAACCCTCCACCAGGGAAAACTCCGGCGGCCCCTTGACCGCGGCGTTCAGGATCACCGCAATATGCCCGACCGGCTTGAGCACCTTCAGGCGATTCAACATCGCCAGAGCCAGTTCCCCCGGTTCAAGGGCTAGGTGCTCTTCTTTGGAGGCGTCCTTCAGATCGTTGGCAAAGCGGAAACCGTCCTGAGAGACGACCGGCAAACGCAGCGGACACGGAGCATCTTCAGCATGAGCGTCGGCGCTTCTATCGCCGTCCTGCTCCATCTGGCGCATGAATAGACCCGACCTGTAGAAACTTGCAGAACGTAATTCGCCCTCGGGCATCGCCAGCAGACGATCGAGAACTCCCCGGATGCCTGGAGCACTTTCCGACGCTGCGCGCAGAGTCAAAGGCAAAACTACCCCAAAACCCAGACGTCGTGCGGGCAGCACCCGGCTCATCGCATAGTTCAGCACGGGTTGGCCATTCACCCATGCCCGGAGGTCTATGGGGCGCAGCGGGGGATCGAGATGCTCATCATTCTCCAGACGCACGGAAACCTGCAACCTCAGTTTGCCGCATGCCAACCGCTGAATTTGAGGAACCGCCAACTGGAGTGGGCGGTGACCGCACCTGACGGCAGGGGAAACCGGCCCCTTCTTCGCCGGTGACTCTCCTAACTCGTGGCGCAGTTTCGACAACAGCAGGTCGAACCGTGGCTCGCTAAGCAGTTCCATGGCACAACGCGTCGCCGCCCGCGCCACGGCGTGAGGTGATTCCGCCATGTCCGCCAAGGCCCGTAAAGTCCGCAGCTCTCCCAGACGGTAGAGCCCGAGCAACCCGTAGGCTCTGACGCGAGGCTGAGCGTCCCGGCTGGCCTCTTCAAAAGCAAGGCGCGCCGAGGGGTGATCGTCGAGCCAAAGCGATTCCAAGATGAGAACCCGAACCCTGGGATCAGCCTCCTCCCTGTACAACTCAAGCAGGTGGCGTCCGTTGGGCATGGACGAACACAGCAGCGCCGCCCGTGCTCTCAAACGCGGATCTTTTGCCGCTTTGAGGGCGGTCAAAACTCCCGAGAGGCTTGCCATGCCGCGCATCTGAACGATCGAATCGAATAGGCACAGAGTCTCTTCGACACGGTCCAGGGGCTCCGTCGCCAGCAGTTCAGCCAGACGCCTTGAGATGCGCGTGTGCAGCCGGTGCTCGTCGGCCTGAGCGATGGAAAGCACTTCTCGAAACCGGATTCGATCAGCGGCGTAAATGCTCTGGAGGACCGGAAGAGCATGGCCTCGTTCGAGCAGCAAGGTCAAGAGCGCCTGCTCCGATTTCGCCGGGACTAAACGGTCGCGAAAAATGGCAATCGACTCCTCGACAGCGGACTGCCCACCCGCTTCCAGCAGTTCGCCCAGGTGCCGCGTCCAGCGAGTCTGGTCTTCAGGGAGCCGGACGAGACAATCTCGAAGCTCGCAAGCGGTCTCGGTCACATCCTACATATCGGATGACCCTCGAAAACCAGTAGAGCGGCTGTGCGAATTCATTTTGTGGGCGCCGCAGCGTGTATCTCCTGCAGGCTCCATACCCGCAAGGGATCCCGCAGTCGGCTTTCGACCGCGTCCGCCGCAGCGCGCGCACCGCTCATGGTTGTGATGCAGGGCACGCGACTGACCACCGCGTTGCGCCGAATCGAGCGCTCGTCTTCAAAAGTGTGCACGCCCGTGGTGGTGTAGATGGCGAGTTGAAGGGAGCCGCCCTTCATCAAATCCACGGCATTGGGGCGGCCTTCGTTTACTTTGAAGATCGTTTTGACCGTGAGTCCGGCGGCCTTCATCAACGCGGCCGTGCCGCGCGTCGCGGCGAGTTCGAACCCGGCCGCGGCCAAGCGCCGGGCGATCTCAACGGCCTCCACCTTATTCCGGTCGTTCACGCTGAAGAAGACGCGCCCGGACTGCGGCAGCGGGCTGCCCGCGCTCTGTTGCGCCTTGCCGAACGCCTCTCCAAAGTTGTCGCCGACCCCCATCACCTCGCCCGTCGAACGCATCTCCGGCCCGAGCACGGGGTCCACTCCCGGGAATTTGTTGAAGGGGAAAACGGGACTCTTGACGAAGACCTTTTTCACAGGCAAAACGCCCGAGGTCTGGCCTCCGGTGAGTGCTCCCAGGTCCTTGAGCTTCTGCCCGAGCATGAGCGCGACTGCGATCTTGGGAAGTGCGACGCCAGTCGCCTTGCTGACGTAAGGCACGGTACGCGATGCGCGCGGATTCACCTCGATGATGAACACCTTGCCGTCCTGGATCGCGAACTGGATGTTCATCAATCCAATGACATTCAAGGCGCGTGCGAGCTTCTCCGTGTAGTCCCGGATGACGCTCAACTCGCTCTCGGCGATAGACTGCGTCGGCAACACGCAGGAACTGTCGCCGGAGTGGATGCCAGCCTCCTCGATGTGCTCCATGATGCCGCCGATCAGCACATCCTCGCCGTCGGACAGCGCATCCACATCGATCTCGATCGCGTTTTCGAGGAACCGGTCGATCAGCACCGGACGGTCCGGCGAGAACAGCACGGCTTCCTGCATGTAGCGGCGCACTGTGGCCTCTTCGTAGGCGATCACCATGGCGCGCCCCCCCAGGACATAACTGGGCCGTACCAGCACCGGGTAGCCCAGGCGTCCAGCCGTGGCGCAGGCCTCTTCGACGTTGATGGCCGTACCCCACTCGGGCGAGGGAATGGCCAGGTCGGCCAGCAGCCGCCCAAAGAGCTTGCGGTCCTCGGCGAGGTCGATATTCTCGGGATTCGTCCCGATGATGGGCACGCCGGCGCGCTTCAATGGCAGCGCCAGGTTCAAGGGCGTCTGGCCACCGAACTGTACGATTACGCCGTCGGGCTTCTCGGTGTCGTACACGTTCAGAACCTCTTCGAGCGTCAGCGGTTCGAAGTACAGGCGGTCGCTGGTATCGTAGTCGGTCGAGACGGTCTCCGGGTTGCAGTTGACCATGATCGATTCGACGCCGAATTCCTGCAACGCAAAGCTCGCGTGGCAGCAGCAGTAATCGAACTCGATGCCCTGGCCAATACGGTTCGGACCACTGCCCAGGATCATCACCTTCTTGCGACTGGTGGGTGCCGCCTCGCATTCGCTTTCGTAGCTCGAATAGAGGTAAGGCGTGAAGCTCTCGAACTCCGCGGCGCACGTGTCGACGCGGTTGAACACGGCGGTGACGCCGAGGGTCTTGCGGCGCGCGCGAACGGCCAGCGGATCGGTCTTCCAGAGACGGCTGAGGCTCGTATCGGAGAGCCCTTCGCGCTTGGCGCGCCGCATCTCTTCGACGGTCACGCGGTCGAGCGACTTGCCGGCCAAAGTCTTCGCGAACTCAACACCATCGCGGATCTGGCGCAGGAACCAGGGGTCGATCTGCGTCCGCTCGAACACTTCCTCGACGGTCCAGCCCTTTTCGAAAGCGAAATGGACGTAGCCAAGACGCTCGGGATTCGGCGTGGTGAGGCGCTGCGGCAGCAGCCGCTCCTCGTACTTCACGTCTGAACTCTTGCCTGTTTCGAGACCCCGAATACCCTTGTTCAGGGCCTGCCGGAAGGTACGCCCGATGGCCATCACCTCACCAACCGATTTCATCTGGGTGGTCAGCACGGACTCGGCGCCGGGGAATTTCTCGAACTGCCAGCGCGGAATCTTCACCACCACGTAATCGAGAGTGGGCTCGAAACAAGCGGGCGTTTTCAGTGTGATGTCGTTGGGGATCTCGTCCAGCCGGAATCCGACCGCCAGTTTAGCCGCGATCTTCGCGATCGGGAAGCCGGTCGCCTTCGAGGCCAGGGCAGAACTACGCGATACGCGCGGGTTCATCTCCACGATCACCATGCGCCCGTCTTCCGGGTTGATGGCAAACTGCACGTTCGATCCGCCGGTGTCCACCCCAATCTCGCGCAGGCACTTGATGGCGCCGTCGCGCATCATCTGGTACTCGCGGTCGGTTAGCGTCTGCGCCGGGGCCACTGTCACGGAATCGCCCGTGTGGACGCCCATCGGGTCGAAGTTCTCGATGGAGCAAACGATGATGGCGTTGTCCGCCAGATCGCGCATCACCTCCAACTCGAACTCTTTCCAGCCGAGCACGCTCTCCTCGGCCAGTACCTCGTGAACCGGCGAGAGGTCGAGCCCTTTTTCGAGGATGTTTTCAAGATCCTCGCGGTTGTACGCGATGCCGCCGCCGGTGCCGCCCAGCGTGAAACTCGGGCGCAGGATCAGCGGGTAGCCGATCTTCCTCGCGAACTCCAACCCGTCGTCAATGGTCTTGAGCAGACGTGATTGCGGCGTTTCCAGACCGATTTTCCGCATCGCGTCTTTGAACAGCAGCCGGTCCTCGGCCTTTTTGATCGATTCGATCTTGGCGCCGATCAACTCGACGCCGTACCTGTCGAGCACACCCGCCTCGGCCAGGTCCACGGCCAGGTTCAACCCCGTCTGCCCGCCGACGGTGGAGAGCAGGGCGTCGGGGCGCTCCTTGCGGATGATTTCGGTGGCGTGTTCGACGGTCAGCGGCTCGATGTAGGTTCGGTCGGCGAGGTCAGGGTCGGTCATGATCGTCGCAGGGTTCGAGTTGATCAGAATGACCTCGTAACCCTCGCTGCGAAGCGCCTTGCACGCCTGCGCTCCGGAGTAGTCGAATTCGCAGGCCTGGCCGATCACGATGGGCCCTGAGCCGATGATTAGAATGCGCTTCAGGTCAGTTCTCTTAGGCACCAGCGAACTCCCTCATCATGACGGCGAAATCGTCGAACAGATACTGCGAGTCGTGCGGGCCGGGCGCCGCCTCCGGGTGGTACTGCACGCAGAACAGCGGCTCGTTGCGATGGCGCAAGCCCTCCACTGTCTGGTCGTTGAGGTTCACGTGCGTCAGTTCGACTTCGCTATCTTTCAGCGAGTCGGGATCGACGCAAAAGCCGTGATTCTGCACGGTGATTTCGACCCTGCCCGTGCGGCGGTTCAACACCGGATGGTTGATGCCGCGATGGCCGAACTTCAGCTTGAAGGTCTTGCCCCCGAGCGCGAGGCCCAGAATCTGGTGGCCCAGGCAGATGCCGAAGATCGGGGCGCGCCCGATCAGCTTGCGGATCTGCTCGGCTTGGAATTGCAGCGGCTCCGGGTCGCCGGGTCCGTTGGATAAGAAGATGCCGTCGGGTTTGAGCGCCAGCACCTCCTCGGCCGTGGTTCCGGCCGGCACTACCGTCAGATGGGCGCCCACGGTGGCCAAACGTCGCAGGATGTTGCGCTTGATCCCGTAGTCGAAAGCGACGACGTGGAACTTGCCTTGCTCGGCGTTGTGAATCCGCTCCGAGGGGGAGCAGGGTTTCGCCGGCTCGGTCCAGCGGTAGGACTCCAGCGTGCTCACCCGCGTAGCCAGATCGAGACCTGCCATCGACGGACAGTTCTTGGCGATCTCGATGAGGTCGGCGGCAGAGTAGCCGGCAGTGGACAATGCGCCGCGCAGCACGCCGCCCGAACGCAGTTTGCGCACGATGGCGCGCGTGTCCAGCTCGGAGGCAACCGGGACGCCCTGGCGGGCCAGAAATGCGTCGGCTGTTTCGCTGGAGCGCCAGTTGCTGGGGACCTCGCTCCATTCGCGGACGATCAGCCCCTCGATCCAGGCGCGAGCGGCTTCGTCGTCGTCGGCGTTGGTTCCGTAATTCCCGATCTGGGGGTTCGTCAAAACGACGATTTGCCCACTGTAGGATGGATCTGTGAAAACTTCCTGATAGCCGGTGAGCGAGGTGTTAAAAACGACCTCACCGGTGCGCACTGTGCGTGCGCCATACGCGCGACCCTGGAAAACGGTTCCGTCCTCCAGGGCGAGGATGGCAGTCTGCTGCAATGGATCTCCTTGCGGGGATTTCTTTCTATTTCAGCACGTACTGTAAAACCGGTTCAACACCTTGAACTGTGGGATGTGTGGTAAGCGGGTGTCAGGTGGTTCTACCAAAGCCCGCGTGGACGGGAACAGGCGCGCTCTTAGGACGCGGATCTAACGAGCAGTTACTAACAAGGTCGTCCTTCAGTCGCTTGTTTCGACCGCCTTCGCGGCTGTGCTCCGTGCATTCCGCCCCCGCTCCAGATCGAGCAGCGCCCGCTTGCGTGGGACGCCCCAGCGGTACTCGCCGAGTTCCCCGCCGCCCCGGATGACGCGGTGGCAGGGGATGACAATCGCCACACGGTTGGTGGCGCAGGCCCGGCCGACTGCGCGCGCCGCCCCGGGCTGGCCGATGCCCGCCGCAACTTCGCCGTACGACTCCACGCGGCCATTCGGAATTGACTGCAGGTAGGTCCAGACCTTCATCTGAAACGCCGTTGAGCGAACGTCTAGCGGCAATTCCGGCTGAAGTTCCTGCCCCTCCAGATACTGGTTCAACACGTTGACCCAGCGCTCGAATTCCCGCGGGCACGGCGCGCTCATGGGTTCGAGGCTGGCAGCCGGGTACTCACGCCGCAACTCCGCCACGAGGCTCTCGACGGATTCGCCGAACTGGAGGAAACAGATGCCCCGGTCCGTAGCGCCCAGCAGCAGTAGACCCAGGGATGACTCGATGGGCGCGTAGGTGACGGCTACCCCTGACGCGCCCTTGCGATACTCTCCCGGCGTCATCCCGAGGCGCCCATCCGAGCGCTCGTAGACCCGGCTCGAGGAGCCGAACCCGGCGCCGTAGACGGCCTCTGCCACGTCTTTTGATGTACGCAGTTCGTCTTTCAGTTTCCTTATCCGGCTGGCGTCCACGTAGTGCTTGGGGGACACTCCGACCACGGACTTGAAAAGCCGCTGGAGGTAGGCCGGGCTGAGTCCAGCTCGCCCGGCGAGTTCATCGAGCGTCACCGTACGCCCGATGTTGTCCTCGATGTACCGGCACAGGCTGCCCATTGCAGCGGCGGTTGCAGCCGCGATGGAGGCGTCCAGCGGGCGGCAGCGCAGGCAGGGCCGCAGACCGTCGCTCGCGGCTTCCGCGGGCGCTTCATAGAAACGCACGTTCTTCCGGAGCGGTCTGCGCGCCGGGCAGGACGGCCTGCAATACACGCCAGTGCTCAGAACACCGAAGTAGAAACGGCCGTCGCAGTTCTTGTCGCGTTGCAGAATCGAATTCCAACACTCGTCCGGATTCAGCATCTCACCCTCCCGTTGATCCGCTCAAGCCGCGCTCGGCGGCCACGGGAACAGGATCGCGCAAACACTCGGGGGCTTCCATCCGATTGTTGCGATTGAATCCAATCTGAGCACTCATCCACTAGCACCAAAAAGACGACCCGCTGAAATCAGCGGGTCGTCTTTCTAGGCTATTGAATTGTAAAGTCCAATTCCTTGAAGATCGCTAAACTTCAGCAGGCCGCGCGTTTAGGCGGCATGCTCGATTCGCTCGGCGATGAGGCCCCTAGAACTGCAAGCGCAATGAGAACTGAACCGACCTGGGGCCACCAGCGGTCTGGGACGGGTTCATCCCGCCGCCGATGCCCGCGGAGTAAAGCATCTGCGTGGAAACGCCAAAGAAGGGGCTTTGGAAGCTCGCACCCTTTTGCGACGACGGGTTGGCGAAGTTCGGGTGGTTCAGTGCATTGAAAGCATCCAGCCGGAGTTGGAGGTTGAAGCGGTCCCCAATCGGGAACTGCCGCCGCACCGCCAGATCGGCCTGCATGGCATCGAAGCCGCGCAGCACATTGCGCCCCAGGTTGCCCTGATATCCGTTGGCTGGAGTGGTGAAGGCGGCGCGATTCAACCGCTTTCCGCCGGGCGCCTTGTTGTCGGTGATCCACACCGGAGCGCCAGTCAAGTCCGGGCGAACCGAAGCGAAGAAGAAACTGGTGCTCGATCCGGTGATGCTGGTGGAGTCGGCATTGGCGTCCTGGGTCAAAATGCCGCTGACATCGAACGGCAGCGCCGTACGGTAGGTGAAGACGCCATCCAGGAACCAGTGCCCCAGCACCCAGCGCAGCGGCGCGGGCTTGGGGTTCCAAATCTGGAAGCTGGCCGTAGCATTCAGGTTGTGCCTGATATCGAAATCGGAACTACCCCTCGGGTTGCTCAGCAGCAAAGCAAAGCCGCCGCCGCCCAAGTCGTTCGATGCCGTATCGAGTGAGTGGCTGTAGGTATAGGCGACCTGCGCCTGCAGTCGCTTGCTCAGCGTGCGGCGGTATTGGGCCTGCAGGCCGTGATAATCCGACTGCGCTCCATTCGACGTGATCTGGAGCAGGTTGTAGTCGGTGCTGAAGAACGAGCCCGCATTCTCCTGACGCAACAGCCGCCGTCCGGCCGTCCCGACATAGCCTATGCTGACGCTCTGGCCTGAGCCAAACCAGCGTTCCAGAATCACGTTCCACTGGTACACCAGCGGTGATTTCAGGTTCGGATCAGCGCCCATCACCATCCCGTACGGCTTCACTGGCGGCAAACCCGGGACAATTAACACGGAGGAGGTGAGAGGGAATGCGGGCAGCGTGGTGACGACGCTGTTGACATATGGCGCACTGTCAAACGCACTCGCGCTCGAACCGTAGCCGGTATCGTAAAACACGCCGATACCGCCACGAACCAGCGTCACGTGGTCTCCGCTGCCGCGGAGTTGGTACGCCATTCCGAAGCGGGGCGCGATATTGAACCAACTGGTCCCGTAAAGCTTGTTGGAAGCGGTGAGATTGAAGGAGCTATCGAGCGCCAGGAGGCTCTGCCCCGTCCGTGCGCTCGGTGCCGGATTGACGTCCCAACGGAAGCCGTAAGTAAGCGTCAATCTGTTCGTTTTCTTCCAGTTGTCCTGGATGTAAAACGCGTAGTTCTGGTAGAACGGGTAGCGATCGGTAACGCTGGAGCGGACCACCGAGTTCGTGGCTGTGCCCGTCAACAGCCCGCCATTGATGCCGGCCATGCCGTCAAAGCTGACGTTCACACTGTACGGCTTGTAGTGGTAGCTCGGCATCAGGATGCGGACGTCGAAGCCGGTCCTGTATTGGTGCCCGCCGTCGGACACGGATTGGGTGAAGACAAAGTTCCCCTGGTTTTGAGTGTTCCCGCTGGCCTGGCCCTTGGAGAATCCGCCGACGCCCATCACGTTGAAGCCATATGAGCCGGTGGTGGAATCGACGCCCGAGGGAAATAGCAGCGAATCGGGCGGAACCACGGCGCCTCCGAAGTTGTCCATGGTCGAACTCGTATTTAAACTGCTGCGGGAGACGTTCACCCGGATGTCGTTGACGAAATCGTCGCGGGTGACGAAAGTCATGGCCGCCGTCGCCGACTGCGAGGAAGAGTGGAAATCCTGCACGCTATTCGAACTGCTGCCTAAGCCCCCCCGGGAGTTGTTCGTTGAGGGGGTGTAACTGTAACGCAGGAAGGCGCTGACATGGCTGTTGATCGTCCGGTCGAGACGCAGGCTGGCCGCATCGGTGGTCGAAGGCAGCGAGTAAACGCTCAGGAACTGCGCGGCGCCGTTGCCTAATTCAACTCCGTTCGGGACGGGGAATGCTCGCAAATAAGTCAACAACGCCGGGGATGCCAGATTGCGCACGGCGTTGTTGGGCACGCTGTCGATGGCCGTGCGCGGCTGAGTCAGGCGGAGGCCCTCAAAAGCGGCAAAAAAGAAGGTCTTGTTCGGCTGCAGCGCTCCGCCCAGTGTGCCGCCATAATCGGCCAGGTGCGAGACCCCCTGCGGCAGGTTCTCGCTGTTCGAAAACCAGTCGCTCGCGTTGAACTTGTCGCTTCGGTAATAGCCGAATGCGCTCCCATGCAGGAAGTTGCTCCCGCCTCGACTCGTGAGACTGATCTGCGCGCCGGGCGAACGCCCGAACTCCGGCGTGAATGTGGAGGTCTGAATGCGGAACTCCTGCAGCGCGTCGAGAGTGATCAGGTTGTACGTGTTGCCGGCCGCCGTGGTCGCGAGCGCCGACGTTAAGGCCATGCCGCCGCCGCCAAACAAGCCGCCGCCACCGCCGCCCGAGCCCGCACCGGCGTTCGCGCTAACTCCGTCCAGGGTGTAGTAATTCGTATTTGCACGGAGTCCGTTCGTGTTTACGTCGCCACCAAATTCGCCGCCCGCGAAGGTCACGCCCGGGGCCATCAGGACCAGCGCCTGAATACTACGTGCGTTCGAGGGAAGATCGGTCGCGTAACGGCCATTTACGTTCGTACCCGTGGAGGGGTCGATCTGCACACCCTCGACTTCACCCTTGACCGTGACTTCGGACTTCTCCGCCGCCGCGACCCGGACCTGCAGGCGCAGCGACTGAAAATCGCGGGCGTGCAATTGGAGATCTTCGACGGTGTACTTTTCAAAGCCGGTCTTCTCGACCTCGACCCGGTAGGAGCCCGGATTCAGAGCGTTGAAATAGGCAGTGCCCGTGACTTCAGTCTCGCCCGCGCGTGTCGCCCCACGGCCCTTTTCGACAACCGTCACCTTGGCGGCCGGAACAGCCGCGTCCGATGGATCGAGAACCGTAACTGCCAGCCGCGCCGCTTCCTGTCCCAACATGAGTGCCGGGGTGAGGAGAAGGCACAGACACACCCCGCGCGAGCAGAACTTAATTCGAGACACAGACCTCCTGAACACACCTATGACGGATTTGCGCGGGGACGCGTTACGCGAACTTGTCCCCACGATACCCAGTGTAACAGCGAGTAACCGTTTGCCCATCGGGCGACGGGCGCGGGGTTTGCAGAGGGAATTCAGAGTACTGTATCGATCGATGGAGGTGTTACCGGAGGTGATACCGCGCGCGAACTGCGTCGGTCGAGCAACGCTGTAAAAAGCCGGCCGCCCGAAATTGAGGGTTTTCGAACGGCCGGGTACGGATCAGAGCGAAATCTGACCGTGATACTGCATGTCTCTGAGCGCGAACTTGACCTTCAAAAACAGTGGGCCGATCTGAGCGACGAAAGTGACTTCTTTGTCCGCCACTGTTATGGGATCGCCCGCGCGGGGGAAGTAGTAGAGCAGCGTAGGGGTTTCGCTGCCCTCCAGTTCCCCCACCCGGCCGGCCGCAATCTGGTCTTTTCCTTTGCGCTGCAGCGCACTGGACTGCTTCAAAGACCCGATCATGGCGTTTCTATGGCCGGGGTCGGGAGCGGGCCGCCTGGGCCGCTCCGAACTGCCGGACGGTTCATCTCTGCCGCCCGCCGGCGGACCGCCAAACATAGGCAATCCGCTCACACTGACAACGTAATGATGAGCGGCGTCCGGATCCGGCTGGTGCTTCTGTGCCTCGACGACTGGGACTGCGGTCTCCCAGCGCACGGTGGCTTTCATTTGAGGCATACCACCAATGTCGCCCGGAGGGCCTCCCGGAGGTCCTCCCATGCCGCCGCCAGGGCCACCACCGGGGCCGCCGCCGGACATGGGTCCGTCGCCGCCGGGCAGTTTGAACTGCACTTCCGCTTCTTTGGCCCACGGGGACCGGGCAAGAAGTTGCTGAACCTCCTGCTCCGACCACTCCGCGGCGGGCCGTTCGTTCCAGAATTGCCCTCGCTCGAAAGCCAGTAGGCGGGTTGCGCCGGCCCAGCCCGGAGCGGTCATCCCGATCGTTATCAATCGTCTCCGTGTCAGCATTGCAGTGCTTCTCCCTGGCCCGGCCCTCAGTGTCAAAACGACAGCCTGAGTTGCAGATCGACCTTCCGGTTGTACGTAGTCGCCGCACCCATCGGTCCGAAGCCAGCCAGACTGCGGTATTCCCCGAAGTACGGCGACGAGAGATCGCCGCTCGGATTGCCGTAGTTCGGATGGTTCAGTACGTTGCGGAAGCTGACGGTGGCCGACAGGCTGTACTTCTTGCCCGTGCCTCCAGCCGTGCCAAACGCTCCCGGCGGTGGGCCGCCTCCCGGAGGGCCACCGCCGCCTGGGCCTCCGCCCGGAGGCGGACCGCCACCGCCGCGGACGCCGCCCATTCCGGGCGGTGGGCCAAAATCGCCCATTGCGCCCTCACCTTTTCTGCCGAAAGACCAGGATCTGGAGACGCGCAGATTCAGGCTGATGTTGCCGGGGCCGCGTGCGTAATTGCGCCCGATGGTGGTCATGTCCGCTGCCGGATTGAGGTCGAAGCAGCCGAACCCGTCCTTGTAGACCAGGTCGGTGCCGCTGCAACTCCCGGCCGTGACTCCGGATAGCAGCGCTGGACGAGCGTTGGCATATCCGGTGTGCAGCGGATCCTGCCCGGTGGTGATGTTGTACGGCGAGCCGCTCATGGCCAGGAAGAACGGGCTCACAGAGAACTTGAAGGGCAGGGGGATGTTCGTGCCCATCAGGAAACGGTGCCGCACATCCGCGAAGGACGACGGTCCCCATTCGGACTTCAGATTGTAAGGATTCGCCGGCATGCCGTCCGCATCGGTCTGCCCATAAGAGAGCGAGTAGAACCCGAACAGGAACATCTTCTTGTAGTTGATGTTCGGACTCACGATCAGCTGGTGCGAGCGACTGTAACCGGTAGTCTCGGACAGCAGCCGCAACTGGGTGTCGCCGTAGGGATACACACCGTCCAGCGGGGTGTTCGCGTTCAACTGGCGGGACAGATGCACGCCCCGGCTCTCGACGTAAGAGACACTCAGCTTGGCGTACTTGCTCAGTTGCCGTTCCACGCTCAGAGTCGCCTGGTAGTTGCGCGGCGCGCGCGCGGCCGGATCCAGTAGGCGAAGCTGCTGCGGCTGCGCGGAACTGGCTAGCGCTTCCGCTGTCGGAGTAGTGGGATAGAAATTCGGGTTCTGGATGAAATACGACTGTTGCGTCGTGCCGTTGTAGCGCGCGACGGAGAGCGCCGTGCTGTCGGAGATGCGGTCGTAGAACACGCCGGCTCCCAGCCTCAAGACCGTCTTGGCTTGCTTCTTTGAGCCGCCGTCGATGCCCCAGGCCAATCCGAAGCGGGGCGCCAGATCGCTCCAGTCGTGGATGTTGGTTTGCGTTTCGTAGCGCAGGCCATAACTGAAGGTCAGATTCGGACGGATCTTCCAATCGTCGTTGACGAACAGACCCGCGTCGAACTGGCGCACCGAGGTAGTTGGCGTGCCCGCATTCAGCGTGAATTGCGTAGCCCCGCCACCCAGCAGGCGGATCTCCGCGCCGCTCAACCCGGCCCGCTGGAACAGCAGCGTACGCCGGTACACTTCCAGGGCAGTCAGTTGCACCGAGGTTCCCGCGATGGCCTGGTTATTGGCGTCCAACTGGGGGCCGCTGCCGCCGAAGAATGCGTAAGTACCGCCGAAGTTGTTCACCGAAGTGTCGTCGATGAAGGACTCGCGGAATCTGCCGCCCCACTTGATGGTGTGGAAGCCGCGCGTCAAAGTCGTGGCATTCGAAAGCTCGAGGTTGTTGTTCGTTGCGCCGGAGTTGCCGATTTGCGCGCCGCCGTCCTGGAATGCGCCCTGCACGATCGTGAGTGGATTTGTGTTGTTCCCGTAGTTCGCGACCACGCTGCGGCGATACTGGAACTTCACTTCATTCACCGCGTGCGGCGAGAGTACGGCAGTCTCGGTGAGTTGGAAGCTCTGCTCGGTGCTTTTCTCGTTGTAGGCCTGCGAGAGCAGCGAGTAGTTGCCGATGCCTTCTTTGTCCATTTCGATGCGCGTGTTCTGGTACCGTGCGCTGAGTGTGTTGGACGGGTTCAGCGTCAGGTCCAGGCGGGGCGTAAAGCTCATGCGCGTCTGCGGCGTCACCACGCCTTGATTCACCGGCACGGGGTTCAGGTTGCTGTCGAGCGTAGTCGCGTAGATGAAGGCGTTCTCGTCGATCATGCGACGTTCGAAATCGAAGCCGAACGACGCCTTCTGCTTCGTGATCGGGCCGCTGAAGCTGGCGCCGAAGAACTTCTGCGAATACGGGGTCTTGGTCGACTGCGTCAAAAGCGGACTCCGGGAATTCAGATCCTGGTTATTGAATTGCGTGAAAAAGGAACCGTGGTATGAATCCGTGCCGGGCTTCGTGAAGATTTCAATCCGGCCGAAGCCGGGGCGATCGAACTCGGGCGAAAAGGGATTCGAGTTGATCCGGATTTCGCGGATCGACGACTTCGGGGGCAAACCGCTGCCCGAGAATCCGTCGATCATGATCTGACCCCCATCAGGCCCCGTGGACGGTCCGGCCAAAGCCTGCAACTGCTCCTGCAACTCGTCCGGATCGTCGGAGAAGGCCTGTAATTCCTTAGTGCCCAGGACAATCGCTCCGCCGTTGGAAGTCGGATCGGTTGTGATCTTCTCGATCTCGTCCTCGACGTTGACGGTCTGAGCCTCGCTCTGGATTTGCAATTGCGCGTCGAGTACGGCGGCGCCATCGAGTGCTGCAATCGTTTCCTCGCGCGGCGCAAAACCCTTGGCGAGAATGCGCACTTTGTAGGCGCCCTGCCTGAGTGCAGCGAAGGCGTACTTGCCGTCACCGTCAGTGCGGGCGACCTGCTGGACGCCGGCTCCACGCACCTGCACCACAGCACCCGGGACCAGCGCTCCCGATGGGTCGGTGATAACTCCGTGCAGGCTGGCGGCGGTGGCGGCTTGCTCCTCCGCAGTGGCTGCCAACGTTGAAACCGTGCCGCCCAAAGTAAGGACGGCGGCGGAAAATACGATCGATCTGGCGAGCAGGTTAAGGCCTCTCATGGGCGCTCTCCCGGGTAGTTGAATCTGATTCGAAGTGGGCTGCCGGCCCCTCCGTCAACTCCAGTGAACAACGCCCCGTTGGCCCCGGAGGATAAAGTTTTGTAAAGCGGCCGCGCGTCCCGGCTGGCTTAACATTTCTTCGCAGAACAGCCCTTTCCCGCGCCCTCCAGACGGCATAGCTTGGACTTAGTAGGACTCGCTGCTACTCCGGCGCGAGACTGGGGGGTGAAAATGGGGAGTTCACGCGTGCGTTAGGAAAGGCGCCAAGTGGCCGGCACAGCTCATCTCTTGTTGATCGACGACGACGCGGAACTCGCGTCGCTGATGCGCGATTTTTTTCGCGATCAGGAAATCGACGTCACCTCGGCGCAAAACGGCTTCGAAGGTCTGGAGCTGGCCCTGCGCGGGGGCTTCGACCTGATTCTGCTCGACGTGATGATGCCGGGCCTGGACGGCTTCGAGGTGCTCAAACGATTGCGTACCGAGCGCGACACGCCCGTGCTGATGTTGACCGCCAGGACCGAAAGCGAAAGCCGCATCCGCGGCCTCAACGAAGGCGCCGACGACTATCTGCCAAAACCGTTCGAGCCGATGGAGTTGCTGGCGCGCGTGAGGGCGATTCTGCGGCGCACTCAAAGCGAGGCGCGCGATCCGCTTTCGGCAGTCGAATCCAGCGGAGTCCGGCTCGATCCCGCCACGCGGCAGGTGTCCCTGGACGGGCGTGAAGTGGGACTGACGACCATCGAGTTCGACATCCTGGAAGTGCTGATGCGCGCCGCCGGCCGCGTCGTCTCGCGCGACGAGATTGCCCAGCGCTTCTACAATCGGCCGGCCACGCCTTACGACCGCTCTATCGACGTACACATCAGTCATCTGCGGAAGAAGCTCGACGCGCCGAACGAACTGATTCGAACCCTGCGCGGCCTGGGCTATCAATTCGCCTCGCTGGATATGGAGCCGGAACAGCGATGAGAGGAATCTTCGCCCGCATCCTCGCCTGGTTCCTCGCGACCTTGCTGTTCGGGGTAGCCGCGTTCTTTCTGTCATCGTTCCTGTTCGCGCCGGGCAAGATGCAGCGGGACCAGTTTTTGCGCCGCATCGTGGACTACGAGTTTGCCGACGCGGTGCGTGCTTACGAGTCTGGCGGGCCTCCGGCGCTAGGCGTCTACCTCGACCGTATGACGAAGCTGGTTTCGAACCACTACCATCTGCTGGATGCGAACGGCACGGACCTGCGGTCGGGCGCGGTTCGCAAGGATATGCTGGTGCCCCAGCCGCCGCCTCGTTGGCGCCTGTTGCCTCCGCGGAGCTTCCGGATTCATCAGGCCTCCCGCGATGGCCGTTACGTGTTCGTGATCGACATTTCCGTGCACAACGATCCCACCGGGGACCTCGTCACCTTCGGCTGGATCATCCTGGTCGTCGTGCTGTTCGTTTATGCTCTCACTCTCACCCTGGTGCGGCCCATCGGACGGCTGCGCGAGGCCGTGATGCGCTTCGGGCAGGGCGATCTGAGCGCTCGCGCAAACCTCCAGCGGAAAGACGAAATTGGCGATCTCGGCCTGGCCTTCGACGAGATGGCCGGCCGCATTCAAACTCTGCTGGCCGCGGAGCGGCGTCTGCTGCAGGACGTCTCGCACGAACTGCGCTCTCCGCTCGCACGGCTCAGCTTCGCGCTGGAACTGGTGCGCAAGAACCCCTCGAGCACCGAGGCCTTCCAGCGCGTGAAGAAAGAAGTCGACAGGATCTCGCGACTCATCGCCGACCTGCTGCAGGTCACTCGCGCCGAAGGCGACGCGGGCTGCAGGAACGACGAGATCATCTCAACCGACGAGTTCCTGCGTGAACTCGTCGAGGACTGCAATTTGGAAGCGCTGGCGCGCGGTTGCCGGATTGATTTGCGCGAAGACGCAGTAGGGGAGTTCAAAGGAGACCAGGAGTTGCTGCGCCGCGCGGTCGAAAATGTGGTGCGCAACGCGATTCGCTACACGCCCCCCGGCCAGAGCGTCGAGGTGTCCTCGTCAGCCGCTAACGGCGAACTCGTCATCGCCGTCCGCGACTACGGCCCGGGAGTTCCCGAGCGCGAATTGGAGGCCATCTTCCACCCCTTCCATCGGGTGGAAGAGGACCGCAATCGCGCCAGCGGCGGTGGCGTCGGACTCGGACTCTCCATCGCCCATCGCGCCGTGCTGCTGCACCAAGGCAGCATCTCCGCCAGCAATGCCCAACCCGGACTAAGGGTGGAAATCCGCCTGCCCGTGTGAGATCGGGGCGATGCGGCGAAGCCCGGTGAAAGCATTTGACATTTCTTTGACAATTCCGTAGCGACTGGCCGCTACGCCGCCGTCTAGCCTGCAAGTTATGGCGGTTTCGTTGGTACGGCTCGTGGCAACTCTCAGCCTGCTACCTGCCGCTTGGGCGGGGGACTACTCAGGCAGCGCTGCTTGCAGGACTTGCCACCCCGACCTCGCCTGGAAGCTTTTCCGCAATCCCCATTTTCGCGGCGACGAATCCTTGTCGCATCCAGGCGCTTCTGGTTGCGAAAGCTGTCACGGCCCCGGCGCGGAGCACGCTAAGGCGCCCTCAAAGACCAGCATTTTCGCCTTCTCCATGCGGTCATCCGAAGAGATCGTTACGCGCTGCCTCACGTGCCATGCCAGGGAATTGGGCCGTATGAACTTCCGGCGCTCAGAGCATTACAAGGCATCGCTGAACTGCACGTCGTGCCACTCCATCCACCGCAGTCCAACGCCAAGGCGGCTGCTGGCAAAGGTGCAGCGCGAGCTTTGTTATACCTGCCACCCGTCGGTGCGAGCGCAGTTCTCAATGCCCTTCAAGCACCGCGTCAACGAAGGTCTCATGGACTGCAGCGACTGCCACAACCCGCACGGGACTTTCGCGCCGTCCTGGAAGATGGGCGACCGTCCGCGGATGGTGGCGCAGGCGAGCGTGAATGAAGAGGCCTGTCTCGGCTGCCACAAAGACCTGCGTGGTCCTTTCGTGTTCGAGCACACCGCGGTGCGCGTGGAGGGCTGCGAGACGTGCCATCAGCCACACGGTTCGGCCAACCCGCGACTGCTCAAGCGCCCCGTGGTCTTCACTTTGTGCCTGGAATGCCACAACGGAACTGGCTCGGGACGATCGGGAGCGGGCGTTCCGCTGACGCCCTCGTTTCACAATATGGCCGACCCGCAATACCAGAACTGCACGGTTTGCCACGTGCGCCTCCATGGCTCGAACTCCAGTGCTTTGTTCTTGAGGTAACGAGTAGATGACGCGCACCCTGTGCCTATCGCTCACGGCTCTATTCCTGGCATCCGCGGCGCGCGCCCAGGAACCCGTCGCGCCCACCGACGCCTCCACCGGGTCGGTGCGCGGCGCTTCCGCCGGTCCATACAATCTGCTGCAGTCCTTCGAGGCGGGAGTGCGCTTCGCTTCCGTCGAGGGCAGCCGGGACGCTTACCGCAGCCAGGCGAACTACGGCAACGGACTGCGCCTGTTGAGCACCTCTTTCGCCGCTTTCTCAAAGGACGGGAAAAGCCGCTGGCTGGACCGTCTCACCATCAACACGCAGGGTCTGGGCAACGATCCTTACGAATCCGCCAGAGCGCACGTCGAAAGTCGCTGGTACGACTACGACCTGCGCTGGCGCCAGTCCGACTACTTCAACCCCGGCCTGGGACTGGCGCAGGGCCTGCATGCACTGAGCACGCGCCGCGACATGCAGGACCATGACCTCGTAATCCTGCCACGCGGACGCTTTCGAATCCTCGGCGGTTACAGCCGGTACGGCCAGCATGGCGCGGCGCTTACGACGAATTTCAACCAGGGGTTCACGGGGACTCCGCTGTTCCAGAACATTCGACGGCTCGACAATGAGTATCGTCTGGGGTGCGAATGGGTCAGCGATGGTACGCGAATTTCGGTTCTGCGCACGTGGGAGCGCTACGGCGAATTCTCGCCGGCTTCGAACATCGCTCCCGGTGCGACCGCACCGGACGGCGGCGCCAACGCCTTTCAGTCCAACGCGCCCTATCGGGCAACAACCGCCGCGTGGCGATTGCTCGCTGTTCGCGAGTTCGGGAAGCGCCTCAACCTGAACGGCCGCCTCGCCTACGCCGCAACCCGCGGCAGGGTGTACTTGAACGAATCCTCGTTCGGCACACCGGCCCCGGCCCTGCCGCTCTATCAAGTCGCACTGAGTGGGAACGCGACGCGCCCGGTGACGATCGCGTCGGCGAATGCCATTTTCACGCCCGTTCAACGATTCACCGTGACCAACGAGACCTCATTCGATCAGACCCGCATGAGCGGCAACAGCGTCTACGGTGAGTTGGCCAACTCGACGCTCAGCTTCCAGCAAGTTGACTTTCAATTCCTGGGATTGCGCCGGGCTGGCAACCAAACCGACGCGGTGCTCAGGCTCTTCCCGTGGCTCGACGCGACGGGTGGTTACCACGTCGCTACTCGCACCCTCCGCTCGGTGCTTAGCCCGCTGCCCGACAGCTCCCAACAGGCTCAACGCGACCAGCAATCGAATACGCAGCACGCTGGAATTGCGGGCCTGCGCTTCCGTTTCCTCAAACGGGTCACGCTGCTCCTGGACGCCGGGAAGGGAGTGAATGGCAACCCCGTGTACCCGATCGGCGATAAGTCCTATCACGCCTTGGATGGGCGCGTTCAGTTCAAGTCGAAGACTCTGCTATTGGCGGCATCGTTTCGAGACAACTACAACCTGAATCAGGCCGCACTCGGCGCATTCAACGCGCGGACGCGCGCAGCCGCCGTGGAAGCCTCGTGGTCGCCGCGCCAGTGGATCTCAGTGGATGCGGCGTACGCGCAATTGCACACAGCCACGACGGGTGGCATTGCCTATTTCTTAAACAACAATCTCGTGAGCGGAACCTCGTCTTATTACCTCAGCAACCTGCACTCGGGCAACCTCTGGCTGCGGCTGAACGCAGGCAGATACGCAACTGTCCGGCTGGGGTACAGCCATCTGCAGGACGCCGGGGACGGGCGGCGTATGCCATTGCTGGGCATTGGCACGAGCAGCGGACCGTTCGCGGCGGCGCAGACCTTTCCGCTGACCTTCGCCTCGCCACAACTCCAGTTGTCGGTGCCCTTGGGAACGCGCCTTCGCTGGAACGCGGGATGGCAAATGTACCGTTATGGAGAAGTGTTAGCGGCACTGCGCAACTACCGCGCCCAGACCGGGTTCACGAGTGTGATGTGGTCGTTTTAGTGGAAGGGATGGAGCAGGATGAATCTCGAAGCAGAGACGTGGAGCAGGCCTGGTTTGCGCGGCATCCAGCGCGCGGAAATCCCTTTGCAATTCTTTAACGAGCCACGAAAGACATACGGGGCAAGCCGCGCGAGGATCGTGCCAGGAGACCCGCATGAACAGAGTGATAGTCCTTCTGGCCCTGCTGCTCGGCGCAACGATGTCAGTCGCCCTCCGGCGGCCGCCCGTGAATCCGCCGGCCCCGCCCGCGCTGAGCATGGAGGTCGCGCTGAGACCGCCTCCGGGCGTTTCAAAACTCCTCCGGCGCGCGTGTTACGACTGCCACTCCAACGAAACGCGCTGGCCCTGGTACAGCCGGGTGCCCGGTGTGGGCAACCTGTTGGAGCGGGACGTGACCAACGCCCGCGCGGCGTTCAACTTCTCGGAGTGGGGTGCCGGACCGTATCGCAGGCCGCGCGTCGGCGCCGCCATGCTGCTGGGAATGTGCGCATCGATACGCGAGGGGCAGATGCCGGGCAAGAACTATCGCATGCTCCATCCGGACGCGAAACCTTCTCCCGCCGAAATCGACGAATTCTGTGTCTGGGGACGGACCGAGGCGAAGCGCGCCATGCAAGGCGCGCAGCGGAATTCGACGGAGCGCGCGCAGCGGATCCAGACTCCGCGGGTGATGCGGATCGCCCGGCGTCTGGATTGAGCGTTCTTTCAAAGGACGCAGTCCGCTACACTCGCTGTGTGGAATCCCAGTCCATTTTGATCATCGACGACGACGCAGGACTGCGCGACAGCATCAGCCTGCTGCTCGAGCAGGAGGGCTTCCGCGTACTGACGGCAGCCGATGGGCGCACTGGCTACGACATGGGCCTGAGCATGCGTCCGGACTTGATGATCGTCGATCTGCGGTTGCCCGGCATGAGCGGCGTCGAGATCTGCCGCCAGTTGCGCGCCTCCGGCTCGAAAACGCCGCTCATCGTGCTGAGCGCCGTGGGTGATGAAATCGACAAGGTTCTTCTGCTGGAAATCGGCGCCGACGACTACGTGGTGAAGCCGTTTGGCGCGCGGGAACTGCTGGCCCGCATCCGCGCGGTATTGCGCCGCTCGGCGCCCGAGCCTGCCCGGCTGGTCCAGTTCAGCGACGTCACCGTGGATCTCGACCGCCGCATCGTGACGCGCGCGAACCAGGACGTGAGATTCACACCGGCCGAGTACAATCTGCTGACTTACTTCCTCACGCACCCGGACCGGCCCCTCACACGCGACGCCCTGCTGAATGCTGTGTGGGGCTACGAGTCGTTCCCCAACACCCGCACAGTCGATGCGCACGTCCTGAAGTTGCGGCAGAAACTCGAGCACGATCCGGCCATTCCACGGCACTTCCTCACGCTCCACGGGGTCGGCTACAGATTCGTCCCTTGATCGGCACTGGGCCCACATTCATGCGACCACGGACTATTTTGATTGTGGACGACAACCTCTCATCGACGGACACGATGGAGCTCGCGTTGATGGATCTCGAAGGCTTCGAGACCTCGTCTGCCGCAAATGGCGCGCACGCCTGGCAGTTGATCCAGGAATTCGAAAGCGACCGGCTGGCCGCGGTCGTCACGGACTTGCACATGCCATCCATGGATGGCTTCGAGCTGATCTCGCGGATTCGATCCGAATCCCGCTATGCACATCTCCCTATAGTGGTTGTAAGCGCTACGACTGACCCCGGCGCGCCGCAGCGCGCGCTCGAGATCGGCGCCGACGCGTTTATTCCTAAACCCTGGTCCCCGCTTAAACTACGCCGACGACTGGAGCACTTACTGCATGGAGCAAGCGACGAGCGCGACTTACCCTGAGTGCGTGCGTTCTTTCCGGTTCAAACTCCGGCTCAAGCTGTTTCTGACACTATCCCTGGCAGCCTCGGTTCTGGCCCCTTTGGCGCGGGCCCGGCAAGGGCCGGAGATCCGCCAGATCCTCGAGCGTCTGGACCGCCTCGAGCGCCAAAACCAAGCGCTGCTATCCGAGGTGCAGGATCTGCGCAGACAGCTTGCCGGAACAACCAGCCCCGCCGCAAACGCCCCGGAGGCGGTCGAGAAACTCGCCGACAGCGTGGCCGTACAGGCCGCGCGCATTGAGGAGCAAGCGCAGTCGAAGGTCGAGAGCCTGCAGCGCTTTCCGATTCGCATTGCGGGCATGGCGTTGTTCAACGCCTACACCAACTCGCATTCCGAGGGTGCCTACTCCTCGCCCATCGGCACTACGAACACCTCGTCCCGCGCGGCCGGCGGAACACTCAGCCAATCCATGCTTGGCTTGGAGTTTTTTGGATCCGCCACAGTTCTTGGAGGTAAGATCCGCGGCAACATTCTGATGGACTTCTATCCCTACTCCGCCAGCTACACTCCGACGCCCAGCACGGCGGCCGAGGGTCTTGCACCGCACCTCCGCACGGGCGTGCTGAGCATTGATTGGGGATCGCGCAGCATTAGCGTAGGGCGCGATAAGCCGCTAGTCGCACAGCGCAATCCCGATTCGCTGGCGCAGGTGGGACTGCCGCCGCTCTCAGGCGCGGGCAATCTCTGGGAATGGCAGCCGCAACTCAGGGTGGAACAGAACTTCAAGCTCTCGCCCCGCGCCTCCATCACAGCGCAGGCATCGGTGTACGCAACACGCGAGACCAACACCGCAGTCGCCAGCAGCTATGCGGCTTCGCTTGAGCCCACCCGGCCCGGTTGGGAAGGCCGCGCCCTGTTTGCCCACCGCAGGGGCGACGATCCCTACCTGGAATTCGCGCCTGGGTTTCATTACAGCGTGAGTCACGTCGTAGGCGAGTCGATCGCATCGCGCATCGTTACGCTCGACGGACTCTTCCGCCCAGCCCCATTCATCGAGTTCACCGGGGCGTTCTTCGGTGGGCAAAACGCCGCCGGTCTGGGCGGGCTCGGCCCTGGTTTTCGAGTCTCTTCCGACGGCGAGGCCTACGCCGTGAACAGCCGTGGAGGCTGGCTCCAAGCCGCCTTGTTCCCCACTCAGCGGTTGTCGTTCCACTTCTTTAGCGGCACTCAGGTCAACCGCCGCGCCGATCTGGCGGGCTACTATCCCCAGTCCAACATCTCCTACGCCGGCAATGCCTACTACCGGCTCGCGCCGAACGTCTACCTGGCCCTGGAAGCGGCCCAGACCCGGACCACCTGGACCAACCAGGCCACGCACCTGCGAAACCACTATGATCTTGCCCTGGCCTACATGTTCTAAGCCGCTAGTCCTGCTGTTCGCGCTGGCTCTGCCGGCTGTCGCATCCGTAGTCAGCGGGAGCGTCGCCGTAGAGCCGCGGGGAGCCGCGCGCGGCCGCAAACTCCCAAACAGCGAGGGGGTCGTCGTATGGCTCGAGGCCACCGCCCACAGGCCGCGCGGCGCCTCGCCGCCAGTTGTCCGCATGATCCAGCGGAAGAAGCAATTCGTTCCGCACCTGCTCGCGATTCCGGTGGGAACGACAGTCGAGTTTCCCAATCTCGACCCGATCTTCCACAACGCTTTCTCGAACATCGACGGGCAGCCCTTCGATATCGGCTTGTATCCGCCTGGAGGCACCCGCCACGTGGTGTTCCGCCGCGCGGGCATCGTGCGCATCTTCTGCAACATTCACCAATCCATGAGCGCGGTGATCGTCGTAGCGCCCACTCCGTGGATGGCGATCAGCAATCGCGACGGCTCCTTCGCCCTGGACGGCGTTGAGCCGGGTCAATACACGCTGCACTTCTTTTACGAGCGTGCGACCGAACAGACCCTCGATAGGCTCACCCGCAAGATCGAGGTCCCCGCCGGCGCCATAACGCTCCCCGTCATTCACGTGTCCGAAACCGGCTACATCGAGATGCCTCACAAGAACAAGTACGGGCAGGAGTACGGCCCGGTGCCTGACGACGGCACGTCCTACCGGAAGCTCAAATGAAGTCGCCAGTCGCCCTATCGCTGCGCTGGAAGTTTCTCGCGGCCACTTCCGTGTCGCTGGTCCTGCTGTTCCTGATCACCGGCGCGGTCATCGAAAATCGCTCCACTCACATTGCATCCAATGGGCTCGAGCAGGAGGCGCAGGCCAGCCTGCACGCGTACGAATCGCTGTGGCGCGCCCGCACCGATGTACTGGCCTCAGTCAGTCTGGCGCTGAGTGGGATGTCGGACGTGCGGGCGGCTTTCGGGACTCGCGATGCCGCGACCATCCGCGATACCGCCGGCGAACGCTGGGCGCCGCTGGCCCGCGAGGGCGCCGTCTTTGCGGTCACCGATCCGCTGGGGCAGGTTCTTGCCTCGTTTGGCGACCGTCCGCTCACGTCTCCGCAGGGCGATATCCCGGCAGTGCGTAGCGCCAGCCGTCAGTTCCCGAAACAGGCGACCGGCTTCATCGCGCAGAGCGGAGACCTCTACCAGGTGGTGGTGACGCCCGTTTACGTCGACTCCGCCTCCGGGTCCGCCTTGCTCAACGTGCTCGTCGCGGGCTACTTCGTCGATGCGCCGCTCGCGCTGCGCCTGAAGGAAGCCACTGGCGGCAGCGAGTTCGCTTTCGGGGCATTGGACGAAGTGGTCGCTTCGTCACTCGGACCGGCCAAGGTGAATCAACTGGGGGCGTCGCTGTTCGGCCGGATGGCAGGCATCACGCGGCTCAACGCTGGAGAGACGGACTATCTGTGCCTGCGGCGCTCGTTGGTGGACCTGGATGGCAGACCCGCCGGATACGTCTGGATTCTGCGCTCGTTCGAATCCTCCCAAGCCGCAATCGGAGTGCTGCGCCGGGACCTGCTGATGGTCTGGGCGGGGGCCCTGTTCGCCGCGCTCGCGCTCGCCTGGTTGCTCGCGCAACGCCTGCTGCGCCCGATCGCCGCGCTGGATCTCGCGGCTGAACAGGTGAGCCGCCAGAACTACTCCTACCGCCTTGCCGTCACCACTCGCGACGAACTCGGCCGGCTCGCCAACGCTTTCAACCGCATGTGCGAGTCGATCCAGAAGGCAGAGCGGGACCTGATCCGGCAGGAACGTTTCTCCACGGTCTCGCGGCTCTCCAGTTCGCTGGTTCACGACCTGCGCAATCCTCTCGCGGTGATCTACGCCTCCTCCGAAATGCTGGCCGAGGCGGAGTATTCGCCGGCCCACGTGAAACGCCTGGGCACCAACATCTTCCGTTCGGCTGCGCAAGTCAAGTTTATGCTCGAGGATCTGGTGGACGCCAGTCGGGGCCGCCCCGGCAAGACCGAGACCTGTTCGCTTGCCGGGATCGTTCGCTCAGCCTGGGAGTACGTCGCCGCAAGAGCCGACAACGCCGGAGTGAAGGTCGAGGTCTCGGTGACCGATGATTGCACGGTCGCCGTGGAGCGGCACCGCATCGAGCGCGTGTTCATGAACCTGTTTTCCAATGCAATCGAGGCCATGGACGGAGCGGGTACGGTGACGGTAACGGCCACTGTGGGCGGCAGCGGCGTTCACGTTGAGGTGCAGGATACCGGCCCGGGCATCGATCCGCGCGTCCTCCCCGATTTGTTCGAACCGCTCAACGTGGGTAGCAAGAGGGGCGGCATGGGGCTGGGACTGGCTCTTTCCCGGCAGACCGTCCTGGACAACGGCGGGGAGATGGGGGTCGATCCGGCGCCGGCCGCAGGTGCCAGATTCTGGCTCATACTGCCCGCCGGATCGACCACGCAGGAGCCTACTGCACCGTAATCGGAATAATCGAAGTAAAGGCGTTGCCGTCCGCCCTCAGCGCCAACACCGAGACCGCGCCCCGGTCCACGGAGAAGGTAACGGTGCCGCGTTGTCCAGCCGCGCCGCTCACCTTGTCGCTCAACAGGAATGCGATTCGGTTCCTGGCGGCGAGCGGTTGCTGGATCCCTGGTCCGATCGGCTGGCCGGAAGAATCGAGCGTTGAGATGGTCAATGTCGCGTCCGTATCGGACGGATTCAGGACGGCGGCCGCGGTGACGAAATTCGTGTTGTCGAAGATCACCGTCACTTTGGTCGCGGTCAGGCTGGCCAGCGGAACCGTGGCCTCCTGAGCGGGCGTTCCCGTGGGCTCGCGGCGGAACACGCCGTACCCGTTCACGCCTGCCGGCAGGTTGAGCAGGATCGAGCCCTGCACGTTGGCGGTGCCCACGTCCGGCATTTCAACCAGCGTGGATCCTCCCGCGGGCAGTGAGACGGGCTGGCTGGTTGTGACCACTCCGCCGCCAAGCGCCACGCTCAACGGCGCACCCGTTGGATCGACGAACTCGAGCGTCGCGGTAGCGGCGCTGGTTCCCGTGTTGGTCAGGTACACCGCCGTGTACCAGCCAAGACCGTAAACAAGCTGCGGCATGGCCATGTTCGGCGGTGCGGCGGGGGCTGGTGCGACGGTCAGCGAAGTGGTGTAGATGTGATCCCCGCTCGGGGCTCCGTTGTTGTTGGCGCAGTTTCCGGCAGCGTAGAACGTGACCGGTCCGGCGCTGGTGGCGGGAGCGGTCCAGAAGACGTCCCACGTCGCGCCGCCGGAGGTCCCGGCACGCGTACCCGCTGAGGTATGCGTGACGTATTGGATGGAGCCGGGTGATCCGTCCACTTGCGCCAGCGATTCGCCCGCCGCGAGTGAGAGCGTGCCCGCGGGCTTCGTCCCGTCACTGGCCAGCCGGACCGTCAATTCAAAGCCCCAGCGAGCGGCCGTCGGATCGGAGTCCGTCACGGTCAAATGGATCAACTGTCCTGTCGAGTATGTGGTCGCATCGATCAGGTTGATCTTGACGCAGCCGCTGCCCGAGTTCAGCGTGCCGGTGTGACACGCGGTGCAGTTGCCGCCTCCGGGCGCGCCGCTGAAGCCGGTTGGGGCGCCCGCACTGTGAGCAAACACTCCAGCCGAGCATAGGGGCAAGAGCAGAGAAATTGAACGTAGCATCGAGGTTCGCATGGCAGGTCTCCTTGTTCTTCTGACTGGGCGCGAACCGGGCCGCGCCCTCACGGACAACCCGATGGTAGATTCCGGTCGTTCGGGCAGTCGTCATGCGCTTGTGAAAGTCCTGTCAACATCTTTCGCGCGAAAACTTGTGACCGCCCGCACGCCCGCGATAGAGTGAGCGTTCGTGTCTCAACCCCGCCCCGCACTCCCGCATCCCTGGCGCTTGCTTGCGTTGCTCGTGCTTTCGATCTTCATTAACTTCATCGATCGCGCCAATCTCTCAGTGGCCGCCGAGGATCTGCGCCGCGAACTGATGCTGCGGCCGTCGCAGTTGGGCCTGCTGCTCTCGGCGTTCTTCTGGACCTACGCCGCGTTCCAGTTGCTGGCCGGGTGGCTGGTGGATCGGTACAACGTTTTCTGGGTTTACGGGATCGGGTTCTTAGTTTGGTCCTTAGCCACCGGTCTCACCGGAGCCGTCACGGGTTTCTCGATGCTGTTCGCCCTGCGGCTGTTGCTGGGCATGGGCGAGTCCGTGGCCTACCCGGCCTACTCACGCATCCTGGCTTCCGGCTTTCCCGAGAAGCACCGCGGCTTCTGCAATGCCGCCATCGACGCAGGCTCGAAGCTCGGCCCCGCCTTAGGCACCTTGATTGGCGGGTTGATCGTCGCCGCCGCAGGCTGGCGCTCGCTGTTCTTCATCCTCGGCGGCGGCGCGCTGCTCTGGCTGATCCCCTGGTTTCTCTCGATTCCCAGGAACCTGCCCGCCCGCGCGCCGGAGGCGGTGGGTGGCCCCGGGTTTCTCGACATCATCCGGCGCCGCGAGGTGTGGGGCACCTTCCTCGGCTTGTTCGCCATCAATTGGTCGTGGTACTTCATGATCACCTGGCTGCCGTCTTACCTGCGGGCAGCGCGCGGATTTACCCAGGCGGAGATGGCGGTGTTCGGGTCCGTTCCGTTCTGGTGCATCGCGGCATCCTCGCTCACCTTCGGCTGGCTCTCCGACAGGCTCATTACCAGGGGGTTGTCGGTGTCCACGGTCCGGCGCGGGTTCGCCGCGGGCGGACTGCTCTCCGCCGGAGCCCTGATGCTGCCCGTTGCCCTGGTCGCCTCGGGACGCACCGCTTTGATCCTGCTCACCGTCGCCACCGGACTCTTTGGCCTCTGCACGTCGAACATCTGGGCGATTACGCAACGCTTGGCCGGACCCTCCGCGGCGGGCAAATGGACCGGCGCGCAGAACGCCTTCGGCAACCTCGCCGGCGTCTTCGGACCGTGGCTGACCGGCGTGCTGGTGGAGCGAACCGGCTCCTACGTCCCCGCTTTCGCGCTGGTCTCGATCGTACTCGTGCTAGGGGCGATCTCGTTCCTGGTGCTGATCCCGCGCCTCGATCCCGTCGTCTGGGCGGAGCGCTGAGCGTAGCCTCCGCAGGCTGAGCATTCCGAGGTACGCTAGGCTCTGATGAAACGCGTCATTCCCGTCGTTTTCGTGGTGGCGTCCCTGCTGCTGGCGCACCCTCCCATACTCCCCAGAGAACATGCCAAGCTCGTCGGCCCGTACAGCTTCGGCATCGACACCGCCGACTTCGTTTACGTCTCGGGCCAGGGCGTTCTCGACTCGCAAGGCAAGCTCTCCGCGAGTCCCGCCGACCAGGCCCGCCGTTGTTTGAACAACGTGAAGGACATCCTGGAAGCGGGCGGCGTGACGCTGGACCACGTCGTCGCCATGCAGGTCTATCTGGCGGACCTCGCGGTGTTGCCCGAGGTCGACAAGGTCTACGCCGAGTTCTTCCCCGCCAATGCTCCCGCCAGAGTCGTTGTCGGCACGGTCAGGATGCCCACCGCCACGCCGATTGAGATGACCGCCGTCGCCATCAAAGACATCTCGAAGAAGCGCGTGACGCCCCAGGGCGTATGGGCCGGCGATCGCCTGTACTTGCACGGCGTCGCCGCCGCCACCGAACCGGAGGCCCGCCACCTGCTGAATGCCGCCCTGCGTAAGGCTGGCTTGTCCTCGAAAAACTTGCTATTCACCCACTCGTACCGCGTTGGCGGCGCGGCGGCATCCGATGTGCCCGTGCTGGCGTTGCCCGGCGGGGCGAGCGCGGCCATTTTCGCCATCGCCTCGAAGCAAGCCGTCAAGCAGTCCAGGGACGGTTGCATCGCCGCTGGCGGCACCCTCTATTGCGAGGCCCGCGCCGCTGCCCCCACGGGCTCGATTGCGGACCAGACGCGCGCTGTGTTCGACGCACTGAAGTCGAGCCTCGAGGCGCACGGCTTCCACCTCGGCGACATCGCGGCGACCAACGTCTGGTTGAACAACCTCGACGAGTTCCAGGCCATGAATGCCGTCTACGCTACGTTCTTTACCGGGGCCTTTCCGACGCGTACGACGATTCAACCGGCCCCCACGCAGGCCGGCGCCCCTGCGATCCGGCTCTCGCTGGTGGCCGTCCGCTAACATCGCCCCATGGAAAAGAACCGGCTCGAAGCCTTCAGCGACGGCGTCCTGGCCATCATCATCACAATCATGGTTCTGGAGCTGAAGGTGCCCCATGGCGTCGAACTCAAGGCGCTGGAGCCGATTGTGCCCGTCTTCCTCAGCTACGCCTTGAGCTTCATCTACGTGGGCATCTATTGGAACAACCATCACCACTTGTTCCAGGCGACGCAGCGTGTCAGCGCGGGCGTGCTCTGGGCTAACCTGCACCTGCTTTTCTGGCTCTCGCTGTTCCCTTTCTCAATGGCCTGGATCGGTCAGAACCACATCGCGCCCACGCCCTCCGCGGCGTATGGTTTCGTGCTGCTGATGGCTGCGGTCGCCTACTATGTCCTGCAGCGCGCCATCATCGCCCAGCAGGGCAGTGGTTCGCTCCTCGCCTCGGCCCTGGGCCCCGACTGGAAGGGCAAGCTCTCCCCGGTGATTTACCTCGCGGCGATTCCGCTCGCGTTCCTGAGCCCCTGGATCGCCAACGGACTGTACATTTTCGCCGCGCTACTCTGGCTGATCCCCGATCGCCGCATCGAGCGCGTCTTGAATCGGGGCCAAGTCTGAGCGAGCCTGCCCCACCACCGTCATTGCGCGGATATCGAATACAGCCGCACCGGCCCCAGCAAGCCCGATGGCAGCAGCGGCGAGTTCGCCTTGTACGGCTTCACGTCCGCAAACGTGTACTTCTTGGCCGCATCCGGCTGCTCGTCGCCGATCAGGCGGTTGACCCACGCGTTGATTACCTTGACCGTGACTTCGTTCGCGCCCGCCTTCAATGCGCCGGTCGCGTCCAGCCGGTACGGCGTGTGCCACACGACGCCCAGCGACTTGCCGTTCACCACGACCTCCGCCAGATTCTTGACGTCGCCCAGGTCGATCCACAGCTTCGCGCCCGGCTTGAACCACTCCGCTGACGCCTCAACCGTCCGGGTATAGGTGCCCGTCCCGGAGAAGTACTTCACGCCCTTATCGGCGCTGCCGCTCCAGGAAGCCAGCTTGTCGAGTTTCACGGTCGCCGGCGCGCCGCGGCCCGGCTGGAAACTCAAATTCCACGGTCCATTCACGGTCGCCAGCGGGGTTTCCACCGGCGCCGGCACCGTCACCGCCGTCTCTTTCGCCGGCTCGCGGAACACCACGAACACCGTGCCCCAGGGTTCCAGATGCAGCGGTATGGTCGTGCGGCCGTCCGCAATCCGGTAGCTGGCCGGCTCCGACTCGCCCGTCTCGGCGTGCCACAGTTCCGGCACTTTGCCGGTGACGCGGAAACTCGTCTCCAGCGTCTCGTCGCGATCGTTGCGGTTGTCCAGGAAGTAGATCTCGCCGTCGGCCAGCTTGCGGTGCACGAACAGCACCCGCGCGTCGCTCAGCGGCTTGGTGTGATGGAAGTCCGGAGCGACGCCCATCGCCTGCAAGGCGGCGTCGGCGTTCAGTCCGGCATACACCGTGCCCGTGCCCACCGTATGCACGCCCGTCCCGTCCCCGAACAGTTCGTCGTTCAGCTTCGCGAACTCGGCTGCGTCGTCGGCCAGGCTGGGCGTGTCCGTCGGCTTCTGCCCGGCCACCGCGGCGCCCTGCCGCACCAGTTTGTGGATCGCGCGCAGCACCGGCAGCGACATGTGCTTGCTGTACGGGTCCAGAACCAGCAGCCGGTAGCTCATGCCGCTCTTCGCCGTGAGTTGCCCTTCCGCCGCGTCAATCGCGTGGATCAGGCCGTCCGGGTTGATGTAATCGAAGCCGTAGCCCGCGGGCATATCCGGCGACTTCTCGCCGAAGATCGCCGTCAGATTGGAGTCCTCGCCGTAGAAGTAAAGCACGTCGGCGGCGAAACGCCCCTGCTGCAGCAGATAGGAACTGCGCGTCAGGTACTTCACCCACACGCCCGCCTGCTCGGCCCACGTCTCGTTGCGATTGAACCACTGCCCGAAGGGTCCCAGCGTCAGGCCGGGCGCTTTGTCCACCAGCGGCTGATGCGCCGATTCGTGAATCACGAAGCGGTTGATGCCGTTCAGCAGTTCCTGGTCCGCCGTCGGCTTCAGCGTGGCGGGCGACCAGGCCCAGGGCGCGGCCGCCGCCGTCAGCGACTCGGCCGCCGCCAGGTTCTGCCCGTAGATATGCGCCACAGACGCCGACTCGCGGTCGTCGGCGTTGTACCCGTACTGCTCCGCGTTCACGCCCGGGGTCTGCGTCCACATGGCGCTCATCGGGATGTCGTTGAGCTTCTTCACCTCCATGCCGTCGGCGTTGAACGCGCGCCCGCCCTCGTGCGATTCCCCGTAGTGGCCGATCCCGCGCTCTTTCAGCGACGCCTGCACCTGCCCGTAATGCTCGTCCGAGATCAACTCGCCAATGGTCTTGCGGAAGTCCCACAGGAACTGGTCGCTGGCCCTGGCGCTGTCCACCACGCGCCCGGCCAGCACTGGCATCCACGGCAGCGCATCGTAGCCGCGACGCTGCCTGAATTGCGCCAGCATGTCGTCGGTCCAATTCTGCGCGCCCGCCTCCCAACTGTCGGTGACCACGTAGCGGATGCCGCGCTTACCCATGAACTCCGGCCCGACCGTCTGCTTATAGCTGTCCAGGTAGCCGTCCATGTACTGCTTCACGAAGCGGCCGTTCAGCTTGTCCACTTCCAGGCCGGTGGCCTCGGCCGTCGCGGGGTGGTTCGTGATGCCCAGCAGCGAGTAGCCGAAGCGCAGCACGACCCAATCGCCCGCCGGTGGAGTCCAATCCAGCGTCCCGTCCGCGTGCATTTTCGAGGTCAGGTCGATCACGTCCGGCTTCGCAATGGCGTCGGCGGCTTCGACCGTGGGCGTGGCGAACTCGTACAGGTCGTTAACCGGCGTGAAGGCGGCCTTTTCTTCAAACCGGTTGACCCGCGCTCCCGGATGCAGCACCAACTCCGCGATTTCGTAATCGGTGGGCGGCGCGCCGAGCTTGATCCCCAGCGCGCTCGGGTCCATGCCCGCCAGCCACGACGGCGGGGGCGGGGGAGGCGTCCGCTTGAACACCACGCGGAACGCCTTTGCCTTCACCGCCGGGAACGACAGCGTGTGCTGCGGAGCGCCGCCCTCGTGCAGCTTCACCACCAGCCGGAAGCTCTGCCCGTCATCGCTCGCTTCCAACCACTTCTCCGGGTTGCTGATTCCGGTCGCGGCGGTCGTCATCTCGTCCACTTCTTTCGTGACGATGGTGACGGCGCGCACCGTCTGCGGCTCGGCGAATTCGTATTGAATCCACGCATTCTCGCCCGCTTTCGGAATGCGCAGTTTGGTGGTCTTTTGCAGGTCCCCGTCGCTCAGCACGCGCGCGTCCGGTGCGCCGCCGCTGGCCGTCAGCTTGGGGTGCAGCGCTTCGAGCGGCACGTCGCCGGCCGCCCGGCGGTAGGCGATCACCGCCGTTTCGGCGTAGTACTGCGGCGGGGCCTTGACGCCATCCGGACTGGGGATTGCATCCTGCCCACCCATGTTCTGGAACGCGCCGGTATTTGACGGAGGCTTGGCCAGGGTGCCCTTAAACGGCTTTCCGCCCTCGACCCGGGTCTCGCTCCACACATACTTCTTCATGCCCTGCGACGGCGGGACCCAGGGTCCGCCCGTCTCGCTCCAACCGGGCGATGCGGCAATCGCCTCCTCCAGTCCCAGTTGATCCGCCAGGGTCGTGGCGTACTGGAAGGCGTCCTTCCACTCGGGGGTCATGTAGGCCAGTCGCTTGTCCACCACCTGCGGCGTGGCCAGGGCCGCGTCGAAATTCTGGAATCCGCCGAGCCCGATGCGCTGCATCCACTCCAGGTCCAGCTTGATCCCCTCTTTGGTGATGTTGCCGTTCATCCAGTGCCACCACACGCGGGGGCGCGCGCTCTCGGGCGGATTCTCGAATCCGCGCTTCAGCCCGTCGGGCGTGGTTTGGGCCGCCGCGCTGCCCGCCAGCAGCAGCGCGAGGGCCGCAAGCATCAACTTCTCAAATGAGTGTTTCGTCGCACTGGTCCGCAGTTCAGGCATTTTGTCCTCGCGTTCCGGCCCCGGCAATCGCTTGTCAGCCGCGGGTGAAACGCCGGTTGACGCGCCTGCCCCGCAGCGTCCGGAATCATATCACTCCATGGAGCGATTCGAATCGAGCCGCCGCCTCAGCCGCCGCCTCAGGCGCAGCAGCACGGGGTACAGGCCAGGAATTCAGGATCTGCTCGCAGTGGTTTGGGGGATGAACGCATACGCAATCGGGGACGTCGTTCGGGTCGATGGGTCTCGGGACTGCCGGCGCTCGCAGCCTATCGAATGGCGCATGGAACGGCTCAGCGAGCACTATCGGTTGTCGCGAAGCTCAGTGACGCGCCACACCGTCATGTGGGGCAGGTTGTTAACCTGCGGCGGGTTGGCAACCCGCCTGTCGATCCGCTAAATGGCCTCTTCGGCGCCGGTAGCCAACCGGCGCGCAGGATGTCATCCTGCCCTACAACACTTACTTGCGCGCAACAGTATTGCGCAAGCCTCATTAATATCGAACGGAGCAAGCGCGGCAGCGGCTTACTCTCTGTGGCGGTTATCGGGGCCTCGGGCGCGGCCCGTCGGGATCGGGCGGAAACCCATAACCGCTAGTTTTGGCGGTTTCCAAAATATAGCCCTTTAGAATCAATTACTTGAATCCAAAAACCGCAAAACTTAGCGGTTTGCGGCTTTGGGGCGATTGGCAAGTTATCGGGAAGGAGGTCTTTCACTCACCTGCAGAGGCTATGCTCCTTTGTAGCCCGCAATTTCAAAGTATTCGGCCAGTCGCATCGCACCTAGTGCACGGTTTGCGACACTTCCCGCACGCATAGAGGAGGTTGTGACTTGGGTCAGGCCCGACGCCTATCGCATGGCGCACAACCCCTATCTGGCCACCTCATTTTTCTAGCACGATCACTTCGACTCCGTTCTTCGGCTCAATCACCGTTCGCTTCGCGGGTACTCCGCCCGGGCCATCTTCGGCTGGAACCACAAAGTAGCGCCCCGCCGGAAGCACGTAATAGCGGCGCAGATCGCGCGAGAAGTCATATTCTGTCTTCGAGAAGATGCCATGCCGGCACGAATGTGCCGGGATCTCAATCGGGAAGTTCCGAGTGCACATCTCGAGTCGAGGCCTCTCCTGCCAGCTCTGTTTCCCGAGCGGAGGCCAATTCTTGCGGTCTCCCTCAGTGCGGCTCGGCACGCGCCGTCCTTGCGCGTCGAAGACGTCAATCGCAGAAATCCAGAAAGAATCGATGTCGGAGCACGTCATGACTGGCTGCGGCTTGTCAGTTGCGTTGTAGAGCCACAGCAGCACCAGTGCCTCCTGTCCGGGCACAGTCGGCCGCGCAGACACGCCCCACCAGAGCGACCCGGGCCATGGAATCCTGGCCGGCGTGCCGGTGTCGGGCGAAATCTCCTCCGCGCACGCCTTCGGCAACGTCGAAGCATCTGCCGTGCTACGCTCATGCGCCGCCTCACCTCGAAGCGACAGGTTCGCCGCCAAGCTGAGCAACAGAACGATTGCCTGAACCGTCATCCCCCTACCCTCGCTCAACGTACCAAGGGATTCAATGTCGTCACTGCGCAATCTCGCAGTTTCAATCAGATTGCGTCATAACCCCGGCACGGGACTCTCGACGAGCCAATGCTGCTCGGCAAGTGCTCTTCCCGTCCGTTGGCCAACAGACTGAATTCGCAAACGCCGCGACGGACCCGCGGCGAATGATCCCGTCCGTTCATTCAATGGGCGCGGATTCGTTCCGCTGGCGAATCCCGAACTGGCAGGCAGATTGTGCGGTTTCATCCGCCGATTCCTTAGTGCATAATTTCGTACAGTAGGTCGAACAGATGACTCTGCTCAAGTTCTCCGCGCTCCTGGCGCTGGGCGCCCTGTCGGCCGATGCCCCCCTGCAATCGGCGTCTGAGCGGCCGCTGCGGATTCTCGCCATGCCCGAGTCGCTCATCCTGCGCAAGGTCACCCCCGTGTATCCGCTGGCAGCGGTACAACAGCGGGTTCAGGGCAGCGTGTGGTTCAGCGTGCTGATCGGGAAGGACGGGCGGGTGGAAGGCTTGCGGGTCATCAGCGGCCACCCATTGCTGCTCGCCTCCGCGCGCGAGGCTGCCCGGCAGTGGGTCTTCCAACCTGTCGCCGTGAGAGGCAACCCGGTACGGGTGCTGACGCGCATCCTGATTCAGTTCTCCCTGGAAACGTACCTGCGCCCCGGACAAGTCGCGGCTAATCGGCCGTTGTGAAGCGGCCGGCTCGGCAGTCCCGCCGAAGCAGCCTGGCCCTCCTGGTCACCCCAAATTGAATTGCAATTGGCTCGCGGGCTGGGGTACCATCAACCCCAATCCTCATGCCGACAGCCACTCTAACCCGCCGCAAGGGACTTTCAGGCGCGCTTACGCTGGTGCTGGTGCTGCTGGGGATCTCGGTCTTTATCAACTATGTGGACCGCGGGAACCTGTCCATAGCGGCTCCGCTGCTGAAGGGTGAGTTGAACCTGTCGCCGTCGCAACTCGGAATCCTGCTATCGGCCTTCTTCTGGACCTACGCAGGCTTGCTGCCCTTCGCCGGCTGGCTGGTGGACCGGATGAATGTCAACCTGGTTTTCGCCGGAGGTTTCCTACTCTGGTCCGCCGCGACTGCGGCCACGGGCCTGGCACACACCTTCGTCGCGGTTTTGGTATTGCGGCTGGTTCTCGGCGCCGGAGAATCGGTCGCCTACCCCTCGTGCTCGAAGATCATCGCACTGAACTTCCCCGAGGAGCATCGCGGGTTGGCCAACGCCGTGATCGCTTCCGGACTCGTCCTGGGGCCCGGATTCGGAATGCTGCTGGGCGGCATGTTGATGGCCCGGTTCGGCTGGCGCTCGTTCTTCGTGGTCCTCGGCCTGGTCAGCCTGCTCTGGCTGGTCCCGTGGTTGAAGTGGATGCCGAAGCCGCAAGCCAGCCTCCGGCCGGATCTGGCGGGCGCGCCGAGCCTGCCGGAGTTCCTGAAACTGCGTTCGGCCTGGGGGACCTCGGTGGGACTATTTTGCTGCAACTACGTGAACTACTTCCTGATCACCTGGCTGCCTTACTACCTGGTTCGCGAACGGCATTTCTCGATGGACAACATGGCGAAAATCGGCGGAACCGCCTATCTGCTGGGCGCCTGCTGCGCAACCCTGGCAGGCTGGGTCTCCGACCGCTGGATCCAGTCCGGAGCGACGCCCACGCGCGTTCGCAAGACATTTACCGGCGGAGGACTGGCCCTCGCCGGGGCTTTTGTCGGACTGGCCGCGGTGAACGGGCCGGACTTGCTCTGCGTCGCCGCGCTCGTTTTGGGCGTGATGTCGTTCGCCTTGAGCGCTTCCAATATCTGGGCGATTACCCAGACTCTGGCCGGGCCGCAAGCCGCTGGGCGCTGGACCGGCTTCCAGAATTTCCTGGGGAATTTCGCGGGTGTGACGGCGCCGGCGCTGACGGGATTCGTCCTGGACCGCACCGGCCACTTCTACTGGGCCTTCGCCATTCTGACGGCAGTTGCGTGGACCGGCACCGCCGCGTGGTTCTTCCTGGTCGGGCGCGTCGAGCCGGTGAGCTGGCGCAAGCAGCCGCGCGCCGGGATGGTCACCGCTGCGCTCTAATACAACTCATCTAGTTCTCCTCCGGTTGTCATCCGCCCCCGGGCTCCGGGACGCGGCGAATCGCCTTTGAGTGAGATTATTCTGCTGGGCGCGGACTCCCTTGATAGCCGCTCAAGCGCCGGCGCACATCGCACGGAGCCTCAGCGGGAACGTTGGGAATTCGTGTTCGACCTCTGCATCGCGCCCCCAGCTACGCGGACTTTGCGCCATGGCATCCACGGCGAAGGCCGCCGTAGACCGGTAGCTCCTCCGGCGTTACCGGGCCCAATTCAAGTCCAGGATCTCTCCCGGACCCCGCTGCCGGGGTTCCGTCGCACTGCAGCCCGAAGTCTTAAATCTCAGGAAAATGCACTTTGAAAAAACCACAAATCCGAGTCCGTGTCATTCTGCCTGTCCTATTCATTGCAGCGTTGGGCATTGCGCCGTTGTGCCGCGCCCAATCCGTTGAGCGGAATGTTGTTCCGCTGAAGAACTGGCCGGTGGTGAAGTCGAGCGAAAGCGCCGCTCCGCAGTCCTTGCCGCTCGTCGGCGGCACGCCGGCCCCGGCCGGTCTGTTGTTCGTAGCCACCACGCCGTGCCGCCTGGTCGATACGCGGTCAGGTTCGGCAGGAGCCGGCCTGACCGGAGCCTTTGGAGCGCCCCCGCTAGCCGCGATGGTCGCGCGCAAGATCCCGGTCCCGGCTTCGTCCTGCGGCTTGCCTGCGGCGGCCGCTTACTCCATGAACATCGTCTCCGTCTCCAATCCCGGCGTGGCGGTCGGCTGGGTCGACGCCTGGCCGGATGACATTGCCATCTGGCCCGGTACGGTCGTCCTGAACGCCGTGCAAGGCGGCATTGTCGGCGCTTCCACAATCATCGCCGCCGGCCCGGATGGCGGCATTCAGGTGATGGCGTCGAATGACACCAACCTGGTGATCGACGTCAACGGGTACTTCATTCAGCGGTCCACGGTGAACTACAAGGGTATCTGGGATTCCACGCTCAGTTACGCCGTTGGTGATGTGGTCTCGTCCGCCAGCAAGGACGGGCTTACGACGTCCAGCTACATCGCGGTCGCGGTCAGCAAGAACGTGGACCCATTCACCGACGTGTCGTCGGTGGGAACGTCGTGGAACCTGCTGGCATCGGCCGGCGGGCGCGGTGCGGCCGGCTTCTCAGGCCTGCCAGGCGCTCCGGGTTCCATGGGTATGCCTGGCATGCCAGGTGCGGCCGGCGCTGCGGGCGCCGCAGGCAAGACGGGTCCGCCGGTTAGCTTTAAAGGCGTTTGGGGCAGCGAAACCGCCTATGCGATCGGGGACTCGGTCTCCTATGCTGTTGACGGCGTCACGTCGAGCTACATCGCGCTGTTGGCGAGTACTGGCGTGCAGCCTGACACGGATGTATCGGGCAAGTGGGTGCTGCTCGCACAAGCCGGCGGTGCCGGTGCTGCGGGCGCGGCTGGCCCCGCCGGGTCGCAAGGCTTAATCGGTCTCACCGGACCGGCTGGCGCAGTTGGCGCGGCTGGCCCCGCTGGGTCGCAAGGCGTCATTGGTCTCACCGGACCGGCTGGCGCGGTTGGCGCGGCTGGCCCCGCTGGGTCGCAAGGCGTCATTGGTCTCACCGGACCGGCTGGCGCAGTTGGCGCCGCTGGCCCCGCCGGATCGCAAGGCCTAACCGGTCTCACCGGACCGGCTGGCGCAGTCGGCGCGGCTGGCCCCGCCGGGTCGCAAGGCGCAATCGGTCTCACCGGACCGGCTGGCGCGGTTGGAGCCGCTGGCCCCGCCGGGTCGCAAGGCGCAATCGGTCTCACCGGACCGGCTGGCGCGGTTGGCGCCGCTGGCCCCGCCGGGTCGCAAGGCGCAATCGGCCCCATCGGCCTGCCTGGACTCCCTGGCACGGCAGGAGCTCAGGGCCCGCCGATTGCGTTTAAAGGTGCCTGGTCCTTGATCACCTCCTACGCGATTGGGGATGCGGTTTCCTTCACCCCAACGAATGGAATCACCTCCAGCTACATTGCGGTGGTAGCGAACAACGCCCAAGAACCCGACACAGATGGCGGAGTGAACTGGGCGCTGCTGGCGCAGGCAGGCTCTCCCGGGATTGTCTTCAAGGGGGACTGGAACTTCCTGTCCACCTATGCCGCCGGAGATACGGTCACCAGAGCGACGGTTGGAATCGTGTCGAGCTACATCTCGCTCGCGGCAGGTAACACCAACCACCAGCCGGATACGGATGGCGGTGAAAACTGGGTACTGCTGGCGCAAGCCGGTGGAACAGGTGCGCCGGGTGCACCTGGGGTCCAAGGCGCTCCAGGAGCCGCTGGGGCGGCGGGTGCAGCCGGTGCGGCCGGCGCGCAGGGTCCAATTGGTCCCCAGGGGCTGCAAGGCCCCGCAGGTCCGGCTGGTGTGCCTGGCACGGGCGTAGTGCTGACCTCCAACCTGAATCTCAAGGCAACGCTGGCCGGCACGTACTACTTCCCCTTAACTGGGAGTGGGGATCCAACCGCCAATAACACCTTGAACACACAAGACGATCAGGCGACAGCATTGCCAATCTCCTGCACTGGAACTTCGTTGTGGGTTCACCAGGGCCCCCGCGGACAAACGGGCATCGAGGTGATTCTGCTGAAATCCATTAACAACGGCGTGTCCTGGCAGGAAACGGACTTGGACGTAAGCGTTGCTTCCAATTCCACAAACGGCGTCAGCGGCAAGGCGGTCGCCATCCATGCGGGCGACTTGCTGGTGTACGAAGTCTACGGAATGGGCTCTAATGTTGACGGACTGCAGGTATCGGCCGGGCTGGTTTGCCAGCCAATCATAGCCGAATAACACGTCACCGGCGCCCGGGGTCTGTATCGACCCCGGGCGCCGGTATTCTCTCCTCACTCACGTCGTGCTGGGACGGAACGCAAAGACTCCAGTGGCTATTTCTCGGGCAGTCTGCGGTACATCAGATTCTTGAAATACACCACGCTGCCCTTGTTGTGCTGCTGCAAGGCGAAGTAGCCCTTGGTGTAAGTGTTCTTGTCTTCCACTGTGTCTACGATCACCTTGTCGTTGACCTTGATGATGATGTGGTTTCCATCGGCGATAATGTGCTGGGTGAACCACGTGTCGGGGCCAGAGGGATCCGTAAGGTTCTTCACGAAGTTATACAGGCTGCCGGTCCGTACTGGATCGGTGTGCGTGGCATTCACCTGCGCTTCGTACCCCTTGGGCCAACCAGGGCCGAACGCCGCCCGGAAGTACATGCCCGAGTTGCCCTTGTCGCTGATCTTGACCTCAGCCTTAAACTCGCAGTTGCCGCATTCCTCTTTCATGTAGAAGAGGTGGCTGACGTCGCCGTCACCCTTGATCATTCCATCCACCGCCGTCCAACTCTCAGGGCTCTGGTTAGCCTTCCACCCGTCGAGGTCTTTGCCGTTGAACATGCTTACCCATTTGCCGGGCTTCGCAACCTTCTTGTCGGCGCAAACGAGCGGCAGGGAGCATAACAACCCTGCGATTAGCAGAAAACGAAATCTCATGCCGCATATTCTATCCAACGCGCGGGTTGGGCGAGCGGAAGGACTGAAGAGCGGTTAGAGGGCGAATGACCGGAGATCACTGCTGATGTAAATCGCGAAGGGATTCCGCCGTTCCGCATACCGGCCCGTCCTGGGATTCAGACTCTCTAATGAACGCCTTCAAGCTTCCGATATGAGGCTTAAGACAAATATGAAAGAGTGCCGGTCGGAGAACCGCATGCTTTGTGCGGACCTGGTTGAGGTCTGCTGGTCGGACGAGACAGGGCGGCCCTATTGCGTCACGGCGAACCTGGAAGAAATCTCCCAGCACGGGGCGCATTTCGTATTGGAGCAGGCTGTGCCGGTAGCTACGGAGCTGGTTCTGCACATGAAGCCCGGCGACGTCACCGCGACCGTGCGGGACTGCCGTCACGAACCGGATTTCGGATTCGCAATCGGCGTGCAACTTCCCAGGAAGTTCCGCTGGAAAGCCCATCCACGACATCTTTTCGATCCACGGGGACTGGCGAGGCGGGAGGCGATGCAGAATCGGTCGCGCAACCTTGACAACGAAACGGGCCGGCTAACCGATCTTGCGACCCGATAACCGGCCCGTTTCTGTCAATCGATGCGGCTCAGTGGAAGCGAACCGCGTGAGTTAGCGATGTCGTCCGTAACCGCCGCGGCCCCAACCACCGCCGTAGCCCCAGCCCGAACCGAAGTATAGGCCGACGCGCGGCCCGTAATAGAACGGGGAGTAGTAGTAAGGCGAGTAGTACGGATACGGTGCATAGTATCCCGGGGGCGGAGGGGCCTGCAGGGTTGCACGGGTGCGCAGCGTCTGCTGCTTATAGTCGTCCGGCTGGACGGGCCCGAAGGCGCGCAGGGATGCCTCGTTATCGATGGCAAAGGTGAATGGCGCTTCCATGCGGAAGGTCAAAGTAGTCTCAGGGTAGATGACGGTCGGCCTACCGCGTGTGAGCAGGACGCCGATCGTCGAGGCGACGACACCGGCCGCCGCACCCACGCCCGCGCCCACGCCGCCGTTTACAGCCGCTCCAATCGCGGCGCCCGTTGCGACGGTGGTACCCACGCCAACTGCGTCACGCCCGCGTGAGGTTGGGCCCCGGAATTCCATCAAGCGGCCCTTGATGGGGATCTGGCGGCCGTCGGCCAGGGTCATTTCGTTCATCTCCAGCGCGAGCCGGGACGTACCCTTGGCACGACCGGCCTTCACGGCTTCCGCCACCACTCCGCCTATCGTCTGACCACGCAGGGAGACCACGCGCCCATTCACGATCACGGGCTGGGTCAACGTTGCGGTCCAGACATCGCCGGGCCGGCTGTGGTCGCTGGAAAGCTCCTGGTCCACGCGCAGATTGATCCAGGTTCCCGCGGGGATGGTGAGTTGCAGCGGCAGCGCGGGGTGCAGCACCGCGTCCGGCTCGTCGAATCTATGCCAGCCTCCGCGCTGCGCCGTGATGGGGGCCCGCGGCGCGGGCGCGGGCTGCACTTGCTCCTGAACCTGCTCCGGCTGCTGCTCAACTGGAGCCGCCACCTCCTGCGCAAAAGCCGGTATCCACAAGGCCGCCGGCAACGCCAAAAACAATGAGAGTTTCGAACCGCGTCGGATTTTCATATTGTTCCGATCCTTTCCTTAGCAACCGTGTGATATGCAATCGCCGTGCCAGCCTGTGAGCCGTTTCTTTGCAATCTTCGGTACAAGCTGTGCTGGCCAGTGGCCACCATGGCGGTGGTTTTCAACCACCACCCGCAACCGAGGGCATATCGGGCTGCTGCCTCGATTGAAACGGCGCCAAACTGCACGTCACCCGGCATCTGTTTGATCGACGTCTTATTGACCGGGCAGGTTGCATTGTGCGCGGCGAGCCGAGGCGCTGGCGACGATGCAACAGCCGGGCAGCGCAAGCTTGCCGGCGAATGTGGCGACTGCAAAGCGAAAGTCCCCCGGCGCTGTGCGAGCACCCGGGGGACATTTTGCGGAGAAGCGGTTGAGGCTTAGATGAACTTGTACTTGCCGGGCACGGGGAATGCCGTACCTTCGTGCTTCATCTTATAGTCGTAGTCGCCCTTGGGGAAGAGGTCGAGCTTCGAGTTCATCATCATGTCCCAGGTGATCATCTGGCCGGAGTAGGCGGCTTCGCGGCCCATGATGCAGGTCATGGTGCTCTCGGCGACCGTCTGGCCCTCGTTCACGTAGGGTATCTCGCCACGGATGGATTGCATCAGCTTGCCGTGCTCGTTGGGATAGCCCGGGGCGCCCTTGGTCTGGTTCCAGGTCATCTTCTGCTTCGAGGTCACGATCACTTCTTCCACTCGGCCATAGCTATGCTCGAACTGGCGGCAGTAGCTGGACATGTGGACGCCGTTGGCGTATTCGTAATCAGCCCCGATGTGGTCATAGATGTTGCCGTAGATCTCGGTGCCGACCGGTCTCCAGGCAGCCCCGCCGCTGGCAAATACCTTCTCGGGATGTGTGCCCATCACCCAGTTGCAGACGTCGATGTTGTGCAGGTGCTGCTCGACGATCTGGTCGCCGCAGAGCCACAGGTTCGAGTACCAATTGCGGTGCTGCCACTCGAAGTCGCCCCATTCGGGCTTCTTGCCTTTAGGCTGCTGGACGACCGGCGTGCCGACCCAGTAGGCATACAGCGCCTGAACGTCCCCGAATTCTCCAGCGCGAAGTTTGGCGATCTGTTCGAGGTAGAACGGATCGCTGCGGCGCTGCGCGCCGGACACGACGGTGAGCTTTTTCTCAACAGACTTCGCAGCGGCGGCCATGAAGCGGCGCACGTTGACGGGATCGGTGCCGAACGGCTTCTCGCAGAAGACGTGTTTATTGGCCTCGATGGCGGCCTCAAAATGGAACGGACGCCAGCCGGGAGGCGTCGCCAGGAAGATGATGTCCACGCCCGAGGCGATCACTTTTTTGTAGGCGTCGAACCCAACGAAATGGTTCTCCGGGGTCACCTTGATGCGTTCCTGGAAGGGCTGCATCTCTTTGCGATGCCGGAGTTCCTTCAGGCTGCCCTCCAGGCGGTCTTCGAAGATGTCGCCCATGGCGACCAACTCGGTGTTCGGATCGCCCTTCATGTTGTCAATGACAGCTTGCGTGCCACGTCCGCCGCAGCCGATCAAGCCGATTTTCAACTTATCGGCGCCCCAGCCTTTAACCAGTTCGGGCCGGATGATCGTGAAGGCCGCGGCAGCCGCGGCGGGACCGGCCAGGAAGGACCGGCGGGAAGTCGGGTTCGACAAAGAATCCATGTTAGAAAATACCTCGGTGGCTCACATTCTATATCTTGGAAGGGTGAAACGAATCATCCCGCCCGGATGTTTACTCATCATCTCCGGGCTCCGGATGGTTTCGCAACCGGTCCAGGCGCGTTTCGGTTCCTAGCTTCAGGCCGGATTCGATGCGCCGGACGGGCAGCAAGCAAGGGGCGAAATATCAATGAATCAATTTGACATGCCGCCGGCGGAGTTCCAACGGTACGGGTACGAGGTGGTCGATTGGATAGCCTCGTACCTGGCCAACGTGGGCGATCTGCCCGTACTGCCGGACATACAGCCCGGAGACCTGATCGACGCACTGCCCGGCTCCGCTCCCGACGACCCCGAGCCGATGGAGCAGATTCTCTCGGACTTCCGCGGCCGCATCGTCCCCGCGCTCAGCCAGTGGAACCATCCGCGCTTCCACGCCTTCTTCGCCAACACCGCTTCCGCTCCGGGCATACTGGCGGAGGCGCTGGCCGCCGCCGTGAACACCAACGGGATGTTGTGGAAGGCGTCCCCCGGGCACGTGGAACTCGAGCAGGTGGTGCTGTCGTGGTTACGTCAATGGCTTGGTCTGCCCGCCGAGTTCTTTGGCGAGATCATGGACACTGCATCGACGTCCACGATGCAGGCCATCGCAGCGGCGCGCGTGCAGGCCGATCCGGAGTTGAGGGCGCGCGGCGCCAGGCAGGGCATGATCCTCTACTCCTCCGAACACGCGCATTCGTCGATCGAAAAGGGCGCGCTCTCGTTGGGAATCGGGCAGGATAACGTCCACAAGATTGGCGTCGATGCCGAGTACCGCATGCGGCCCGATCTGTTGAAGTCCACGATTGCCTCGGACCGCGAAAATGGCCTGACGCCGTTCTGCGTCGTGTCCACAGTCGGCACCACCTCGGTCAGCAGCATCGATCCTGTCGCGGCGGTCCAGCGGATTGCCGAGGAGGAATGCCTGTGGCACCACATTGACGCGGCGTATGGCGGGCCGGCGGCGATCCTGCAGGAAAACCGGTGGATGCTGGAGGGCGCCGAGCGCGCCGACTCGCTGGTGATCAACCCGCACAAGTGGCTATTTACGCCCGTCGACTGCAGCGTATTCTACTGCCGCAAGCCGGAGATGCTGCGCCGTGCGTTCTCGCTGGTCCCCGAGTACCTACGCACGGATCAGCACGAGCGCGCCGTCAATTTCATGGACTACGGCTTCGCGCTGGGCCGCCGCTTCCGCGCCTTGAAGTTGTGGTTCATCATGCGCTACTTCGGCCGCAAGAAGATCGAAGAGATGCTGCGATACCATATCGCGCTGGCGCACGAGCTGACGGGCGCCGTCACGGCCGACCCGCGTTTCGAGGTGGCCGCGCCGACGACTCTCTCGCTGGTTTGCTTCCGCTACCGCGGCACGGACGACGAGAACAAGCAGATCATCGAACGGCTGAACAAATCCGGGTTCACCTTTCTCGGGGGCAATGTCCTGGATGGGCGGTTTGTCATCCGGTACGCGATCGGGAACATCGCTACTTCCCGCGAAGATGTGGTTGCGGTCTGGGAGCGGATACAGGAGGCGGCGGCGCTATTGGACAGCGCTTCGCGCGTGACTTCAACGGCGCTATGAACCACACGGATCCGACCCCAGTCACGGACCTGATTCAGGCCTTCCGGCGTTCGCAGACCATGTTCACGGCGGTCTCGCTGGGCGTCTTCGATTTGCTCGAATCGGGCGGGAAGAGCGTGGAAGCTCTGGCGGTGGAAACCCGCAACGACCTGCGCGCGCTGCGGCGATTGCTCGACGGCTGCGTGGGGCTCGGCCTGCTCGAAAAGTGCGATGGAGTTTACTCGAATGCGGCCGTTGCGGAGGAGTACCTGAGGAGACGCAGCCCGAGCACGCTCGCCGGCTATATCCTGTATTCAAAGGACGCGCTCTACCCGATGTGGGGAAATCTCGAAGATGCCGTGCGGGAGGGGACCCCGCGCTGGAATCAGACCTTCGCTTTGGAAGGGGGCATCTTCTCGGGCTTTTTCCGCACGCCACAGGCCAAGCACGAATTCCTGCTGGGCATGCACGGCTTCGGACTGCTCAGTTCGCCGGCCGTGGTCCGCGTTTTCAACCTGGGCCGCTTTCGCCGGCTGGTGGATCTCGGGGGAGGCACGGGCCATCTGGCCATCGCGGCCTGTGAACGCTATGGCGCGCTGCACGGGACGGTTTTCGATTTGCCGGAAGCCATCGCCGAAGCGCGTCCGCACATCGCCGCGTCGAGTGCCGCCGACCGGCTGGAATTGGTGGCGGGCGATTTTTTCAACGACCGGCTTCCGCCTGCTGACCTGTACGCGTTGGGAAGGATCATCCACGACTGGGACGACGCGAGGATCGGAGTCTTGCTCCGCAAGGTTCACGCGGCGCTGCCTCCGGGCGGCGGAATTCTGCTCGCCGAGACGCTGCTCGACGACGATCACTGCGGGCCTGCCGGTACACTGATGCAGTCGCTGAATATGTTGGTCTGCACTGAAGGGCGCGAGCGCAGCGTCGAAGAATACCGCGAACTGCTCGAGAGCTTTGGATTCGAACAGGTCGAGGGCCGCCGCACCGGAGCGCCGCTTGACGCAGTTCTCGCAATCAGGAAAGAATAGGCGGCGATGCTGAAAATCGCAAGTCTGCTCGTATTTGGATGCCTCATCATGAATGCTGCAGTTCGCGTCGAGAAAACCGCGTACCAGGGCTGGCCCCACTGCTACCGCGTCACCAACGGAGAGATCGAGCTGATCGTCACGGCCGACATCGGCCCGCGCATCATGCGCCTGGGATTCCCCGGTGGTCAGAACTTTTTCTTTGAGGAGCCGCAGAGCCTCGGAAAGTCGGGCGAACCCGCCTGGGTGAAGCGCGGCGGCCACCGCGTCTGGATCGCTCCCGAGGACCCCAAATACAGCTACGGCCCGGACAACTCGCCGATCGACGTGAAGGTGCAAGGCGGCGTCGTGATCGCCACGCAGCCCGTCGAGAAGGAGACGGGGATCGAGAAGCAGATCGAGATTCGCATGGACGCGTCCGGCACCGGCGTCACCGTGATCCACCGTTTGAAAAACACTGGCATCATGCCGCTGGAATACACTACCTGGGCGATGTCCATGATGGCTCAGGGCGGTTTGGCCATCGCCGGATTCCCGCCGCGCGGCACACACGACGAGTACCTGCAGCCAACCAATCCGCTGACCATGTGGGCCTACACGGACTTCAGCGACCCGCGCTGGAAGTTCACCACCAAATACGTGACGCTGCGCATGGATCCCGCCAACAGCAACGCGCAGAAGCTCGGATTGTGGAACGCCAAGACCTGGGCGGCGTATGCGCTGAACGGCGAGCTGTTCATCAAGCGCTACACTCCCAAGCCGCCTGGGAACTACCCCGACTACGGCTGCAGCTTCGAGATGTTCACCAACAACGAGTTCCTGGAAATGGAGACGCTGGGGCCGATTGAGAAGGTTCCAGCCGGCGGTTCCATCGAGCACTCGGAGCGCTGGAGCCTGCATCGCGATGTGCGATTGAAGGCGATTACGGACGCGGAAATCGACCGCGCTATCGCGCCACTACTTGGCTTCTGATCACGAGTGGGACGGACGATCGCTTGCGTCGTCTGTCATGTTTGCGGGACAGAATGACAGACCACGCAGGGCGGTGGTCTGTCCCACCACAATGCAATCATGATCGAGTCTATAGTTGAGAGCCTGGGCCTGCTGCTCGGTGCCGGGCTCTGCTACCAGTGGACCGGCGGCTGGCGCGATCGGATGCGCTTCCCCGCCCCGGGCCGGTTGCTCCGCGTTCCCGGCGGCGCGCTGCATTGTTTCGAGCGGGGTTTGGGCGGTCCGGCGATCGTGCTGGAAGCGGGCATCTCTGCGTCGTCCGTCAGTTGGCGTCCCGTCCAGAAAGAACTCGCGCGGCACTGCCGGGTGATCGCCTACGACCGGGCCGGCTACGGCTGGAGCCCGCGCATCCGTAAGCCGCGCACGATCCCGCAATTGTGCGCCGAACTGGAGGCCATGCTCCAAGCCAGCGGCGCTAGCGGACCGTATGTCTTCGTGGGGCACTCGTTCGGAGGCCTGCAGCTGCGGCACTTCGCGGCTCATGCGCCGGGCAAAGTGGCGGGCCTGGTGCTGGTCGATCCGCTGGAGCCGCTCGAATGGTCGCCGCTGGGCGAGTTGCAGTCAGCCCGGCTCCGCAAAGGCGTACAACTCTCTCGACGGGGCGCCCTGTTGGCACGTCTGGGTGTTGTCCGGCTTGGCCTGGACCTGCTGACGTCGGGTTCTAAGGTGCTGCCTCAATTGCTCGCGCGGGTCTCCAGCGGCAAGGGCGTCTCGGTCACCGACCGACTGGTCGGGGAGGTGCGCAAGCTGCCACCTGAGTTGTGGCCGGTGATGAAAGCTCACTGGTGTCAGCCGCGCGGCTTCGAGAACATGGCGGAGTACCTGGAACGCCTGCCCGAGGCGTGCGCGCTTGCGCTCGATAACAGCGGATTGGGCGACCTGCCGCTCGCCGTGATCTCCGCGGAGAAGACCGCGCCCGGCGTCATCGAGGCGCATCGCGCCACGGCGGCATTGTCGTCCCAGGGGCAGCACTTGGTGGCGGCGGGCAGCGGTCACTGGGTGCAACTGGACCGGCCCGACCTGGTCGTGCGCGCGACGCTGGACGTGGTGCAGCAAGTGAGAGCCAGGGGGCCGGCATAGCCTCGCGAATTCTCAACGCGCTGCCTCCAGACGTTAGACTCAAATGAGATGGCAGGTGACCCCGCGTCCGCACGACTTTCGACGACTCTGTGCGGCATTCCGCTCAAGAATCCCGTACTGGCCGCATCCGGCACCTTCGCTTACGGGGTTGAGTTCGAGAAGATTCTCGACCTGAACCGGCTCGGGGGCTTCGTCGTCAAAGGACTCTCGCGCGAACCGATGGACGGCAACGCCCCGCCCCGCGTCTGGGAAGCGACGGCGGGCATGATGAATTCCATCGGGCTCCAGAACATCGGCGTGAGGGCTTTTGTGGCAGACAAACTGCCCGCCCTGGCGAAGCTCAATACCGCCGTCTTCGCCAACGTCTTCGGCTACGCCATCGACGACTACGCGGAGGTCGTCCGCGTGCTCGAAGATCACGCCGGGCTGGCGGGCTACGAACTGAACGTGTCGTGCCCTAACACGAAGCATGGCGGAATCTACTTCTCGAACGACCCGGCGTTGCTCGGCGACCTGGTGGCGTGTGTCAAGCGGATCGCCAAGCGGCCGGTCCTGGTGAAGCTCTCGCCCAACGTCGCGCGGATCGAACCGCTGGCACTGGCGGCGGAAGCTGCAGGAGCCGACGCCATTTCGCTGGTGAACACGTTCATCTCGCTAGCCATCGACGTTCGCATGCGCCGTCCCCGGCTGGGGGCTGGCTTCGGCGGGCTCTCGGGACCTGCGATCAAGCCCATCGCCTTGCGTCTGGTGTATGAGGCTGCGCGCGCCGTGAAGATCCCGGTCGTCGGGTTGGGCGGAATCCGCAGTGGAGAAGACGCAGCCGAGTTCCTGATCGCCGGTGCGTCGGCCGTGGAAGTGGGTACCGCCAGCTTCTGGGACCCCGCTTCGGCGCTGCGCATTGCGGGCGAACTCGATGAAGTGCTGAAGAACGAGAAAATCGGGAGCGTGCGCGACCTCGTCGGCACGCTCAAGTTTGGAGAGAAAGCATGCAACTAGCAAAAGAGATTGTCGCAACCGGCAACGCTCCCAAGGCGATCGGCCCATATTCGCAGGCCCTGAAGCTGAACGGCCTGGTGTTCTGCAGCGGGCAGATTCCACTCGACCCGGCGACCGGAGCGGTAGTTCCGGGCGGCATCGTGGAGCAGACCACGCGAGTGCTCGATAACTTAAAGGGTGTGCTGGAAGCCGCCGGCGCCGGCCTCGACACCGTGGTTAAGACGACCGTTTTTCTGAAGGATCTGGCTGAGTTCGGCGCGATGAACGAGGTCTACGCGAAGTACTTCTCCGCGGACGCCCCGGCCCGCTCCACCGTGGAAGTGGCGCGCCTGCCACGCGAGGTAAAGGTGGAAATCGAAGCAATCGCGTTTGTGAAATAAGGCCGCGTCCGCGCGCCGCTTACTGGTGCGCCGAATAGGGCTGCTGCGGCGGGTTGAGCTTCACTTCGATGGTCTTCTCGGGTTCGTTGACTTCGAAGATTTCTCCGAAAGTCTGGTAGCCCTTCGCAATCACCTGAACCTTGATTTTGCCCTGCGGGACCGGCGGGATCTTGGCCACCCCTTCCATGTTGGTCTTCAGCTCGAACGGGGTGTAGATTTTCTTGCCGAGTTTCATGTAGTCGCGTCCCTCGACGAAGGTCACAATCACGCTCGCGCGCTCGATCGGCTTATCGGTGTGCGTCTTCACCTCAACGCGCAAACTCGTCATCGGTGGGGCCGCCAGAGCCGTTGCCATCAATCCCAAACACAAGGCCGCCGCAAACAGGAACCTGATCCTCATGGATTCCATTATCGTACGCGCCGCGACGCAAACGGTCACGCGTGATTGAAACGGGCGCTCCAGGACGCGGAACTCAACCGGTCACTACGACGAGCGCTCGCGAAGGATATGGGCGTGGGGAGCGACTCGGGAGTAGTGCCGGCGCGCAGACTTGGCCGCTCTTTTCATTCGCGGCTCGGTGCTCAGTGGCGGCTGCGGGAGTGCTGGTCGTAGAACATCCCGTTGTGGAGGCGTTGTCGCCGCTCAGGCTATGTCGGGGAGCAGGAACTTCGCCGGCTGGCCCAAGGCCGCCGCAGCCCGCTCGGCGGCTTTGTGACCGCTGCGCGCCGCGCCCTCCATCGTGGATGGCCATCCGGAGCGCGTCCAATCGCCCGCTAGGGTGAAGTTGGGGATGGGTGTGGACGCTTCGGGCCGCAATTCTTCCAAAAAAGGATGGGCCGAGAACGTCGCGCGAACTTCCTTCACCACGTGGGCCTTGACCAGTTTCGCCCCGCGCATGCCTGGCAGAAACTCGGCCAGTTCCCGCAGTGCCAGATCGACAATCTCGCCCTTGCTCATAGGCGTCAACGTGCGCGACGCGCTCACCACCACTTGCAGGCGCCGTCCGCCGTCCTTGCTGTAAAACCAGTGGATGGTGCGGTCGAGCAGCGTGGCGTGCGGCAGTTCCGTCACCGGCCGGTCGAACCAGAGATGAATGCCAGTAATCGGGACCGGCTGGAAGCCGGAGAGATCGACGCTCAACTGCGGCGCGATGCCCGGCAATCGAGCAAGCCGGTCAGACGGCAACGCCGAGATGTAGTGCTTCGCCGTCAGAAGCTCGTCACCCGCTTGCACGCCGCCCACCGCGCCGTTTTCCACGTGGACGTCCAGGACTGAGGTCTTGAACCGGAAGCGCACATTCGGCAACTTGCGCCACACTGCGGGGCTGTACAATGCGCCCAGAGGGATGTCGGGCACACCCATTTGATAGGAATCGGGCGCAGCCAGGAAACCGAGCCACAGGACCTGGAAGCCGTGCAGCGCCGACATGCGGTCCAGTTCCTCGTTGATGGCGCTGACCAGGATCTGACGCCAGAAGCGTTCAATCGCGCGCGGTGTCTGGCGCTTCTCGTGCAACCAGTCCAGCATCGTGATGGCGTCCAGATCGCGGCGCGTCTTCCGCTCGCTCCGCAGCGCCAGCAGCGCGCGGCCGATGCCGAGTTTGTCCAGCAATCCCAAAAAGCGCAGCGACGCGAAAGACTCCGTGAAATGCAGGGGCGCGGGGAGCAGCCCTTCCTTCAACACGGAGGTTCTTCCGCCCGGCTCGATGAAGTAGAACTCGCGATGAAACGTGATCTGGTCCGCCACGCCGAGACGCCTGTAAAAGTCGAGCAGATTGACGCAGCAGCGCAGCAGGATGTGCTGGCTGTTGTCGATAATCTGCCCGGTGCCAGCTTCAGATCCGGGAGCGGGATAGGACGTCGCGCGACCGCCCGCGTAAGGCTTCTGCTCCACGACCTCGACGTCGAAGCCGGCCTCGCCCAAGGCCGCCGCCGCCGAGAGCCCGGCCACGCCGCCACCTAAGATCAGGACGTCTCGCATGGACTCAACTCAGCGCCAGTGGCCTGAAATCAGGCCCAGCGCAACGGCCTCCATGACACCGAGAACGGGGAATGCCAGCAGCGCCGCGACCAGACGCAGTGGCCACATCCAGGATCGGGGGCGGAAGCTCAGCCACGCCTGCGGCAAAGCGATGCCGAGGAAGAGCAATGCGTAGCCGCCCTCACCCGCGTTGCACCAGGGGCAATGCTTCGCATTGGCCATGTGAGTGTTGCAGTGAGACATACCACCCGCCCAAAGGTGCGTGCAGCCGCATTGGAAAACAAATTGGCAGAGATCCGGGGCGAAGGCCCAAGTTGCGGCGAGTGACACGACCAGAATCAGCACGCCAGAGATCCACTCGGTCTCCAGGCGCGACAACATGCGGTTGGGAACCAGCATCTAGCGCCCGGACCTCGACCGGGCGTGGCCGAATAGGCGCACCATGTTCAGCACCAGCCGCTGCCCCTGCTGATCGCCCAACGAGAGTAGGCTCTCGGGGTGGAACTGCACGGCCTCCATGGGGAGTTCGCGATGGCGGACGCCCATGATGATGCCGTCCTCGCTCTCGGCTGTGATCTCGAGCGAAGCCGGCAACTGCTCTCGAATCGCATAGAGCGAATGGTAGCGACCGACCTTCAGGGGCGAAGGCAGCCCCTGGAACACGCCCGTGTTGTTGTGGGTGACCATGGACGGTTTGCCGTGCATCGGGTAGGGCAGCACGCCGAGTTCGCCGCCGAAGCCTTCCACCATGCCCTGCAGCCCGAGGCAGACTCCAAAGGTCGGGATCTTCCGCACGGCCGCGTAGCGCACCAGATCCGGCACACCGAAATCGGCCGGGCGTCCAGGCCCCGGCGAGACCAGAATGATGTCCGGATTCAACTCGTCGATGAACGGCAGCGGGAAGCCCGAGCGGTAGGTCATCACCTGCGCGCCCGTCTGCCGGACGTAGTTGGCCAGGGTCTGGATGAAGCAGTCGTCGTGGTCCACCAGCAGCAGGCGCACGCCCTTGCCCGGCAGATCATCGACCGTCTTCACGGCCGGCTTGTGCGCTTCCAGCGGCGCATGCAGCGAACTGAAGAAGCCCGTCGCCTTGAGCCTCGTCTCGCGTTCTTCGTTCTCCGGAACGGAGTCGTAGAGCAGCGTTGCGCCAGCCGGATAGGTTGCAATTCCGTTCTTGAGGTGGACCGTGCGGATGGTGATGCCCGTGTTGATGTCGCCGTTGAGGGAGAGCAATCCGAGGGCTCCGCCGTACCAGCCGCGAGGATCCTTCTCCAGATCTTCCACGGCCTGGGAGGCGGCCTTCTTGGGAGCGCCGGTCATGGTGACGGCCCACATCTGGGAGAGGAAGGCGTCCAGGGAATCGAAGCCCTTGTCGAGTATTCCCTCGACGTGATCCACCGTGTGGAACAGCCCCGCATAGCGTTCGATCAGCCTGCGACCGATCACCTTCACCGAGCCGGGCACGCAGACGCGCGACTTGTCGTTGCGGTCCACGTCGGTGCACATCGTCAACTCCGACTCTTCCTTGGGCGAGTTGAGCAAGGCCAGAATCAGGTCGTGATCCTGCAGCGGATCGCCGGTGCGTCGCGTAGTGCCGGAAATGGGGCAACTCTCCACCCGCCGTCCTTCAATGCGCACGAACATTTCGGGCGAAGCGCCCACCAGTTGTTCGTCGCCGAACTGGAGCAGGAATTGGTAAGGGCTGGGGCTGCGAAGTTGGACGCGGCGAAACAGTTCGGATGGGCTGTCGCCGAAGCCGGCGGAGAAGCTCTGGCGCAAAACCACTTCGTAGAAGTCGCCCTGCTTCATGCCGCCGCGCACAACGTCGACCTTCGCCATATACTCTTCCGGCGTGTGGTCGGAGACGATTTCGAGTGGCGCGGCGGCGGGCGGGATGATCACTTCTTCGGCATCGTGGGGCAACCCGGCGGTCGAGTCCTGACCCAAGGCGAAGTCGTACTGGAAGCGCTCGATCACTTCGCGCTTGCGGTCCATGAAGTGGATGTCGTCGCAGAGGAACAGATGCAGGTCCTTCTGCTCTCCGCGCGGCATGCGCATCCGGATGGGGTCGAACTGGAACAACAAATCGTAGCCGAACGCACCCGCCAGCGCCAAGCGCGCGTCCTTCTTGTTGCCATACTCCTGCACCATGGCGCGCAGGATCGAAAACACGGAGGGTTGCTTGCTGCGTTCTTCTTCGGTGAACCGTTCCGGCAGGGGCTTGAGGCGGCCGGACAGGGTCGTGCCCTCAAAGGCCAATGCTTCCCAATGCGGGTGCGTGCCCAATACGTGGTGCAGGTGCCGGGTGATGATCTCCCCGCGCGAGTTGAGCGGCCGAAACTCCAGGCGTCTGCCGCGACCGATGATCTCGAGCGGCGGGCACAGCGCAGCCACGTCCCAGCGGGAGTACCTTTCCGGATACTCGTAGCCGGAGGAAAGGTAAATCCCGCGGTGGTGATCCAACTCCGTCAGGAGGTGGCTGAGCCCGCGGCGATAGGGCAGACGCGACGCGGTGCGCGTCACCTGGATGCCTGATTTTGTGGAATAGCGCAGCAGAGACATTGATAAAGTGATGAGATTCCAGGGTATCATCCCCGCTAGGAAGTTCCGGCTTCTCCGGCGCCTGCGCGTGGTCCCTGGATTCCGTCCCATTAGAGGGAGCGGGCTTCCATTGCGGTAAGAACGTGCACTGCTTGGACGATCCGGCACGCCGGATAGCATCGGCATTGTGGAGTACGAAACTATGAACTTCATTGACGCCACGATGAATTATGAAACTTGGCTCGGCCGTGAGGTCCGCCTCCTGCCGGAGGACCTGAAAGTCAAACACACGCTGATGGCCGAGTCGCCCTTCCCATTCCTGCGAGCCACCTATTACCGGTGGGTGCAAGTGTGGGCGGAAACCGCTCCCGGCCTGGCCAGGACGCCCAACGTGCTGGCCGTCGGCGACCTGCATATCGAGAATTTTGGAATGTGGCGCGATGCCGACGGGCGGCTCATCTGGGGTGTTAACGACTTTGACGAAACGGCCGATCTACCCCTGGCCATCGACCTGACGCGACTCGCTGTCAGCGTTTATCTGGCAGACAAGAACCACGCACTCGGCGCGACGCGCTCGCAGGTTGCGACCGCCATTCTCGACGGTTATCGCGAAGGACTGGAGAGCGGTGGGTGTCCTTTCGTGCTTGAAGAGCGGCACCCCGCTTTGTGCCAGATCGCGATTGAGAGATTGAAGAGCGCTCAGGATTTCTGGAAGAAGCTCTCAGCGTTGCCGGCGTATCAGGGGCGTCAGCCAAAGACCGCGCTGCGACTCCTGATGCGTATGCTCCCGAACGGCGTGGAGTCGTTGCGGGTGGTCCACCGCGTGGCCGGGTTGGGCAGTCTAGGGCGGCAGCGCCTGACCGCGATCTGCCAGTTCGAGGGCGGCTACATCGCGCGCGAGGTGAAGCAACTCGCACGGCCGGCGTCCCAATGGGCGACGGGCAAAGGCCCGCTCCCGATCCGCTACGGTGAAATGCTCAAGGCCGCAATCCGCTGCGAGGATCCGTTCCTGCGCCAGCAAAGCAACTGGGTCGGCCGCAGAATCTCACCCTCGAACAGCCGGATCGAGATTATCGACCTGCCACGCGAAAAGGACGTGGAGCGACTGCTGCATGGGATGGGCTTCGAGACGGCCAACATTCATCTCGGCTCGCTGGCTCGGAAGAAACTCCTGAAGGGGTTGGCCGGAATCAAGGTCGCGGATTTCGTGAAGGCCACTCACGCTCTGGAGAACGCGGTTCTGGCTGACTACAAGGAGTGGAAGGCGCGGTAACCAGGGGCAATGAAGCTATGGCGGAGAGGCAGGGATTCGAACCCTGGGTAAGGTCACCCCTACAACGGTTTTCGAGACCGCCGCTTTCAACCACTCAGCCACCTCTCCGCGACACCTTCACTTTATCAGAATTCGGGCGGGCACTCTTCGGACCGGCGCGGTCTGCGGTTTGAGCGAGCTTGGATGTCATTGAGGCGATTGGGCTTTGTCAGAATACGCGGGCGCGCCAATGCCCCGCTGTATCCGGTGTAACGAATTCAGGCGCCCGGTTCAGCCCGCCGGCCGGTTTTGTTACCCTCGATTCAAGCGGAGAGGTCTCCGCTCCCACGCGCCTTCAATCGGAAGGACGCCATCGATTGAACCTGGGCGGGAAGCCACCGGTTGCGACCGGGCATTTCGAGAACGAACGCTCCGCCGCTCGGACGTTGCGGCTCGAGAAAGGTAGACATGGCAGACGAGATTCACACCAGTGCGCAAAAGCTGCGCGTCCGGACTTGTGTGGTGTGTGGCAGAGAAGTTCCGGAGCGGGAAGAGTTCTTCTGGGGGACGCACTGCGCGAAATGCGCGGCGCAGAGCCTGGATTCGGCGGATGACGATAGCGACAGCGATTTCGAACGGCCGACCTGGCGCCGTCCCGGGCTCGAATAGCACTTTCCCGCGAGGATTTCGCGAGGTAGAACAGAGGGCCGAGGCCGCTCGACTCCCGAGGGTCGTGCGTTTAGGACCCGATCGCCAGCCGGTGCTGGCCGCTACTGGTCGGTTGTGTGGCGAACTCGAGGGCTAGGGCGGATGCCAGTTGTTGAACTGCGCCATGCACGGCGCGCGACAATCCGGCGCCCCACTCGAAACTCTCCGCCTCGATGCCGTAGATCACCGCTTCGGGCGGTACGTTTTTCGTCAGTCGCCCGAGGCGAAATGCCTCCGCAATGCCGAAGCCATGCGAGGAACTGCCCAGGCTTTTTTCGAATTGCTCGACGTTCTCGCCGTTCCTGATTTCGAAGCGATGGAGCCTACCCGGCTCCGCGCCCGTCACGATTGCATCCACGACGAATACCTTGGGATGGCCTGTCCAGGCATCGAGTAACGAAAAGGCGTCGCCGGGCAGGCATTTCGCGGGCGCGTGAAGCATCCGCAGAGCGTCGGCACAGGCCGGTCCGGCGCCGTCATCCCCACGGTCGGCGTTGCCGCAACACAGTATCAGCACTCTTACTCCTCGTGCGTGACCCGCACCTTCAGGAAGTGCGTGGCGCACGAGATGCAGGGGTCGTAATTGCGAATGGCCTGTTCGGCGCGCCATGTGATCTCCTCGACCGGCGCATCCAGAATCTGCGGCAGGTATCCCCACAGATCATCCTCGATGCGTTTCAAGTTTTGTGCCGTCGGCGGGACGATCTTCGATGACAGTATAAGGCCAGTCTCGTCAATTGTGTAACGGTGAAATAGCAGTCCGCGTGGAGCTTCGGTCGCGGCCACGCCGGTGCCCGCCCTCCTTTGGTAGGGCGCGCAGGGGCGTGCAGGTGGTTCGTAGCCGCCGATCAGGCGGAGCGACTCCTCACAGGCAAACGCCAGTTCCACCGCGCGTACCACGATGCTGCGGAACGGGTTTCGGACAGGCGGCTCCAACCCGCACTCGCGCGCGACTTCCCGTGCCCGGGGCGGTAGTTTCCCGCAGTTCAGGTTGAATCGTGCGAGCGGTCCGACGTGGTAGGATCCACGTTCGCGCAGCACCGAGTGCAGGGCGTTCGAGTGGCGTACGTGTTGCTCCAGGAAGTGCTCCTCGAACGCCTCGACATCCAGATCCAAACCCAGGCTCGATGCGATTCGCCCTTCATTCAACGGGTACTCGTCCGGGTGCCACAGCGCAACGAATTCGTAGTCCAGCTGGAAGTTGGGAAAGGGGAATGTGTTGACCAATCGAGCTGTCTCGCACGCAGCCTCAAGCCCCCACTTCAACTCCTCCAGCAGCGGCTGAAGATCGCGTTTCGAGGGGACGTGGTGGAATCCCCCGACCCGTAACGAGACGGGGTGGATCTCGCGACCTCCCAGCACGCGCATGATCGTATTCCCCAGCTTCTTCAAACGCAGGGCACGCTCCACCTCCGGGCGATACTTGGCCGCCATTTCGAAGGCGTCCTGATACCCCAGGAAATCCGGCGCGTGCAGGAAGTAGATGTGGAGCGCGTGGCTCTCGATCCACTCCGCGCAGTAGAGCAATCGCCGCAGCGCACGTACCTGCGGATCGATGGCGATACCCCAGGCGCGCTCGATGGCATGTGCCGCGCTCATCTGATAGGCGACCGGGCAGATGCCGCAAATCCGCGCGGTGATGTCCACGGCCTCCTCGGCGCGCCGTCCGCGCAGGAATGCTTCAAACAGGCGCGGAGGTTCGGGAATCTCCAGCCGCAGATCCTGGATGCGCTCCCCTTTCAGCCGGACGTGCAAGGCGCCCTCGCCCTCGATCCTGGCGATCGTCTCGACCGTCACTCTGGCGCTGCCGGCATGAGCTTGGCCGCTCTGCGCGGCAACAGGCGGCGCTGCGGGTTTCATCAGGTTTCTACCTCCTCGCTCGCCTTGCGAAACTGCCAGGCCCAGGCGTTGTAGGTCCGGAACGCGCGCTGCAGGTCGGGCTCGCTCATGCCGTCCTCCCGGAACCGCTTGGCCAGTGCCGGTGCGTTCGCATTTTCGTGCGGCCCAAAACAGCCGTAACAGGCACGTCCCATGGCCGGGCAAATCGCCCCGCAGCCTGCCTGCGTGGCAGGTCCGAGGCAGGGCTCGCTGCTGGCCACTAGCAGGCAGGTGTTGCCCTTGCGCTTGCATTCAATGCACAGCGAGGCCGAGGGCAACTGTGGCCTGCGCCCGGTCAGCAGGGCGCAGACGATCTCGAGGAAGTGCGTCTTCTGGACCGGACACCCGCGCAGTTCGTAGTCGATGGGAACGTGCTCCGCGACAGGAGTGGAGGTCTTCAGCGTGCTGATGTAGTCCGGCTTGGCGTAAACCTGGCGCACATACTCGCCCGAATCGTGCCAATTCCGCAGCGCCTGGATGCCGCCCGCGGTCGCGCACGCGCCCAGTGCAATCAGGATGCGGGCCTGCCTTCGAATCTGCTGGATTCGGTCGGCATCGTGGTGGGTCGTGATGGAGCCCTCGACAAACGCAATGTCGAAAGGCCCCTTGCCGATGTTCCGTGACGCCTCGGGAAAGTACCTTATGTCAACCGCGCCCGCAACTGCCAGCAAGTCGTCCTCGCAGTCGAGCAGCGTAAGCTGGCACCCGTCGCATGAGGCGAACTTAAAAATGCCGACAGTGGGCCTATGCTTGTCAGGCTTCATAGAGATCCATCCAGGGCTCGATTGCCGCGCACGAAAACACCGGCCCGTCCTTACACACGAAGAACGGCCCCAGCTGACAGTGGCCGCAGAACCCTGCGGCGCACTTCATGTTGCGTTCCATTGAAAGGAAAATCTGATTCTTCGGCAGGCCGCGGATCTGCAATTCGCGCAGGGCGAAGCGCATCATAACCTCGGGGCCGCAGAGCAGCGCGTATGTCTCCGCTGGCTGGGCACGGATCGACTTGAACAGCGTAGTGACGACGCCGACGTGGCCGCGCCAGCTCACGCCCCCATAGTCCACCGTGATCAGCGATTGCGTGTCCGGCAGCAGGCCCCAGGCCGACAACTCCTTCTTAAATAGAATGTCTCGCGGGCTGCGCGCGCCGTAGAGGATCACCAGCCGGTTGTAGTCGCCGCGATGCCGCAGAATGTGATAAATCGCGGGCCGCAGCGGCGCGAGGCCGATCCCTCCGGCGACGATCAGGACGCTCTTCCCGCGCGCTTCCGTCATCGGCCAGGGTGTGCCAAATGGCCCGCGCACCCCGATCGCGTCACCGGGCGCGCGGGTAACCAGGCTGGTTGTTACCGGCCCTACGCTGCGAATGGTGTAGACCAACTGCTCAGGCCGCTCGGGATCGCCGCTGATCGATATAGGAAGCTCGCCCACCCCGTAGTCGTAAAGCATGCTGAACTGCCCGGGTCGGAAGCGGGAAGCGAGTTCTCCTCCCGGTGCCGAAGGCGGCTCCAGCGTCAAGGTGTAAGTGTCGTGCGTTTCCTTCTCGACACTGATCAGCCGCGCGGGCAGCGGGGTCATAGGACCGCTGCTGGCCGGCACGGGGGAGACCGGCGTTGACTGGTGAGTGGTCACAGCCCGCCTCCCCCCCTCGTCGCGTAAACGTCCAGCATTTGAAGCCGGGTGGCCCGCAGGCGGTCGGCGACCGTGGAGAGCACCCTGCGCAACACCCGGAATCCAAACGCCGGGTCCGCTTCGCAACGCGCAATGATCTGCGCCCCATCGAAAGCGAAGGCCCGGACTGGCTCCAGGCAGCGCGCCTGAAACTGTTTATTCACGCTCGCCAGAAACGACGACCAACCCAGTTCCTCGCCGTCCCCAATCGTCTGGATCCGTAGGATGTGGCCCGGTGCCCGCACCTCCAATGCGACGTGGCCGGACTGGATCAGATAGAAGAAGCTCGAGGGGTCGCCGTCCCGAAATATGATTTGCTCCTCCTGGAACTGAACCTCGAAGGCGAGCGACGCGAGCGTAGAGATGTCGGACTCCGTGAGCCCGGCAAGAAATGGGTGTTCAGCCAGGGCTGACTGAACCTGAATCGAATTCATGCTCCGGTGCCTCCCTGTGCCGTTCCTGCCAACGCGGCGAATTCCTCGCTGATGTCGATGCCCGCCGGGCACCAGGCAATGCAGCGGCCGCAGCCGGTACAGCCGGCCGTGCCAAACTGCTGCTGCCACCAGGCGAGTTTGTGACCTAACCACTGGCGATAGCGCGACTTAACGCTGGTCCGCACGCTGCCGCCGTGGATGTAAGTGAAGTTCTGGGTAAAGCAGGAGTCCCACACGCGGCTGCGCCCGCCTGTGCTGCCATCGATGGCAGTATGTTCGATGGTATTGACGCAGAAGCAGGTTGGGCAGGTGAGCGTGCAGTTGCCGCAAGCCAGACAGCGCCGCGCGGTCTGCTCCCAGCGGGGATGCTCGAAGCTGCGCAGCATGACTGCCGGCGCAGTTCGCCAATCCACCCGGCGCCTTTGCACCGCCGCGGCTTGTTTGCAGGCCTCGCGGCACTCCGCAATGAAGCCGGGTTCGGCGCGCGGGGCGGTGATGGCCTCAATCAGTGCCACGCCGCGCGCCGAACCGGCTTCAGCCAGATACGCGGCCGGCTCTTCCGCTGTGTGTTCGGTGAGTGCCACGTCGTAACCCGTTCTGGCGCCGGGTCCGCATTCCATGGAAGCGCAGAAGCAAGTGTCGAGCGATGCCGTGCAGTTCACGACGACCAGGAACGCCTCGCGCCTCCGGGCGGAGTAGTGCTCCTCAACGTAGGGCCCCTTGAGGAAGACGGCGTCCAGCCGCACGAGCGCCGCCAAGTCGCAGGGCCGCATCCCGATGAATGCGAATTTGGGAGGGGCTGCACCTCCCGGCGGAGCGCCAGGTTGCTCGCCGGGCAGGATGTGAAATGCTCCATTGTCCTGGGCCGCATGGACGAAGCACTCCTCGGGGACGTGCAGCCAGCGCTTCAGGCTGTCGGGGGAAGGGCCCCAGGCGAATCGTTCCGGCCCGCTACGCTGCTTCAAACGGTAATGGCCGGGGGAGGTCTCCGCGCCGATCCCCTGCGGAAGTTCATCCGGGCCGGTAAGCGGTCCCCAGCGGACCGCCGGTCCATCGACCTGCGGGCCGAGCACCTCGTAGCCCTGCTCCGCGAGGACCGAGATCAATCGCCCGAAATGCTCCGGGCCGAGCCGCCACGCCTTGTCTCGCATGGAAGCGCCTCCAGCCGGCAAGCAGAATAGCAGAGTTTCAGGTCTGAATCTATGGTAATTTTGCGCCGGTGAACTTTGCCCGCTGAGCCAGTCGGCCGCGCTCGCGACTGACTGTGATAAGTTGGCAAAACCATGCTGAATCCAAATCGGCGGCAGTTTATTGGAGCTCTGGGTGCGCCTCTCGTCTACGGAGCAGCGCCTGGCGGGAAGCTCCGCATCGGCGTGATCGGCTGCGGTTGGTATGGCGGCGTGGACGCCCGCAATGCGCTTACCGCCGGCGGCGTCGAGATCGTCGCCGTCTGCGACGCCGACGCGGAGCACCTCAAGTCCTTCGCCGGCGACATGGAGCAGCGGCAGGGCTCGCGGCCCAAGCAGTTCAAGGACTACCGGGAATTGCTGGACATGCCCGGCCTCGAAGCGGTGATCATCGCCACCCCGCCGCACTGGCACGCGCTCCCGTTCATCGCAGCCTGCAAGCAGGGCCTGCACATCTACGAAGAGAAGCCGCTGGGCTACGACATCCGCGAAGGGCAAGCAATGGTCGAGCGGGCCAAGCTCAACGGCGGGATCGTGCAAATCGGTTTCCAGCGCCGGCAAAGCGAGGCCTTTCAACAGGTCGCGCAGTTCATCCGGGACGGTCAGGCGGGCCGCATCGTCCAGACCGACATCCAGATCCATTACCAGGCGGGCACACCCGATCCCACGCCGCAAGCGCCGCCTCCCTCGCTCGACTGGGAGCAGTGGTGCGGTCCAGCTCCGAAGCTGCCCTACAGCCCCGCCATCGGCCACATGAGCTGGCGACTGGAGCAGGCCTATGGCAACGGCCACCTGGTGGACTGGGGCATTCACCTGATCGACGCCGCCCGCGTGATCCTCGGCGAATCCATGCCGAAATCGGTGACCGCCGTGGGCGGACTGTACGAGTTGAAGGGCAAGATCACCACGCCCGACACGTTGACGGTGCACTTTGAATTCGAGCGCTGCCCGGTGGTATGGCGGCACCGGATCTGGGGCGCGGCCGAGTTTGCGCCCGAGGTCAGCAACGGCATCCTCTTCTACGGAGACAAGGCGACGGTGTTCGTGACCGACGACCATTGGGTCGTCATACCGCGGGCGAAGGACGCAGAGCGAAAGACCGTGAAGGTGACCGGCGACACCGGCCTCAAACATGTCCAAGACTGGCTGGAGTCGATCCGCACCCGCAAGCCGCCCATGTGCCTGCCGGAGGACGCCTTCCGCTCTACCGCCACCGTGCAGTTGGCGATGATCGCCTACCGCACCGGGTCGCGCGTCGTCTGGGACGCTGCAAAGGAACAGATCGTCGGCAATCCGGCTGCGGAGAAGCTGCTCAAGCGCGAGTACCGCGCTCCGTACAAGCACCCCTACGCGGGTTAACGGGTCCGGTGGTTCGCCGGCCCGCCAGCTCCCCGCACTTACCGGGTCGGCCGTCCAAGCCGGAAATACTTACCTGTGCCCAAGGCCCACTGCCTGCGCGACATCCTTATCTTTCAACGAGATAGCCCTGCCTCATTTGGCCCGTCGAATGCCCTATTCAGGGCGAAGGCGAGACCTTCAACTCCTGGAGGTACCGGGTCATGGAAAATCCTGAAAACAAACTCGAAGGCCGCGAACTGAACATGAATGCCGGGCGCGCCTTGGTCGCCATCGTGCTGGCGATCCTGATTGCGACATCGGGCTATTCTCTGTTCCGGCTCTCGAACGAGAGCCAGCAGCGTGCCGAGCTGATGCGCACGAATCAGACCCTCCAGTCGTCGTTGGATCAGACCAGAATTGAGTTGCGAGCCGCTGCCGACAGAATGGCCGCGGCGGAAAACCGCACCCAGACTACCCAGCTTGACGCTCCGATCGTCCCCTCCGCGCCAGCCACGCAAATCGCCCCCGAGGGTCCGGCTCCCGCAAAGCCGATGCTCCACGTGAAAAAGGCCTCTGGCAAACGCCAAGGTGCTGGCGCGCAGCAGGCGAACGACCCGCGTTGGAAGGAAGTGGACGCGAAACTGGCGGAGCAGCAGAAGCAGATCGAGGGTACGAAGTCGGACATTGAGAAAACTCGCGCCGACTTGGAAGGCAGCCTGGGCTCAACCCGCGACGAATTGAACGGGCCGATTGCCAAAACGCACGACGAAGTGGTGGAACTGCGCAAGCGCGGAGAACGCAATTACTACGAATTCGACATCAGTAAATCGACCGAATTCGCGCGCACTGGTCCCGTCAGCCTTTCGTTACGCAAGGCGAACGTGAAGCGCAAGTACTACGACATCGCGTTGATCGTGGATGACCAGAAGATCGAGAAGAAGCATGTCAACGTGTACGAGCCGCTCTGGGTCAGCGTGCCGGGTCATCTGGAACCCGTGCATGTGGTTGTGAACAGCATCACGAAGGACAACGTCAAGGGCTACCTGAGCGAGTCGAAATATAAGAAGTCGGAGCTTGCCAGCAGCGCCGGCTCCACAACCTCGCACCCAGCCGCACCGCAGCCGGCGGCGACTTTAGCGGGTAAGGGCTTCAAAGAGCCGCTCGAGCAGCAGTAAGCGCCGCGCTCGCCTTCCGCGATCGATGCGAGCTGAGTTTTGCGGAAGCGGGTGCACGTCCGCAAACGCGCCCAAATTCGGTATGTGCCACCGCTCCCTGACGGTCGCGGCTCCGATC